>NZ_NJFZ01000076.1 GCF_002270355.1 Flectobacillus sp. BAB-3569 | reverse complement strand
CACAATTTAAACCAAGTAGCCATGAAACAACGTGTTTTCTTCTTATCCGCTTAGTACTTTCTGCTTTCTAAATCGAGTCGTTGGCCAAACCGACTCACATACCATAGGTATTACGATTCCTGCCGTTACCATGCTAAGAATTGCACCTACAGCCAGCAAAAATATCACGATGGACTTTACCGCACCAAGTACCGCTGGTGATCCTATTGTAGCACCTACTAATAATACTTCTCTGTATTTGCAGTATAGTTCTATTATGACTGCTCCTGCAACTGGTCGTAAAATTTCAGTACAGGCATCTGCAACTGTTGCTGGTTTGACTATCGCAGTAACCGCAGCAAACCCTGGTGCAACCAATTTGCAAGCTGGTGGTACAGGCAGTACAATCTCTTCGTTGGGAACAACTGCTACCGACATTATTACTGGTATCACAAGTTGTGCAACAGGAACAGGATCTACAGATGGTAGTAATTTAACGTATAGCATTGCGACTACAAGTGCTTCAGCGTATCAAAACATTCGTTCTGGAACATCAAGTATCACAGTGACATACACTTTAGCTGATAACTAAAAGTATCTAAACTCTTGACATTCAATTACCCGTATCTTAAAGTCTCCACGTTTAATACGGTCGTCATAGTCTTTATCATATTCCTCTTCATGCCCCAACAAATATCGGTTTTGAATACTACGTCCGCTTGGTGTATAATATCGAGAAATCGTTAATCGTAGTTCCGAGCCATCTGATAAGCTTACCGGCATTTGGACTAATCCTTACCAAATGAACGACGT
>NZ_NJFZ01000029.1:62500-64242 GCF_002270355.1 Flectobacillus sp. BAB-3569 | reverse complement strand
CAGTACAAGAAGGGTGGTATTTCAACGTTGACTCCATGATGCCTAGCGACACCATCTCACAGTCTCCCACCTATCCTACACATCCAGTACCAGAACTCAATGCTAAGCTATAGTAAAGGTTCATGGGGTCTTTCCGTCCCGTTGCGGGTAAACGGCATCTTCACCGTTACTACAATTTCACCGAGCTCACGGCTGAGACAGTGTCCAGATCGTTACACCATTCGTGCAGGTCGGAACTTACCCGACAAGGAATTTCGCTACCTTAGGACCGTTATAGTTACGGCCGCCGTTTACTGGGGCTTCGATTCAATGCTTCGGTTGCCCTAACATCCCCTCTTAACCTTCCAGCACCGGGCAGGTGTCAGGCCTTATACGTCAACTTTCGTTTTTGCAAAGCCATGTGTTTTTGTTAAACAGTCGCCTGGACCAATTCTCTGCGGCCTCTCATCGCTGAGTAGGCTCCCTTTATCCCGAAGTTACAGGGTTAATTTGCCGAGTTCCTTAGCCGTGATTCACTCGAGCGCCTTAGAATATTCTTCCCAGTCACCTGTGTCGGTTTACGGTACGGGTTACTATTAAGTTATGATCCACAACTTTTCTTGGAAGTTTCTTCGCTGACTCGCATCTGCCTTGCGGCTTCCACTCAGAGGCACTATTCCGTCAGTACCTGCCAACCACGAATCTCCGTCATCGTGTTTCCCTAATAGTAAGTTCAGGAATATTAACCTGATGTGCATTAGATTGTCGCTCTCGCTAGACCCTTAGCCCCCGACTAACCCTCAGTTGATTAGCATAGCTGAGGAATCCTTGACTTTTCGGCGTGGGGGTTTCTCGCCCCCATTATCGTTACTTATCCCTACATTTGCTTTTCTGATCACTCCAGCAAACCTTGTCGATTCACCTTCATCGCTATCAGAATGCTCCCCTACCAGTATGTATCGCTACATAATCCAAAGCTTCGGTACTATACTTGATGCCCGTTTATTATCGATGCCCGCCTCGCTCGACCAGTGAGCTGTTACGCACTCTTTAAATGAATAGCTGCTTCCAAGCTAACATCCTGGCTGTCTCTGCAATCAGACCTCCTTTGTTCAACTTAGTATAGATTTTGGGACCTTAACTGTTGGTCTGGGTTCTTTCCCTCTCGGACCGTGACCTTAGCACCCCGGCCCTCACTGCCGTGTATATTTCATGCCATTCAGAGTTCATCAGGATTTGGTAGGATTTGACTCCCCCTAGTCCTATTGGTAGCTTTACCTGCATGAAACTCAACCACGACGCTGTTCCTAAAAACATTTCGGGGAGTACGAGCTATTTCCCAGTTTGATTAGCCTTTCACCCCTACCCACAGCTCATCGAAATACTTTTCAACGTAAACTCGTTCGGTCCTCCAGTGTGTGTTACCACACCTTCAACCTGGCCATGGGTAGATCACAAGGTTTCGCGTCTACTCCCCCTGACTAAACGCCCTTTTCAGACTCGCTTTCGCTCCGACTCCAGATCTGCAATCCTTAATCTTGCCAGGAAGAGTAACTCGTAGGGTCATTATGCAAAAGGCACGCCGTCACAGCATCGCGCTGCTCCGACCGCTTGTAAGTGTATGGTTTCAGGGTCTTTTCACCCCCCTATTCGGGGTACTTTTCACCTTTCCTTCACAGTACTCGTTCACTATCGGTCTCTTGTTAGTATTTAGCCTTACCGGATGGTGCCGGCTGATTCAAAGGGAGTTTCACCAGCTCCCC
>NZ_NJFZ01000029.1:0-60000 GCF_002270355.1 Flectobacillus sp. BAB-3569 | reverse complement strand
CCAACTTATCGTCAGTACATTATCTCAAAAATTGTCGTCAAATCCCTTTCGATTTAACCGCTTCCCGTTGTTTGGGAGTGCAAAATTAGTAGCTTTATTTTTAACTTCCAAATATTTTTGAAAATATTTTTGAAATTTATTTTCGAAATTCACATCCTATCTTCTTCGCTACAACTCCTTTCCCGTCGTTTGGGAGTGCAAAATTCCCACTTTATTCCATACTATCCAAACCTTTTTTGAACTATTTTTAAAAGTTTTTTGTAAGTCGCTGATAACAAAAGAAGTAAATAACATAATTTTCTAGCAAAACTATTCAACATTTCTAGATCTGAAACACTTTGTGCAATTAATTAACAAAATAGTTATAAAAAATCCTCAACTTTATTAAAGCTGAGGATTCATTTTATTGATATTTCTTTTATTCAACAATCAAAAGGTGATTCTTTTTACCTTTTCCTAATAATAGATACTTATTATTAAGCAAAGTAAAATCAATCGGATGATTAGGATCTGACACTTTTGACTTGTTTACACTTAAAGCATTTCCTTGAATAGCACGACGAGCTTCTCCTTTTGAAGCATATACCTCTCCATTGGTTACAGTTGATACTAAATCTGTAATGTTGGTACAAGCCTCGTAATCTCCACGTGTGATGATTGTTTGAGGCACGCCTGCAAATACAGAAAGAATATCCTGATCGCTCATTCCTTGTAAAGCATCGACTGTCCCTTTTCCATAAAGAATTTCTGAAGCCTTTACTGCTATATTATAAGCTTCTTCAGAGTGAACACGGCAAGTCACGTCTTTTGCCAAAGCTTTTTGCATAATACGCAAGTGTGGTGCAGCAGCGTGTTCTTCTTCGATAGCAGTGATTTCTTCACGTGAAAGTAATGTAAATACTCTCAATAGGCGGTGACTATCGGCATCGGCAGCATTTAACCAAAATTGGTAGAATTCGTAAGGACTTGTCATGCTTGCATCGAGCCAAACGTTTCCTGATTCTGATTTACCAAACTTGGTACCATCTGCTTTGGTTACAAGCGGTGTAGTTAAGGCAAAAGCTCTATTAAATTCTACTTCTTCAGAACCACCTTCTTTTCTACGAATGATTTCTGTACCTGTTGTAATGTTACCCCATTGGTCAGAACCACCCATTTGGAGACGAACACCATTATTTTTGTATAACCAATAGAAATCGTATCCTTGTAATAACTGGTAAGAGAACTCTGTAAATGAAATACCTGTTTCTAAACGTTTCTTTACAGAGTCTTTCGACATCATATAATTTACGCTAAGATATTTTCCTGCTTCTCTCAAAAACTCTAGAAAAGAGAAATTCTTGAACCAATCATAGTTATTTACTAATTCGGCAGAGTTGTCGCCACAATCAAAATCTAAGAATTTAGATAATTGCTTACGGATTCCCTCTTGGTTGAAACGCAAAGTTTCTTCAGATAAGAAAGAGCGTTCTGCTGCTTTGAACGAAGGATCGCCAATCATACCAGTTGCACCGCCCACCAAAGCAATCGGTTTGTGACCGCAAAGCTGGAAGTGTTTCAATAACATGATTGTAGCGAGATTACCAATATGTAAAGAAGATGCCGTTGGATCGAAACCGATATAAGCGGTTGTCATTTCTTTTGTAAGTTGTTCTTCTGTTCCGGGCATCATGTCGTGGAGCATACCTCTCCAACGCAATTCTTCAATAAAATTCTTGTGCATTTTGTGCTTAAGTAATTATGAGCAAACAGTGAAAGACCGTTTGTGTTTCTATAGATTCCAAATTTTCCGCAAAGTTAGACTTTATCCGCAACAAATCCTTGTGATTATTCAACTGTATGAGTTTATAAGAAAAGAATAAGGAATGTATAATTTTATGGACTTACCTACTGCAATAAGTGAAAATACTTAATCAAACTCAAGCACTTATCACTAATTTGATTTACCACAAAATAAAATTCCTGCGATAGCAATCTAAACTATTGACTTTTACGTATTTATATTGTAATATTTAGTAATAAACATAAAATATCCCTAGCTACTACTCGTTAATTTTCTGACAATTCACCATAACTATTTGTAACACCTCCGATGTACTATTAGTGCATCTGAAATAACCAGTTAATGCTATGAGAACACTTTATGTTATTGTTTTGGCCATTTTGGCTTCAGGTGTTTTGTATTCCTTCAAAAGAAGGACTAGTAATGATGATCAGTTTAGATCTTAATTTGTATAAGCAATGGGCTTTAGGATGGTTTTATCTTAAAGCCTTTTTTAATCCGTACACTCCATCATCAGTAAATCCCCTTTTTTATAGGAGATCTTTACGAATCCATCTTGTTCGGCTTCGTTACTTGAACCTGTTCGATAGCCTAAGGTAAGCGATTCATCAAATAGATTATACTTTAAGCCTGATGTTTGAATACCTTGTACATCACCTATTGGAATCAAAGAGATAGGTGTACCTTTTGTATACCACTTCTCAAATTGATAGGGCAAGAGATATATTTTAGAGTAATCATCAATCATGACAATTTTGAGCTGATCTCTAAAGCGGACAACGTTCGTAATATTCGTCATCGTATGATCGGCACGGCGACCAGTGGCCCATACGACATTGGCGGCAGGAAAACCTCGTGCAATCAAATATTCAAAAGCTTTTTCTAAATCATGCTTTTCTTGATCGGGCGTGTGGACGATTTCAATCGGATACTGGGCAGAACGAATGGCGTCAGTATCTAACTCGCGATCAAAATCACCGAGCAATACGTCTACTTTTATTCCTAATTCAAGAACTCGGTGAATGGCAGAATCAAGTACGACAATAAGTGGTGACCATTCCAGCAACTGTCCAAGTAACTCTTGACTACAAGCTTCGCCGTTAGCAATAATTAAGGCAGGTTCTTGTTCGTCACGTATAATATGATGAGATGACATAAATTCGAATGCGGATTTCGGATGTATAATTAAAGCGCTTTAAGCCGTCAGCCATTGGCATTAGGCAAAAATGTTTTCATTTTGTCATGAGGAATTAATCTAGACTATTACTTCCTGATAGCCTCCTCATATTCTGCTGGCGTATTAATGCTTTTTAGCATTTGTGGATTAGGAGCCTGAATCAACTTAATCGGTTGCTGAGATAATACTCGCATAGCCGATTTTCTTCCTTGCTCATAGGCCTGTAATAAGTCTGAAAAAATACTCGGTTCATATATGGTAATGAGTGGTTCAGGAAAAAACTCATCAGGATTTTGAAAAGCTGTAGCTTTTTGAGATATATCTCTAGCCTCAATCAGATATTGAATCGTTTCATGAGTAACAAAAGGCATGTCACATGCCACCACCAGCCAAGCTTGTTCGGGCTCGTGCTGAAAAGCAGAAAGAATACCCACCAATGGACTATTCAATTCATGATAGGCATCATATATATAAGGATAGTCGCTATGCTGGTTGGTATTCAATGAAACAAAGACTTTTTCACAAAACTTCCCTAATAACTCAAACAGATAAGCCTCTTGAGTTTTCCCATGATATTGAATCAATCGTTTTTCACGACCCATACGAGAACTTTGTCCTCCCGAAAGTATCAATCCATTCATTAGGCTTTATAATCGCTTTTCCCTCCAGTTTTTGACAAGAGTTTGGTTTCTTTAATCACTAAATCATGGGAAAAAGCTTTACACATATCATATACGGTCAATGCGGCAATGGTTGCACCTGTAAGAGCTTCCATTTCGACACCAGTTTTGGCAGTTAATGAGCATGTGCAATCAATGATCACCTCGTTGCCTTGTAATTCGATATTGAATTTACATGAATCCAATCCTAGTGGATGACATAGAGGAATTAAATCTGATGTCTTTTTTGCTCCCATTGTACCAGCAATAATAGCTGTCTGAAAAACCGCCCCTTTTTTAGTTTGAATATCGCCATTGACAAATTGCGCCACAATTTCGGGCGTGAGCGCTATAATACTTCTGGCCGTTGCGGTACGTTTGGTAATAGTTTTGCCCGAAACATCCACCATAGAAGGGTTATGCTGAGTATCTAAATGTGAAAAGTCTTTATTTTCTGATTGTTCTTGAGTCATTGCGCTATGTTTTTTACAAAAATACAGGACGCCTCCGCAAAAGGTGAGGTAAATTGTAGAAATTTGTCTTTTCAAGTTTTATCATAAAAAGAAAAAAAGCTAAAAACGTTCTCAAAGTTATGATAACATCACAAGAGGCTTACCAGATTATTCAACAATATACATTTCCTCAGCAAAACGAAAAAGTAGCGTTACTGAGTTCAAGAGGCAGAATATTAGCCGAAAGCATTACGGCTGACCGAGACTTCCCTCCTTTTAATCGGGTAGCGATGGATGGTATTGCTTTTGCTTTTGAAGGTATTAATCCAGCAGCAATCTTGGTCGAGCAAATTCAGTTTGCTGGTGAAACACAAAAACAGCTTCAAAATACTCAGGCTTGTATCGAAATCATGACAGGAGCCATTTTGCCTTTGGGTTGCGATACGGTGGTACGGTATGAGGACATCCTTATAGAAGAAATAGAGGGGAAAAAAGTAGCTAAAATTACGACTCCATTTGAAGAAATTACTCGTGGGCAAAATGTACACCGACAAGGTTCTGACAAAATCGCTGGACAAACGCTATTAGAAGCAGGTATCAGAATTAGTCCAGCCGAAATTGCCGTAATGGCATCAGTCGGTAAGCAAGAGGTACAGGTAGTAGCATCGCCTAAAGTGGCGGTGATTTCGACGGGTGACGAATTAGTAGATATTTCGGTAAAGCCCGAAAGCCATCAAATTCGTATGTCAAACTCTTATATGTTGGCAGCGGCTTTACAAACTTGGAACATCGAAGCGCAATTGTTTCATTTGACCGACGACCCTGATGTATTAACAGAAAAGCTAACTCAAATTTTAGAAGAGCATGACGTCATTTTGCTAAGCGGTGGTGTTTCAGCAGGAAAGAAAGATTATGTTCCTGAGATACTAGCTCAATTAGGTGTAAAAAAATGTTTTCATAAAGTAGCCCAAAAGCCAGGAAAACCATTTTGGTTTGGAGTAAAGGATATTGAACATAGCGAAGGCACAAAATTGGTTTTTGCTCTTCCAGGCAATCCTGTTTCTACTTTCTTGTGCTTTTGTAAATATGCTTTACCCGTAATTGCACAGCAAAAACCTAGAGTAGAGCAAGTGAGTTTGGCAAAAGAGGTGTTTTTCAAGCCAGCGCTTACGTATTTTGCACCAGCACAGGTATATTTTGAAAATGGGAAAATGTTGGCTATTCCGTTTGAGGGCAGTGGCTCGGCAGACTTTGCCAATTTGACCAACTGTGATGGATTTGTAGAACTGTCGTCTGAAAAATCTCATTTTGAAATTGGAGAAATAGTAAATTTCGTACGTTTTCGTTAAATTGAATTTTTCTCATAAGAGCAATAGGCTACTGCGCTTATTGCTCTTGTACTTTAAGATATAACATACTTCATTCAACCCAATTTTTTGATTATGAAACTAGTACTTCACACTTTCCAATTACCCCTAAAACATACATTTACTATCACTCATGAGTCGAGAGATATACAACCAACTTTGATTGTCGAACTACAAGATGGCGATTTTAGAGGATTTGGTGAGGCTACAGAAACGCCATATTATGGCGTGACTATGGAAAAAATGACTGCTCAATTGGAATCAGTGAGAGACTTTGTTGAGAGCTATGATTTGCAAGACCCAAAACAATTTTGGGAAGATGTATTTCCTTATTTAAAGGATGAACATCCTTTTGCATTATGTGCTTTGGATATTGCGGCTAATGACCTTTGGGCAAAGAAAAAAGGGTTGCCTCTATACAAAGCCTGGGGACTAGACCCTAGCAATAATCCTATTACCGACTATACTATAGGTATTGATACTTTGGAGAAAATGGTGGACAAAATGCAAGAAGTGCCTTTCCCATTATATAAAATCAAATTAGGCACCAAAGAAGATATCAAGATTGTACAAGAGTTGCGCAAGCATACAGACGCAGTGTTTAGAGTAGACGCCAATACGGCGTGGAGCGTAGAAGAGACGATTCAAAATGCGATTGCCTTAAAGGATTTGGGTGTTGAGTTTATCGAACAACAGATGAAAGCAGATAACTGGGAAGGAATGAAAAAGGTATTTGCAGAATCAGTACTCCCGATTATTGCTGACGAAAGTTGTATTGTAGAAGAAGACGTTGCGAGATGTTATGGCTTTTTTCATGGTGTAAATATTAAGTTGATGAAATGCGGTGGTCTCACTCCTGCCCTGCGTATGATTGCTCATGCCAAAAAGTTGGGTTTGAAAGTGATGGTAGGCTGTATGACCGAATCGAATGTAGGTTGCTCGGCTATTGCTCAGCTGTTGCCATTATTGGATTATGTTGATATGGACGGCATCTTGTTGGTTGATGATCAAATCTCAACAGGAGTTGTCATTGATTATGGTAAAGTGATTTATGCTAATGAAAATGGAACTGGCGCCAATTTAAAATGATTTTGGCTGCATTAAGCTTTAATGCTTTGAGCAATAGGCTATAAAAATTAAACGTACATGTTCCAAATTCTTAGAGTATGTGTAAAAATTTTATTTGGCACGTATCAGAAAAACAAATTTTCTCTTCGCCACACCTTACTTTTCTTCACTAGGCGTGCCCGTCTAACACAAGAAAAGTAACCGCGCGGCGGCCGCAAAAGAAAGTCAAGAAATTCTAATCGGAGTGGCGAACCACCTCGCCTGCGGCTCAAACAGTAGGATTTCGAAAAACAATTACAAACTTTCTCATTAGTAATAATTTATAAAATTTAAACATATTCGTATTATAAAGTTGACTTGTAAACACTCTCTTAATTACGTTTTATCCAAAGTAAAATCATGATTTTTTATTCATCCAAAATACCAAGTAATACGCTCCAAACGATAGACCAAGATTATTATTGGTTTAGTGGTACGGCCTATTTGGGAATTGCACAGCATCCTACTTTCAAACGAAATCTGATTGAATCTTTGGTTCAGTGGGGAAGTTCGTGGGGAAGTTCAAGAAACAATAATGTTCGTCTTTCTATCTACGAAGAGGCCGAGCAAGCTTTAGCCCAATTTTTTGGTGCACCTGCCGCATTGACGGTTGCTTCGGGTATGTCGGCGGGACAGGTGACGGTATCGTATTATCAAAGCTTGGAATATCATGTTGAAATAGCACCCAAAACACACCCTGCTCTTTGGCCACACCACAAGCACTTGCCAATTGATTCTTATGAAGAATGGGCGAGTACGATTTCAGAAAATATTTCGAAAAATCTTGCTGAAAAAATTGTAATTTGTTCTGACTCAGTAGGCTCGCCGTATGTCGAAGACTTTGATTTTAGTTGGATTAAAACTTTACCCAAAAATAAAGAAATCGTCGTTGTAATTGATGCTTCGCATAGCTTGGGTATTCAACATGTAGCGGACTTTTTGGGTTTTGAACCAGACTTTAACGATAATATTCATTTAATTGTGACAGGCTCGCTTAACAAGGCTATGGGTATGACTGGTGGTGTGATTTTGGGTAAACCCGAAATTATCAATCATCTCCGCCACACGCCTATGTTTGCGGGAGCCTCACCCATGATGCCTGCCCTATTGGATGCCTTTATGCTTAGTACAGGATTGTATTATGAGCAAAAAGAAAAGCTCCAAAAGAATATCCAATATTTTACAGAAAACCTTGAAGTAGATTACTTGGATACTATCAAAAATTACCCTGCCTTTTGTACCCACCGAGAAGGATTACACGACTTTTTGAAAAACCATGGAGTCATGACATCTTGCTTCCCTTATCCTACGGTACATGACAAACCCGTGAGCCGTTTGGTGATTAGTGCGATGCACAATGAGGACGAACTTTTGTATTTAGCTCAATTGTGCAACCAATTTGCTAAAATAACAGGATAAGGATTTCAAAAGAAAACTGTATTATCGGGAAAAATTGTAAAACACTATATGGAGGTGTATAAAAGATTCATGATTGCTGCTACGAGCTCATGACTTAGGATAACTCTTTTGTACACCTCTATGACCATAACTAAATACTGCTTGCACTCTCAATTGATATTTGAACCATTTGAACAGATGAAAAGAACACTTATAATCTTCTTGACAATCTTGGCAATGTCAACACAGCTTTATGCTCAAAAAATAGATTTTCAGTTACTACCTGAGTTGATGAAATCTCAACCAGAAAAATTTCAATTTATTCTTGATAATGCTGATAGACTTCGGGTTCAAATTGTCTACACCCAAATAGATAGAGATGTCCTAAACCGTCCGAGCTTCAGGACTTATGGCTTTAGGCTAAATCCTCAAGAATATTTTTATCCTGCTAGTACGGTAAAACTTCCTGCCTGTGTATTGGCTTTAGAAAAAATCAATCAGCTCAACAAAAAAGGGCTTAGCAAAGATACTCCCATGTTTACGGGTGCTGAATACGAACGTCATACCCCTGTGACAGGAGATAGCACTTCTGCCAATGGCATGGCTTCGGTAGCTCATTATGCCAAAAAAATCTTAATGGTATCGGATAATGATGCCTTCAATCGCCTATATGAATTTATGGGACAAGAGGGATTTAATGATCGTTTACGAACAAAAGGCTTGAAAGATACCCGAATTGTCCATCGCTTGGAGGTTGGTATGAGTGTTGAGCAGAATAAAAGAACTAATCCTATTAGCTTCAAAGAAAATGGTCAAGTGGTTTATGAACAGCCAATGATTACCGCATCGAAGGAATATTTTCCAGTTGAACCTATCAAATTGGGAAAAGGATACATTAAAGGAGATGCTACGATAAATGAGCCTTTTGATTTTACTCAAAAGAACTTTTTCCCTTTAATCGAACAACAACAGCTATTACGCTCGATTATTTTCCCCAATGCTGTTCCCAAAGAACAACGCTTTGATTTGGCTTCTGAAGATTATCAGTTTTTACATAAATATATGTCTCAAATGCCGACTGAAAGCAAATATCCTACCTACAGTCTCCCTGATTACTGGCCAGCATATTGTAAATTTCTGATGTATGGAGGACAAAAAGATGCTGTGATTAATCCCAATATTCGCATTTTCAACAAAGTAGGCGATGCTTATGGCTTTTTGTTAGACAATGCCTATATCGTTGATTTTGAAAAAGGAATCGAGTTTATGTTATCAGCTGTGATTTTATGCAATGAAGACCAAATTTTCAACGATAGCAAGTATGACTACGATACCATTGGTTTCCCTTTTATGAAAAACTTAGGAGAGCTTGTATATCAATACGAGTCCAATAGACCTAAAAAACACCTTCCCAACTTGAGCAAGTTTAAGTTTCAGTATGATAAATAAGTCTTTGCTCGGCATAGTTTTTGTGGGTTGAAGAGGGCGTCTTAAACCCTAATTTTTATTATGAAGCTATTACTAATTCTATTTTCTTGGGTTGTGCTGTTAGGCTCAACGTGGTTAAACCCAGGAAAAAACAATAATGCAAAACGTACAAAGGCCGACTCTTCTATTACACAAGTCATTGATCAATTCAGTCACCGCTTTGCTCCCGATAAAAGAACTGCTATTTTTCAAATAGATGCTTATCGTCAAAAAAACCAATTGATTTTGACGGGAAAGACCAATCTTATTGGTGCTAAAAGCTTTTTATTAGAAAGACTAAAAAATGAAAAACTCGAAATTGTTGATCAAATTCGTACACTTCCTGCTGTAGAGTTGGGCGAAAAAGTATGGGGCTTGGTGGAGGTTTCTGTTTGTAATCTTAGATACAGTCCGCGTCATTCGGGCGAAATGGCATCGCAAGCCTTGATGGGTACACCAGTGCGTATTTTGGATAGAGAGGATAATGGTTGGCTTTTGGTACAAACACCCGATCACTATATTGCATGGGTTGACCGTGGCGCTATAACTACCATTACTACCGAACAGTTGACTACTTGGAAAGAAAAAAGTAAAGTGATTTATACCAACTCATTTGGCACTGTTTACAGCGAAGCAAATGGCAACTCCTTACCCGTTTCGGATATTGTAGCTGGTTGTGTGACAGAATTGAAAGCAGAGAAAAATGGCTATTACGAAGTAGTATTACCCGATAATCGTTTGGGATACATATCTACGAAAGAAGCGGATTTAGTCAAGCATTGGGTGAGCACAACCACTGCCACCGAAGACGCCTTGGTAAATACATCCAAGCGTTTGATGGGTGTGCCTTATTTGTGGGGAGGTACTTCGTTTAAAGGTGTTGACTGTAGTGGTTTTACCAAAACTATCTATTTCCTAAATGGCATCTTATTACCACGTGATGCATCGCAGCAAGTAATGGTAGGAGAAACGATTGATAAATCAGGGGTTTGGAGCAATTTGAAAGAAGGAGATTTGCTATTCTTTGGTGAAAAACGAGAAGATGGTTCTGAACGTGTGGTGCATGTAGGCATGTGGATTGGAAATAATCAGTTTATCCATGCCTCCGACAAAGTACGCATAGGAAGCGTGAGTAATTCGGCACCTAATTTCGACGAATACAATGTCAAAAGATATTTGAGAGCCAAACGTATTCTAAAAACAGGAAGTATTGTAAAGCTCAAAACAGACAGTGTTTATCCACAATAGACATAATGAGTTATGATTTAGTGAATGAGTGATATTTTTTCAGTATTCAAAAAAAGCGGTCGAAAATTACTTTTCGACCGCTTTTTTTGATGAATATTTGGATACTGATATTCATTCCAAATCTTGGAACGACAAATGATTAATTTCCTCCAAACGCTCCTTTAATTTTTGACCACAAGCCAGAAGCAGCTTCTTTTGCTTCTTCAACTTTTTCAGCGGCAGCTTCTTGAATATCCTCTAGTTTTTCTTCGGCTTGGGCTTTTAACTCTTCCGCTTTTTCGCCTAAGTCACCACCAATTAGTTCTTCAATTTTATCTTCGACAGCATCAATTTTTTCTGAAACTACTGCTGATACTTCTTCAATTTTATCATCTGCTGCATCTGCAAGTTCCTCGAGTTTTGCACCTGCTTCAGACGCTAATTCTTCAGCTTTTGCTTTTACATCTACTCCTGTAACTTCTTTGATTTTCTCACCTGCTGTTGCAGCTAAGTCCTCAATTTTGTCTACAGCTGCATCTTTTAATTCTTCAATTTGTCCTTTTGGAGTAGGTTCAGTTTGATTATTTTCCATGAGTGATTTGTGTTTGGGTGATAAGTTGAAGTTATTTTCAATCAATTTACAATTTATCTACTGATAAATCAAGCACTTATGTTACGCAAAAATCAAATAAATGTCACAAAAAAGTGAACAGGTGTGAAGAGGGAACAGGCACAAAGGGCGAAGAGGGAACAGGCACAAAGGCACATAGGCACAAAGTGAAGATTTTGAATAATTCCACTTTGTGCCTCAATTCGCACTTTGTGCCTTTGTGCCTTTATCACTTTGTGCCTCAATTCACCCTTTGTCCCTCTGTGCCTTTGCTACTTTGTGCCTTTTCTCCTAAACAGCCTTCTTATTCTTAAACGAATACCAAAGTACTCCTAGTCCAAACAAAATAGCTGGAATACTCAACCATTGTCCCATATTAAAACTCATGTTATCTTCGAAACTAACTTGGTTTTCTTTAAGGAACTCATACAAGAAACGAAGAACAAACAAGACTACCATGAACACTCCCGTCATTAAGCCTTCTTGTGTTTTTTCTTTCTTTTTATTCCAAATCATAAAAAGGATAACAAATAAGACAATACAAGAAAGTGCTTCATATAATTGCGCTGGGTGACGAGGCACTACCGCAAAATAGTCGTGATTGAGAGAGGGGTCATTGTAAAATTTGAATGCCCAAGGCACATCAGTTTCTTTACCTACAATTTCAGAATTCATCAAATTACCAATACGAATACAAGCTCCACCCAAGGCAACTGTAGGTACAACACGGTCAGTTACGTACAAATAGCTAATATCTTTGTGCTTGCGAACATACAAATAGAAGGCTAAAAATAAGCCTATAGCAGCCCCATGACTAGCCAAACCTGCATAAGGTGGACGAATCATTGACCAGAAGAAATGACCGGGGTTACTCAATAAAGTTGGATATTCATAAAAGAAATAATGTCCCATTCGAGCGCCAAGCACAGTGGCGATCATTGCATACAGCAATAACTCATCGGCTTGTTCGAGTGGGCGACCTTCTTTTTTGAAAAAATATGAAATAACTTGATAGCCTAATAAAAAAGCTGTGGCAAACATCACACCATACCATCGCACAGGTAAGCCACCTATTAAAGGTAAAGATTCGGGAAATGTGAAAATATCAGAACTTGTGAACCAATCTATATATGCTAACATTCGGTTTATTGGATTATTGTTTAAATGGAATTCGTTGTGTATCTGAAACCCAAATTTAAAACTTTTCTAAGAATAAGTTAGGAGTACTGAGTTAAGAATGATGTGTTTTGAGTTTAAAAATTAAATAGCACTTGCTCTGCGAGTCAATTTTTAATTTCTAAATGGATTAAAGACTCAGAAACGCCTCTATACCACCTGTGAGATTGCGTACCTCTTCGAAGCCTCTTTTTCTGAGGATTGTAGCTGCTACTTTACTTTGAAGTCCTGTGTAGCAAATGATGACAAATTCCTGATTTTTCAAAAAATCTATCATATCAAGCTTTTCTAATAGTTCATCAAAGGGTAAATGCAATCCACCCAAATCAAAATCTAGCACCTCTGCTTCGGTACGAATATCTACGATTTGAAGCTCGGGAAGTCGATTTTTAAATTCTTCTGCTGAAATATCAATCATAATAGTGGGGCTTTGGGCGGTCAGTTATCGGCATTCGAATAAAAGAAAAATCTATTCTACACTCAAGAAACTCGTCCAATTAGTAGCCTAATTAATCGTATTTTATTTCATCAAAATTAAAATGGTTCAGACTTTCGCCCGAACCATTTTAATTCATGTCTTTTCAACAACTAGTCTAATTCGTTATATGCCATGATTCCGCCCAATACGTTTCTGACATTCGTAAATCCTTGGGTTTCTAAAAACGCTTTTGCACGTCCTGAACGCGCGCCAGAGCGACAGTGAACCACTACTTCTTGATCTTTCCAGCCTTGGATTTCATACAAACGGTCTGGCAATTCACCTACTGGAATCAACAAAGCGCCCAAGTTATCTTCTTCGTATTCGTATTCTTCTCTTACATCAAGAAAGTTGAATTCTTCGCCAGCATCTAGGCGTTGTTTTAATTCTTCTACTGTAATATCCATGTTTTATTCTGTTTACTTCGTTGAGGTCACCATTTAACGAACGATACTGATTTTGCGAACAAATGTATTACGTTCGTCTGAGAGTAACAATAAATATATGCCCGAATTAAGATTTTCGACTGAAACTCTGCTTTCGGAAACTCTTTGTTTCAAAATACTTTGACCCTGAAAATCGATAAGTTCGATATTGCGTAAAGTTGGATCGTTCCATGAAACATAATCCTTTGCAGGATTGGGGAATACCACCAATTGTTGGTCTTGAATATCTTTTTCTGTTCCTAAAATAACGTCCTTCACCGTTCCCCCCATGATTGGTCGCATCATCAAAGCGCCATTTGCGGCTTTAAAGTCGGCATTATTGGTTTGGGTGGCAAGATTTACCCATTGCGTACCCAAATTATAAAAATATTTTGAAGAAAACTGTGAAGAGTTTTTATCTAAACCAATAACCAAAGGTTCACCATCGGTATACTGTAAAACACCAATATAGAAAGTATCTTTTACGGCAACGGGGTCAAAAGTATATTCAATAAAGCCATTCACAACTTTGCTATACGATACTTTGCTATACAATGAACGAATCACATTACCGGGTTTTCCTTTGTCATTTTCCATAATCTGAATCGTGATTGCATTACCCTCAAGATTGGTCAACATAGGTAAGAGATTGATACGAACACCCGAAACCACATCATTGGAATTATTGGTAAACTGCGCGGCTATGCGTCCAAAGCCTTTACCTAAATACGCTCCCGCCTCGGCTGTACCGTCGTCATAGGCATAATAGTCCGAAAACTCCGTTGTTATACGAATGGTATCATTTTGCTTTCTATTGATAATAACACCGTCGTCGGTAGTTTTTAGCGCAAATGTACTTTGTAAACTGTATTTGTCATTACTTAGTTGGCTTAAGGTTGTAGCTAGTTTTTGTGCAATTTTCACACTGGATAAACCCGCTAGATTAGGACTAATCACCACATTGGTCTGAGCAGATTTTTGTAGCGTTGTATTGGTCAGTAAATCTTTTACCGTAAAATCATAATCAAAAAAGTTGTTGACCGCCGTTTGGTTCAAATACACGACATCTGTACTCAAGGAATCATTTAGCTCCTGTGTTGGGCGACGCATAAACTGCCTTACGGGCATGGCTCGGTAACGTTTGAGCAACGATGGCATATTTCGTCTTACCGCCAAATCCGCATAGTATTTATCGTTTTGATTTCGCTTAGTATTCAAATAAATATAGTCGATATTCCAAATATCAAACTGTCCAGACTGGCGACCAAAACTTTGAAATCTAAACTGAAATTGATTATGAAAATACAAATTGCGTGCTCGAATCGGAATCAATACTTGTTGGAAATTGGCTACTTCTTGATCTCCTTTCATGACCCAGACCGTTTGCCAAATACCACCATTGGTTAAAAACTGTACTCTCAAAGAATCATTGGTATTGGGCTTATCACCCAAAGAGCTATTTTGCCAGAAGAAACTCAAATACAGAGAATCAGCAGGCAAATAATTGGACAAATCCAATACTTGAGACGTAAGGGTATCGGTAGGTCCTTCAGCCAAACTATTGACAAAATTATAAGGCGTACCATCTGCTTTGAGTCCATCAAAAGTAAGCATATTGATGGTAGGATGATTTGTCGCATAATCATTGTTGACCAAAGTACCTCCCGAACTCAGCCAATTATTGGTATTGAGTTTGAGTCCAAACGAAAAATCGTCAAAGAATGGGAGCTTCACTGCGTTGGTAGCAGCTACTCTTGCAGCACTAGGTGTAACAGGAGTGCCAAGTGGAATCGTTTGTATTTGAGCCAAGGTACGGAATTGAGCAATAAAAAAGAGTGGTAAAAAAATTAACCACCCTTTTTTACCCTTTCCGCAGAAAGGCTTCTTAGAACCTATAAAAGTGTAAGAAGAAATGTTTTTCATTTGAACTTTATTAAATACCTATTGTTCGGATTATTCTCCTGACGGAGGATTACCCGCTACCCAAAGGTCAATCATTTCGCCAGCTTTAATTTTGCCATCTTCACAAGCAGGATTTTGACGAATCACTGTGCCTGCTGGTTCGGTAGAATCTGGGTCATAAATAACGGTTCCTTTTTGTAAACCAGAACCAGAAATTATGATAATAGCTTCATCGAGCGGTTTGCCTATTAAACAAGGAATCTCTAACTCGACATTACCTGTGCCATTGCCCACGATGAGCGTAACCTTCGAACCTTTTGCAATTAACGTTCCAGCATCAATTTTCGTACCTTGATATTTTACTTCGAGTACCTCATTTTCACGAATATCGTTTTGGTATTCAAGTGAAGGTTTGAGCAAACCAGCAATCAACAACTGTTGTTCGGCACTTCGCACTGACATTTCGGTCAGTTTTGGAAGCTTAATCATTGGAGCCGTTTCGGTATTGATGGTCAAATAAATTTTTCGTCCTTGTTTTACCTTAGAGTTTTCGAGCGGATACTGAGAAAGTACCGTAAGCGGTTTTTTACCTGGCGTAAAAGTACTATCGGTCACTTCGTAGTCCAAATTTCTTTCATCCAATAGGTCTTCGGCCTCCTCCATTGTCAAGCCTTTCAAGCTAGGAACAGTAATCGTTTCGCCGTGATTGGTACTCCAAGGAAGGTAAATAAAGAAAAATCCAAAAAATAAGACCATTAATAGGCATACAATAATGGCTGCGTGAGTATAGACGTCTTTTTTAGAATTTGTTGGAATTTTGATCATTTCGGTCTTCGTTATGGTATTTGGTGCAATTTACAAGATAAGTTTGTTTTTGGAAAATGCCTTTCACAAAATGCACCATCGGGTTGGGATATTTGAATGTAAGATGTTGAGAAAAGGTTGTAAAAACAAGTCTTTATCTATACGACTCTATACCTTACAGGGTTTACATAACGAAATAATCATGTGATGTGATATTGACCAAGGATATGCTTTTACTTAATTTTTTATTTATTGATGTTTAATGATTGACTAAGCTATTTATTTTCAATACCTTCAGCTAGTTAAAAGAAGTTATTTATTCATCGTATATCCGAAAGTTGATGTTCATTTAATGAATACAAATCTTTCTATTCACGCAATGAGAATAAATCGAAGTAAGCTCATGATTTTGATAGAAGTCCTATCAACGGCAGTTGGTGGTATAGCTATTTTGTATGCACTGTTTTTTCATAAAATAAAAGAGCATACAAAAGGTTCTCAGAATACCTCACTAGTTCGAGACTTAGTCTCGGACTGGCGTTTGTTTCAGTTTATAAACTGTTTAAAAAATAAGTCCAAGACTAAGTCTTGAACTAGTAATTCATCAAAACATGAACAATAAACATCAATTCTACAAAGTAGCAAGCTTCACCGTTGGTCTTCTAATGGTTATTTTATTTTTTTCAAAATCTATGAGCTTGAGATTTATGTCATTTTATTCGGTCTGGTTTGCTACCTTACTGGTAAAAGTAAAATTCTAGACACTAAGAAATTAGAATAAAAAGAAACAAAGAAGGAGAAACAAAAACACTCAACAATAAAGTATTCATTATCAGATATATACACCTAAATCCAATCTACTGAAACATTAACTCAATGAAAATAATCATATCTCTGATTGTGCTATTGAAACTAACTGTTTGTTCTACTTTACTAGCACAAGAACTTCCCATGTCTAAGTCAAAACTTCAGCCAGAGCTAGAAATTCAATTTGAATTATGGAGGGTACTCGACAGAGCAAATTTTAAAAAGTGTGGTTCATATATGTTTTCTATTAAGTTTGAACTTGATAAAAAATCAGGGCGCTTCAAAAATCTCAAGTTCTCGGAGAACTTACTTGATACTGCAATAATCAGTTCTGTTAGGAAGGCTCTCTACAATAAGGAGTCAATATGGATTCTTAAGAATTGTAAAAAAAATAACCCTTCCTTACTTTTTTTACTCCCTATTAGTATAGGTATACATAAGGAGGAAGGAGCCTGTAACCATATTCCTTCATCCAATTTTGAAGATATGTCAGGTGTTAGAGAATCATTGGATTTTAAGTCCATGATCACCTTTCCAAAAACCGAATATGCAACAGATTCTGCGGTTTACAAAGAAGATATATTTAGGGTTCCCAATGTTAAATTTGTAGGTATGACACTTAACCCTATAGTATGTGGAGTTAAATACAAATAGGTTCATCTATAATCTTTAACGAAATCATTTCCTAAGTGCTATTCTTCGCTCCAATGACAGCTAAACGAAAACACAAACAATGAAAAATATTCATTATCAAACACATACACCAAAGTCCAATCTACCGAAACATTAACCCGATGAAAAAACCATATCTCTAATTGTGCTATTGAAACTTATGGCTTGTTCTACTTTACTAGCGCAAGAACTCACTGTGTCTAAGTCAAAACTCCAACCAGAGGAGAAAATATGGTTAGAACTACTGAAATTGGTTAATCAGTCTCATTATAGGAAATGTGCAGAGTTTATATTTTCTGCTAGATTTGAGCTTGATAGAAGAAATGGTAAAATTAAAACGCTCCAATTTTCCAAGAACTTGGTCGATACAACAATCATGAGTTTGGTAAGAAAATCGCTTATCAACACGGAATCAATATGGAGTATTAAGAACTGCAAAAAAGCAAATCCTTCATTAGTCTTTTTACTTCCAATTAGAATCGTCATGAAAAGACGAGATTGTATTCCATTAAATGCTACAGAAATAATGGAACCTGATGCCTTGGGTATGAGAACTGCTATTGATTTTCTATCATTGATTACATTTCAAAAGCATGAATCTCCAGTAGATTCTTCCGTTTATAAATCGGTAGACTTTAGGGCTTCTGCAATAAAATTTGTTGGGATGACACTAAATCCAATCTCAGTGGGACAAATGGATCGTTAACTAATAAATGAAAATCTACCACAAAATCAATGTTACGCATTGTAATAATTAGCTTTTTGAGCTTATATTTAGGTTCATGCTCTCTGATTGATACTCGAAAACCTAAACTTTGGGTATATGATCGAGCGCATAGAAAGGCAACATTTACCGATCTTATTAACAGAGGCGTTCGAGGGAAATCAGATTATGATAGTCTTCATTGCAATGGATGGGCAGCATTTTTTTATTTTACCATTGATGGGAATGGTAAAGTAAAATCGTTTTCTGTCAACAAAATATCAAGCCCGACATATAGTGAAGAAGATTCTCTCATCATTCCAGAACTGAGAAGAATACTTTATAACACTGAAGGCAAGTGGTTTTACACCATGAAATTCAAATTTCCAACTGCCCTATTATGGTTCGTAATCGCCTTCTATATGGCATCAAGTTCCGATGCTACTTTTTCATTTCAAAAGCTTTCACCCTTCACGAGTTTATCTAAATCACTTTGGTTTGTAGGAGGATTTATGACTGGAGTACTAACGGTATATATTTTCCGAGAAACTGATAAAAAGTGATACGTTAATTGTATATCTCCTATCTGATTTTAATTACCTTAAATGGTATCGTTTAAGGTAAAAAAGATGAAAGTAGCTTCTTTTCGTGAGCCCCCTTGTCTAACTATTTAATTATTAAAGCCTTATGAAAAATGGAATACCTCTTTTAGGAATAAGTATGATTATGTTTCTAATTTACTTAGGATTTAAAAATAATAAATTCAGTCCCGATGAACTATTTCAATTTCCAGCTCTAATTGGGTTCTTAGTCGTTGTTGTTGTTTTTGTAATTACTACCAAAGTAAAAAAGCAAAAATAAGTTTAGTCTCTTTGGGAATGAAGGTTATACCTCACTAGTTCGAGACTTAGTCTCGGACTGGCGTTTGTTTCAGTTTATAAACTGTTTAAAAAATAAGTCCAAGACTAAGTCTTGAACTAGGAGTTTATCAAAACAAGAACAATGCTGATAAAAGTAAACTTCGAGACACTAAGAAATTAACTAAAAAAGGCACAAAGAAGCTAAATCCTCTTTGTGCCTTTTTACATTATTACTCCTTATTTATTCAATATCTTCATCGCATCTTTACCCAAAACCTGTACAGCAATACTGTCGCTCAAGATCAACTGATTCGGTTGAACTTTCGTGTCTTTTATTCTTAGCTCACTATTTCTTCCTCCATTTATTGCTAAACGATCAGCTTTTATACGGTCTAAATTCACGATTAAGGACTGAGAAGAATATAAATCCAAATTGGCAGTTTCGATACCACTTAATTCAAGTGTCGTGCTAGAAATTTGTGATCTTATCCATAGACTATCCACTTTAAAGGTATTGCCTATGTTAATTTGGATAGCATCTCCACTTGTCACATTGATACCTAAAACTCTTGGCAACTGTAATTGCATATAATCTACGGATTCGTTGAGTTCTAGCACCAGTGTATCACCAACATATTTTTGTGTAATACCTTCCTTAGCACTTAACAAAGCATATTCTGGATTTTGGGCAATATCCACATTTACATAATTACTAGCTTTTGAACGAAGTGTTAAATACTTGAATGGCTTTAAAACTAACTTCATATTCTTGTGAGTTTCCCTGTACTCAACTAATTTGCCCTTTAAAGTGATATTAAAACTTAGTAACCCTATGATGACCAAGGCTACCATTGTCACAAGGAGTTTGTTGGATGTCTTCATAGATTAATAATTTTCGGTTTTAAAAGCTTCAAATCTATTTTGTAATTCTGAAAAGTCGATTCCCAATAAGTGAATGGCTTTGAAGAACTGAGGTAATTCATTTTGTAAAAACTCTTCACGTCGAAACTCCGTCACTTTATCGTGTGCATCGGTTGATACAAAAAAGCCCATGCCTCTTTTGGTAAAAATGATACCTTTTTGTTCTAAAAAATCATACGTTCTCATAACTGTGTTGGGATTAACTTCTAATTGAACGGCAAGTTCTCTGACAGAAGGAACTTTATCTTCTGATGCCCATTGTTTGAGCAGTATTCTCTCACAAATTAGCTCTGCTATTTGGAGATATATGGCTTGGTTTTCTCTAAATTCCATGATGTTAAACCTCCTTTTCCTTTAACTTTAAATATGCAATCAACAACCAAAACAGAGGTAGAATAAAGCGAATCAGAACGATACCTAAGGTGATATAGACTGTTAAAAACGAGTCTTTCTCAGTATTAAATGAGATATTATTATTCAAATCGCCGATGATGTAATGGAACATTAAGTATTCCAATAAGGCAATGATGGCAATACTCGAAAACCCTAAAAATCCTGTTTTAATCAAAGACAATCGTTGAAAAAACAAAGTCCCCATAATCGTGAAAGTCCAGAAGTTTGTCAGTATTGTAACACCATTGAAAAACATTGTATCCTGAACAGTAAAGTATGTTTCAAAAAGCTCTGAATAGGAAATAATCGTCCTTTCCATAGGAGTATCTGGATAAGAAAACTTTATGATTTCGAATGCAGCATAATCAATCAATGAATGTGTTGAAATAATGACAATCGGATAAACAATAAACACATAAAAAAGTCCACTCAAGAATTTTTCTAAATGCGATGCAGGAAGCAACAAATAACTCATCGTAGAAGGTGTATGAGAAAAATCTCTGAAAATATAGTTGGCAAACAATACTCCTAGCCCAAACATTCCGACAATCAAGCTTCCAAATCTGATGTCTCTATCCACAATAGCGCCACCCGCATCACGTCCTAAATAATAAGCTGCAATACACAACAGTACCATTACAACGTAGGTCATGCCAAACAGCTTTCGGTTCTCGACCCAAATGCGTTTGATTAACCACCCTAATCTTTGTATATCTAATGTTTGATTCATGTTTTCTATCTAAAAAGTTTTTCCAAGTTTAGTTAAATAATTGCTTGATTACCTGTGGCTTCTCTAAAGCTGCATTGAACAACAACTCCAAATCCACTTTGGTATATGACTCATCTTCGTTTGGAATCACAATACCAAATCCTCTGATAGAATGCTCAGAATAAAGGACTTTTTCATGATTAGTCACTTGCTGAACGGTTTTGAAAGAAAGCTTTTCAGCTATCACATCGGTACCTGCATTGAGCAAAACTTCTCGGTTATCCATGATAATAATCGGGTCAATCAAAGATTCAAGGTCACGTACTTGGTGCGTCGAAATCAGAATAACTCTTTCATTGGTAATCGAAGAAGCAATGATTTTTCGAAACTGACTTTTCGACGGGATATCCAAGCCATTGGTAGGTTCGTCCATAATCAACAAAGGCGTATTGGTAGCCAACGCAAAACTAATCAAGGCCTTTTTCTTTTGTCCCAACGACAATTCGGTAAGTCGTGCCGAACTATCCACCTCAAACTCCTTGAGATATTCGGTTAATTGGTTTTGGGAAAAATTTGGGTAAAATACTGCATACACCGACACAAATTCCTTCATGCTGATGGGTGGAATATGTAGTTCTTCTGGTAAGAAAAATAACTCTTGCAAAAACTTCGGTTGTCGCAAATGTGGCGTATGCCCATTGACGGTACATTGCCCTGATGTAGGTGTAAGTAAACCCGCGATATTACGCAGTAGGCTGGATTTCCCTGCGCCATTACGCCCAAGTAATCCGTAGACATTGCCTGCTTGGAGTTCAAGATTGAGCCCTTCAAATACAGGCTTTTTCTTGCTATAACCAAATCCTAAATTATGAATTGAAACCATATTTTGAGTTTTGAGGTTGATGTGAAGATTTCTTATTTATGAATATTTTTTTGTTTTTTAATCAATTGCCAAACGTACACACCAGCCCACCAAGCCAGACCTCCAAATGCAAGTATCTGA
The DNA here is from genome assembly GCF_002270355.1 of Flectobacillus sp. BAB-3569. Lineage (GTDB taxonomy): Bacteria > Bacteroidota > Bacteroidia > Cytophagales > Spirosomataceae > Flectobacillus > Flectobacillus roseus. The sequence goes on along the minus strand of NZ_NJFZ01000029.1, from coordinate 37,900 downwards.
GAAGCTCTCAAAGGCATGGCCATCAACACTGCCAGTAATATGGGCACCAAACCAATGAGATATAGCAAGTCTATTTGTAGGTCTTTTCTAATAATTCCTCCCTTCGGAATCGCCTCCTCCTGATCGGTGAGCAAAAATTTGAGTTTATCAAAATCCCATATCAAAAGGTAAATATTACAAGCCAAAAAGAACCCTACCACATAAGGTGTTCCTCGCCAGTCTTGTGAAATAGTCACCATCAGAATATTCAGAAACATCGGAATAGCCATAACTGCCCCTAAGGTTGCAAATCGCTTGACGAGCAAACAAAAGCCGATGATGATTTGACTAATGGCAATAAACTCGGCAAACAAACCCAATTGATGTTTGGCTAGTACCTCAATCAACCAAGGAGGACCAATGAGTTGGATAAAATTGCCGTGTAACATTTTGGTAACCCCTGCACTCAGCAAGATAAAACCCAACCAAAATCGAATACACCCTACAATCCATCGCTGCGTCAGAATAAACTTCATTTAGTGTATTAGTTAAATAGTACACTACAAATATAGGACATTTAAAATTAAAAAGTCAAGCATAAAACAAAGCCAAATGGAGAGCGGTCGAAAAGGTGGATGAATGGGGAGCTAAAATATAGGACTCTATTTTTTAAAGTAATATTATTCGTTTAACTTTACTTTATACAACCACATCTAAGGATACCATGAGCACTACATCTAAAAAGAAACAATATCTTAGCCATAAACTGAAAGGAGGAGCTAATAATGAAAAGGGCAATAGATTTGAAAATCACTTTGCCATTTTCAAAATTACAGAATACCTAAACTCATATTCAGAATCGAAAGCACAAGTAGTTTTCTCATCCCAAGTTGAGGCATTTGTAGATGACTTACTAATTATTTTAGAGGAAGGCAACAAAGAGTTTTATCAAATCAAGAATAGCAAATCGTTAAAATGGGAACATGGAAATAAGCAAAAAAGCTTATGCTATGACTTTTTAAATCAGAAACGAATTGAAAAAGAACAAGACTCCAAGTTCAGATTATTACTTATCGTAAATTCTGTGTCCTTACAACTGATTTTAACTCAATCACTTCCCAAAAGCTTACGTCAGCACACTGAAGTTGGATATTTCCCATATTCAGATAGTATTCATAATTTAGTTAGCCAGCATCTAGATTTTAGACAAGAGCTAGAAAAGCTAATCGCCATTAGTTCACCCTCCATAGATAAATTGGAAGCCTTGGCAACTGCCATCTTAGGTGTTTGGAACGGTTGTAATAAAAAAGATATATCGCTTGAAGTCATATATGCTCACTTAGAAAAGATGTCACTATCATTTATCAGACCTAGAGAGATTTTTTATTTGTCGAAAGAAATACAATTGATTTTAGATTTAATTCCTAATTTTAGCTACATTGTTCACAATAACTATTTAACATGGAAGTTTAAAAATACCGATACTGGTATCATTCCATTTCCAATCGGAAGTCCTGATTTTGAAGAAATTGAAATTGAGATTGTGATCCAAAAGCCTAGCAGTTTTGAAGCCTTAGAAACTATTATTGCATAAATCCCATGAGAGAATATACAATTTTTGCCCAACAAGATGAAGAAATTCAGGCTAATCTTTCTCTATTAGCTGATAAGCAAACTCGTGCAGAGATTTATGCGAATGCTCTAAGTATTTTAGGTAGAAAGCTGGCTTTACATATTAATCCCAAAATTACTTCTTCTGAAAAAATAGTACTTGCCTGTACCTCTGAAGATGCAGATTGGCTTGGCAAAGGAATACTACAGACTTTATGGAATACCAATATCAATTTGGCTGTATTTTGGAACTTACGAGCAAAAGTTGACAATGATAGAGAACTCACAATAGCTCCAATTGTGAAGTCTTATATCGAAGAAATTTCAAACTGTAAGACCTTAATAATTTGTAAATCGATTATTTATACTTCATGTGTTGTGCGAACAAATTTGATGTTTCTTATTAATCAAATTAATCCAGATAAAATCTTCATAGTTGCTCCTGTTATGTTCAAATCAGCAGAGAATTCTCTTAATAAAGAATTTGAATCTTCTATAAGTAAAAAGTTTGAATATATCTATTTTGCCATCGATGATGAAATTTCGGATGAGGACGAAGTTATCCCTGGTATAGGTGGAAATATATACCAAAGACTAGGATTAGGGGACATACAGATTAAAAATAAATATATACCTCTGCTGGTAAAAGATAGAAGAAATGCTATTCCTGTATAAGTACACGGATAAATCATTCCTAATTACGTGATTGTTGACTGAGTGATTATCGTAATATAAATGATAGATAGTGTTATCAAAACGGCGTTCGAAAAACTCATTTCGAACGCCGTTTTAATGAACCGACACAAAATCCCTTATCATCACAGAAAATTTTAGCACTATCTAAAGCTCAATGGTCTAAAGGTTGAATGTTGACATTCAAGAACAAAATACTTTATGAAGAAATCTCAAAATTTGGGATGACATTGACATATCTTTAGACGCAAAGCATTGTGTCTCTACTGCTAAATCTAGATTAAAAATAGTCTTTCATACGCTAATAAAATTGAGAACGTTCATATTCAGACTCTCTACTTCCTCTCCGCCACCTTATCCACCTGATTCCACACTCTGAACAAGTTTTTGTAACAAATCTTTTCGATAGCTTTTTCTGAATAGCCCCTTTTAAGCAAAATATAAATCAAATTCGGTATTTCTGAACAGTCTTTGAGACCATCTGGAAGTGTGGGTCCTACCCCATCAAAATCCGAACCTAGTCCTACGTGGTCGATGCCTGCAATTTTTACGACATGATCTATATGATCAGCCACTCGCTCTACAGTAGTTAGCGGAGTTGGGTACTTAGCCACGTATTCTTTTTCAAAAGCCTGTACTTCTGGTGCATCCGCAGAAAGGTTTTTACTTTTCTGAAAAGCTTTTATAGCATTGCGTTTGAGTTCGTAGGCTTTGTTTGAAGCTGAATCCAGAAACATAGAGCTAAAATTAATCATGATAACTCCTCCTTTTTTGGCCATTTTTTGAATCAAAACATCGGGAGCATTCCGAATAAAACCTGGGGTAAAACTGCGACAAGATGAATGTGAAGCAATAACAGGGGCTTTAGACAAAGCCACCACTTGTTCGAAAGTATCATCGGAGATATGTGAACAATCGAGCATGATACCCAAACGATTCATTTCGCGTACCACCTGACGACCAATCGGGCTCAGACCGCCCCAAGTGCGAGTGGTATCATAAGAAGTGTCACAAATAAAATTATCTTCGCCGTGGCACAGCGTAATGTAGCGTACACCACGGTCGTAGAAATGTTTGAAGTTTTCAAGATTACTCTCTACTGGCGAGCCGTTCTCCATACCCATAGGCAAAGAAATCAAGCCTTTTTTGAAGTTTTGCAAAATGTCAGCTGGACTTTTTGCTAAGGCAAATTTATCGGGATAGGTTTTGGTTAAGTTTTCTACCAAATCAATCAACGAATCCGCTAAAGCTTTCGAAAAACCTTTTCTTTTCTGTAAATCAGCAGGTACATATATCGACATAAAAGGCGCTGTCAAACCTCCTCTTTTAGCGCGAACATAGTCAAAATCGCCACCCGAAGTCTGTACTGAAACGTCCTCCATTTTGGCATGCAAACGATACGGCAAGTCTACGTGACCATCCACAATCACAAAACGGTGAGCCAAAGCATCGGCTTTCTTTCTGAGCGCTTCATCATCCGAAACTTTTTTGATCGTACTTTTTTGCTTTTGAGGAGTAGTATTTGACGAAAACGAGACAAAAGCAAGATGAAATAAGAATATTGTAATGAGAGGTAGTGTTTTGTACATATCTTTTCAGGAAATTAGTTTGTTTATTTAAACTATAAAATTCTTTGGAATAAATCTTTAATTTGCATCACAAATCATAAAACCATTTTTATATCATGAAAAAATACGTACTACTTTCGGTAGGCGAACTATTGGTTGACCTCATCGGAACAGAATTAGCCTCTAGCATATTAGAAACACCTGAATTTGAACGCTTTCAAGGGGGTAGTCCTGCCAACATGGCCGCTAACATGGCTCGTTTGGGACAACCAGTCGCCTTAATTTCTTGTATTGGAAATGATAATCTAGGCGTTTTTTTACGTGACGAAGTAGCAAAAACTGGTATCGACACACAGCACATTGCTGTCGACTCATTTCAGCCTACGAGTATCGTTGTGGTATCTCGAACAAAAGGCACTCCCGATTTTATCGCATATCGCACCGCCGACCGCATGTTGCAACCTCAGCATATTTCTGACGAACTTCTGGCTGAGTCAGCGGTATTCCATACTACTTGCTTTGCCTTGAGTCAAGAACCTGCTCAAAGTACGATTGTAGATGCCGCTAAGCGTGCCAATGCCTTGGGTTGCCGTGTTAGCATCGACTGTAATTATGCGCCTCAAATCTGGCCAGATAGAGAACAAGCGTGGAAAGTTATTTCAGCATATTGTGGCCAAGATGGACTTGTAAAACTCAGTGAAGACGACGCTGAAAGATTATACGGTAAAAGAGTAACAGAGGAACAAATTTTAGCAGATTTTCATGCTATGGGCGCCGACCTTATTTGTTTGACAAAAGGTGGCGATGGCTCTGTTATTTCTTATAATAAAGGAAAAGAAAAAATTACAGTGGGTGTAAAACCTATCGAAGTTATAGATGCTACGGGTGCGGGAGATGCCTATTGGGCAGGATTTTTAACAGCCTTTAGCGAAGGAAAAACACCAGCAGTTTGCTCACAAGCGGGTGCAAACTTGGCAGCACTCAAATTAGTCACCAAAGGACCACTCCCTGCCCAAGTCGACAAAGCATTACTTTATGTTGATTAGTAACAAAGTGAACAGGCAAAGAGTGTTAACACAATCACTTTGAGCCTCCTTGCCTGTTCACGTTATTACTAAAATTAGGTTTTACACTGCATACTCTCTACTAGCTTATATGGTATTATCCTGCTTTATGTCGGAAGCATACCTTAAATCGTCTCTTTTTAAATACTCATTTTGAGTAAAAAAAAACATCCCAGACTTTTGTATAAAACTATCTATTTAAAAAATTCTATGGTACAAAAGTTTATTAACGGATGTCTTTTGGTATGTGCGCTCACTTTTACAGCTAATGCCCAAAAAGAAAAATGGACTTCATTATTTGATGGCAAAACCTTGAAAGGTTGGAAACAACTTGGTGGGCAAGCTAAATATGAAGTTAAAAACGGTGAAATCGTGGGCACAACGGTTTCAGGAACTCCCAACTCCTTTTTGTGTACAGAAAAAGAATATGGTGATTTTGTTTTCGAGGTAGAACTTAACGTAGCTGAAGGCATGAACTCAGGTATCCAGTTCAGAAGTTTGTCGAAACCTGATTATCAAAACGGTCGTGTCCATGGTTATCAAATGGAAGTTGACCCATCAGACCGTGCATGGTCGGGAGGTTTATATGATGAAGGTCGTCGCGATTGGCTATATATTCCAAATATTAACCCTGCGGGACAAAAAGCTTTCAAACGTGGAGGACAATGGAACAAATACCGTGTTGAGGCAATTGGCAATGTTATTCGTACTTGGATTAACGATATTCCAGTAGCTTGTTTGATTGATGATGTAACAGACAAAGGATTTATTGCTTTGCAAGTACACTCTATCGGTAAAGACCAAGCGCCTGGACAGCAAATTCGTTGGAGAAATATCCGTATTCAAACAGGTGCAGATATTCATCCTCATCCAGCAGACAGTACTCCTGTTATAAACCTTACCCTCAATACCCTTTCGGAGCAAGAAAAATCACAAGGATTTAAATTGCTTTTCAACGGTAAAGACTTTACAGGTTGGAGAGGTGTTCACCAAGATAAAATGCCAACTATTCACTGGAAAGTAATTGATGGTGCTATTAATGTAAGTCCTTCTGATGGCTCTGAAACAGGCAACGACATCGTGGCAACCGAACAGTACGGGGCATTCGAACTAACATTTGAGTTTAAATTGTCAGATGGTGCTAATGCTGGGGTAAAATATTTTGTAAACGAAGACTTCGATTCAAATGGTAAATCTGGCGTGGGTCTGGAGTTTCAAGTATTAGATGATGAAAAACATCCAGATGCTAAAATGGGTGCAGTGGGTAACCGTACCTTGGGTAGCTTGTATGACTTGATTCCTTCTTATAAACCAGACAAACGTTTCCAAAGAAAAATTGGAGATTGGAACCAAGGTCGTATCATTGTATATCCAAACAATATTGTTCAACACTGGCTCAATGGCTTTAAAGTGGTAGAATATGAAAGAGGAAGTAACATTTTCAAAGCGCTTGTAGCACGTAGCAAATACGCCAAATACGACGGCTTTGGCATGGGCAAAACAGGAAATATACTCCTCCAAGACCACGGCGACAACGTATCGTTCAGAAATCTAAAGATTAGAACAATAAACTAAAGCAAACGGCTATCAGCATTCAGCAATCGGATTTTAACTTTTCCGAAAGCCGACAGCTATTTGCTGATAGCTCCAAACATTTACCTCCAAATTTTACCTAGTAACTAATCATTTCAAACTCACTGTTTATCATGGAAAGAAGAGACTTTGTTAAAAAATCGGCTATTGCATCTTTAGGTGCTTTGGCTTTTAGTCCAAAATCATACTCAAAAATTATAGGAGCCAACGACCGTGTCCGTGTAGGATGTGTTGGCTATTCTGACCGTTTCCGTTCTTCACACGTACCTCCGTTCAAAGCATTCATGAAAGAAATGAACTTTGAAATGGTAGCTGTGTCTGACCTTTGGAATCGTCGCCGTGAAGAAGGAAAAGCTTTCTTGGAAAAAGAATTAGGTAACTCTATTACCACCTATCGCAATAACGATGAGCTATATGCAGCCAAAGCAGTAGATGCAGTATTTATCTCTACGGCTGACTTCCAGCACGCAATCCACACTATTGAAGCAGTACAAGCAGGTTGTGATACTTATACCGAAAAACCACTTGCAGAGACGATGGATGATGCTCGTGCGGTATTGAAAGCCGTAAAAAGCTCTGGAAAAATCGTACAAATTGGTTCTCAACGTCGTAGTGGACAAAACTACTTTGCGGCTGAGGATTATATCAAGTCAGGAAAATTTGGTGATATCAAAATGGTAGAATTGATGTGGAACGTGAACCAGCCTGGTCGTTGGAGACGTCCTCAGTTAACTTCTATCTTAAAAGAGTCGGATATCGACTGGAAACGTTTCTTAATCAACCGTCCTGCTGATTCATTTGACCCACGCAAATACTTAGAATACCGTTTGTTCTGGCCTTATTCTTCAGGTATTCCTGGACAATGGATGAGCCACCAAATTGACACGGTACACTGGTTTACAGGCTTGGAACATCCACGTAGTGCTGTAGCCAACGGTGGTATTTATCAGTGGAACGATGGTCGTAAAAATGCAGATACTATGACAGTAGTATTTGATTACGGCCCAGATAATGACAAAAACAAAGGCTTCCAAGTACAGTTTACAAGCCGTTTCTCAAACTCTGCAGGTGGGACCAAAGAAATTTACTACTCAAACGGTGGTGAATTGAACTTGGAAACTAATAAAATCTCTCCTCGTGGTGGTTTGTCAGCAAGAGAAGCTGCAGAAATGGGTATGAAAGCAAACTTGTTGCCTGAACTTTCATTGAGCGAAGTAACTAAGATTGAAACTAACGCAAACACAGGTTATGATGCTTTGACATCAAACCATATCCGTAACTGGATGGAATGTGTACGTTCTCGCAAAACGCCAAATGCGCCAATCGAAGCAGGTTACCAACACTCAATTGCTTGTATCATGGCTAACGCAGCATATCGTACTGGCGAAAGAGTAACGTTTGACGCAAAAACTCAAAATGTAATGGCTGGGTCAAAAATCTTCAAATACTAAGATTTGACTTTATCATACTGGTAAAAAGCGAAATCCCACCTTTTGAGTGGGATTTCGCTTTTATAATGGTTCAAGAAAATACTGTTAGATATTTAGGAACTTAGTTCAGACATGAGATTTGTCCTCGCAATTGGCATTTTCGACGTCGTGAAATAGTTGCTTTCAGGTTATCACTCAAAATCAGGTTTTGACTTTTTGAATCATAATTCCTTATATGAGAGCAATTAATCATGTAGGTTTTATGAATTCTCTCAAAATTATACTCTTTGAGCATATACTCAAAAAACTTGATAGTTCGAGCAAAGAGATAGTGTTTCCCATCTTTAAGATACACATGGGTATAGTTGCAATCTGCTTGCAGCATTATAATTTGAGAAATTGGAATTTTAATTCTTTGAAATCTAAATTCCAAATATCCGTGTTCAGCTGTGCAAAAGTTCTCAATATTCATAAATATTCGACTTAATAGGTAAAAAAATAAGTTGTGTATAATGGGTATGTTGTGTAAATACTGATTTATCACCGTAATAGGTACGCTACTTTTTCATTGTATCTTGAATCCATGTGCGGAAAGAAGCCGTTCTGGTGAAGGTGCTGATATCACCATAGGCACCATCTTTCAAGCCAACAAGCGGTTCTGTAACTCCTCCATTCAGTACACCAATGACGGTCCATTTAAAATTAATTTTCATCAACAATGGGCCTCCGCTATCGCCTTGTACGGTAGTCGCTTCCCAGTCCAAAGCCTTGTTGGTACTTGTACCTGAGCCCAAGGCTTTTTCTTGGTCATTGGCATAGCTATCTCCTAGTGTGTTAATTATTCCTGATGGATCATCAAAATCAAACGCCAACGTTCCTCCTTCATTATTCACACCATTGATTACATGAGTAAGTCCTCCCATGCGACGATCCAAGATATTTTCTAATGCATGTTTTTTTGAACGCTTGCTAGCGTCTTGTCCAGCTTGGGCACTATAGTCTCCATAACCTGCATACCATACGGTACTTCCGATAGTCTCTGCATCCATCGTAAAATTCACAGCAGCAGGGGTTACAGATGTTATTGGCGAGGCAAGTTTTATTAACGCAATGTCATTTCCATATTTATAAAAATCACCGCCATCTAACCAGCTTGGCGCTATATATAAAGCCGAAACCCTACGTGTTTCGATTGGATTATTAGGGTCTGCTCCTACCAATATACTGAGCTTATCAATGCTTGTTGGCGCCGTATCTTTAGCAGGATCAAAAAAACAATGACCTGCCGACAATACCCATTGTGAACCAATAAGCGTTCCTGTGCAAGTGCCACTCGCCTCGCCATGATCTGCATTGATGAATACTACTGGGGTAAAATCAGGATAGTCAGAAGTATTAAATGGTGCTTGATTGGTAGCAATGGTTTCATACTTTGATAAAGGTATATCATGACGAACGCCAAAGGTAGTTGGAACATTCGTTGGGGTTGATCCATCTGTGTTGGGAGCTACATCATTATTTTTACTACAGCTGAATAGCACAAGAGAAGCAAGTGATAGACCTAAAAATCTTCTGAGGTTGATCATGATTTTAAACAGACTTTTATCAAGTAAAATACTTAGGAAAAAACCAACGGTCTCATCAACCTAATTTATGCCGCCACATAAATCAAATGATGTTTGTAGACCGTTGGAGGGTTGTCATAGCCTAAACAACTTTACAAAGGTAGAGTACACAATTTTAGTAAACCCGACTTACCTCTTGAATGGATGTTTTTGTTGAATAGATGGGCATTTTCTTTACATGAATAGTAAATTTGCCAAGAAACACTCGTTAATTATGAAATTTCATCGAAAAACAACCGCTCCTTTAAGCCATAAAACCATTCTTCAAAGATTTTAGTGTAACTCCATTTTTAGTCCTAACTTTGAATATATACTGACAACCATTAAACCAACATTTCAGATGACCCCGTCTAAACAACATGCTTTTATCAAGAAGGTGAAAGACATTACTATAGGAAGTACAATCGCTTTGAGTTTATTCGGACCAGCGGTTTTATTACAAAGTTGTTCGAGTAATCAAAACGATGATGGAGACTATGAAGAGGTAGAAGTTTATAAAAAAGGTGTAAAAACATATATATCAGAAACCAGTAAAGGCGTTTTTAAAATAACGAAAGAAATTGAAACTGATGCTGATAGCTCAGTAGCATATGTTACTTATCTGGATGGTAAACAAGATACTTTATCGCCAAGAGCTGTAAAAGCACTAATCGACCAAGATGTAGCCAGACATCCACAGCATATAGGTCAAAGCTCAAGTTTGTCGAATGCCTTGCTGTATGGTGGAATGGGATATTTTCTAGGAAAAACCTTGAGTCCTAGCTACTCGAACTATCGACCTGATTTGTCGAGCAATGGATTTAGCTCAAATTCAACTCCTAAAGATACCACCAACCGACATCGTTATCACTCTGGAAGTAGTCTTTGGCGTCGTTATTATGTAAGCCAACAAGTATATAATAGCTCACAGCAAGTACATCATTCTATCAATACATCTCGTACCACTTTTAGTAGACCACTTGGTGGGCGATCTGGTTTTTTCCGTAGTAGCTCGCATGGAGGCTTTCATGGGTAGCCTACACGATTTTATTTCACCCAATTTCAAAATTTATGATTCATTTAAAAAGTTTAAGTAATTCTCCTGAGCCTGCCCTTCGAAATGCCGACTGGTACTGGATGCTTGGAGAAGATACCCAAAGTTATTTGACCAACCAAGTAGTCGTAGTTTCTGAAGCTGAAGCCGAAAAGTATTATGCCGCAGCCAATGAACTATATGAAATGTACATTGAGGCCGCCCAGCATGTAATTGACCAACACAAATTTGCCGAATTAGGTATTTCTGAAAATCTTGTCGAATTAGTAAAGTATTCTTGGGAAAATGACCGTCATTGGCATATCTATGGGCGTTTCGATTTGGCAGGGGGGCTCAATGGCAAACCTATCAAACTCATTGAATTTAATGCCGATACAGCTACGTGTATCCCCGAAACAGCCGTTGTGCAGTGGGCATCGCTAAAAGCCAATCGTCTGGACGAAACTCTTCAGTTTAATACCTTGTACGAGTCATTAGTGGCACAGTTTAGTGAAATGCGCAAGCAAAACCCTAAGCATGAACCAACGTTATTGATTTCAACGATGGAAGGATACCCAGAAGACGATACCAATATGCAGGTTTTGGGCGAAGCTGCCCGTGAAGCTGGCTTTGAAGTCGCTTTTGAATATATTGAAAATACAGAGTTTTCGAGCGAGGAAGGTATCTACAAACAAAGCTCCAACGATGGCAGTTTTACACGCTATGATTTTTGGTTTAAGCTTGTACCTTGGGAATACATAGGCTGGGACGAGCCAGAATTAACTCAGATTTTAACAGATTTAGTCACAAATGATAAAACAATTGTGTTAAATCCTGCTTATACGCTTCTTTTCCAATCAAAAGGTATTTTGAAAGTTTTGTGGCAATTATTCCCAAATCATCCACTTCTTTTAGAAACAGCGTCAACACCATTAGTCAATAAAACTTCTGTCGAAAAAGTCCTTTTCGGACGTGAAGGCGCTAATGTTAAAATCTTGGATACCGCAGGAAATGCCGTTTCGGAAACAGAAGGGGAATATTTTGAACAGAATAAAGTTTACCAAGAGTACGTAGATTTCTTGCAAGATTCAGAAGGGAGTTATTACCAAGCAGGTGTATTTTTTGCTGGAGAAGCTTGCGGATTAGGCTTCAGAAAAGGAGGAAAAATTATTAATAATACGGCCCAGTTTGTAGGACACATTATTGAATAATTGAGTGAGTGGAGATTGAGCGAATGAGTGATTACTTTAAAATAATCACTCATTCGCTCAATCATTCAATAGCCTATCGTAAGTCCAACAAAACCACCTCCCATAATTCTGGATGCGTGGTATCAAAATATTCGTGAATAATCTCAAATCCTACACGAGCATGAGCCGCTAATGAGCGAGTATTTCTCTTGGCAACTTCGGTAATACAAAGGTCATATTTACCAGATAATCGCTCTTTGTGTAAGGCATACATTCCATCAAAAATACCTTGTCCACGATACCCTTCGGCTACACAAATTTGCCCCATTGCATAGTATTTGTATTCTTTTACTGGCTTACCTTGGTAGTTGAGTTCGTCCAACATATCGAACATTGCCATAAGCACAGGAATATCATACCTAAAGCTCGTGGGCATAACCAATGCATAACCCACTACTTTATCTCCATCTTTGGCAATGATTTGAGGTTCGGCGGCATTCATTCTTGATAGTAAATCAAAATTATGCTGAACAGTTACAAATCCTTGACTATTAGCCACATCGTCTGAAATGTTCTTGTTGAGATTTTGTTGTTGTAAATCTAATACCTGATTTACTTCTTCTTCGCTTGTGATGGTAGTGAATACGATTGACATTTGGCTCAAACTTTAAATTCTATTTCGTTAACCTTCTAAACTCCAAATAATCAATACTTTATTATACTTACAGTATTGATTTGTTTATTTCGAAAGACAAAACTCTAAATTTTAATTTATAATAAAAAATACCTTTTTTCGATATTTTTATAACAAAAAAGCATTAGTTCAATCTTCTCACCATGAGTCTTTTGATGACTTCAAAAAGTACTACAGGTTGTAAAGTGCGCCAATTGACCACATCTAAGGTACCTCCAAAATTGATATAATAGTCAAGGTGATATTTGGTCCATTCTTTCTGGATAAAATCTCTAAAATTACAAGCTGCAATCCAACCGTCCTCTACTTCCTCAAACCATTCGGCGTAATAATCGTCATCGGTTGAGCCATGAAAATTGAGTATATTCTCTCCTATCAGAATAAACTGATTAATTCCTTGTCCAATCAAGTGGTCGATTACATTGCGCTTAAACCACATAATATCGTTGTGGAGCGTATCATTCCATTCACCAAACATCTCAATAATTACAAACTGTCGATTATAATCGGCAAAAAGGATTTTACAATATAAAGTGGGAGATTCAAACTCATCCCAAAATGGATGAATATAATAACCATAAATATCATTTTCGTACATGGAAGTATTATACAACCTTCCATAAAAGGGAGAACGAGGGTCTTTTGATGCCACATAATGACTTTCCCATTGATAAAAGGGTTCAATATCTTGCATGAGCGGGGACTAGGAATTAATGATGAATTGTGAGTGGTGAATTAGTACAGCACAAAGGATTTTCAACTATTCCAGATTGGGGATTTCTGATTTCGGAAATAAAGTAAAATACCTCTATTTTTTACAAAACATAAAAGATTAAACTTCCGAAATCCAACATCCGATATCCGAAATAGACAGTTTTTCTAATCTAAGCCCTCGCAACTAATAAGATTTAATCATATCGCTTGGAATCGCTACTACGAAGCTGGCAGAGCCTTTATGCTTGGTATTAGGTTCTTTGATGTCAGCCTCCTCTACAGTGTTGATTGTGACAATTTTCAAGGCTGGGTTTGCCTTTTTCAAATACCAAATAATTCCTTCAAAGTTGTTGGAGTGGTAACTGCCATTAAAGTGTAAAAACGCCTTGCCTTCCGACCAGTTCTTCAAAATAAAATGTGCCATGGTTGCATCTTTACTTGCTTGAGCCTTAGCAATATTTTCGGCAGAAATGGTACTTCCTCCCATGCCGTGCATCCCTCCCATTTTCATCATCTCAGCATAGCCTGGCAGGCTCAAATCGACCGTGATTGGGAGTGGTGCTACACTTTTTTTTCCTTCTTCACTCAACTGATTAAGTGCTTCTAAGCCTCCTTTTGAAACTAAGCTTGCGTAGCGTCGTGGAATGTTGGTTGCCACGAAAGGAATCTTGTTTTTTTGGGCAAAATCGACCATTGGCTTATAATCTGTAGCATAATTTTGCCACATTTTAGCTTCAGTCTCAAACTGCTTTCCTGTAATAATTCCTTTCAGGTATTCATCAAGAACAACCTGATTATCTGCCTCAAACATTTCGGCACCTAAAACCAACTTACCCCCTTTTTCCGTATATAAGTCTTTAGTAACTTGTAGCTCTAACCAGTGAGCAATTGGGTTGTCATGAAGTTCACCAAAGAACACAATATCAGCCTCCTTTGCGTCAGAAATCAGTTTTTCATAAGAACTAGACTTTAATTGTCCAGTATAAATTAAATAAGCTGGCTTGTCAGCAACAAAGCCAAAAGCAAAAGATGCTAGTAATAGTATTAGAGTGATTTTCCGCATAATAAAAAAATGGATGTTTTATTTTCAAATTGATGTTAAAATAACACTTTTGTAGTTAGATAGTTCTCTTGGCTATATCTTTAATTACTTTTTCCGAACCAACACATTGCTATACTGTTAAATACCAACCCCAAATGACAACACAAGAAGAATTAATCACTAACTTTTACCATGCCTTCGCCCAAAAAGATACCCAAAGCATGGAAGCTTGCTATCATCCTAAAGCCACCTTCAAAGACCCCATTTTTTATCTAAAACAGCCATTTGTTATGGATATGTGGCGTATGCTGATAGAACGAGGCTCTGATATGAAAATTGAACTGTTGAAAGTTCGTACTCATAAAAACAAGGTAGAAGCTACATGGAGGGCTTCTTACACTTTTGGAAGTACAGGATTGCCTGTTGTAAATACCATCACATCTACCTTTTCATTCTCAGAAAACAAAATCTATCAACAAAATGACCATTTTAATTTTTACAAATGGGCCAGTCAATCCTTAGGACTAAAAGGAAAACTTTTGGGTTGGTCAAGTTTTTTACAAAATAGTGTTCGCAAACAAGCTATGCAACGACTCGAATCTTATTCAAAAAGTCACACATAAACAAAAGCCTTTCTTCTGGCTATAATTTTCTCTTTCCAATAATATTTTCCAAAAAAATTAACATTTTCTCTTTCCCTGAAACTTTTTTTCATAGCCTTTGGTTTATTTAATGTATATACATTAAACATCGTTACATTAAATATTTTATCTGACCAAACTCATGGAATTATTAGAGAAATTGAATTGGCGCTACGCAACCAAAAGAATGACAGGAGCTACCGTTCCTGAAGAAAAAATCGACCATATTTTAGAGGCTATCCGTTTGTCGGCATCTTCGATGGGGCTTCAACCATATACAGTATTTGTTATTGAAAATCCTGAATTGCGCAAACAAATTCAACCAGCGGCATACAATCAACCACAAATTGTAGAAGCTTCACATATTTTGGTTTTTGCTGCTTGGGACAATGTTACTGAAGCACAAGTAGATAGTTATATGGTTCAAATTGCAGAAGAACGTGGTATTTCTGTAGAGTCGTTAGCTGGTTTTAGAGCAAATTTTGGTGGAATTTTGAGTCGTTCGGCTGAAGAAAACTTCAACTGGACTGCTCGCCAAACATATATAGCATTGGGTACTGCCTTGGTAGCTGCTGCTTACGAGCAAGTAGATGCCACTCCAATGGAAGGTTTTAATCCTGCGGCAGTTGACGAAATTTTAGGTTTGAAAGAAAAAGGCTTAAAAAGCGTTTCCATTTTAGCTTTGGGTTACCGCGATGAAGCAAATGACCCTTTAGTAAAAGCGAAAAAGGTTAGAAGAACAGCAGATAAGTTATTTGTAAAAATTTAATACGATTATCTGGTTATCCATAAAAGACTATGCTCTGTGAGTGTAGTCTTTTTTTTGTTACCTTAGAAAAAGTATTTTTGATTTGAAAATTTGGTAATTTGAAAAATGAAACGGTTTGAACTTTTTCGAAACGTGTGAGTAATTATCCTTTTTTCATACTCTCATAACTTGTTTGTATACATGAAAGAACTACTAGAATCGCTGAGTCATAGAATAGACATTGTGAGTGCTTATTGGCAATCTCAATCTGAAGAATCACTATCGTTGAAAAGCTCACCTGAAAAATGGAGTAAGAAAGAAGTACTTGGTCATTTGATTGACTCGGCACAAAACAACATCCGTCGTTTTGTAGTAGGTCAGTACCAATCCAAAGCACAGATTATTTACGAGCAGAATATTTGGGTAAAATCGGCAGATTATCAGTCTTATCCTTCTGATGATTTATTAGAATTATGGCGACTGCTCAATAAGCATTTGATACGCATATTGGCCAACTTACCAGAAGAAAAATATCAAGTTTTGACTAATTGGAGCAAAGAAACCGTACCTGATGCCTATCCTACCCTTTGGGAAGTCGCACAAGATTATGTCTGTCATTTAGACCATCACTTGAAGCAATTGGGGATGGCAATTTAACAATCAGAGTGTGCTTTGCTAAACACACTCTGATTGTTATTTTATCTTAAAATTAAGTCCAATATTAAAGCCAATCTTATTAGGTCTTACCAGTAAAAGCGCGCTTGCATCCGATTGGTGATTGAGAGCGATACTCATGGTTGGCTCAATAAAAATATAAGCATTGTCTCCTACTTGACGGCTTATACCATAGCCAATATTCAAAAAGCTATTGATTTTGCCAGCCGCAGTTCCATTCAAGCTAGTATTTCCTTCCATACCTACCAACACGTGATGACTTAGGGCATCGCCTTTCAAAAAAGTATATTCCAAGTCTACTCGTGTACCAAGATAATGAGACGATAAAGCATAGGTTTTGTTTTGCTCCTCAAACGCCACATCTTCTGTTTGGTTATCTACACTGCGTACCACCAGCGAATCTGTACGAACTTTAAAACTAATGCTCTGACTAGATTTGGTGTAAGAAATACCCGTTTTCAACTGGAATTTATCAGATAAAGTAAACTTCAAACCTGCCTGAAGATAGACACCCAAGCGACTATTATCGTCATCTACTTGGATATTATGCACATATTTTGAATCTGAGCCATTTGGTGTTATTGTGTAGTAATTGACTAATGGCATCGCACTAAAATACAAGGAAACAGGTTTACTTGGCTGAAAATATCGGTTGGGTTTGCGCTGCTGTGTCTTAATTCTTGCTTTGTTAAACTTTACGGATAAATCAACAGGTTCTTTAGAGGCTAAAATCTCCAAATTAGGCTCCAATGCCTCTTCTGATGTTGACAAATAATCGCCTGTACTTTGTGTAGCACGAACAATTCTATCATATTCATCGGTAGATAGACCAGAAGGCACTACTTTTTTATTCAAGTTCTTTTTCGCTTTTCTCAAAGATTTAGAAGATATCTCATCTGTAGATTTCGTGAGGTTTTTCTTGCCAATATTTGAGCTCAATGCAGGCTCATCAGTTTTACTAGTTGAGCTTGCTGAAGAGGATTCTGAAGAAGCATTAGCTTTTTCGCTTTTCACTAAACCGTCCTCTTTTTGATCTTTTGAAGCTTCTGAATTGATACTATTATGATTTACCTCAGCACCTCGAGTGGTATTGGGTATGCTTTTGTCAAAGGTTTGTTTTGACTCAGCATTTGTATTTTTCCCATCTTGAATTCCCTCATTTTGGCGCAATGTACCTGCTGTTGTATGACTCAACTCCACATTTGAAGAGTCAACAAATCTTGGCAATAACCCAAACGAAAGCAGTAGCAACGCCACTGCCGCTGCCAAATGCCAAAGCATCAGTCGAGAGAAAGAAGGTAAAGGTAGCTGGGGTTCTATTTTGGCCCACAGCGCATCGTCCACGTCAGATTCAAAATCATTGAACCTATCGTGGAAAAAATCTTCAAAGGGATCTATATCGTTATTGGATGCGTTCATAGCTGACAATTCCCAGTTTTTTTAGTTGTTTACGGAGCAACTCTTTTGCACGAGACAGTTGCGACTTGGAGGTATTTTCACTTATTCCAAGCATCTGCCCTATCTCATTATGATTATAGCCATCAATGACATACAGGTTAAAAACCATGCGATAGCCATCGGGTAGTTGGTGAATAAGTGCTAGTAAATCTTCGCTTGAGAGTGTCGCTAAAATATTCGGGTAATCATCATTGCTGAGTACAACTGTTTCATAATCTGTATTTTGTTGGAATTTTAAATTTGCATGATAATAGTTAATAGCAGTATGGATCACGGTTTTACGTACCCATGCGCCAACAGCCTCTGGCTTTTCTAATGACTTGATATTATTAAAAATCTTGACAAATGCTTCTTGATAAATGTCTTCTGCCTCCTCTTTCGAACGCGCATAACGACGACAAACACCCATTAACTTGCCCTTGTACATATTGTAAAAGGCAGTCTGGGCTTTGCGATCATTCCGCTGGCAGGCTCTGACTAAATCCTGTTCATTTATCATTCAGTTGGCAATTAGTTTCATTGAGTGAGTACTCACTTAAGTGGTAATGTAGAATTGTGAGTGTAAAATTTAGAGTTGATGCAAAAGAATGAATTCCTCAAACCCGATTTACACTACTTTTAAATTGCAATCTACACGTTAAAACAAACAATTTTTATATGAATCTTAACAACTTACATTCGCACTTCTTTTCAATAACAGCATGATTTTATAAAACCAAACCTTCAAAACTCTAAATTGTTCATTTTTAATAACCTATCATACCTCCACATACGCTGAGTCAATAGGCGAAGTAACTGCGCTTTTCCAGAAAATATAAAAGGGAAAAACCACCTCAATCACAATATTAGTTTTACGAGAAAGACTCTCCCGAAATTCGGGAAAGCCTTTACATTCAAACCACTTGTATAATTCTTTATGATTCCAAATGCCTCTTTATTTCTTGATTTTAATCTTAAAATTGGCACTCAGTTCTTTTCCTTGAGTAGTCGTCAATTTTATTTTAATTTGATCGTCTCGATCTTTTCCTTTGTCCTTATCCCAAGCACTAATTTGATAGTAAATTTTGGTACCTTTTACATACGCTGTTCCATGTGAACCTTGCTCAGCGATGCTTATCGAGCTAATCTCGGCGCAAGATGAAAGATAAAGTTGGTAAGGTACTTCAAATGGTGTGGCTTGAACAATGGTTTCTGAAACTTCCATTACGCCATTATCAAATTTGGCATCACAGCTGGTAGCTCGAATTAAACTTACTTTTACCCATACACTTGGTGACGCAATACCATATTTATCAGAAAGTGTATATTCTAAATAATCATCTATCTGCGTTAAATATCCTGGAAAACTTGATGATGCTGGCTCATAATCAATTTTACCGCTATTGACACTTGCGGTACCATATTTGGGCCATTTGGTTATTTTGAGTGTATTGGTATTATAAGTTGAACACAAATTATCATTCGCCAAAATATCTAATTGTACCTTCGGGCTATTACTTGGAATAACGTAATAATTGGGTAATAGATTGGTTGTACATGTTCTAGTCGAAGAACCTTCTACATCTAATTTTACTGCTGCTGTCATACAAATACCCTGAGCGCCAGCCGAACAGACCCGATAGAACAATACATCAGAACCGTCGTAGTCTTTTTTGGGAGTATAAACAATTCGGTTATTTTTGACTACAGCCGACCCAAAAAGTGGATCAAAAGCAATCTGAAGACTTGCCGAATCTAAAATTGCATTACAGTAACGATCATTTTTCAAGACATCCAATACACATTCTGTACCTTTATTGAAACAATGAAACAGGTCTGGCATAACGCCTGCGTTGCATGGAACCTTATCCCAATTATTGGTCACTTTTACCCAAATACTATCTTTAACTTGTTTTTGGGTATCTAAGTTTACCACACTCAACACCAGCATATCGGTAGCGTCCGATACCGTTGAGTCGGGTACATACACAATAAATTTGCCATTGGTGGTAAAATACGCTTTTCCGAACGCTCCGTTTTTTTCGATTTTGATGGCATGACCAGTCAGATTTTTCAAAAAATCTTTGACATTAATTGTCACCATATTCGATGGAGCAGTGTAAAGCGTATGAATATCCCACAGAGCAGGTTGAGCATCGACTGGCGTGACAGGAACCACATCTTTTTTGATTTCGTCACACCCGAGCAATAAACCCATTACGCTGAGTAAAATGGCAATATGTTTTATAAAAAACTTCATTATGATTTATGTCAAGAAAGCGTTAGCAAGCTGAAATCTTCCTTGTTGTCTGTCTTTATTTTATGTGGTTGAATACTCAAGCAGAAAGCTTTCTGCTAAGTTATCTATTTATCAATTTTTGCCACCAAAAATTTCCCATCTTTATCAAAATATAAATGATATTTACTTGTACCCACAACGATATGTAAGTAATAAGATTCGATTACACCATCTATTTTGAATGCTATCGCCTTGTCAAGCGACCAGCCCGAATAGGTTGTATTGAGATAACTCGTGATAGTAGCTGGCAATACATCTGCAGTTAGCTTAACATCTTCAAATTTAGGAAGTTTCAATTCTCCACTAACCGTTTTTGTTAAATTGCCCGAGGCGTCAAAGGTCAGAAATACCAATTTCTTATCACTTGATAAGGAAATATAGTAAGAATCTACCGCTCCATTTTTGATAATTTTGATACCTTTTTCATATTTCCAAGAAGCATAATTTGCATTCAAATAAGTTGCAATGTTAGCAGGAAGTTCAGACTGCTTGAGACTCTTATCTTCAATTTTACGAATATTAGGAGCATAAGTTTTAGTGGTCAATAATTTACCTGCATTATCATACGAAAACTCATAGAAAACGCTATCTTTTTTGGCAAGCACAAAGTAAAATTTATTACCCGTAGAATCGGCATTGGCAGCAGCTCTAACAAAGGTATAACCTGTTAGTTGCGTTTGAATGGTTGCTGGCAGCTGGTCGTAGGTTACGGTATAAAACTTTCTAAACTTACCCTTAACTTGCCCTACTCGCTTAGGTTCTTTAAACTCTGCAACAAAAGCGCCATTGGCATCAAATACTACTGTAACTTTCTGGTCATTCCATTCTATCAAAACTTTATAAAGGGTGTTGCCATCTTTGTCTTTACCGGCTGCTACCCTTTCTAATTTATACCCTGCATAATTGGTATTGAGATAAGTCGTTACATTGGCAGGCAAAGATACCTTTGTCGTATCATCCGAAAGACTAAATGAACTCAAAACAGTTCCATTAGCCGTGATTGTCAACTCTATACTTTTACCACTTACTTTTAAATCTACTCCATAGGTTGTGTTTTGACTAAGTGTTGAGTAGCTTACCTGAACGGCCTGTGGAAAATTGTTACTAACAGCTAAACGTACTGCTGAAGGAATTACGGTTGAATTGTTGGTAGTATTATCAACGGCAATTTGTTCTGGTTCACAACTTGCCAATAAAAACGCACTAATGAGTGCTGAAAATAAAAGATACTTTTTCATAGTTAATAATGGACTAATGGAGAGTCAGAATATACTTTTCGAGAACTGGCCAGATACCGAAAAGGGAAACACCTGATTTTCCTGATGGACAGATATATGTTGATTAATATAGCTTATCGCTATACTAATTTGTGAATTCAATAATAAGGACAGGAGGGCAAAAAGAAGGGTTGCACTGTTTGTTAAAAATTCTTAAAATGTAGATATTGAATTGAAGAATTTGGTCATGTGACTTAAGTGAATTGATTGTATCTTAACAGCAGAGACGCAATGATTGCGTCTTAAGCCGAGTTATATCTAGCATAGTAATATCAAAAAGGGAGCAGAAAATATTTTCCGCCCCCTTTTTGATGAAAACTTGGAGATCAACCATAGCTTCTCATTTCATACTTAGCTAAAATACTGCCCAGTAGTTGTAGCAAGCAAATCTGCTAGAGGTATATCTTCTTGTTTGATAAAACCAGTTTGAGGGAGTTTGCCATCCGCTACCAATTCTACCACCGCCACAATCGAAGCTGCTGTAGTCCATGAAATCGCTCGCCAATGTTTCCCATCAATCTTGATTGGTGAATAGGCACGATAAAACTCTTCACGCTCGATGCGGTCATTTTTCCAGCCTTCCACTACGGCATAGACATATACCACATCTTCCTGAACAGGAGGTTTTGCTTCTGTAAGAATTTCTTCTATCAACTCACGACGGTCTTTCAAGATTAATTCATACAATAAAAAACGCATCAATTTACCATGCCCAGGATAGCGAATGGTCTTGTAATTAAGCGTGTCTACCTTCCCTTCATAAGTTTCGCACATCGTTCCCAAACCACCCGAAGTACTGAAAGCTTCAAATTCCATACCTTCGATATTGATGGTTTCGAGACCATCGAGCGCTGGCACAAGCTTTACTTTACCATTATGAATCACCTCACAGTCGTTGATATACTCATTGATTACCCCAGCAGGTGACCATGTAAATGAATAACCCAATAAGCCATTAGGATATTTAGGCAAAGCACCAACTCGTAGCTCAATATCTCTCAAGCGAGTAAAGCGATTGGCTAAGTCAGCACCCACAATTCCAATAAAGCCTGGCGCCAAACCGCATTGCGGTGCCAACACCGCACGACTCCCACGGGCTGCCATTGCACGAATCGCAGTCGTCGTAGGAACATCCTCAGTCAAGTCAAAATAATGTTTACCTGATTGATAGGCCGTTTCGGCTATGGCCAAATTCAGATTGTAAGGCATGCAAGATACCACTGCATCAAAATCTGGTATCAATTTTTCGAGCAATGCACGGTCTGTGACATCTCCTTTGATTGTTGGAAAACCCACTTCTGTAGCTGGTCCGTTTTTGTCGAGACCAGTCACTTCAAATCTTTTGGAAAGTAAAACCCCTACCAAGGAGCCCACTTTTCCCATTCCAATTACAAGTATTTTTTTCATAGTAAATTAATTTAAAGAAGGGGTAAGGGGATAAGTAAAGAGGGATTAGTGATGAGTTGTGAATGATGAATTGTGAATGTAAATTTTAGATTACTAACACTTTTATCAAGGAAATCAAGACGAAAAGCATTGCGTCTCTACTATCCCCTAAACCCTCTCCCCTAGTGCCTAAAACCACTCTGTGCCTTTGTGCCTGTTCCCTAAATAAAAAACTCAACCCTAACCCCTCTCCCCTAGTGCCTAAAAAAACTATCTCTTCGTCATCTCAAAAAGATTCGTAGCCTGTTCGCCTAAAAAGCCGTCAAACCAAACTTGTTGACCATCTTGTTCGATATAGTTACGCTCAGCTAGTTCATAGTAGGCATACGACCACTGCAATTGCCCTTCGCTTCCATCCTCTTCTATCACAGGACAAAGTTCGTCAACTGCTTGAGTAGAACTCTGACGAAGTTTGCTTCCCTTAGCACCTTCAATAGCAGGTTTGATTGGGATACCTGCATCTTCCAGCGCTTTCATCGTTGACTCTATATCATCCCATCCCTCTACTTTTTGATAATTGATATAAGCCGTAAAGTGGTTTACCGAATTACCGTGCAACAGCGTCCATGCAGCAAACTGAGAAACCTTATTCACTTCCAGAATCGTGCTTTTTTTAGCAGGCTTCCAAGGACGACCAAAGAATTTCACCAATGCAGTGATCAGAACTTCAGCCTTGTCATCAGATAATTCTTTGGCTTGTGCTAACTCCGACAAATAGTTACGAGCATCTCCCGAAAGCGCGTCTTCGCCAGAAGCTACTGCATCATTAATCAGCGCTTGTGTTTCTGAAGGCAATTCTGCTACCTCAAGTTGAGTTACAAAGAATTTCGGAAAATTGATATTGGTTGGATGTTGATAATGAAATGAATTCAAATGCTTTGAAGGAAAAGAATAGGGTGCAATTTTTACATAACCCAAACTTTCTAATACTTCTGAAATAGCTACAATTCCTGCTTTTTGCTCTCCTGTAAAAGTATTAAATGTACGGAATGCACAGTGGTCATTTACCACCTGACCACCTTTTGCCAAAACCATGTCGGCATACGCACGTGCATAACTCACTCGTTGACAATAGTTCTGCCAAAGCTGATCCATCAGCGCCTGAGTTATTTCTTCTTGATTTTTCATAAATGCTTAATTAGTTATTTGTTTATTAGTTTGTTATAAAATCTGGACGAAGGTCTCTATCTTTTAAAAACCCAATCGTTATTTTCCCATTTAAAAATCAAATTTTATTCCTTGTGCCAAAGGCAATGTTGTTCCATAGTTAATGGTATTGGTTTGACGACGCATATAGGATTTCCAAGCATCCGAGCCTGATTCTCTTCCTCCACCTGTTTCTTTTTCACCACCAAAAGCCCCTCCAATTTCGGCACCTGAAGTACCAATATTAACATTGGCAATACCACAATCTGAGCCATTTGGTGATAGGAATTGTTCGGCTTCACGAAGATTTAGGGTAAAAATTGCCGATGAAAGTCCTTGTGGCACATTGTTCTGAATCGCAATAGCCTCATCTATTGTGCTATATGACAATAAATACAGAATTGGCGCAAATGTTTCGTGTTGAACTATGGCAAAATCGGGTTTAGCTTCGGCGATACACGGACGCACATAACACTCTGATTCAAAGCCTGCACCTTCCAAAACCTCTGCATCGATGAGCATTTTTCCGCCTTGTTCTACGACTTGCACCGCGGCAGACAAATAGGCTTTTACAGCATCTTTATCAATCAACGGGCCAACATGATTGTTAGCATCAAGCGGATTTCCAATTCGTAGTTGGGCATAGGCCTTCACCAATCGTTTTTTTACTTGTTGATAAATAGAATCACGAATAATCAAACGACGTGTGCTTGTACAACGCTGTCCAGCGGTACCTACTGCACCAAATACCACAGCAGGAATTGCGATGTTTAAGTCAGCATTTTCAGTAATGATAATGGCATTATTTCCGCCTAACTCCAGAAGACATTTGCCAAAACGTTCCGCCACTTTAATCCCCACAGCACGTCCCATTCGAGTAGAGCCCGTGGCTGAAATCAAGGCTACACGTTTGTCCGAAACCAACCAATCTCCTACCTGTGCCTTGCCTGTGATAATAGAGGAAAGTCCTTCAGGAAGATGATTTTGACGTAATACCTCCGAAATAATATGCTGACAAGCAATAGCAGTCAGTGGCGTTTTTTCGGAAGGTTTCCAAATACAAACATTACCACAAACCCATGCCAACATGGCGTTCCATGACCAAACGGCTACTGGAAAGTTAAAAGCAGAGATAATTCCTACAATCCCAAGTGGATGCCATTGCTCATACATACGATGTGAGGGGCGCTCGGAATGCATGGTCAGTCCATACAACTGACGAGAAAGTCCAACGGCAAAATCGCAGATGTCGATAATTTCTTGGACTTCGCCCAAGCCTTCTTGAAGGCTTTTGCCCATTTCGTAAGAAACTAATTTCCCCAAATTTTCTTTGTGCTTGCGAAAAGCCTCTCCCATTTGGCGTACAATTTCGCCACGCTTTGGGGCTGGGATATTACGCCATTCAATAGCGGCATTTTGTGCTTTGCTCAAAACCAACTCATAGTCTTCTTGAGTAGTCTGATATACTTGGGCTATCAGTTCGGCATCAACAGGTGAAAAAGAATCAATCACTGTATCGCCCGACGACCATGATTTGAGTCCTGTGCTTGTACCGTGATTCAACTGGGCAATACCCAGCGACTTGAGTAATTCATGCATAGTTTACAATAGTTTGTTGTAAAAGGGCAATAGCATTCACCCCCAATTTTCCATTAGGATATAATAAAGATTGTCAAATGATTGACAGGAATGTCGTTGAATTGAATTTTTCGAAATCTAGGGGCTATTATTCAAATTTCCAAACATTTTTAACCAGATTGAACGCTAAATGATATACGCAATAAAAGTCAAAAAATATTACTTTTCTAAGTCTAAAAAATTTTAGGCTATCCTAAAATTTGGAAGTATGGTATTTAACTCAGATGAAAATTATCTTTGTGGCACGAAAAAAAATTAAAAAATATGCAAATATCTTATCGACAAGGATCCGTAGAGGATATTTTAAGCATTTCGGCAGGTATCCCTGAGTTTGAAAATCTCTATGCCAAGGAAGTTTACCAAGAACGTTTTGAGCATTCGCCAAAACACCTCATCCTTGTGGCTTATGACGAAGACATGCCTGTAGGCTTCAAAGCTGGCTATCAAAAAAACAATGATGGTTCATTTTACAGCTGGATGGGTGCTGTTTTGCCAGCCTATCGAAAACAAAAAATTGCCAAGAATTTAGCAGATCAAATGGAAGATTGGGCAAAAAAGAAGGGTATTCGAGCATTATCTTCAAAACTAGAAACTATTTGAAAGCCATGCAGATTTTTGGTATTTCTAATGGTTTTCATATAATAGATTTTGAAAAACGTGAGCCCATCGAGCAAAGTCGAATTTTATTACAGAAGTTTTTATAAAGCGGTATTTTAATGATAAGTTAGTGGGCAAAGTAAAACTTAATTATTGAGCTTTCGGCTCTCAGCCATGGTCTTTGGGCAAGAGCATATCTTTGATTATTAAGAAACAATTTAAAACTCTTTGCCTTGCGCCTGTTGACTTGTGCCTAATGTTGCGCCTAAGGCAAACAACTTAAATTTGATTGTCCTCACTCACTTATTGCTCAAAGATTGGGGGTGATATCATATTTCTCTTTCTCTATTTTTACGCTATTCAATTGTTTTTTCATTTTCGAAAAACCACAAACAACTGATAATCAACACACAAGACACCATTTTACTTCTTTTTTTAAAATAGTTGAAAAAATAATTCGGCCGCCCTGCAACTTTCCTTCTACCAGCTGCATCTTATGGACAAATAGGCCAACCATTCATCCAAACAGATTACCACTCATCCTGTTTTCTGGAATAAAAACGGTACTATGTATTGCATAATACTATACAAAACCTATAACTTTGAATTGTAATTAAAAATCGCCGCGAGCGACTAACGATTCAAAGCACAAAAAAACTTACAAGTCACATGAAAAAGCTCATAGTATTGACCTCTTTTGTAATTGCAACTTCGGTTAATTTCGAGTCGTTAGCTATTGGATTTCCTCATAACCTTTTAGCACCTAAAAAGACCGAAAAGAAGGTTGCTAAAGAAACTAAAACAAAAAATACCATTTCGATTGCTAAGCTTAAGGAAAAAAGTAAGCTTGTAGCGATTGGAGCTACTGTTTTAGGTACAGTTTTTCAACAAAATAAAGGTTAATTTTTACAAAGAAGATTTTAGAGAAGTCCTAATGGTTTTGCGTAAATATGCTATTTCACCAAAATCGCTATGGCTTTTCGTCAAGATATTGCGTCCTCATTCAAACAAATTTGAATGTTTGGGTGCTCAAAATTTTAAATTTAGTTTTGGTTTAAGGATTCTTTTGTAGCGACTTCTAATAGAGGCCGCTACATTTGTTATGATGGCGTTGAGCTTTTGGCACTCAGCCTTCGGGATTTTCACTCAAAATATGTTTACAGCTATTGGGCAGCTACTTACTATCGTATGGCACAGGTATATTGATTGTCTCTCCTTTATTAGGATTTAACTCTGATAACTAATATGCCATTATCATAACTTCCTTTTACAACATTACATTTTCAATGTATTTCACTATTTCTGCTTCTTGTTTGGGGTCAAACCATTGGAAATCATCTTGGTTTCGAAACCATGTCAATTGGCGTTTGGCATAGCGACGAGTATTTCTTTTAAGCAAACGCACCATTTCATCACGATCATACTGACCATCCCAATGCTCATAAATCTCTTTGTAGCCCACTGTTTTTAAGGCATAATGTTCTCGGTATGGCAAAGCGCTTCTTGCCTCCTCTTCTAGTCCTTGCGCCAGCATCAAATCCATTCGTAAATCAATACGAGCGTATAATTCTTCCCGTGGTCGTTCGAGTGCGATTTTGATACATTCAAATGGTCTTTCCTTTTTTTGTTTTTTACGAAAAGCCGAAAAAGGCTGTCCCGTAGCCAAGCAAACCTCCAACGCTCTCACAATTCGTTGTGGATTCTGTTGATCTACTTCTTCAAAATAAACGGGGTCAAGTTCTCGGAGTTGAGTTGTCAAACTATCCAGTCCTTCGGTCTCCAAACGTGTCATTAATGATTCCCGTAGCTCCAAATCTGCTTCGGGCATTTCGTCGAGTCCGTCGGTTACGATTTTGATAAACATCCCCGACCCTCCTGTCAAAATGGCTACATCTTTACGCATAAATATTTCGTCCAACACCGCCAAACAATCACGTTCGTAGTCGCCAACGGAGTAATAATCAGCAATACTATGAGAGTCGATAAAGTGGTGTTTTACCCCTTGCATTTCCTCGGAGGTAGGCTTAGCCGTTCCTATAGCTAATTCTTGATAAAACTGTCGAGAATCTGCCGAAACCACTTCTGTATCGAAGTGTTTAGCAAGCCTGACACATAGATCTGTTTTGCCAACGGCAGTTGGTCCAGCAATGATAATTAAGTATTTTGACGAATTTGACATACTACAAAATTACAACAAAACATTTAGTGATTTACGATTGAGAGAATGAGTGATTATTTTAAATTTTTATTCTTGTTGTAGAAACGCAACACATTTTACGTCTTCAACCATGCTATATCAAGCATTATAAAACCCAAAAAGCGGTCGAAAAATAATTTTCGACCGCTTTTTGGATAAAATCAAGAGAATCATCCTAGTGTAAAAACTTCGGAAATACTTGAGCAGAATTGATAAGTTTTGATTACGAATATTTTATCTCATCGATCTATCAAACCTAATCCTGCAAGATTCTATCTAGGTTATTTTTATATAAGTTAGTGGGCAAAATAGAATTTAATTTTTGTGCCTCAGGCATTCAGGTATCAGCTTTTGGCGGTGGGCTTTGGAAAAAAGCATAGCTGTGGTTAATAAAAACATTTTAACACTCTGTGCCTTGTGCCTGTTGCCTTGTCCCTAAACACATAACTTAAATATTATTCTGCTCGATTACTTAAGTTAGTCCGCAAAATAAAAATTAATTTTTGTGCTTTCGGCTTTCAGGTATGGGCATTCGGCAAAAACATATCTAGCCTTACTAAAAAACATGTTAACACTCTTTGCCTCGTGCCTATTGCCTGTTCCCTAAAACACATAACTTAAATCTAATTCGGCATTCATGCTTCATAACTACCAGAATACTGTGTAAAGAACCACAAGAATACCGACAATTACTGTTGCACCAACCGCAAATGCTGTGTTTGTTTTGAACATAGAAGCATCAATCTGCAAGGCTTTTTCACCGCTCTTGGTTGATGAATCTGCCAAACCTAATACTACCATCATCAACACACAGATTAGGAATGTTAAGCCCATGCGGTCAAGGAATGGAATAATATGGTGTCCTTCGCCATCTAAGAATGATGAATAAAACACTGTATCGTACATACCAGTCATTTCTGGCAAATCTTTCAATACTAATGAAATTACTACTGAACCAATTGTTGCAGCCATCGCACCAGCTGAGTTAGCACGTTTCCAGAAGAAACCTAACAAGAATACCGCGAAGATACCTGGAGATACATAACCCGTCATTTCTTGGATAAAATCAAAACCACCTTTTTTATCAATACCCAAGTATGGAGAAATCAAAATCGCAATCACCATTGCTACCACAATCACGATACGACCTGTTTTTACCAATTGTTCTTCTGAAGCATCCTTTTTAAAGAATTTTTGATAAATATCTAGGGTAAAAATCGTCGAAATAGAGTTCGCTTTACCTGCCAAAGATGCTACGATAGCCGCAGTCAAGGCTGCAAAAGATAGGCCTTTCAAACCTGGTGTCAACAAGTTCAACAATACTGGATAAGCGTGGTCAGCATTTACTGTACCATCTGCGCCAAGCATTTCTTGTTGAAACATACCGTTTGCGTGCAATACGTAAGCCGCAATACCCGGCAATACTACGATGATTGGCATCAATAATTTTAAGAAACCTGCAAACAACAAACCTTCACGAGCTACTGGTAACGAAGCACCCAACGCACGCTGTGTAATATACTGGTTACATCCCCAATAGTTTAAGTTTACAATCCACATACCACCTACTAATACTGTCAAACCTGGCAAAGAAGTAAAGTTTGGATTATCTCTTTTCAAAATCATGTGGAAATGGTCATCTGCCTTATTGAAAATATGACTCAAACCTTCCATTGCACCTTGTGAACCAAACTGATCTGACACCAAAGTCAAAGCCAAGTATGTAGTACACAAACCACCCAAAATCAAGAAGAATACCTGAATTACGTCTGTAAAACCAATTACTTTCATACCACCCAAAGTGATGATTACCGCAAAAATGGCTAATCCCCACATACACAAGGTAAAGTCAAGACCCGAGATAGTCGAAACCGCCAATGCACCAAGATATAGGATAGAAGTAAGGTTTACTACAACATATAAAATCAACCAGAAAATAGCCATAACCGTACTTACGGTCGAGTTATAGCGCTGTTTCAGGAATTGTGGCATTGTAAAAATTTTGTTCTTCAAGTAAATCGGCATAAAGAATACCGCCACGATTATAAGCGTAGCAGCTGCCATCCACTCATACGTCGAAATTGCCAAACCCATTTTGTAGCCGTTACCAGCCATACCAATGAACTGTTCTGCCGAAATGTTTGAAGCAATCATCGATGCTCCAATTGCCCACCATGTAAGCGAACCTTCAGCTAAGAAGAAATCTGTAGAAGATGCTTCTTTTGATTTTTTCTTTTGATAAATCCAGTAGCCATAGCCAGCCACTACCACGAAATAAATGAGAAATACCAGATAATCAATAAGTTCCAGTCCTTTGTGCATGGGTTGAATTGATTTGAATAGTTTATAATCAGGGATAAATTAAATTTTGAATCTGAAAGTTACAATTTTAATGGCAAAACAAACAAGGCAATATGTATTTATTTACTGAATACATATGTTACTATTGCTATAAAAACTTAAAATTAATTCTGATTTTATAAGAATAATCCAAATTTTTTGGATGCTCAAATGATTGCACATTCTCTTATACAGTTCTACACTGTTCTATAAAGGCAAAAATACTTGAACCTATACAACAATTGCAACTTTTTGATAAAAAAATAATTTATTCAAGGCACGATATGTCTCATTTTGTATTTTTTGTAGAGACGTAATACTTTACGTCTTAAGCCAAGTCATATTTTGTGCTGCATCAAAAAAGCGGTTGGAAATTACTTTCCGACCGCTTTTTTGATGAAACTATGCTAGATTTTACTCAGCTTAAGACGCAATCATTGCGTCTCTACTGCCAGAATTCAAATTTTAAATTAATCACTCATTCAATCGCTAAATCACTAAATTAGGGATGACTCATGTTTGATACTACTATGTTATGCCTAACTGGACTTGAGACGTAAAGTATTACGTCTCTACGGGTAATTACAAACTTGGCTCAATCAACACAACCTCTTCTTTATCCACAATCACCTGACCTTCTAACAAATCTTTGGTTTTGCGAACGTATTTTTTGGGTGTAACAATCACTGGGCAAAGTGTATCATTTTTTCGCTTAGAATAATAGGCGGCAATACCTGCTGCTTTTTCAATAACATTTACTGGAAACTTCTTTCCTGCTTGTCGACGAATCACCACGTGCGAACCTGATACATCACGTGCGTGAAGCCATAGGTCTTCTTTGCGGGCATATCTTTGAGTAAGTAAATCGTTATTTCTGGCATTTTTCCCGATTAAGATTTCCCAGCCTTGATAATTCACATATTTGAATAAATCCTGCACCGTTAGCACTTGTTTGTCATTTTGCTCGCTAACATGATTCTTAATGTATTTTCGCAATTCTCGAAGACTTTCTATTGCTTCCACTTTGCTGATATGCCCCTGCAATTCTTGCATCAACTCCTCTTTGGCCTCGATATTCTCCATCAACTTTTGGATTTCTATCTTTTCATTTTTGGCTTTTCGATAATAGTTTTCTGCATTTTTTTGAGGTGTCAAATCTGGTTTCAATCGTACTTTAATAGGCTTATCACGATAAAAATCATATAATTCTATTACTTCAGTTCGGTCTGGAATCGCATGCAAATTGGCCATAATAATATTGGCAATTTCTTCGTGCTTTACATCCTCCTCCAAACTCGAAAGCTGGGCATAAGACTTATCAATATAGGTTTGGGTACGTAGTATCTGCTTTTGCAAATGACGAATACATTGCCCTTTCTCTTTGTCAAAAACATTGATTTTAGCAAAAGAATAGTAAAGCTCATTACTTGCTAAAATAGGGTCTGTTAGGGTTTTTACCAATTCGCCACCCTCTTGTACCATCGACAGCACAGGCTGGTAATCAATGGTCTTAATATAAAACTGAGAAGCTTCTAACTCTTTAAGGATTTCTTGGATAATGGCCCATTGCTCTTCGAGCGAGGGATGTTCCAAAGCCTTAATTTTTCCCTGAATTAGCTTTACGATTTCTTTTCCAAAAGTTGGGAATATGGCATTGAGTTGTCCATTAGACGCCACAAAAGCCTCAAAACTCTGATCGATAGGACGGTCGAGCGTTTGGAGAGATAGGTTATTATCGACTACCAATTTGTTATGAAACAAATCCAAGACCTCGTCACCTTCAAACAAGACAATATTCGAGCGATTGCCATACATTTTGAATAACAGGGTAAAATTGTTTTCAAAATACAGCGCAAAAGCCCTTTCGTTCAAGAATTGTTGAATTCTCTCAACCCTTAACCCATTGATTTCCTTAAACAAATCCACCGAATTTCGACCAGCGCGACGAAAATCATCAGGGAAATTCAAACAGGCAAAATCGGGATGCAAGACAGCTTTTATATAAAAATCACGCTTTTTTCTCCACTGTTTTCCATCGGTACAAAAGCCTAGTACTAACTCATCTTTTTCTTGCGAAAAACATTCGGCAAATACCAAACCTACCAACTCCTCCTCCAATCGCTTCGAAAGCTGTCGAAGAAAATAATAATTCGTTTGCATTGTAATATCTGTTAATCGTACCATCGAATATTTGATACGATATGGGGTTTCAATCTCAAAACACAAAGTTACGCATAATTATCCTTTATGCTGTAGCTCCCAACTATTCAGCAACGAAGTCAAACACGTATCATCCTTGTTTGCATCATTTTCTCCAATTACTTGAGTAAATTTGTAGATATTATGCACAGCGCTATCAAAAGCCATGCAACTATCAAAAATGAGATTTTATGTTATTTGAAGATACTTACAAAACCATTACAGGCTCGGCTGAAGGGCTTTTTAAAGATAAAGGCAGTAAATTTTTTGCCTATGCCTATCCTATTGAAGACGAGTCAGAGGTAAAAGATTTAGTGGACCAACTCAAGAAGGAGCACTTCAAAGCAGTACATCATTGCTATGCCTATCGTTTGGGACAAGACCGAACCAATTTTAGGGTCAATGACGACGGTGAACCATCTGGTTCGGCTGGAAAACCTATTTTGAACGTATTATTGTCAAAAGACATAACAAATATTTTGGTAGTGGTTGTTCGCTATTTTGGAGGCACTTTATTAGGCGTTCCGGGTCTGATTAATGCCTATAAAACCGCTACTCAAGAAGCATTAGCTGAAGCAGAAATCATTGAAAAGACGGTTAATGAAATCTACGAAGTACGTTTTGAGTTTGTTCAAATGAATGATGTAATGAAAGTGGTAAAGGAATTTGGGCTAAAAGTCAAGAATCAACTTTTTGATAATCAATGTACTTTACAGCTAGAATTTCGTAGAAATATGACCAATCAAATCATTGGCAAACTAGAAAAAATCGAACCAATTGAGATTGAGCATATAGCTACAGTTTGACGAAGAGCTTTCAGCCATGAGCTATCAGCAATCGGGTAAGTTTTATACTGACTGCCGATAGCTCAAGGCTAATACCTCAAACATGAGCAATTACTAAATTCAACACTCCGCACTCAAAACTCATCAATCCCCAAAATGCCCATAATCGAGTCATCTTACAAAGCAAAACATATCTGGAAAAATCCACATTTCTCGACTATATACCCTTCTACGCTTCGTAAGGTTGAGGGAGTGCATTATACACGTAAGCGTATTGAATTGCCTGATGGGGATTTTCTGGATTTGGATTGGAGTAAAAGTACTGTCCCAAGTAAATCGCTGGTCATTTTTACCCATGGATTTCTGGGCAACTCTACACGACCTTATATCTTGGGAGCTGCCAAACTATTCAATCAAAATCATTGGGATGCCGTTTGCTGGAATCACCGAGGGCTGAGTGGTGAAAATAATCGTTTGGAACGCCTAACTACTCATGGCGATTCTCAAGATTTGGCATACGTGGTCAATCATTGTTTGTCGGTACAACAATACACACAAATCTCGTTGGTGGGATATAGCAAAGGTGGAAATATATCCTTAAAATATGCTGGAGAGCAAGGCGCAAACATAGCTCAAGAAATTAAATCAGTTGTAGCTATCTCTGTACCAACCGATATTCAAGGGAGTGTAAATGCGATGGGTGCTGAAGGCTTTTATGCGAATCGCTTTAAAAGTAAACTTCATCGTTTTTTACAAAAAAGAACTGAGTTAATTGCCCCAAAATGGTTTTCATTATTTGAAAAATACAAAACCTTAGACGAGTTTACAGGAGAATATATAGCACCTTTGCACGGTCTCAAAAATGCCGCTGACTATTATGATTCATGTAGTGCGATTCATGTGGTAGACCAAATAAGGGTTCCTTCTTTGATTCTAAATGCCGCTAACGACCCTGTATTATCAGAAAGTTGTGCGATTTTGGATAAAGCTAAACAGTCGGATTACCTTTTCAGTGAATATCCCGCTCACGGCGGACATTGTGGTTTTTACGCACCTAATCAAGATGGCATTTATTGGGGAGATTATCGAACTTGGGAGTTTGTGAAGGACAACCATAACAGATAATCATTTGATTACAAATAGTTTAGCATTATACAAAACATATCTTTACTTTTACAAGAAAAATACATCTACTTATGAATAATAATATTCCTGGCTTAAAAATCAATGAAACTGATTTTAAGTCACCCAACGGAAAGATTGGTAAAATAGCTGTCTTATTATACACAGGTTCAGGAGAGCCCTCTAAGATACTAGACTTTGCTGTTCAACAATATGTTGGAACAAAACCTTACTATGAACTTATAGACGCTCATTTAGATAATCCATGGATGCGTGTTATTATCAGTGACCATCTCAATGAGCTGAGTCAGGAAGATTTTGACATTACTAAACATAAACTAGAAGCCTAAGAAGCTTTTCAATGTGAATCAAATACTCTATTTGAAATCTTCATTTCTACCCTATTATGATCATCAATAACACTCGCGAAAATGCCATCGTGGATGCAATATGTCTATGGATGGGCTACCAACTCCGAATTGGTAGAGAACAGTTAATTCACGAAGCAAGTCTCCGTTATCCCATTGCTGATACCATTACTGCCTTTGGTACTCACATCGAACGTGTGGCACTAGAAAAACTTCATCCTTTATTCAAAAGCAGGAAAATAGATTTAGTTATTTATGAAAAAGACTTACATGAAATAGATGCTGGTTTGTCCGACATCGAAGAAGTGTTCGAATTTAAACTTGCCAAGAAAGATACCTCTAACATTAACACAGAAGAACCTCAGAGACTATTTGATGATATAATAAGACTTGCCTACTATAATCTTTGGACGGGGAAAAATACCTATTTTCTAATTTGTGGAAAATACGATGAGTTTAAAACCTACTTTGTCGGGCAATCTAATAATGTTATTTCCTATCAATCGAAATTCTTAATACCACCACGATATGCTGCGGCGAATACTACTGACCTGTATCCTCAAACTGACAAATGGGAAGAAGCAGGGCTATATAAAGACTTGTTTAGTTTCGGCGTTGAAGAGTCTAAAATTAAGCAATTCACCATACAAGATGATTGGAGCTTAAACAGCTTTCAAAAGAGTTATTTAATAAGAGAAGGAGTTGCAAATACTTTTCAATTTACAGAAAGCCTAACGATAAAAACTACCTGTCTTGCTATTACTCCAGCTGGTGAGAAAAACAAAACTCATGCCGCAGGTATTTGGAGGATTGAAGGATTTTAAGACTCCTATCAGAAATAATTCTATCTTTGTGAAACGTTGATACCCCGTCATTATAGTATCTTATGCAACCTTACTCAAGTCAATACAACGATATTATTCATCAGGCCATTAGCAAATATGTTTCGTTCTCAACAGAAGAATTAAGCATTTTGAATGACATATTGGCTTTTAAAAAAGTACCAAAAAAACCTTTCTTCTCAAGGCTGGGGATATTTGTGATATTGAAGCATTTATCGTAAAAGGCTGTGCA
The DNA here is from genome assembly GCF_002270355.1 of Flectobacillus sp. BAB-3569. GTDB lineage: Bacteria > Bacteroidota > Bacteroidia > Cytophagales > Spirosomataceae > Flectobacillus > Flectobacillus roseus. The sequence goes on along the minus strand of NZ_NJFZ01000029.1, from coordinate 1,696 downwards.
AGAACCTATTACTTAGACGACAAAGGGGCTGAGGTAATCTTACAATTTGCCGTGGAAGGCTGGTGGGTAAGCGACATTGCAAGTTTTCACGAACAAGTTCCAAGCAATATCTTTATCGAAACACTTGAGACTTGTGAGATTTTATACCTTGACCATAAAACCAAAGAAACACTTCTCGAAAAAGCTCCACGGTTCGAACGATTTTTCCGTTTGCTAGTACAACGGAATTTGTCTGTTACCCAAAACAGATTAATTAATACCATTGCCAAACCAGCGATGGAAAAATACCTTGATTTTCTCAATCGCTATCCAAGTATTCCACAGAGAGTTCCTCAGCATTATATTGCTTCGTATTTGGGTATTTCGGCCGAATTTCTCAGTAAAGTCCGTGCCAAATTGGCAAAGCAGTTTTAGGCTGTAAAGCCGTATGCATTAGGCTATAAGCAAAAAATCACAGGTCATTTTTTTCTTCCTGAACAAACTTGGAACTCCTAGTTCAAGACTTAGTCTTGGACTTACTTTCTAAACAGTTTTCAAACTGAATCGATAACTTGTCCAATAATTAGTGGGTGAATTTATTCACCCCTGACAGAAAAAAACAAACAACTCCATTTTCAAATCTTCAAATTAACAAATCTTCAAATTATCCCAAAATTCTTGTCCTAGTTCAATGTTTTGAGGCTTGCGCTTCGTGCATCTTTGTACTGTTCATTTAACAAAACGATTTACAACGATGGAACGCAAGGAATTTCTTAAGAAAGGTATATTGGGAACTGGCATGTATGTTAGTTCTAAGATAATTGGAAAAGAACTCAACAATCATCAAAATGATGAATTGCAACCTTTGGAAGTAATCGGTTTGAATCATTTACCCAATCCTCAGACAAAAATCATGGCAAATACAATATTGCATAAAGCCGATACTCGCGGCTATGCCAATCACGGATGGCTTAAAAGTCACCATACTTTTAGTTTCGCAAATTACTACAATCCTGAAAGAGTACATTTTGGTGTATTGCGTGTATTAAACGATGACCAAGTGGCAGCAGGTCGTGGCTTTGGTACGCACCCACATGACAACATGGAAATTATCTCAATTCCATTAGAGGGTGATCTTGAGCACAAAGACAGCATGAACAATGTGGCTGTTATCAAAAAAGGAGATATTCAGGTAATGAGTGCAGGTACAGGTGTATATCACAGCGAATACAACCGCAACAGCGATAAAGAAACGAAGTTTTTACAGATTTGGGTTTTCCCTAACAAGAAAAATGTAACGCCTCGTTATGACCAAATGTCTCTAGATATTGCCGACCGTCGCAACCGTTTACAGCAAATCCTTTCTCCTAATCCAGAAGATGCAGGTGTTTGGATTCATCAGGATGCATGGTTTAATATTGGTACTTTTGATACTGGCACAACCGCTAACTACGACATCAAACGTGAAGGAAATGGGGTGTATGCTTTTATCTTAAAAGGTGATTTTGAAATTGATGGTCAAACCGTTAATCAACGTGATGGCTTGGGTATCTGGAATACAAAATCTATCGCTTTGAAAGCCCTAACACAAGATGCGGAAATCCTGTTGATGGATGTACCAATGACATTGTAAGAGGCAAAGAGGCAAAGAGGCAAAGAGGCAAAGAGGCAAAGAGGCAAAGAGGCAAAGAGGCAAAGAGGCAAAGAGGCAAAGAGG
>NZ_NJFZ01000028.1 GCF_002270355.1 Flectobacillus sp. BAB-3569 | reverse complement strand
AGATGGATTTCTACAAGCTTGGGAAGATTCTGCCTTTTCAAGTTAATACACCCTTATTGTTTGACGATGTCTTTGATTTGAATGTTGTTAACTGAAGTTATAGACCAACTTTTAAAGGATGAAMKMSACCACCACCACCACCGCCACCACCGCCACCACCAAAAGATATTCCGAAAGTAACAACTACTAAGTTTTTACCTCCGGAAATCAAGCGTGATGAAGAGGTACAAAAACCTGAACCTCCACCAGAGGTAGATAACATCAAAGGTAATACTGCAACAGAAAGCGTTAAAGGTAATACTGATGATATCGCTCCTCCAGTGGATCCAGATGCAAGACCTGCTAAAGAAGAAGCTCCAGTTGAACCACCGAAACCAGTTGAAGAAGAAATCTTTACTGCGGTAGAACAACAAGCAGAATTCCCAGGTGGTATTCCTGCTTTTGCAAAATTCTTGCAGAAAAACCTTAAATACCCTGCTGCTGCACAACGTGCTAACGTTCAAGGTAAAGTTTACGTTCAGTTCGTTGTAAACACTGACGGATCTATCCAAGGCGTTGAAGTATTGAAGTCAGTAGGTTTTGGTTGCGATGAAGAAGCTGTTCGCGTAATCAAAATGGTTCCAAAATGGAACCCTGGTAAACAGTCTGGACGTCCAGTTCGTTCAAGATTTACAGTGCCTATCAACTTCGTATTGTCGGAGTAGTATGCATTACTATAGTCTTTATTAGTATGAAACCTGTCAGGAAACTGGCAGGTTTCATTTTTAGAGGGACTTAAATTTTTGAAAGATGCCAAAAAGAGATTCACAAAAGTATTATTCAATATCAGTAATTATTATTGCTGGACTGATGTCTGTAGCCTACATAGGCATTGGAATTTTCTTAATCATTGTGCCAGATTCAGCATTTGCACAGGTGTTTTTTCCTAGTATAAAATGGTCTTATGCTTGGGGAGCAATTCTTATCATCTATGGTTTGTATAGAGGATATAGAGCGATTGAAAAATATAAAGAAGATACAGAGGAAGAGAAGGAAGAGGCCGAGTATCGTTATTACGACAACAAGAAGTGATAGGGCTTATTGCTGATGCAGATAAGCAATACTCATGACAGAGTAAGACTTTGTTAATGATAGTTAATAGAATTAGATTATTCAAAGAAAATATATAGATGCATCTAGGTGCTTCGTTAATATTATAAATCTCAAAAAGCGATGAAAAAGTATATTAAGTTTGTTTCAGCTCTTGGTGTACTCGGTGCCTTAGTTTCTTCTTGTGGATACGTAGGCAACCACCCAAATGAGAATGCACCTACTGATACCCCTGCCAAAGGGGAAATAACAGTGGCAGTAGATGAGTCTTTTCAGAATATTTTAGATGCCGAAAAGTATGCTTTTGAGCAGGGATACAAATACACCAAAATTAACGTAGTGTACAAGCCCGAAACCGAAGCTATCAATATGATGCTAAATGACAAGGCTAGACTTGTAGTAGTAGCAAGAGAGTTGACGGAGAAAGAAAAGAAGGTTTTTGAAGATGACCGTACTGTGTATCGTAGCTACAAATTTGCAGGAGATGCTTTGGCTTTGATTACCAATAAAACAAATAAAGATACCTTGATTACCGTCAAAGATGTTGAGGGGTTAATGAAAGGGAAGATAAAAAAATGGTCTGAGTTTGGAAAAGGAGGGGCAAATCAAGAGGTAGTTCTTGTATTTGATAATTCTAATTCAAGTAATTTGACTTTCTTGATGGATAAATTTGGTATTAATAAGAAAGATAAAGTGCCATTTTTTGCAATGAAGTCGAACAAAGAAGTAATTGAATACGTGAAGTCACATAAAAATGCCATTGGTGTCATTGGAACCAACTGGATTAGTGATGGCGACGACCCTGCTTCATTAGGTTTTATCAAGGATATCAATGTAATGTCGGTTACCGATAAACCAAATCCTACGAAGGAAGATTATTATCAGCCATTTGGCTATAATCTTGCGCTTAAAAAATACCCTTTAACACGTGTTATTAAGTGTATTTTGAAGGAGTCACACATGGGACTAGGTACAGGTTTTATTAACTACATGTGTATGGATCAAGGCCAATTGATTGTTTTGAAGGGAGGCTTACTACCATTAACAAGACCTATTCAAATTCGTACAGTAAAAATTGGAGAATAATGTCTTTGTATCAAAATGAACTATTATTCATTTGATTGACAATGAATTACTAATGAATTTTTAAGACGTTTTTAATAAATCTTATATTCTAGTTATAAAGAATAAAATTTTGCCTTTTTATTGGAAATTTTAATTTAATTTTGTCTTAGAAGTTCAAAAAGAAACAATATAAAAATTGCTAAGTTATTCACTTGACTTTAGATCTTTTCATAAAAACTAAATCAAATAAAATTATTTATTCATTAATCTTAATCCCAACTAACTAATTACACAAATGAAAGTAAAGATGAAATCTCTGTTGGTGGCTGTTAGTTTACTGTTTGCAGGTGCTGCAAATGCGCAAACAGTACAGCAAGGTTTGTCGCAGTTGGATGGAGACCAGCCAAGTAAAGCGAAGGCGACTTTTGAGAGCTTGGTAGCGGCTGCTCCGACGGCAGAGAACCAATTCTATTTAGGTTATTATAATTTGCGTGTAGGCCATCTTGATGCTGCGAAAGCTGCTTTCGAAAAAGGTTTGACTATTGATGCTAAAAACCCGCTAAATGCAGTTGGTTTGGCAGCTATCAAAGTTGCGAATCATAAAGTAGCTGATGCTAAAGTTGATTTTGATAAAATCATTGCTGATACAAAATCAAAAAATGCTGATGTATTGTTCCGTATTGCTGAAGCTTATGTAATGTTCTATGACGTAAACAATGGCGAAGAGGCAAACAAAGGAAATAACGATCCAGCTGAAGCTATTCGTTTGATTGATATGATTCCTGAAAAAACAAAAGTGAAGGAATTAACAGTTGAAATGAATACAGTAAAAGGAGATGCATTCCTTATCAAAAATGATGGTGGTCCAGCGGTTTCTGCTTACGAACAAGCTAATTTTAAAGAGAAAAGCGCTAAGTTATACACAAAAATTGGTGTAGTTTATCTTCGTGGTAAAAACTACCAATACGCTGTAAACTCATACCAAAGCGCTATTGAAACTGACTCTAACTACGCTCCAATTTACAAGCGTTTTGGTGAATATTATAATATCTTCAATCGTTATAAAGACGCTTCTAAATATTACAGAAAGTATGTAAGCAAAGCTGAAGCTAGCCCAACGATTTTGTTGAGTACTGCTAAATTGTTGTTCTTGGCTAAAGACTATACGGGTTCAATGGAATTCACTAGTCAAGCTGAAGCAGGTGGTGCAAAAGACAATGATATCTACCGTATGAAAGGTTATTCATTCATCGAATTGAACAAATGCCAAGAAGGTATCAACAACCTTGAGCAAATGGTAAAAGCTGGTGTAAAACCTTACTACTTGGATAACGTATATTTTGCAAAAGGTTATCAGTGTTTGAACAACGACTCATTAGCGGTTCACTATTTTGAACAAGCGGCTCCGTTAGATACTAACAACAACCACCACTTGTCAATCTACTCGATTCGTTATAAGCAAAAGAGATATGCTCATGCTGCTGATGCTGCATTAAAATCAATTGAATGGAAAGCAAAGAAGAAATTGCAATCTACTTCAGGTGACTGGTATAACGCTGCTTTAGCATACTATTTTGCTGCTGCCTATACGCCAAAAACAGACTCAGTAAACCGTGTTTCTTTGGCGATGAAAGGTGATACTTCTTTTGCTAAAGCTATCGGAATCAATGCTAAATGGCCTCCATTCTTCTTGTTCCGTGCACGTACAAACAATTTGATCGACTATAGTGGAGACAAGTGGTTGGCTGCACCATACTATGAGCAATATTTGACAGTAATTGGTGCGCTTAAAGCTGAAAATTCAACTACTTACAAAGAGAAGAAAGACGATACTTACGAGGCGCTTCGTTACTTGTCAGGTTACTACTTGACTGTTTCGAAAGACACCGTAAAAGCTGAAGACGCTATTAAGAAAGCGCTCGAAATCAAACCTGAAGATCCAGATGGTTTGAAATCAATGTTGCCAGGTGCAACTCCTGCAACTCCAGCTCCTAAAAAATAATTTTAGGTAAATTATTTAAAACGAAGCCCTGCCATTTGGTGGGGCTTTGTTAATTTTGAGGGATTGCATTTTGCAAATCATAAGACTCAACCGACTATTCTCATTATTATGTCATACGCATTGGTTACAGGTGCCAGTAAAGGTATCGGAAAAGAAATAGCAGCAGAACTTGCTAGTAGAAAATACAATCTCTTATTAGTAGCACGCTCTGAAGAGCTACTTCAAAAAGTGGCTTCTGAACTAAAATCTCGTTATAAAGTAGAAGTTGACTATTTAGCGATTGATTTAGCTCAAATTGGGGTAGCCCAACAAGTATTTGATTGGGTAAATACCAAAAAATATGAAGTGTCTATTTTGGTCAATAATGCAGGCTATGGGCTGGTTGGTCCAGTAGGGCATTATTCTATCGAAAAAAATCGTGATATGATGACTTTGAATATGCTTACCTTGACAGAAATGTGTCAAACATTTTTGCCTATGTTGAAGCGCCAATCTAAGTCATATATCATGAATATTGCTAGCTCAACAGCCTATCAGGCATTGCCTCACATGGCAATTTATGCAGCCACGAAGGTTTTTGTTCTCAACTTTACTAGAGCGCTTAAGCATGAATTAGATGGTACTTCGGTTTCGGTAACGGCTATTAGTCCAGGCTCAACAGCTACAGACTTTAACGATAGAGCAGAAGTAGGCGAAAAAGCAATGAAAGCAGCTGAGAAAGTAATGATGACGCCAACAGAAGTAGCCCAAATCGCAGTGAAATCTATGTTTGGAGGCTCTACTGAAGTAGTAACTGGGTTCATCAATAAATTAGGGGCTTTTATGGCTTGGTTAGCGCCTAAATCAATTACCGAAAAAGTAGCAAAAGGTATTTACGAAAAATAAAAACACTATGGCAAAGCCTGAAATGAAAGACTTTAGCTTTGATGGAAACGGTCACTTTTCCATTAAAAAACTTCCTACCAAAATCGAAGATTTGTATGTTGATGAAGCTGATTATTTAGCTCAACTATCAGAACTGCATAAGAAAATCGATAAGCTTCAATCGCGTATGTATGCACATGGAAGGTATGGAATGGTAATTATATTTCAGGCTTTGGATGCCGCTGGCAAGGATGGAACGATCAAGGCTGTCTTTTCAGGAATTAATCCTGCGGGCATCGTAGTGCATAGTTTTAAGCGCCCTTCTGCCGAAGAGGTCGACCATGATTTTATGTGGAGAAGTATGCTCAAAATGCCTCAAAGAGGACAATTGGCTATCCATAATCGTTCTTATTATGAAGAGGTATTGGTGGTAAAAGTTCATCCATCTATTTTGTTAGAAGGACAGCGTTTACCTGAAGAACAAACCAAAAATTTAGAGAAGGTATGGAAGGAGCGTTACGACTCAATCAAACATTATGAAAAACATTTGCACCAAAATGGATTTGAGGTTGTGAAGTTTTTTCTAAATGTTTCCAAAAAAGAACAAAGCAAACGCTTAATCGAACGTATTGAAGATCCCGATAAAAATTGGAAGTTTGAGGAGCAGGACGTAAAAGAAAGAGCGTTTTGGAAAGAGTATCATGAAGCGTATCAAGAGTTAGTAGACCAAACCGCTACTGAGCATTCGCCGTGGTATGTAATTCCTGCTGATGATAAAAAGAATATGCGCTTGATGGTAGCGCAAGTCATTCATGACAGATTAAGCAAGCTAAAAATGGAATATCCTGCCAGTTCGCCAGAACGTCATGAGTTTTTACAAAGCTTGATAGCCACTATCAAAAAACAAGAGGCAGAAGATTAAAAATATAATACTGAAGGTGCGAGATGTTTCTTGCACCTTTTTGGCTTTAAAAGGGAGCATTTTAAAAGAAAATACAAACTGTTTCGGGAAGATACCTAGAGTTTGCAAAAAAAGTAGGAACTTTGCAGTATTGTCTAATCGTTTGATTATCGGCTCATATTGAGTCTACTAATATTTAATTTTTTTATGCGCATTAATTTCAAAGATATAATTCTTTTCGAAAACGACGACTTCATAGTTATAAATAAACCACCTTATATTTCATCCTTAGATGAGCGTCAGGCTGATAACTCACAGAGTATTTTGCGATTAGCAAAGGAGTATTCTGATGATGCACAGTTGGCTCACCGACTTGATAAAGAAACATCTGGTATTTTGGCTATTGCTAAAAATCCTGCGGCGTATCGTCATTTGTCAATGCAGTTTGAGCATCGTCAGGTTGCTAAGCGTTACCATGCAGTTGCGAATGGTATCCATGATTTGGATATGATTTCGGTATATTTGCCCATCGCACAAAAGCGTGATGGCACACAAGTGGTGATTGACCGTCAGAAAGGCAAAGAAGCCGAAACTATTTTTAATACGATCAAGGTATATCGTAAGCATACTCTTATCGAGTGTATGCCTATTACGGGTCGTATGCACCAAATTAGGATTCACTTGGCTTGTTTGAAAGCTCCAATTGTAAGTGATCCAACGTATGGAGGCGATACGCTATATCTCTCAGATTTGAAAAGAGGTTTTAACCTTAAGAAAAATACAGATGAACTTCCTTTGATGAAACGAGTGGCATTACATGCCCATTCCTTGACTTTTAATCTGATGGATGGCGAACGTATTACCGTTGAGGCACCGTATCCTAAAGATTTCGAGGTTTTGGTGAAACAGTTAGAGAAGTTTTCTTAATTTTGCGACGCTAAAATTTTGGCGAGGCTCCGTAGTTCAATGGATAGAATGTGGGTTTCCGGTACCTAAGATGCAGGTTCGATTCCTGCCGGGGCTACAAATAAAAACGTAATCATTTGATATCAAAAGTATTGAGTGGTTACGTTTTTTTGTGAGTGAAGTCTGAAAAAGTTGATCTATCTTGAGTTTAGAGATCAAGTATAATCAATGTACCACTACAAAAGACGCAATCATTGCGTCTCTACAGCTAGAATAAATTTTAAAGGTCAAATTTGATAATTAAATGTTTATACTCACAATTCACAATTGGGATTGTACGAAGGATTTTATCTTGTTCAAAAGAATTCTTATCATTAGTGTTTTTTATGTAGTGGCAACTCTTGCAGTTGCCACTACATCAGTTTTTTTTAAAAAGACAAAGCGCTAGTTCTCAGTTTATTATTCAGCACTGGTACTTATTTCCACTCTAAAATTACTTTTTCAATAATGGAGCAAGCATCGTCCATTTGAGTTTCGGTAATGACCAATGGTGGGGCAAAACGAATCTTATTGCCATGTGTTGGTTTCGCTAATAACCCTTTTTCTTTAAATGCCATACACAAGTTCCAAGCCGTTTCGCTTTCTTCTGTATCGTTGATTTCAATAGCATTTAACAAGCCTTTTCCTCTCACTTCGGTAATTAAGTCTGGGCGTTGATTTTTGAGCTGTGTCATTCTTTCACGGAAAAGTTGCCCCATTGCCTCAGCATTTTCGGCAAGTTTCTCATCTTTTACCACTTGTAGCGCTGCCATTGTTACAGCACATGCCAATGGATTACCTCCATAGGTAGAACCATGCTCGCCAGGCTTGATAGTGAGCATGATTTCGTCACGACACAAAACTGCAGATACTGGATAGGTTCCTCCTGAAAGAGCTTTCCCCAGAATCAAAATGTCAGGTTGGAAGCCTTCATGATCACAAGCAAGGCGCTTACCTGTGCGGGCAATTCCTGTTTGCACTTCATCAGCAATGAACAGTACATTATGCTCACGACACAATTCGTAAGCTTTTTTGAGGTATCCTTCTGCTGGGACAACAACACCTGCTTCGCCTTGAATAGGCTCTACCATAAAGCTGGCTACATTTGGGTCTTTGAGAGCTTCAGCCAAGGCCTCTAAATCGTTGTAAGGAATGATTTCATAACCTGGCAATAGTGGGCCGTAATCGTTATAACTCGAAGGGTCAGTCGAAGATGAGATAGCCGCGATGGTACGTCCCCAAAAATTACCTGAAGCATAAAGCGTTTTTGCCTGATTTTGTGGAATACCCTTTACTTTGTACGCCCATTTACGAGTCAGTTTCAAAGCTGTTTCGCCACCTTCTGCACCTGAGTTCATCATCAACACTTTGTCGTAACCAAAGTATTCACACAAATATTTTTCACAAATCCCTAATTGGTTATTGTAAAAAGCACGAGAGGTAAGGGTTAATTTCTGTGCCTGCTCTATCATCGCCTGCACGATTTTTGGGTGACAGTGCCCTTGGTTTACGGCACTATAAGCCGATAAAAAATCGAAATACGGGCGATTTTCTACATCCCAAACAAAAACACCTTGACCACGCTCCAATACTACAGGCATTGGGTGATAGTTATGAGCACCATAATGGTCTTCAAGCGTAATGGCAAATTCGGTGGCAGTTAGTTCTTCTGAATATTTTTCTGAAATGTTCATTGTCGTAATTCTTTAAAGTAAAAAGGTGATTTGATAACAGGTAATCTGTTATCCTTGCTTTAGTCTTTTTACAAATGATTTTAAAATAAAGAAATGACAAAATAGACTACCGTTGAATCACAGCATAGCCTTTTGTCTAAAGTATCAAAACTTTAGAAGGGTATTACACAGCAGAAAAAAGCCAGATAACGTAGATGAGTAGCGTAGAAGACTCAAGGATTCGGTGAATTTTACAGAAATGCCCATAAAGTGCACTCGTCGTGAGAGGAGGACACATTGTTTTGTAATTGGTACGATATGTAAAATTGCTTGGCATGACTTTTACAAAAATACAATATTTTGAACATTTTGCTTAAACTACAGGTTGGAAACTTGAAAGTAAAACCGAGCTATTGACGGAAAAATCTATAAAAAGAGCCACGACAAAAACATCATATTGTCTTGACCACTGTTAACTTTGACGCTTGAATATGAAAAATGAAGAAAAGATAAAGGCCAATCGAGGACTGGAGCCAGAGGATTATTACTTAAATGAACAGGGATTTATGGTATTTACGAAAGAATACCACCTGAAGCGGGGATATTGTTGTAAAAACGGTTGCAAACACTGCCCTTATGGTTTTAAGAGAAAGCCAATGTAAACGGAAACGATATATTCCTATTCAAAAAGAGTCACACTTACATTTTGCAATTTAGCGCATGAGTGATCATTTCAAAAAAGTCGGTTGAAAAACTCATTTCGACCGCAGTTACTAGTTCAAGACTTAGTCTTGAACTTATTTTTTTAACAGTTTAAATCTGTGTCAACAAAGTTGAGTGACGAAGTCTAAATACCTGCATGCCCCTTACTTGTTGTGTCCAGTCATAAGGTTTACGGAGTATGCTAGAAAACTGAATGTATTTTCTAACATACTCCGTAAAATAGAGCCTATGAGAGTCAAGTTAATTTGATATTGACCACTCACTAGTCAAATTAAGTAATCGTGCAAAATAAGATTTAAAATGCCTAGGCAACAGGCACGAGGAAAAGAGTTTTAACATGTTTTTAATAACTAAAGACATGCTTTTTTCCAAAGCCCACCGCCGAAAGCCGATACCTGCTTACAAAAGCTCATAAATACCAGCCACACCTTGCCCACCACCAACACAAGCAGTCACCATACCATATTTTTGATTACGACGACGCATTTCATTGAATAGCTGTACCGACAAGCGAGCGCCTGTAGAGCCTAATGCGTGTCCTAATGCAATAGCACCACCGTTTGGATTGAGTTTACTTGGGTCGATGTCTAAGGTTCGAACAACAGCCAGCGCTTGAGCGGCAAAGGCTTCATTTAATTCGATTTGGTCAATGTCATTTAATGACAAACCAGCTTGCTTAAGGGCTTTTGGTACAGCAAATACAGGACCGATACCCATAATGCGTGGTTCGCAACCTGCTGTGGCATACGACAGCATACGAGCAATAGGCTTCAGATTTAACTCATTCACCATTTTTTCAGACATGACCATTACAAAAGCAGCGCCATCTGAAGTCTGAGATGAGTTACCTGCCGTAACCGAACCACCTGCGGCAAAAACAGGTTTGAGTTTGCCGAGTGCTTCTACACTGGTATCTGCACGAGGACCTTCATCTTTGTTAAAGACAGATTCTTTTGTTTTCTTTTTACCTGAATTCGCATCAAAATAAGTTTCTTTGATGGTAATAGGAACAATTTCAGGGTCAAATAAACCAGCCTGTTGAGCCGCAACGGCTTTTTGATGTGAAGCATAAGCAAATGCATCTTGGTCTTCACGGCTGATATTATATTGATTGGCTACTTGCTCGGCTGTAAGTCCCATGCCAATGTAATAATCAGGTGTTTTTTGAGCAATATCAAAGTTGAGAGCCGTTTTATAACCCATTACTGGTACCATTGACATAGACTCTACACCACCTGCAATAATACAATCCGCCATACCTGCTGAAATTTTAGCAGCAGCAATAGCGATAGCCTCAACACCCGAGCCACAATAGCGGTTGATTGTAAACCCAGAAACTTCTTTGGGCAATGACAATAGCGCTACATAACGCCCAATTTGCATTCCTTGTTCGGCCTCTGGTACGGCATTACCTACAATTACGTCATCTACACGGACTGGATCCAATTGTGGAAGGGTTGATAAAAGATGTTTGATTACTTCTGCTCCTAGTTCGTCAGGACGAGTGAATCTAAGTGTACCTTTTGGGGCTTTTCCCACTGCTGTACGATAGCCCGCAACGATATATGCATTCATGGTTTGATTCTGGATTTTGAATAAGAAAAATGAAATTAGGCAATAAGCTGTAGGCATTAAGCAAAAAATGTATTCATGATTTTTTAGAAAAACTCTTATACTTTCAGCTTATGGCATATAGCTTAATGCCTATTACGGGTAAAATTAAGTTGAATTAATTGTCGAGATAAAATATGGTGAATTATGATTTTATATTCACAATTCACAACTCGCAATTCTACATTCATACTCCCTCTTAGTTTCTAAGCGGTTTTCCTCCGTTAAGAAGGCTTTGGATACGCTCCAAAGTCTTGCGCTCACCCGATAGTGATAAGAACGCTTCACGCTCGAGGTCGAGGAGGTATTGTTCCGTAACATTTTGTGGATAACTCAAGTCTCCTCCGCAAATAGCATAAGCCAATTTGTTGGCAATCTTGGCATCGTGCTCAGAGATATACTTACCCATCAACATTGACGTAATACCTGCTTTGAATAAGGCGATACCTGCTTTTCCTTGAACCCTGATGTCGTTACGTTGCTTCGGTTGGGTATAACCAGCTTCTGCTAACTCAATAGCTGCTTGCTTGGCATCAGCTATCAAACGACTGCGGTTGAGCACAACCTCGTCGCCACGACGGAAATAGTTCATATCAAATGCTTCATAACCCGAAGTACTTACTTTGGCTGTTGCAATGTTCATGAAGGCTGATTGCAAAATGTTGAGCTCAGGATCGCCTGCTTTGTAGAGGTCAGAACAGCGTAAGGCCATTTCTTTAGTACCACCACCCGCAGGAATCAACCCTACACCTACTTCCACAAGACCAATATAAGTTTCGGCGGCTGCTACCACACGGTCAGCGTGTAAAGTAATTTCACAACCACCACCAAGTGCAAGCGTATGAGGTGCAACTACAACAGGAATCGACGAGTAACGAACACGCATCATGGTCTGCTGGAATTGCGCAATCATGAGGTTTACTTCGTCAAATTCTTGTTCTACAGCATACATGAATAGCATTGCCAAATTGGCTCCTGCTGAGAATGCTTCAGTGCTATCGTTGCCAATTACCAAACCACGGAAATCCTTTTCTGCTAGATTGATTGCTTTGTGAACGCCTTCGATAACTCCTGCGCCAAACGTATTCATTTTTGAACGGAACTCTAAACCAAGGATTCCATCGCCTAAATCGTAGATATGACTTTCGCCGTTTTTCCAAACGATACCATCTGAGAGGTTTTCAAGAATGATAAACGATTCTGTGCCTGGAATGAGTTTGTAGCTTTTGCTAGGAATGTCGTAATAAAGGCGTTTTCCACCCTCTTTTTTATAGAATGAGTTTACGCCACTTTCAATCATCTCATGAACCCATGAGGCAGGTTCCATACCTTCGGCTTTCATGAGTTCTAAGCCTTTTTGTAGACCTAAAGCGTCCCACGTTTCGAAAATGCCCATTTCCCAACCAAAACCTGCGCAAATAGCAGCATCGATACGATATAACTCATCAGCGATTTCTGGAATGCGATAGGTAACATATCTGAAACCATCCAAAATGGTTTTACGATAAAACTCTCCAGCTTTGCCTTTATCTGCTAACAATACAGCAAAACGGTCTTTTAAAGCTAGAGATTTGGTTTTTTCGAAAACATCAAATTTTACCTTCTGAGAAGGCTCATATTCAAAAGTTTGAAGGTTTAAAGCCAAAATTTCTGACTTACCACCAGCTCCTTTAATTTTCTTATAAAAACCTTGACCCGTTTTGTCACCCAACCATTTGTTTTCTTGAAGCTTTTTAATCATTTCTGGTAAAACAAAAGCATCTCTTGACTCATCATGCGTGAGTGCCGCATATAGGTTGTTTGAAACGTTAATCGTAGTATCCAGACCGACCAAGTCAGACAAACGGAAAGTTCCTGATTTTGGGCGACCTACGACTACCGAAGTTAGTTTGTCCACTTCCTCAACTGTCAATCCCATTTCAGCTACTACCTGCATAGTTTTCATCATGCTGTAAACACCTACACGGTTGGCGATGAAAGCAGGAGTATCTTTACATAATACGGTAGTTTTTCCTAAAAATCTATCACCATAATGCATCAAGAAATCCACAACGCTACTATCAGTCTGCGGTGTAGGGATTACTTCCAATAGTTTCAAATAGCGCGGAGGATTAAAGAAATGTGTTCCGCAAAAATGTTTTTGGAAATCATCAGAGCGACCTTCTGCCATCAAATGAATCGGAATACCCGATGTATTTGAAGTAATCAAAGTGCCTGGCTTACGAAGAGCATCTACCTTTTCGAATAGACTCTTTTTAATGGCTAAGTTTTCTACAATGACCTCAATCACCCAATCATAATTCTTGATTTCGGAGAGATTATCATCGAAGTTGCCAAGTTTGACACGGTTAGCAAATGCCGTAGCATAGAGTGCGGCAGGATTAGCTTTGAGCGTATTCTGAAATGCCTCGTTGACAATACGATTACGTACCGCAGGCGATTCTAAAGTAAGACCTTTAGCTTTTTCAGCATCGTTGGGTTCACGAGGAACGATGTCTAACAAGAGCACCTCGCATCCAATATTGGCAAAGTGGCAGGCAATACGGCTTCCCATGATGCCTGACCCTAACACAGCTACTTTCTTGATTGAACGGTTCATTGTAATATGTTTATGAGATTTTGATTCGATAGGTAAAGTTAAAGAAAAATAAAATTGTTATGCAAGCATACTATTTTATTTTTTTCTTTGAATTGTTATATTTTTATAAAAAAGGCTTTGAATGGCTCAGAAAGCTTCAGGAATTCACTGTAAAAAAAGAATACAGAAGAGCAGAATAGGATATCATCTTACAGTAGCCAGAGAACTTTGTCCCTATTCTATTTGACTTTATGGATAATTTATAGCGATGATGTAAAAATATTGTAGAGAATCAAGCATTTGGGCATA
Source organism: Flectobacillus sp. BAB-3569 (assembly GCF_002270355.1). GTDB lineage: Bacteria > Bacteroidota > Bacteroidia > Cytophagales > Spirosomataceae > Flectobacillus > Flectobacillus roseus. Next base: position 67,678 of record NZ_NJFZ01000028.1, on the reverse strand, counting down.
GGTTTTGCGACATATTTTGCGGTTGTTATTTTTTGATAGGCCATTCAGAATAAAGCTTCAAAATACCAGAGCTAACAGTTATCATTCATCTTTCCCACTTAACCCAAGACTATTGTATATGAAGTTGAACCTTTTTAGTCGTTTGCTCAATACGCCCAAATTGCCCATGATTTTATTTGTGGTTTACTTCATTAGCGGGCTTTTAATTTACAAAGATTATGGCGTTTCCTATGATGAAGGAACAGAGCGTCATATTGGGATTATGAATATTATTCATGTAGCTCGGCAATTGGCACCGGGTATGGCATCGAAGGTGATTCCACCTGATTTGAAAAATGCGCCAGACATGGAGCATTATCGAGATAGAGATCATGGAGCGCTATTTGCCTTGCCAATGGTGGTGTTGGAAAAAGGAATGGGCATCGATGACGAATTGGGCGTATATCGGCTTTGGCATTCATCGACTTTTTTGATTTTTGCGCTATCCATTATTTTCTTGTACAAACTTCTTTCTGAAAGATTCCAAAAGCAATATATCAGTCTGTTGGGGTGCTTTATTTATATATTTTCGCCCCGTTTTTTTGCAGAATCATTTTATAACCCTAAAGATTTACCTTTGTTATCACTCTTTGTAATAGCAGGTTATTTAGGATTCAAGATTTTAAAAGGCGCTAATTATAAGTATGCCATTGGCCTAGGGTTGGTTATGGGATTGGCTACGGCATTGCGCATTGTAGGAATTTTTCTTCCATTGATTTTTGGAGGGGCATTGGTCTTAAAACATCTCTTTACGCAAGAAAAAGACTTAATCCAGAAGCTCAAAATGTTGGTAATCATGATTGTCGTGTATTTGCTGACATTTTACATTGCGTTCCCATATTTGTGGACAGATCCTATTGGGCACTTTATTGAGGTATTCGAAAACTTGAGTAAGTATCCCTTGAATGCGCCAGTATTGTTTGAAGGACAATATTACATAGCTCCTGATTTACCTCGTTATTATGCCTTGATATGGATTGTGATTACTACGCCAATTCCTTTTCTTTTGTTGGCCTTGGTGGGTGTGATTGCGACCCTGAAGCAATGGATAACAGAATATAATAAGCCGATTACGTATATCAATTTATTTTTTCTAGGGCTTTTTGTTGGACCCATTTTAAGTGTTGTCGTATTAGATTCGACCTTGTATGATGGTTGGCGCCACTTGTATTTTACTTATGCAGGGTTTGTGTATCTTGCCACATTGGGAATTGTTACGATTGAAGACTTTTTGAAGGGATGGAAGCCTGCCGTAGCAGGAGGCTTTATCGGTTTGAATGTATTGGTAGTGGTATATCTACTTGCTTGGATTGTGAAAAATCACCCCTATCAAAATGTTTATTTTAATGTATTGGCAGGAAATCATGTCGACAAAAAATTTGAGATGGATTATTGGGGTACTTCCTACAAACAAGCATTGGACTATTTGAAGGCGCACAGTCAGAAAGGAGCTAAAGTCAAAATTAATGGAAATATTTGTGCTTCGTATAACTTGGGGAAAAGCGAAAAAGATGCACTGAAATTTGTGAGTGACATTAACCAAGCAGACTATTTTATTACAGAATATCGTCATTTCAATTTTAACCCAGATTTTTCAGCTTATCAAGTACCTTCAAAAGAAGTATTTAACGTGGAAGTGGATGGGAATAAAGTGATTAGTATTTATAGTTTGAAATAAACCACCATCATTATTACTCAAACACATGAGTCGTTCCAAATTTAGTTATTATTATTCTAGCAGTAGAGACGCAATGATTGCGTCTTAAGCCGAGTTATATCCAGCATGGTAGTATCAAAAAAAGCGGTCGAAAATTGTTTTTCGACCGCTTTTTTGATGAATAGTGGGAGGATGCCCCAAATGCCTTTTTATTAAAAATTTACTTTTTCGTAAATAATATATTCTGGTCTGTTTTTGATTTCCTCAAACATATTACCCAAATATTCACCTAAAACACCTATCGTAAGCAATTGAACACCTCCAAAGAAAATAACGGCAATCACCGTTGATGCCCAACCTGGCACTAAGGTCTCTGGTCTGAAAATAAGTCCTGTGAGTACCCAAACTCCCAATGCCAACCCAACAATCAAGCTAAGACTTCCTAAGCCCAGAGCAAGTTTGAGAGGTTTTTTACTAAAGTACAACAAGCTCGTAGAGGCAAACTTGAGCATTTTAGAAAGAGGGTATTTCGTTTCTCCAGCAAATCTTTCTTCACGCACGTACATGATAGGTACTTGCTTGAAACCAATCCATGAAATTAGCCCTCGAATATATTTGTTCTTTTCAGGAAAAGCTTTGAATGCTTCGATAACATGCTTATCGATTAATCTAAAATCTCCAGTATCTACAGGTAAAGGTGTGTCTGATAGAAAATTGATGGTACGGTAGAACATACGTGCCGTAATTTTTTTGAAGAATGTTTCTCCTTTACGTTTTTCACGCATTCCATACACTACGTTTGCATTTTGTTCAAGATGCATTTTTATCATATCTGGAAACAACTCTGGTGGGTCTTGCAAATCGGCATCAATAATAATAGCTACGTCACCATTACAAGCTTGGATACCTGCAGTTACGGCAGGCTGGTGCCCAAAGTTTCGAGAAAAACCAATGATTTTGACATTAGCGTCTTTTTGAGCAATTTCTTTCAGAATAGATAACGTGCGGTCACGACTGCCATCGTTGATAAAAATGATTTCATAGCCCTTAGTCCCAAAAGATTGCATGGTTTTAGACACTCTTTCGTAAGTGTACATAATTACCTGCTCCTCATTGAAACAAGGAATGATAATCGAAACAGTAAGGTCGTAATGTTCAGACATAAATCTTTAAAGTTCAAGTTGTGTGATAGGTAAAATACAGGGTAATGCTTTTGTTTTGCATAGTTACGCTTTTGAGTTGTGACGAAGAGTCTAAAGCATAAAGCAGGTAAAATTCGCTTTGTCCGCTTACTGAGGTTTTCAATAAATGTACAAGAAAGAGGAGAATTAACCCATGCAAATAATGTGAAAATGGATATAATTAAACGTTATTTTTTCTTCCTTTTATAAACCGTTCTCTCCCAAACATATCCTTGATGATTTCTATCTCAGTGAATCCTTTTTCTTCAAAAACCTGTGCTGTTTCCTTTCCTAGGTATTGGTTGATTTCTACCATAAAAAAACCATTGTTTACCAAATTCAAAAAAGCATAATTGGCAATGGCTTTGTAAAAAATCAAAGGATTGTCATTTTCTACAAAAAGAGCCAAATGTGGCTCGTAATCAAGTACATTAGCTTCCATTTCATCTTTTTCTCGATGCGTTACATACGGAGGGTTGCTAACAATTATATCAAAAAGTTTATCTGATTGCTCATATTGATATGCCAAAATATCCTTTTGAATAAATTGAACACCTGCTTGGTGGCGCTCATTATTTTGCTTGGCAATACTCAATGCTTCTTCCGAAATATCATAAGCAATAACAGCGCCATTTTGTATTTCGCAAGCAATAGTAATAGCAATACATCCTGTACCAGTACCAATATCCAACACAGATGCGGTATGTCCTAAACTTTTGGCAAAAGAAACAATAGGTTCGATGAGCTCCTCGGTCTCGGGACGAGGAATAAGTGTGGATGGACTAACATAAAAAAGTCTTCCGTAAAAATCTCCTACGCCTAACACATACTGTATGGGCTCGAAGGATTTGATACGTGCCACAAGCGGTGCAAAATCTATATTAACTTCTATAGGTTTGTCAATCAGAATGTCTGTTTTTGAAAGACCCACAAGCGTATCAAGCAAAAGATAGACCATGCTTTTTGCTTCGTTTTCTGAGTAAACTGCCGTAATTTCGGCTACCAAATCCGCAAATAGTTGCTTGGAGGATTGAATCATGGAAAATAGTATGTTTTGAGCTATGAGGTACTCGTTTTAGCTTTGTGTAAAGGTGTTTTGTTGTAAGCATATGCTAAAAACAAGAGCTATTGAGAAAAATAAAGTGGCTCAGCCTTTGTACCTATGTTTAAATGCGTTTCATTTTTATTGATGAATATACAAAATTACAGAAATGTCGAAGAATAATCATGTTTTGAACGACGCTCAAATAAAAGCCTTTATGCAACGAGCGCTCGATCTAGCCCAATTGGGAGCAGGAAATGTATCTCCGAACCCCATGGTAGGATGCGTAATTGTACATCAAGGAAAAATAATAGGGGAAGGTTGGCATCAACGTTATGGGCATTGGCATGCCGAGGTGAATGCGGTAGCAGATGTAAAAGATCAAAGCCTTTTGCCCGAATCAGAGGTTTTTGTGACGCTCGAACCTTGTTCTCATTTTGGTAAAACTCCTCCTTGTGCCGATTTGTTGGTGAAACATCAGGTTCGTAGAGTATATACCTGTAACGATGACCCCAATCCCTTAGTAGCAGGAAAAGGTATCCAAAAATTGAGAGATGCAGGAATTGAAGTCATATCGGGTGTTTTAGAAGAAAAAGGACGCGTATTGAATCGACGTTTTTTTACCTTTTTCGAAAAAAAGCGACCTTATATTCTCCTTAAATGGGCGGAGTCGACTGATGGTAAAATAGCCTTACCTGATTTCCAAGCGGTTCAAATTTCTAATGCATTATCCAGACGTTGGACACATCGATTGCGCTCGGAGGAGGATGCCATTATGGTGGGCACACGAACGGCACAATATGATAACCCTTCGCTGAATACACGTTTTTGGACTGGTAAAAATCCGATAAGAGTTTTGATTGATAAACATTTACAAGTGGCGGAGGATTCGGCTATTTATGCAGGAACAACACCGACAATTTGCTATAATTCCATCAAGTCCCAACAGAAAGGGCATATTTCCTATGTCCAAATGAATTCTGAAAACTCTTGGCTTCCGATGATTTTAGATGATTTGTACCAACGAAAAATCCAGTCGGTCATCGTTGAAGGTGGGACAGCCTTGTTACAGTCTTGTATTGATTCTCATTTGTGGGACGAAGCGTATCGTTGGATAAGTCCGCAAGCGATAGGAGAGGGCATCGCAGCACCAATACTAACAGAAGGCTTGGTTGATAGAAAAGAAATAGGCAATAATAGTTTGTGGAGGTATTCGATTGAACAATAAAATTGATTTCGGATGTGGGATTTTTGATTTCGGATTGAATTGAATAAAAGTTTAAATCCAAAATCAAAAATCCCCAATCCAAAATCGTATCTAGCTATTCCAGATTTCCCATGCTTTTTCGGCTTGTCCGTGTAACATTTCTAGTCCAAAGTGAACACCACGCACGCCAGCTTCAGTTCCCTTTTTCAAAAATAATGTTTCGAGTGGGTTATACACAATGTCATATAGTAAATGCTTTCCACTCAATAATTCGTAAGGAATAGCGGGACAATTCTCTACTTTCGGATACATTCCTAGTGGAGTAGTATTCACAATGAACAAGTGCTCAGACATTACTTCTGGCGTTAGTTCTTCGTAGGTAATAGTATCACTTTCTTTGGTACGAGAAACCAATTGTACTTCCAAACCCAAGTCTTCTAAGGCTACGATAATGGCTTTAGCTGCACCACCTTTCCCAAGTACTAGCGCTTTTTTAGGAGCGATTTCATTAAAAGCATCCCATTTTTCAAGCGTCCATCTAAAGCCCCAGTAATCGGTATTAAAGCCTTTTGTTTTACCATTCTCCAAAAACTTTATGGTATTCACAGCACCAATTTTGCTTGCGGCTGGGTCGATTTCGTCGAGATATGCCATCACATTTTGTTTATGAGGAATTGTCACATTCAAGCCTTTCAGCTCACCTGCATGTGATTGAAGCAAAGCAGGGAAGTCTTCAATATTTTCGAGCTCAAATTTCTCATACGTATGTGTCTGAGAGAGACCAATTTTTTCGAATTTCTCCGTAAAATATCCTTTTGAGAACGAATGCCCCAAAGGAAAACCAATAAGACCAAATAAATTTTTCATAGCGTAAAAATAAACAAAGAGGCAATAGTACGAAAACTTTTGCCTCTTTGATGAAATAATGCTTTATATGATAGGAGTAAAAAGCGTGTATTGACACGTCTTACTCAAGAAATTACTTTTGACTGAATTGACTTTTTACAAAACCAATCACCATTGGTAATACCGAAATAGCCACGATACCAAGTACTACTTTTTCGAAGTTGTGTTTTACCCACTCGTTGTTGCCCAAGAAGTATCCCAACAAAGTAATTGAAGTAACCCATACAATAGCACCAATTACACAGAATGTAATGTATTTGCCATATTTCATACTACCTGCTCCCGCAACAAATGGCGCTACAGTACGTACGATAGGTACAAAACGAGCCATAATAACGGTTTGACCGCCATTTTTTTCGTAAAACTCTTCTGTTTTAATAATGTGCTCACGTTTTAAGAAGAGAATTTTATCTTTTGATTTAACAAAGTCACTCAAATATTTTCCTACAAAATAATTCACATTATCGCCCAAAAGCGCTGCACCAATCAACAATGGAATGACGAAAGTAATGTCAATTTTGCCACCTGTTGCAGGAGCAGCCAATACACCAATCGCAAATAAAAGCGAATCGCCTGGTAACAAAGGCATAACTACCAAACCAGTTTCGGCAAATACGATTAAGAACAGCAAACCATACGTAAGCGTACCGTTGTCAGTGATAAACTGCGTGAGTGCAGTTAAAGGATCTTTGAGAAGTTGTAATACAAATTGAATAATTTCCATTGTTTGGGAAGATTTACAATGTCCAAATGAGGCTTGGAGTAAATAGTGAAAGTAAACTACAAAAGTAAAGAAGAGTAACCTTTGTACGGTATGATAGTGAGAATCTTAATCAAAAAATAAAAAAGAATGATTGAGCAAATGTTGTCTTTGCCCAATCATTCTTTGAAGGACAATAATTATTTTTTATCCAAGAAATGAGAGAATGTATCGCCTCTCAAGCCCAAACGGATTGTTTCTAATGAAATAACTTCATGCGGAGCAATATTCCCAACGTTTACGTTAGCGCCAACCAACTTCACAAACCAAACTTGTTGAGATTTTTGAGGAGCTTCCCAAATGATTTTTTCTTCTGGAATTTCTGTCAAAATTTCTTCTACCAAACCTTGACGCACTTCACCAGATGCACGGAACAACCCTACGTTTCCACCTTCACGAGCTTCACCGATTACTTTCCAAGCACCTGCTTCCAATTCTGCTTTCATCAATTTAATCCATTTGTATGGAGGAATGATTTTTGCTTCATCTTTTGAGCCTACTTCCGAAAGTACTGTTACTTGTTTAGCTAAAGTTTGGATATATCCACATTTGTCATCTTGTTCCATTTCCAAAGAACCGTCCGAAACCTCTGCGTATTCCATCCCATATTGGTCTAAAACACGACGGTATTCGTCAAATTGACCTCTTACCACAAATGCCTCAAACAGAGTACCCCCAAAATAAACAGGGATGCCCGCTGATTTATACAAAGCCAATTTATCTTTTAGGTTTGGAGTCACAAAAGAGGTTGCCCAACCCAACTTCACTATATCGGTATATCCAGAGCCAAGCTCCAAGAAATCTTCAACTTGTCTGAGACTAAGCCCTTTGTCCATTACCATTGTCAAACCTTTTTGACGTGGCTTTTCAGTTCTCTCGGGAATCTGGTTAAGTGGGTAATTCATATTTTTTGAAATTTCTGGGATTAAATATTTGGTTTTCAGAACAACAATGTTGTGCTTGTTGCACTTATTCAGAATAATTAATTCGTTTGATTGAATAATGAGGTAATTCGAACGTGCAATTTTGCAAAATTAGAAATATCTTCCAAATGGCACAAACTACTATTTTACTAGATTGTCTTTAAATAATAATTGCTTTTAGTTAAATTTCTGTAAATCAGGGATTTAATTTTTTTGAAAAAATAATTTTTCATAGATTTTTCAAAAAATATTATCAAAAATTTGTTTGCTAAACACTGTTTAGTAATTTTACATTGTTATAAAAATGAAAGACGATAAAATATTAATCTTCAAAGCATATTTATAACTCTGAGAATAACTAGAACTACCTTACCCTAAATCGTTTAGGAAATAATAATACTCACATTATCCTAAACTTAGTATCTTAATGACCCAAATCTCATTCCTATTTTGATTAAATATATTATAAGTATTTTTATCCTATAGTTTTAATAGAATTTAATACAAAGATTACAAAATCTTCCGAATCTCAAGCCTTGAAAACAAAACCTTTTAATAATAAACATACAAACTCATGAAAAAGCTATTATTTATTCTTGCCACCTTGTTATTTACTATGCAAATCGTACAGGCTCAAAACCCTACCAAAGACGCCGTGTTGGGTGAATGGCTATCTGAAAGTAAAGACGGTAAGGTGTTGATATTTAAACAAGGAGAAAAGTATTTTGGTAAACTTTCTTGGATAAAGGACGCAAACAAAAAAGATGTAAATAATCCTGATGCATCGTTGCGTAGTCAACCTTTATTAGGATTGGTGATTCTGAAAAATTTTGAGTTTACAGGAAAAGCATGGGAAGAAGGGAGTATTTATGACCCTAAAAATGGCAAAAGCTATTCATGCAATATGAAACTTAAAAAAGCGGATGAATTAGAAATCAGAGGCTTTGTGGGCGTTTCGTTACTGGGACGTACTACTGTGTGGACAAAAGTGAAATAAGCCTGCTACCTGTTGGGAATGCCTATACACTTTGCGTAAATTTGCCTGTATACTAAGATTGGTTTATTAAGAAATGGGTATTTTAGAAAGAAAAGAACGCGAAAAACTTGAATTAAAGCAGCGAATTTTGGAAGCTGCTAAAGAAATCTTTATCAAAGAAGGCTTTGATAAGGCTTCTATTCGAGCTATTGCTGATAAAATAGAATATAGTCCAGCTACCATTTATCTTCATTATAAGGATAAAGATGAGTTGTTTTATGCGGTACATGAATTAGGTTTTGATAAATTGTCCGAAATGACTCGTCCTGTTGAAAGTATCGAAGATGGTTTTCAACAACTGCGTATGAGAGGACTGATTTACTTAAAATTCGCTTTCGAAAACCCTGAGCTATACGACTTGATGTTTATAAAAGACGCGCCTATGCACGCTCTCAAAAAACAAGAAGCTGGCTGGGATTGTGGCATGCACAATTTTGTGGCACTACAAAAAAACTTGGCGCTCTGTATCGAACAAGGCTCTGTTTTGCCAGCCGACATCGATGTATTGTCTATGTCAATCTGGTCTTATGTTCATGGTCTGGTATCATTAAATATCAGAGGGCGATTTGAACCATTTTGTGAACTAAATCCAGAAATACAGCTTGAGAAGCTCATAGGAGAGTCGTTGGACTTCATGTTGAATCTTATAAAAAAGAAAAATGAGTAATAAACACGCATTAGAGGTTTTTAAAGAATATATTGGTACTCGTGTAGCCGAAAAAAGTATTTCGCCAGTGGCCAAATTGTTGGATGGCGTATTGGTAGGAGTTCATGACCACGGTATCGAAATAGAATACCAAGTCAAAGAAGAAATGGTAAATCCTGCTCGTATCCTACATGGCGGTATTGCTGCTACGATGTTGGACGATATTATTGGGATGACTGTTTTTATGATGGGCAATGGTGTTTTTTATAGTACTGTCAATCTTTCGGTAGATTACCTTTTTAGCGCACGACTAGGCGAGACCGTTCGCGTAAAATCTAAGATTGTAAGAATGGGAAAGAAAATCGCTCATGCAGAAGGCGAAATTCGTAACCAAGATGATATTTTAATTGCAAAATGTACAACCAATTTGGTGGCAACAAGCAATACTATTAAATAGTTTTAGTTACTTTGTCTTTGAATCTTTGAAAGACCAGTAACTAACTGATTTTAAGGATTTACAAAGTGAATTAAGCAGTAAAGATTTAACAGTTTACTTAAGCTGAAAAAATCTAAAAATCCCCTAGAAAGACCTGTGGGCAGCAAAATCTCCCACAGGTCTGACTTATGACAGCTTTTGGCATTCAGTTTGAGCAGTCGGCCTGCATTAGTATACTTTATAACTAGTGCTGAAAGCTAAAACCCGATAGCTCAAAGCCCATTCGGCATTGATTCCCCATGAATTGATGCTTTTTATTTACTCTTTTACTGAACGGTGTTTATAAAATTATAAATGTTTAATACATGAAACCTATGAAGTATTATTTATCCTTGGTGTGCTGTTGGCTCGCTTATGGAACTATGGCTCAATCAGAAGTACTCAATCAGTATGTACAAGAAGGGTTACAAAATAGTCAGACGCTCAAGCAGCAACGTTTTCAGCTACAAAAAGCTATTTGGGCTTTAGATGAGGCCAAAAGTTTGTTCAAACCTGCCGTGAATTTCAATACGACTGTCTCTTCTGCATTGGGTGGTCGTACGATTGATATTCCTGTTGGGGATTTGGTAAACCCTGTATATGCGACGCTCAATCGCTTGACTAACTCAAACGCTTTTCCACAAATCTCAAATGTGAGTGAGCAATTGATTCCAAAGGACTTTTATGACATGCGATTCAAGACCTCAATGCCTTTGATCAATGCCGAACTGAAGTATAATCAAAGCATCAAAAAGGAACTGATTGGTTTACAGCAATCCGAAACCAATGTCTATAAACGTGAATTGGTCAAAGATATAAAAATGGCCTATTTCAATTATTTGAAAGCTACGGAAGCATTGAGTATTTATGAAAATGCTTTACGTCTACTTCGTGAAAGTGAGCGTGTCAACCAAGCGTTGATTCAAAATGGCATGGCTAACCCGACGGTTTCTATTCGTACCCAAAACGAAATTGCTAGTATCGAATCAGAAGTAGAAGCTGCCAAAGGAATACAGAAAAATGCAGCAGCGTATTTCAATTTCTTATTAAACCGTGAGTTTACACAGGAAATCAAAGTTGACTCCAGTTTAAAAAATGTTGTAATTCCTGCTAAAATAGACTTAGCCCACCGTGAAGAAATTGACAAGCTCGAAACCAATTTGAATATCAATAAGCAAATCTTAAAATTGAGCCAGTCCTACAACCAACCCAAAATAGGAGCATCATTGGATTTAGGTTCTCAAGGTCGTTTTGCTCAAATCGCCGCGGCTGACAAGAATTTTATTTCTCCCAATGCCTTTTTCTTGGTCGGAGTATCAATTGACTTACCTGTATATTCCTCAGGACGAAATCAGTTGAAAGTAAAACAAGCCGAAATGGATGTTGCTACCGCAGATACGCAACTTCAGCAAGTCAAAAATCAACTTGATTTACAAAATACTTTAGCACAAAACGCATTGACTGCCGCTAAAGAAATTCATCAATCTAAAGCCAATCAGATAAGTTCGGCACAGCGCTATTATCGCGATATGATGCGCCGTTACAAAGAAGGTAATCTTAGTTTTATTGAACTACTAGATGCCCAGACCCAACTGACTCGCACTCAATTGCAGCAAGTGATAGCTCAATATGATGTTTGGCTCAAATGGGTAGAACTCGAACGCAGTGCTGCCGCTTTTGACTTGAAATAAAAATCTAAAAATCTCTTTAGCCTTGTGCTAAGTAAAATCCTCTTGAAAAATGTTGACTTCCTTAAAAAATAGCCTCATTCTAGGTCTAATCATAGCAACGGTATTTGCCTGTGGCAAAAAGAAAACCGACAAAAAAACAATTGCAGATAACGAAACTGTAGCCGTAAAATTAGTGGATGTTTCAAATGCTAATTCTACCGAACCCATCAAAGCTTCGGGCTTGATTAGCTCCTTACATGAAGCTCGACTATCTTTTAAAACGGGCGGAATTATCGAAAAAATCTTTGTAAAAGAAGGGCAAAATATTGCTAAAGGTCAATTATTGGCAACCCTCAATTTGACCGAAATCAATGCACAAGTTTCACAAGCACAAGAAAATGTGAGCAAAATCGAAAGAGATTTAAAGCGTGTCAATGCGCTTTACCGTGATTCGGTTGCCACACTTGAGCAAGTCCAAAATCTTACAACAGCCTTGAGCGTAGCAAAACAAAGTTTGCAAATAGCCCAATACAACCAAGGATATTCCAAAATTTATGCACCAACCAATGGCGTTGTGGTCAAAAAAATGATGAATGAAGGAGAACTAGCCTCGTCTGGTAGTCCTGTGTTTTTTGTAAACGCCGCAGGTGCGAACGACTGGGTGGTAAAAGTGGGTATCGCAGATAAAGATTGGACTCGTCTCAAATTAGGCGATAAAGCCGACATCACTCTCGACGCATTTCCAGATACTAAGTTTTTGGCAAATGTGACAACCCTCTCTCAAGGTGCCGACCAAGCTTCAGGCCTCTATCAAGCAGAATTAAAAATTAGTACACAAGGTAAAAAAATGGCGACTGGCTTATTTGCCAAAGCATTGATTTATCCTTCTATCAAATACCAATATGCGTCTGTTCCTGTTGATGCCATTATTGAAGGCAATGGCGACCAAGCTTTTGTATATGTTGTAGAAAACGGAAAAGCAAAGAGAGTTTCTCTGTTGATTGCCTATGTCAATAACCAACAGGCATTTGTTCGTGAGGGATTGGCGGGAGTTAGTCAAGTGGTAACAGATGGCTCGGCTTATCTGGTAGAGGGCACAAAAGTAAAAGTGATGAAATAAGCTTTTACAACTAATCAATTTTATATAGACCTAAACGTGCATAATGTCATTGTAAGACAGCTTATGCCGACAACTCATCATATATGAAAATCGCAGAATTTTCCGTAAAAAATTACCAGTTTACCTTAGTGGTATTTCTGGCGGTATTATCAATCGGGCTATATTCCTTGTTGAACATGCCACGAGGCGAAGATCCAGAGTTTGAATCTCCTCAGTTTGGCGTTACCATTATCTATCCTGGAGCTACTCCCAACGACATGGAAGAGCTGGTAGTTGACCCTTTTGAAAAAAGAATTAACGAGCTAGACAACATTCAGCGCATAAGTACAGTCATACTAGATGGAGCGGCAGTATTTCAGATAGAATATGATTTTGAACAAGACCCAGAAGAAAAATATCAGGAGGTTGTACGTGAAGTAAATGCTATCAGAAAAGACCTTCCAGCCGAAATTCTGGATATTCGAGTACAAAAGTTTAGACCAACTGATGTAAATATTTATCAGTTTGCGCTAGTCAGTGAAAATTTGCCCTATTCCAAATTAAAGGAATATGCAGATGACTTGGAAAAACAACTCGAAAAGGTAAAGCCTTTGACTAATATCAAATCATGGGGTTTTCCTGCTCGCAAAGTAGCCGTTGAATTGAATTTGGAAAAAATGGCGCATGACCGTATTCCAGTCAATCAGGTATTAGGAGCAATCCAGTCCGAAAATGTCAATATACCCGGGGGTAGTATCAATGTTTCGAGTAAAAAACTAAATGTAAAAACCTCAGGAGCATATAATGATCTCGACGAAATTCAGAATACGATTGTGTACACCAACGGTACCAAAATCGTATATCTCAAGGATATCGCTCAGGTAAAATTTGCTTACGAGGACGAAACACATATTACTAGTCTCAACGGTCATCGTTGTGTTTTTGTAACAGCATGCCAAAAGCAAGGACAGAATATTATTGGTATTAGAAAGATTGTGGAGCCTATTGTTGAAAAATACAAAGCACAACTACCTCCAAGTGTCGACGTCGTAAAAGTTTTTGACCAAGCCGAATCTGTAGATAATCGTTTGACTCGTTTTGCTAAAGATTTCGGAATAGCGATTTTATTAGTATTGATTACGCTATTGCCTTTGGGTACACGTGCGAGTATTGTCGTAATGATTTCGATTCCACTTTCGTTAGCGATTGGTTTAACATTACTCAACGTATTCGGTTATACTATTAACCAGCTGTCTATCGTAGGGATGATTGTTGCCCTAGGAATTTTGGTGGATGACTCTATCGTAGTTGTTGAAAACATTGAACGCTTTATGCGTATGGGCATCAAACGCAAGCAAGCAGCTATTGATGCGACAAAGCAAATTGGTTTGGCGGTAGTAGGGTGTACAGTATTGTTATGCTTTGCGTTTTTACCAATTGCCAACTTGCCAGAAGCAGCGGGTGAATTTATTCGTAGTTTACCAATGGCTGTAATGTTTACGGTATTGGCTTCGATGATTGTGTCTTTGACGATTGTTCCGTTTTTGTCATCTGTTTTATTGACAGAAAATCATAATCCAGAAGGGAATGTGATTTTGAGAGGAATGAAAAAAATCATTTCTGCCACTTATGGTCGCTTAATGGATTGGTGTTTAAAGCATCCGAAAACTACCTTGGCAGGCGCATTAGGGGTATTTGTAGGTGTGATGATGATGGCTAAATTATTCTTAGGCTTTTCACTTTTTCCTACTTCCGAAAAACCGATGTTTTTAGTAAATATCGAAACTCCAGTCGGAACAAATATGGCTGCTACGACTAAAGTAGTGAAGTATGTAGAAGAAAAATTAAAGAAAGTACCTGAGATTAGAAACTTTGCCTCAAACGTAGGTCGTGTCAATCCTCGTATTTATTACAATACCGTAGAAAGAGGTCAGTCCGAAAACCGAGCACAAATTTTTGTCCTGCTCGAAGACATGGAAACTTCTGAGAAAAAAGCTTTAATCGACGATTTGCGTGGTAATATGGGAGCGTATCCTAATGCCAAAATTGAGGTAAAAGATTTTGAACAAGGACCACCATTAGAAGCACCAATTGCTTATCGAATCTTTGGAGAAAATTTGGATACTCTGAGAAATGTAGCTTTCAAAATAGAGAAAATATTAGCCAATCACCCAGGCGCTATTTATGTAAACAACCCTTTGAAAGTCCAACCGACGGATATTCGTGTGGTGGTTAATAAAGAAAAGGCTGGATTGATGGGTGTCAGCTCTGCCGAAATCGACCGAGTGGTACGTTTAGGAATAGCAGGATTAAATGTGGGTACTTACAGAGAAGATGGCCAAAAGGACGGCTATAATATCAACATCTCGATTCCAAGAACAGGTGTTCAACAAGATTTGGATGTATTTAATCGTTTGTATGTCAACAATGCTTTAGGGACGGCAATTCCACTTAAACAATTGGTAGATATTAAGTTAGAGACATCTCAAAATCAAATTTTGCACTTCGACAAAGAACGATATGTGACGGTTTCGACCTTTTTGAAGTCTGGTTATAATACGGCACAAGTAAACCAAGAATTAATAAAGCAATTAAATACCTTTAAGTTTCCAAAAGGATTTTCGTACAGAGTAGCAGGAGAGGCCGAAAATGCAGAAAAATCTTTCGGAGGCATAGGGGTGATAGTTTTGATAACTGTCTTCGGAATGATAGCTATCCTAATTTTGGAATTCCGAAACTTCAAATCAACCTTGATTGTATTGTCAGTAATTCCATTGGGTATAGTTGGAGCTATCTTGATGCTATTACTTTGGGGCGAAACCTTATCATTTACGGCTGTTATCGGTTTTATCGCACTGGTAGGAATCGAGGTCAAAAACTCCTTATTGTTGGTAGATTTTACCAATCAACTTCGAGAAGAAGGTTTTGGACTTGAGGAGGCGATTCGAGAAGCAGGCGAAGTGAGATTTGTCCCTATCGTGTTAACATCACTTACGGCCATAGGAGGCTTAGTGCCATTGGTTGTCGAATATTCAGAATTGTATTCTCCGTTGGCTTTAGTGCTTATAGGTGGAATTATCAGTTCAACATTACTTGCTCGTTTGGTTACACCAGTTATGTATAAGTTGCTTCCACCCACCATTATTCCGGTCAAAGAAACGATACAAAACTAGGTTTTAAAAGGAGCAAATTTCCCGAAAATAGTTTTTAATATTTTTTAATAAATCATGAGAGGAATCTTTAAATAATTCAAGAATGCTCTGTAAGCATAATATTTAAGAGTTTTTATTGATTTTTCTCATTTTTTCTAAAAAAAACTTAAAATTCGGGCACTATTATTCAAAAAAGCTCGTTAATCAAGCATAACAATCGTCAAAATATATATAAATCAAGAAACCGATGAGATTCAGCACAGAAACATTGACAAAGTTCTTATCTCGGAATTTTTATATTAGTCCGAGGTTGATAGCTCCTCAAAAACGCTTTTATGCCGATTTGGGAATGAACTCATTAGAGTTCCTAGAAGTAGTAGCTTATTTGGAAAATACGTATGGTATTACATTACCAGATCAGGAGATAGATAGAGTACAGACTGTGGAAGAATTGGCTTCTTTGATGGAAGCTAATTTAGTAGCTGTACGTGCGTAAAGGCAACGATTTTTGGTATGTTAAAGGTTCAAACACATTAGTTTGAGCCTTTTTTTATGCCTTTTTGAGTAAATATCCCTCGGCTTTTATCTTATCTTTGTATCGTAACCAAAAAACAATTATTAAGTATGTCTAGACAAAATATCTTAACGGGCTCGCCGTGGGAAGACAAAATGGGCTATTGCCGTGCCGTAAGAATCGGAAACATCGTAGAAGTATCAGGAACTGTAGCAATCGTTGATGGTGAAAAAGTAAAGGCTGACGATGCTTATGCACAAACGTTGAATATCTTAGAGCGTATCGCTAAAGTATTAGAAGAAGCTGGCGTATCGACAAAAGATGTGGTAAGAACTCGTATTTTCACAACAGATATTACCAAATTTGATGATATTGCTCGTGCTCATGGCGCTTATTTCGGCGAAATCAAACCAACAACAGGTATCTATGAGATTTCTAAATTAGTATCTCCAGATTACTTAGTAGAGATTGAATTTACAGCAATTGCTCAATAAAATATATTGGAGTAAGAGGAGGTAAAGGAACTATCCAATATACCTCTAAAAGAGAAAGTCAGTGGATTTGTTCACTGGCTTTTTTTGTTGGAATAGCTCCATGATAAAGGCTAAAACCTTAAAAATCAAAAAGCCTTGCTAGGAACACTAACAAGGCTTTTTTGTGATTGATATATTTAAAACGTCAGAAGTGCCTAAATAGTTTAGGTATTGAAAAATAGTTAAATTATTTTTCATATTTATTTTATTTTTTTCAAATTGCTGAAAATTATATCAAAATGGACTCTCTAACGACTTGTGATGTGGATATCAAATACGAGAAAACGGAGATAAAGATTCCAAGTTTATCTCAAATATCAGATTAACAAGTAACCCATAAGGTTTCAAGATGAAACAACAAACTATCTACGAGGTTGCCGTGATTTCGATTGGTTCGCTCAATGCTGTTCGAACTAAAGAACCTGTGCTAAATTATTTTTCGAATCTTCAAAAATGCCTTGACCATTTGTTGGGTGCTTTGGCAGTGCATGGTTGGGAAAGTAAAATGAATTACACAGCTGTGTATCGTAACCTAAAAGCAAAGGGGAAATATGTGGCAGAATTTAGTTTTGCAGGAAATAAAATTTTCAAAATTGTAATTACCGCACGAACAATCAATCCTTCGATAAGCACTTTGGGAATAGAGGATAAGCCTGATAGTAAGAAGTAAAAAACGGCGCAGAAACATTCAAATTAGCATCAAATAAAAAAGCCTTGCTAAATAGATAGCAAGGCTTTTTTGCGGTTGATAATAGATAAACGTCTATTGAGGTAAAATAGTTTACGCATTGAAAAATAGTTAAATTATTTTTCAAAAAATGTAGAATTTATTTTCGGAGCGGAATTTTCTTAAAATTTAACTGAAAAAAAGGCCCCTTTTTGCCTAATGCCTAGAGCTTATAGCCTAAAGCCTATTAATACTTAATTATAGTTTTGTTGGGCTTCTGCCAACAGTCTTTCTTTATTGATTGGAACAACTCCTACCGATTCACATACGAGTCCACCACCTAAATTGGAGAGTCCTGCTACTAATTCTGGAGATAAATTGAGTGCTACACAGCAGGCTGCAATTGAAATTACGGTATCGCCAGCTCCTGAAACATCTGCAATTTGTCGAATATGGGCAGGAATATGTTTTTCTTCGTCTTTGAAATTGATAAACACACCTTGTTCCGAAAGAGTAACAAAAGCACCTTTCACCTCAAGGGTTTCTATGAGCATATTAACCGCCATCGCTAGCTCTGCTGGATCCTTTGAATCAAACTGAATGTTGAGACCTTCTTTGAGTTCTTTCAAATTTGGTTTGAATAAGGTAGCATTTTGATAATTCAAAAAGTTACGCTTTTTCGGATCTACGACTGTAGGAATGTGGTGTTCTTGTGCAAAGTCTATTACCTCAGCAATAAGCTCTTTTGATAAAACGCCTTTATCATAATCTTCAAAGATAATTACCTGAGCGTCGAGTGCTAATACCTTGATTTTGTCTAAAAGCAAATTGCGCTCATTCTCAGAAATCAATTTGTCAGTTTCGGTATCTACGCGTACAATTTGCTGTGTACCTGCGATAATACGTTCTTTTACTGTAGTGATGCGTTCATCAGATTGAAGAATACCTTCTGTAGATAACTCCCTTTCTTCCAATAAATCTAATAGTGCATTACCATAAGAATCTTTTCCGATTACCGAACAAATAATAGCTTTTGCGCCAAGTGCCTGAACGTTCATCACCACATTGCCAGCACCACCCAAACGCATTTCTCTTTGTTTTACATTTACTACTGGTACTGGAGCTTCAGGAGAGATACGTTCTACTTTACCCCAGGTATAAGCATCAATCATCAAATCGCCTATGATGAGGACTTTTAGTTGATTGAAACCTTCAAAAATTTGCTCGATTGTCATTGTCTATATAAAATATGTCCCCTGTCAGCCCAGTCCAAAATACTATTGGGTTGACAGGGGATTAAATGAATTGCAAAATTAAGATTTTTATGGATTATCCTCCAATGGTTGTCATGGATTCAGTAACAAGCTTGGTTCTACGTTTCTCAGCTTCGAAGCCATCTTTAGCTCTTTTTTGAAAAGTATTGATAAAAACTCCTTTCAATTCTTCGTTGCTAATGCCCGAACGAATCAAATCTCGGATGCTTAATACACCTTCGTCGTACAAACAAGTTTTTAATTCGCCTTGTGCGGTCATTCTGATGCGATTGCAAGTGCCACAGAAGGTTCTTGAAAACGCTGCAATCACGCCAATATTGCCTTTGAAGCCTGGGACGTGGTAGTTATACGAAGTAGAATGTGGAGCATCTTCAATTTTGCTTAGGCTCGGATAGGTACCTCGGATTGTTTCTAAAATACGATGGATATTCCAATGAAGTACAGGATAATGTGAGCCTTCGCCATTGAAAGGCATTTCTTCGATAAAGCGAACTGCTACAGGATAATGCTCGGTAAGAGCTACCAAGGGTAAAATATCATCTGTATTTTTCCCATCCATTACTACAGCATTGATTTTTACTTCAAAACCTGCATCGAGTAAATCAAAAAGCGTTTGATAGACTTTTGAGAATTCATCACGACGGGTAATTTCGAAAAAGCGTTGCGCATCCAAAGTATCCAAACTCAAATTGACAGAACGAATCCCGATTTCTTTCATTTGTTTGAGATACTGTCCCGTCAAAACGCCGTTGGTGGTAATATTCAGCTCATCGATTCCTTGAATGTCAGCAAGGCGATACAAAAAATCTACGAGGTTGTTACGCACAAAAGGTTCTCCACCTGTAATACGCACTTTGTGCACCCCTAATTCGGCCAGTACACCAACGATACGAAGCATTTCTTCGTAGCTAAGCAGTTTGGATTTGTGGAGGTATTTGATGCCTTCTTCAGGCATGCAATAAAAGCAACGCAAATTGCATCGGTCGGTGACAGCCAGCCTCAAATAAGTAATCGGTCGACCGTGATTGTCATAAATCACTGGACGATTATCGGGAGTTGTTATGGATGGATTAGTTGTCACAGATACGAATGATATAGTAGTATTTTGGGTAAATCCCCATTGGGTGTCCTCAAATTATTGATTTACTTCGTTATATTAGCAATCAAAATATAGGAAAATTTGTTCAAAAAGAAACGTCTATATTTATCGCTGATAGTATTTCTGTAATCAATAAAAACAAATATACTATTGAATCCTAGAATCAAAAATTTAACCTAATGAAATATACAATTGCTTTGTTTGGAATCACCAAAGAAATTGTTGGCAATAGCTCGACGACTTTGGAGGTATCAGATACCCTCACAACCGATGGTTTGTTGACCTTGCTCAGAGCAGAATACCCACCGTTGGCTTCCATTCGCTCGTTATTGTTGGCTGTAAATAACGAATATGCCGAGCAGGATTTAGTATTATCAGAAAGAGACGAAATTGCGTTAATTCCACCAGTGAGTGGGGGATAGTTTGAGTCAGTCTCTCGACGATAGATTTTTGATTTCGGAGATATCAGAAATGTTCAGCATTATGTTCCGAAATCAAAATTCTAATTTTATATAGGTTATGTAATAGTCTATTCTTTACTCCTCAAACTGATTAGCAAATTTGCTAGCTTCAGCCTTTTGCGAATCAAATCGATACAAATATGGAGCCTTGTGGGCACCACCTCCCCATTTTTTATCTAGTCTTTCGAGTATCCCCAAACTGAGCATTTTGCGTTGGAAATTAGCTCTCAAGAGTTTTTTGTTCAAAATAGTCTCATAAAGACTTTGTAATTCGCCCATGGTAAAGGTTTCGGGCATGAGGTTAAAGACTGATAGTTTATGATCTAAAAACAAACGAAGCGAGTCGAGTGCCTTGAGTAAAATTTCACGGTGGTCAAAAGCAATTGTTTCAGGCAAGTCATAAATATCAAACCAGCCACCTTCTTCAAGATTGAGATGGGAGTGTGGTTGTATTTTTGTAAAGTCTACCAAAGCGTAATACCCTACTGTAATATGTCGATTAAGCAAAAAGTGGCCATTAGGAAGATCTAACCCATTTTTTTGCATGATAAGTCGATGTTCCTCAGGGTTCACTCTATTGGGGTTACCAAATACATAAAATTGCTCCAGATAAGTATCCTCAATTCCTGTACGATGGTCAAGAATTCTACTTGCGGCTTCATCCAAACTTTCTTCTTTATAGATAAATCCTCCTGGGAGGGAATATATTTCGGTATTGGCAAATTTGATCAATAACACCTTCAATTGATTCTCATGAAAACCAAAAATTACGCAATCAATCGATATGCCCGGTAAAAAGTCTTGTTCAGGGTTAACTAGGTCTTTATATTCTGTTGTATGCTCCATAAAATAAATTTTGTTCAAATTTAAAAAAGAATTGTAATATTAGAATAAAACAATTAATATTGTATCTGCTTGATACAATAGTTTTTACAATTTTTTACCTAACCACAAAGAAATATAAATAAAGAGAGCTTTGGTTTTTCTTTTCAAGAAAGAGTCTCTCTAAATGCTAATTTAATTTTGAGTAAGTAATAGTGCAGAATAAGATTCAATTTTGTTTAGGCACTAGACAACAGGCACAAGGCAAAGAGTGTTAAAATGTTTTTTAATAATCACCGACATGCTTTTTCCAAAGCCCCCGCCGAAAGCCGTTACCTGAAAGCCCAAAGCACAATCTTAAATTTTATTTTGCGCACTAACCTATCAATTGCAATAGGATGAAGGCTAGACAAATTGAGGTTGGGTAAATTCAAATTCACATGATTGAAAATATGGAGATTTGAATAAAAAGATGATTTTTTGGCATATAATCGGGTAAAAAATTACTGAAAAAAGCCAAGTTTGCCAAAATCTTTCATAAAAAGCTTGTCACATTATCTATCTATCCAATTCATATAATACATACCCCACTGTTGCTGTTAAGACAAAGTGGGGTTTTTTCCGAAAACAAACTCAGTACAACTTAAAATGATACATAGGTCTTTAAGGCTCCAAAACAAAACGGCTCGTTGCAATCTTGCAACGAGCCGTTTTGTTTTGATTATTTTTAAGAAATTCTAAAAATCTTCATCTAAAGAGAAAGACATCGTTTCTTTTTCTGACATGACACCTGCTTTTTGATACTCAGCAACACGTTTTTCGAAGAAATTAGTTTTGCCTTGTAACGAAATCATTTCCATGAAATCAAATGGATTGGTTGCGTTATATACTTTTGGACATCCCAAAGCTACCAACAAGCGGTCAGCTACAAACTCAATGTATTGACACATCAAGTTAGCGTTCATACCGATTAATGAAACAGGAAGCGAATCTGTTACAAATTCTTTTTCGATAGTCACAGCATCAGTAATGATTTCAATTACTCTTGACTGTGGCAATTGATTTTTGATGTGGTCTGCGTAAAGCAAACAAGCAAAATCACAGTGCAAACCTTCGTCGCGAGAGATAAGCTCGTTTGAGAACGAAAGACCTGGCATCAAACCACGTTTTTTCAACCAGAAAATAGAACAGAAACTACCTGAGAAGAAAATACCTTCTACAGCTGCAAATGCAATCAGACGTTCTACAAAGTTTTCACTGCCAATCCAACGCAAAGCCCATTCTGCTTTTTTCTGAACACAATCGATGGTTTCGATGGCGCGAAGCATACGGTCTTTTTCGATTGGGTTTTTGATATAAGTATCAATCAACAAAGAGTATGTTTCAGAGTGAATGTTTTCCATCATTACTTGGAAGCCATAGAAACATTTAGCTTCTGCATACTGAACCTCCGAAAGGAAGTTAACAGCAAGGTTTTCGTTTACGATACCATCCGATGCCGCAAAGAAGGCCAATACATGCGAAATAAAGTGCTTTTCATCAGCTGTAAGCTTGTTTTCCCAGTCATTTAAGTCTTGAGAAAGGTCAATTTCTTCAGCTGTCCAGAAAGAAGCTTCCGCTTTTTTATAAAATTGCCAAATGTCATTGTGTTTGATTGGAAATAACACAAAACGATTTGGGTCTTCTTGAAGTAAGGGTTCAATAATTGCTGCCTGTGACATGGTCGTATGGTATAAGTTACTAGTTATCTAAAAATAAAAAGGATTGTTTAAATGATAGCTTTCGGCTCATGTTGAAGCGCGCTTACCTTGGCTAAATTTAAACTATTTTGTCTTAGAAATCATCAAAGTTGACAAAAATTAACTTCGCTATTTTTCTACCTATCTCTTTAGTCTCGGTAGTGAAAATATATTCCTTTGAGACTACAATTTGTTAGCTAAAATTGTTTCTTGTTCTTCCGAAATTCTTTCCAAAGATAGGGATAGTTTGGCAGAAAATGCAGTTGTTTTTTATCATGTTTTTTTGAAATTAAACATTCGTTTGGTTGTAACTATTTGATTTTTAAATATTTGAAACGAAAGTTTTAGCGATATTTTTTTTGACTATTCTGATTGAACGGATACTTGGTGAGTAGCATCAATTTTTAGCCAAAGTATAGATCCAAGTATCAATAAACCACCAATCATAAGTACAGGAAAGTAGTACCCGAAAGTCGTGGCAAGATATCCAAAAGATACAGTATTGATATAGGCTCCAATCAAGCCCGCCGAGTTCATCGCTCCCGATACAGTACCACTTTGTTTGCCTCCAATATCCATGGCTACAGCCCATGCCACTGGTGCGGTGACATCCATAGTGGCAAGCCCCAAAGACAAAAGTACAACGGCCAAAGTATCGTTTTGACTAAGAGACGCCGTAATGAGACAGATACCCGAAAGACTAAGCCCAATCATTGGGACAATGCGACGACCCCATTTTTTACCATATTTCTTGACCGTATAATCACTCAAAATCCCTCCTAGAAAACATCCTACCGCTCCCAAAATAAAAGGAGCAGAAGCTATAAACTTCATATTTTCTTCCGAAATACCACGTCCCTGCTGTAGATATTTGGGCATCCAGCTTTGGAAAAAATAAGCCCCCGCAGCATAACAGTAATACATCAAGAATAGAATCCAAAGGTTAGGATGGTTGAGTATTTTCCAGACTGATTGTTTGGGAGAGTGGTCGCTGAGTTGTCTATTTTCTAAGATAAAATTCAATTCTTCCTTCGAAATATCCTTAGCTTCAGAAGGCTCTTCTTTGTACCAGAAAATCCAAAAAATCACCCAAAGTAAACCAACTCCCCCGAGGATATAGAAGGACATCTGCCAGCCATATTTTTGTTGAATAGGAATGACTAAAATAGGAGTCAACCCTGCACCAATTCTTGACGCTGCCCAAATAAGTGCTTGCCCTTTTCCTCTTTCGAAGGCTGGTAACCACTTGCTCAAGGCTATCGAAATATTGGGATATGCCCCAGCTTCGCCAATACCAAATAAGAATCGTACTGCAAGAAGCATGACAAAACCTGTCGAAAAGCCTGTGAGTACTGTAAAAAATGACCACCACAATACTACTCGAATAAGAAGGCGTTTGGCGCCGAGTCGGTCGCCCAATAATCCTGTGGGAATTTCAAAAAGTCCATAGGCAAGGGTAAACATCCCCAATACCCAGCCCCATTGAACAGGACTTAGCCCCAAATCTTTTGAAATACGTTCGCCTGCTGTAGAGATAGCAATGCGGTCGAGAAAGGTAACAGTGGAAAGAATTGATAGTACGAGTAATACTTGATAACGTTTTTTCATCTATATGTTTGAAGTTTATTTCATAATTAATAGTAATGCAATTTACCGAAATCTCACCCAAATGAGAACCGAAAAACCAGATAAGTAAATGAATATGTACACAATGGGATAGCGTAATAAAAAAGAATATCGTTATTCTCAATGAAATATTCTCGATGCTAAGATGTAAAAGGTAAGGTATAAAAGAGGAGAAATCTACCCTAACAAACTGATTTTTTGTAGTTTGTTGAAAAAGTCAAGAGACTAATAAGCCACTTGCTAGATTTAGCGCTGGTCTATAGGCGAATTCAGTTGGTTTTTCTTCTATTTGGTAATATTATGAGTAATTTTGCCTTTTGTATTGCTGAGTATATAATTTTCTGTTTTTTTCTTAATTTTTTGTCCACGTCAGAGCATGAGGTTGTTATGTGTTGTTATACTGTCTGTTACGTTATTCTGTTGGTCACAGGATGTAAAAGGACAAGGGGCTGCTTCGCCTATCAACTATGAGCGAAAGTTCTCGAAGGTAGAGTTGAGAGCAGATTTTAGATATTTGAGAAGTATTTTAGAACAAGAGCATCCAGGGGTGAATTGGTACACTTCAAAAGAATCTATGAACATAGCTTTTGAAGATGCCTATAAAAAGATAGCTGATGAAATGACCGAAAAGGACTTTGGGCTATTGCTTAAGCCCTTGGTCGCTAAAATTCGTTGTGGACATACAGACTTGCGTTTTTCACCCGAAACTCGCAAATGGGAACGTGCTAAAAACCGTAGTTTCATACTTCCGCTTGGCTTTTTTATCCAAGGCGACCGCCTTTTTATTGCTCGCAATGATAGCAATGACCCTTCCTTAGTACTAGGTTCGGAGGTGTTGGAAATAGAAGGAAATACCGCAGGGAAAATTCTTCGTACATTAAGGAAATACCTACCTGCTGATGGCTACGGCGAAGCTTTTAAGGATGCTACACTAGAGGCTGGTTTTTTTGACGAATACTATTTGAGTGTTTTTGGAGGAAAAGAAAAATATCAATTTTCTATCAAAAATGCACAAGGAGAAGTAAAGCCACAAATACTGGAGTTTAAGCCAAGGGTTCCTACTGGTAATAGACCTCCTCGGTTATCTAAGGAGGACGAAACACAACGACGTTTGACTCGTTTGCGTGGCTTAAGTTTCCCGAAAGAAGTTGCCTCAACGGCCTTGTTGCGTATTTCTAGCTTTTCGTATGATGACTACGAGTCGTTTTTGATGACACATGAAAGATTTTTTCAAGAAATAGAACAAAACCACGCCGCAAACCTTATCATTGATTTACGCCAAAATTCAGGAGGAAACCATGAAATTGCCCTCGACCTGATGAAGTATTTGATGGATAGCACTTTTGTGTTAACCTCACATGCGGAGGCTCCTGTGATGATTCCATCTTTTATACTTAATAATGATGTTGAAGAACAAGATGCTAGTCGTGCTTTTTCAGAAAGAATCGTTAAAAAGTGTGGTGAAGGGACTTACTGCTTGAATGTCCCATCGGTTGGAAAACATAAGCCTTACGAACAATATCGTTTTAAAGGCAACTTATACATTTTGATTGGCGAACAAACTTTTTCGGCAGCATCGAGCTTTGTGGCAAGTTTGAAAGAACAGCGAAAAGCAACATTAGTCGGTCGTGAGACGGGTGGGGGCGAAGCTGGCTGTAATGGTGGTATCATTTCTACGGTGGTTTTACCTGCAACCAAACTGCGTTTACAATTTCCACATTTTAGAATTACAACAGCGGTCAAAGCTCCTAATATTGGTCGTGGAGTAATACCCAATGTCAATGTTGAATATACTATCCAAGAAAGACTCAATAAGGCTGATTTGGAATTAGAAAAAACCTACGAGCTCATCCGACGTGCCGAGATCAGCAAATTAGGGCATTGAGTTTTTGATTTGAAAATGAGAGAATGAGTGATTATGTTAAAATTTGTATTCTATCAGTAGTGACAAAATGCTTTGCGTCTTAAGCAGAGCCAAATGTAGCATAGGAGTATCAAAAAAGGCGTTCGAAATTAATTTTTCGAACGCCTTTTTTGATACTAAATTTCAGAATGACACTTTTTTAGACGCAAAGCAATGCGTCTCTACGAGTAAAATTCAATCACCTCATTACATCTCTTTTTTATTTTTTTGAAAAAAAGAGTAAATTCCTGTAACCTTTCTAAACCAACTTGCATCCTATTGTCGTGAAAACGTTGGAATCAGACATATCTATTATTGAAAGAATCTTGGCAGGCGATAAAGCTGGGTATCGGGATTTGGCAAATCGTCATAAGGATTATGCCTTTACGGTAGCCTACAAAATCGTGGGTACTCGAGAAGATGCCGAAGAGGTGGCTCAGGATGCCTTTATTCAGGCATTTCAGGCATTGCCACAGTTCAATAAAGAGTCTAAGTTTACGACATGGTTTTACAGAATTGTGTTTAATGCAGCATTGATGTTTAAACGCAAAAATCGCATACAAACCGACGACATTGAGGCTTCTCAGTCGGCACAAGCTGCTTCGGCAGATACTTCAGATGAAATAAAAAGTGCTGAACAGAAGAGATATATCCAAATGGCGCTCAATCATCTTTCGCCCGACGATGTAACTATGATTACCTTGTTTTATCTCAAAGAACAAAGTTTAGAGGAAATCGCCCAAATTGTTGGTATTAGTGCAGATACGGCAAAAGTTAAACTTTGTCGTGCTCGTAAGCGTTTGGCAGAAGAGATGAAACGACTATTGGGCAATGAGTTACATAGTTTGGTATATTAACTTGGCTTTGAGCAGTCGGCTAGGAGCTTAATGATAAAATAGGTAGAAAATACTTTGTTGAGACCGAAACTAAAGTTAATAATATGACTAGGTCTTGACCAACAATTCCACTTAGTGGGTGAATTTATTCACCTGAGACTAAAAAGTTTAAACAGCTTCAATTTCAATACAATGAATATCACAGACGAAGAAATATTTGACATCCTCGATGGCATCGCCTCTGAGGAGCTTTTGCAAAGGCATGAGCGTCTGTTGCAAGAGGACGAAGAATATCAATTGCTATTTAGAGAATATGCTACTACACATGCCCTGTTGGAGGATTTGCCGATGGAGAAAACTGCAGTGAATTTTACGGATAAACTAATAGATCAATGGGAGCTTGCTCAAGAGCCTGAAGTAATACTAAAACCTAAAAGCCATTTGCATCTATACTTCTTGGCAGTGATGTGTGCTTTGATTGTACTGGTGGTTGCTTTGAGTTCGGGAATGCCTTCGGTGCAGTCGGTAAAAGTACCTTTAGATTTTAGTGTACTTACTAATATGATACATCAAAAAGAGCTTATCAACTTTTTATTAATGACCAATGCTCTGCTTGCGGTATTTATTCTCGACAAAAAAGTATTTAAGCCTTATTTTAGAATGTGACGAAAGTATTAGTGCTGAATTGTGAGTTGTGAATTGTGAATGTAAATTTTAAATATCAATACTTTGCACGCTTTAGCCTAATGCCTACGGCTTATTCCATAAAGCGTAATAATTCAATCTTATTTTACATCATTATTTAAGTCTTGAACTAGGAACTTCAATTTTGTCCAGTAATCAGAGGCAACCTATTTTAGGCAAGGACAATTCACAACTCACAATTCATAACTCACAACTGATACGTTGTTTCTACTGTTTTTACCTCAAAGTTTTCCTTTTCTGAATCGCAAACAGGACAGCAATAGCTGGCTGGTAATTCCTCAAACTTCGTTCCTGCCTTTATTCCTTGCTGTGAATCGCCCAATTTTTCGTCATAAATGGTCATACATACTTTGCATTGATGCACTTGATGCGTATTTGTGGGGTTCGCTTGAGGTTGTGCAGGCTTTTCTGTGATTGAAGCGGTACTTCTATGATAGTATCGTTTGGTGAGTCGTTGGAGGATTTCGGCAATATGTGCTTTATGAAGTCCTTTTTCAAATAAAACCAATTGACGAGTATTTGGATTAAAATCTACCGTGTGATACACATCATATACCTGCGTTAATCCTGCGAGTATTTTTCGCTTTTTGATTACAACCGAACCAAATACCTCTGACTTTGAACGAGTCTGAATAGCAAAACACAAACCAAACGTACGAATATCCTCTTGGTCAAATTCACGGATAATCGTGTTTTTGAGTGCTAATCCTTCTTGACAGTGATCTTCTACTTGCCAATTGAGCTCGTTGGCTGCATGACGCACGTTGATACCATATTTTCCTAAGAGTTTGTCCCACAATACCCTATCTTCGTTTTCGATACCTTTAATAATGAGCGATTTCCAAGGGGTTGTACAAATCTGTCCGACTTTGGTATCTAAACAAATTTTACAAACATCTAATAAAAAAGCCACCTCAAAAGTCTCGTGACGACGGTAGATTCCCAACCAAGTTTTGTTGCCATAACGATTGAAACCTTCGTAATAAGGCAACATGAATTGCGGTAGAACCAAATCTTCTTGTACTAGCTGTGAAATGATTTCGCCTTGGGCAATCATTTTTTCATAAATTTCCTCTTCCGATAAATCAGTTCCTGATAATAGAATACCCTCTAATCGTTTTGAAACTTTGGAGATTTCAAGTGTATAAATCAACAAGGGAAATCTAAAAATAGTATTGGATTGCTTTTGACGAATATATAAATACCAGAAATTGGGAATCGAAGATGCAATGAAGTTTAAGTTGCCCGTAAAAAAGGGCGTGAATGACTGTTGATAGTCTGATATATTGATTTTGAGTTGAGGTTGAAAATCAAAACCATCTAGTAAGTCACGATAAATGCCTTCCGATAGCCATTGTCCCGTTTGGAATACCTCTTGGGCACAATAAGACGAAATAATGTTAGGATATTGGTGGGTATCAATTTCAAAATCAATGTGCATTGCTTCAAGGCTTTCGCGTAGGCTAGGCAAGCCCGAACCACGCTGAGTATCAGCCTTTACCCACATTAATAATTGCTGACGAGCACCGATACTTACTTCTTTAACACCTGCTTTGTGTGCCATCAAAAGAATTCCTTCGAGCATCCCTGGCGAAGCAATGCCACCAGTCAGATTTATTTTAACTAAAGAGTAGTCTCGCATGATTTTAGTAATTTATACTTAACAATTTGATAATCAACTCCATATCACTTTTCCAATATAAAGTATAATTGCAATTCGGAAAATGTAACTTTTTTAAGAAATATAATTTTATTTAGAAGAACTTTCTTGATTTTGTTCAAATTTTTTACCCTAATCCATTGCTATTCGGAAATAAGATTATAACTTTAAATCGTCAAACAAATGACACAAGTACAGTTTCTTAGTTTTAGACAGTCCAAAACAGGATAGCATTTAAGAAATTTTCTCAAAAATGAACCTTTTTTAGTAGATATGACTTTTCTAAGAAATTTGATGTTTCACTCTCATAAATAATGAATACCATGAAAAACAACAATGTAATCAAAGCTATGTTCGTAGCAGCTGCTATGACTTGTTTGTCAAACGTAAGTGCAATCGCTAACTCAAATGATGAAGAAGCATTTGTAAAGTCTAAAATCGCTCCAGTTACTAACAGCCTTAGCTTCAACGTTTGGGTAGAAAAACCAAACAACAAAAAAGTTACTGTAGTAGTAGTTGACAAAGACAACAACGAAGTACACCGTGAGTACGTTGACGCTAAATCAGGTAAATTTGCAAAAACTTTTGATTTCTCTAACTTGAGCGATGGTAAATACACTATCCAAGTTCTTAGCTCAAACATCGACGTTATCGACGCTAAAACTTTCGAAATCAAAACTAACTTTGTTACTACTCGTGATTTAGTAGTGGCTCGTCAGAAATAATTAATGACGACCTATGACGATGACATGTTTTAACCTCAGGAATATAGGTTCTTTGGAATTGAATTACTGGAATTTAGAAGCTCGTTTCTAATTCCAGTAATTTGATTCCGGAGCCTAAAAGGTTAAAAATCATCTTTTCCAGTACACTTCAGAAAAACCATCCTTTCTCGTTTTTCCTTTTCTATTCCAACCTTCTTTCTGGTAACTATTTCTCCGCTAAAGCATCTTCTTTTTTGCTTAGCGATTCTAATATTGCTTTTACTTCTGGTCTACAACTTCCACAGCCTGTTCCAGCGCCTGTTTGAGTACACAATTGTGTAAAATCTGTACAACCTCCAGCAATCGCATTTTTGAGGTTGCCTTCTCCCACATTGTTACACGAGCATACCAATTTACCCATCACAGGATCAGCTTTTTTGCCCGAACGCAACAATTCCATGCGTTTGTCGGAAAGCTCAATTTTATTCCCAATCAAATCTTTGAATTCTAAAAATTCAGATTTATCGCCAATCAAAATAGCGCCTACCAATTTGTCGCGGTGAACAATACATTTTTTATAATAGCGTTTGGCTTTATCGATAAAGATAATCTCCTCATATTCAGGATTATTCGTAGGAGAATCAATCATTCCTAATGAACATAATTGTACTCCTTGGATTTTCATGATATTCATCGAAAGCGAACCTTGATAATAACTTGCCCAGTCGCCAGCAATATATTTGGCAATAATTTCGGCTTGGTGCTCGGCAGCAGCCGTAATACCCCACATTTCGCCACGCCATTGTGCCATTTCGCCTGCGGCAAAAATAGAAGGATCAGACGTTTGTAAATAATCATTGACCACCACTCCACGTTTTACTTCCAAGCCTGCAGCTTTGGCAATTTCGGTATTGGGCGTAGTCCCAATGGCAAATACAGCAACTTGTGCATCGATTCGTCGTCCCGATTTAAGACGAACACCTTCCAATTGGTCTGTTCCATAAATAGACGAAACCTCATCATTATAAAATACTTCAATGCCCAAATCTACGATTTCGTGATGGAGCATTTCTGAACCAAGCTTGTCGAGTTGACGGTCCATAAAACGACCACTTCGCTGAATTACAGTGACTTCTATATTCATTTCTCGAAGAGAAGCTGCTAATTCTAAGCCCAATAAACCACCTCCTACAATCACTGCATGAGGATTAGGTTGTTGTAAAAAAGGCATGAGACTATCGGCATCGATACGAGAACGCATATTGAAAATGCCAGGAATCTTAGGAACGCTCGGAGGCATAAAGGCTCGTGAACCCATCCCCAGCATTAATCGGTCGTAGGTGTGTTCTTGACCCAAAGAATCAGTTAAAACTTTGTTGGCACGGTCAATATGCACAATTTCTACGCCTTTATGTACGTGGATATTTGCCTCCGCAAATTGGTCTTCACGAAGCTTGACCAACTGTTCCCAATTTTGTGCTCCTGAGATATAATCAGGGAGCATGACTCTATTATAAAAAGGATAGATTTCTTTTGAAAAAACATGAATCTCATCTTGTTGATTGAGTTCACGATAGGCTTTGATAAAGCCTAAGCCAGCAGAGCCAGCTCCAATAATCACAATTTTTTCGACAGGTTTTTGATAAGCTAAAACCTGTACCGCCGAATACTTAAAATCAGGCTCTTTTGAACGTGGGTCAACTAAGGTATTGGTCAGGTTGTTGGTACGACCAAAAGTTTTTTCTTGAATTTTACCAAAGTGCATCGGCATAAAACATACGCCCTGTTTGATGTCGGTCGTAATTTTTGCTTTAATGCGAGCCTCTCCACGAATGGTTTTTACCTCTACAATTTGATTTTCGGTGATACCTCTTTCGGCAGCATCCTTTGGATGTATTTCGATAAAAGGCTGTGAAATATGTTGATTTAGTTTATTCACCTTACCCGTTTTGGTCATGGTATGCCATTGGTCACGAATACGACCTGTGGTAAGGATTAGGGGAAATTCTTTACTCAAAGCCTCAGACTGATTTTGGTCTGGGACAGCATGAATTTTGGCACGGCGATTAGCGGTATAAAATTGGTTATCCGTAAAAAGTCGTTTAGTGCCCACATAATCAGGGTCTTGAATAGCCTTTTCTTGTGGAAAAGGCCACTGAACAGAGCGTTTTTGTTGTAAAACTTCATAACTCAAACCCGAAATGTCAATGTTGGTTCCGATAGTTGAGCGACAATGTTCGGCATAAACTTCGGCTGTATTTTGGTAATCAAAAGCCTTTTCGAAACCCATTTTTTGCGCAAACTCAACAATGATTTGAGTATCGTCTTTGGCTTCGCCAGGGGCGTTAATTAATTTGGGTAAAAAGGTAATACGGCGTTCGGAGTTTGTAAAAACGGAGTTTTTTTCAGCCCAAGATGCCGCAGGCAATACGACATCGGCATATTTGACAGTATCCGAACGGTTCGAGATATCTTGTACTACGACATATTTAGCGTTTTGTAAACCTTTTTCAACAGCGTTGATATTGGGCAAGCTTACCATCGGGTTGGTACATACAATCCAGATAGCTTTCATGCGACCATCCGCCAAGGCCTCAAACATTTCGGTAGCGGTAAAACCTGGCTTATCAGAGATTTTGGTCCCACCCCAAAAAGCTTGAACTTCTTCTCTATGGGCTGGATTGAGCAAATCTCTATGCGCTGGTAGCATATTAGCCAAACCACCTACTTCGCGTCCGCCCATGGCATTGGGCTGTCCTGTAAGCGAAAATGGACCATTTCCCTCTTTTCCGATTTTACCCGTAATCAAATGCAAATCAATGAGAGATAGGTTTTTGTTTACACCAATAACCGACTGATTGAGTCCCATTGTCCACATCGACAAAAAGCCTTTGGCTTCATGAATATAGCGAGCAGCTAAATAAATTTCTTCGGAAGATATACCACAAATTTCGGCTGCCTCTGGTATACTTCTCTGCATAACTTGGTCTTTGTAAGCTTCAAAGCCATCTGCATGAGATAGAATAAAATCTGTATCAATCCAGTCGTTTTCAATCAAAGCCCTTCCTATGGCATTGGTAAGTGTCACATCGGAGCCTGGCGTAATTTGCAAGTGCAAATCAGCTTGTGAGGCTGTTTGGGTACGACGTGGATCTACCACAATTATTTTGACATTAGGATTGGCTTGCTTGTGTGCTTCGACTCTTCGCCAGATAATAGGGTGCGCCCAAGCTGGGTTGGCGCCTGTTACTAAAAAAGTGTCAGCTAATTCTATGTCATCATAACAAACAGGTACAGAGTCTTCGCCGAGGGTAAGTTTGTAACCTACTACAGCCGACGACATACACAAGCGGGAGTTGGTATCGATATTATTAGAACCAATAAAACCTTTGATGAGCTTATTGATTACATAGTATTCTTCAGTAGAGCATTGTCCTGAAACGTAGAATCCGACTGAATCTGGGCCATATTTTTTGATAATAGCTTTAAAAACAGCCGCTGTACGGTCTAGTGCTTGGTCCCACGATACACGTTGTAGCGGCATATCACGGTTGTAGCGCATGGTCGGGTACAGCAAACGGTCGGAAGTATCCATTACTGTATAATGAAGATTCATCCCTTTTGAACAAAGCATACCTTTACTTGAAGGATGTGACTTATCACCTTCAAGGGTCAGCTTTCCTTTTCCGTGGTCGGTCAGTACTACACCGCATCCCACACCGCAGTAAGAGCAGGTAGATTTTATTTGTTTCTTATTGGACGGAATACTCATATACAAAGTGTTTTATTTTGTTTCAAAAGTGTTTCATCATGAATTTTCCGCAAAGATGGCATGGTTTATGTTTAAGGTTTTGATGATTATTCCTTCAATAATCACCCTACTTTTGCATACATTGATATGAGGATTGCGGAATTCATAAATTCTTGAAACCCTAATTCGGTATGAACATCGGCCGCTACTGATGTCATTGGTTTTTGACACCGCTATGTTGGAAACTATCAGCTCGATTAGACCAGTTTGAGACTTTTCATATCAATGAAAAGTAAGAGTCTTGCCCGAAATCATTTATTTCGGGCTTTTTTATACCTATTAGTCTTCAATAGAAAACTTATCAAACAACAATCCTAATAGTTCATCATGAATTCGGATGTATTCAGGGTCGTGAGCAATTGCTTTTTTATTACGCGGTCTTTCTAGATTTACCTCTACAATCTTTTTGATAGTAGCCGCTGGCCCGTTATTCATTACCACTACTTTATCAGATAAGAAAATCGCTTCTTCTATGTCATGAGTTACCATCACGATAGTTTTGTTACGATTATCTAGGTTCCATAATTTCAATAACTCGATGTGCATCGAACCTTTGGTGAGTGCATCCAATGCTCCGAATGGTTCGTCCAATAACAAAATGCTTGGATTGATGGCAAATGCACGCGCAATAGCTACTCGTTGTTTCATCCCACCCGACAACTGACTTGGCAATTTGTCTTTGTGTGAGGTAAGGTTTACCATTTCGATGTAATGGTTGACAATGGCGTGTTTTTCGTCGGTAGATTTATCCTTAAAAACTGAATCAACCGCGACAAAGATGTTTTTGTACACCGACATCCAAGGTAACAATGAATAATTTTGGAATACGATACCACGATCGGGGCCTGGTCCTTTTACTACTTTATCGTTGGCGATTACCTCTCCTGAAGTAGGTAATACCATTCCCGAAATAGTATTCATCAAGGTAGATTTTCCACAACCAGAGTGACCGATTAGGGAAATAATTTCACCTCTTTTGATGTCGAGAGAGATATCTTTTACAGCCGTAAACTTTCCTTTGGGTGTTGAGAAAGATACTTCAACGTTGTTGATACTGATAGCCGTTTCACGACTATTAATTTTATGGAAATCATTGGCCGAATCGACCAAATTGAGTGATTTATCGCTAGTATTCATTTGTAGCAAAGGTTTTAGATAAGTAGTAGGAAAGATTAAATTAATAGTACATCTGAGGTGAAATTTTACCATAATATTTTGATTATGAATACCTTCAAATAACCAATGTACTTTTAACTAATAGCGTTTTCCTACTTAAGTAATCGAGCAGAAAAATATTTAAGTTATGTGTTTAGGGACAAGGCAACAGGCACAAGGCACAGAGTGTTAAAATGTTTTTATTAACCACAGCTATGCTTTTTTCCAAAGCCCACCGCCGAAAGCTGATAGCTGAATGCTTTAGGCACAAAAATTAAATTCTATTTTGCCCACTAACTTATTACTTTTGGTTGTAAGAAAAAGCATTTTGTAAGGCATTGAAGCCTTTATCCAACAAAAGTCCTACGGTACCGATAATCAAAATCGCTACGAGGATACGCTCTAATGAAAGGGCATTCCAACTATCCCAAACAAAGAACCCAATACCAACACCACCCGAAAGCATTTCGCCTGCTACGATTACCATCCACGCTACGCCAATCGAAAGACGCAAACCTGTAATAATATGTGGAATAGAATAAGGCAACATGATTTTGGTAATATATTTCCACGTAGAAAAACCAAAAGCCTTGCCTACATTCTTATGGTCATCAGGAATACTTGCTACGCCAAAAGCTGTGTTGATAAGTGTTGGCCATAATGAAGTAATCATGATGATAAAAATAGTAGCTCCTTCTGCGGCTTTGAAAGCCAATAAGCCCAATGGAAACCAAGCCAAAGGCGATACTGGGCGCAAAATCTGCACAATAGGGTTGAGGAGTTTCATCCCAGTTTTAGAAGAACCCATCAACAAACCAAGGGGAATAGCGACGATACTTCCAGCGCCAAAACCACTGAAAACGCGAATTAATGAACTAACCAATTGGTTGCCGATACCTTTATCGTTGGGGCCACGGTCGTAAAATGGTTCACTCATAAGTTCCATAAATACCTGCCATGTGGCTACAGGTCCAGGGATTTCGTTTTTAGTTAAAATTGTTACCAACTGCCACAAGCCAATCAGCACCAACATACTTCCGATAAAGTAAAGCGTATTACTAATCGAATTTTTGAGAGAAAATGAATTCATGATATGGTATGTTTGGGTACTTCCTTGCTTGTCACAAGGAAGTACTGTGGAAATCTTATTTACGAGTTGCTTTGAGATAATCGTCGATATTGGCTGGATCGAAGTTTACGTCATACGTAGTTTTGAAAGGCTTCATGTCTGGTTGCATAGGCACCGCCATTTCTTTGGCTACTTCTTGATACAAATCATCCAAAATCAATTTTTCGACAATTGCTTTATAATTTGGTTCAGCTTTTAAATAACCAAAACGAACATACTGTGCCAAAAACCACATTGCATGAGATTTGCGAGGCATATTCACGACACCGTTGTTATAGAAAGTCATGTAGTCGTCTTTGTACTTTTGAACACCCAAGTCGCAACCCAAATCGTTTGAACCTAAAAGACGTGCTTCAATTACTGGCAATGCTGCATTTACATAATAAGGTTTAGTCAACCATGAAGCTGCTTTTTTACGATTGCTCATATTGTCTAACCAGCGACAAGCTTCGATAATAGCTTTCATCACTTTTTTCAAATCTTCCTTATCCTCTGCGGCAAATTTGCTGTTGACAACCAAAGCTTTTTCTGGGTGATGTTTCCAGATATCCTGTGACGCAATATGTGTAAAACCTACGTTTTGAGTAGCGGCTACGCCATTCCAAGGTTCGCCTACGCAATAGCCTTCCATGTTGTCTACACGCATATTTGCCACCATTTGTGGAGGAGGAATTGTGATAATACCCACCGATTTTTGATTGACACCTGCTGCTGCTAACCAGTTGCGTAACCATATGTCGTGGGTTCCACCTGGGAAAGTCATGGCAAACGTAACTTCTTTGCGAGCTTGTACGGCTTTTACGGTAGCTGCTACTTTGTTTACTTCTTTGAAGCCAACCATGCCACAGAAGTCTTTCGAAAGTGTGATACCTTGTCCATTGTTGTTGATTACCATCGCAATCTTCATTTCAGAGCCAGCTTTACCACCAATTCCTGTATATACTGACAAAGGCATCGAGAAAAGACAGTGTGCTCCATCCAATTCACCATTCAAGATTTTATCACGAACATTGGCCCATGAGGCTTCTTTCGAAAGCTCTACATCGACACCATATTTTGCGAATAATCCCAACTCTTTAGCGGCTACTAGCGGAGCACAGTCTGTCAGTGGAATAAACCCTAATCTTATTTTCTTTCCTGAAGGCGTCGGATTTGCCGACAATTGTAGTGTTGTAGCTACTAAACCTACCAACACTAATACTTGCTTTAACAGAGTTTTTGCGTTCATAACGATTATGAAATGGTTTAAAACAATCCTTAGACCGACCCCCATCGGTCTAAGGAAGTTGTATATTGAAAAATGAGTAATTCAGTAAAAAGGCACAAAGTGTACGGGCACAAAGGCACAAAGTGTACAGGTATAGAAGTACAGAGTGTACGGGTACAAAGGCACAAAGTGGTTTTGTATTATGAGTGAAAATATAGAATTGATATTGAGTTTAGGGTGTTGATAGCTAGATGTTTATATTCATCATTCACAACTCGCCACTCACAATTCAAAATTCACCACTCACAATTACCTTAACGCTACTGGTTTTGAGTAAAAGAAATCTGGACGAATGTTAATCATCGCATAAAACCATGTACCTGTTTTGTCGTAAGTTGCTGTTGCGCTTTGTGCTTTGGCAATGGGCATACTGTCGGTTGCATTCATGATTGAATAGCCTAGTTCGATATTGGTAAACTTGTTCATGTTGTAATTCAACGTAAAGTCTAACTCAGTACCCAATTGGTTATTAATCGTGCTTTTGATACCATCAGAGCCTGTTTTTACCATAGCTTTGTTTAAAGCAAATGAGTGGTAATCCAAGCCAACTGTCAATACATTGGTGGTATATTTTACTTTGAAATAAGCATTGTTCAAGCCTCCTGCTGGTGCGCCTGTACCCACATAAAAGTAATCCATATAGCCCCAGTGGCGGTGTGGTGTTCCATAAAGTGGGTCAAAGCGATTGTTTTTGCCACTAGGATTTACCGCATCATTTCCTGAAAGAACATCATAGCCTGGCGTAAATGCCCATTTGCCTTTTTGATAAGTCGCCGAAAGCGTGTAGTGATAAGCATCCATTGCTACACCATCACGGTCTTTGCCTGTTTGCGCATAATACGCACCTTGGAAAGCAATTTTACCAAATCCTGAAGCATTGCCTAAAGTATGGTTAATCATCAAACCGTAAGTTACTCGGCTGTTTACCCCTTTTTGTCCTCTAAAATCTCTGCCATATAAATACCCTGTCGAACTGTTTCCGACCAAGGTATCCATCTTGTATTTCCCAAAATCATCATTGAAAAATAAGCCTGAAAACTTAGTCTGGTTAAACTTACGGGAGATATATACGCTTTTGAATGATTTATAATCTTGCGTAGCACCGTTTGTACTCGGATTACTCGTAAATACCGCTCCGTTCGGAATCGTTCCTGCGGGTACTGCCACCAAGGTGCCTTTCGAATTTGGCATATACTGTGGTGTGTTGGCAGGTGTATAAATAGTCCCCGTTGTATTAAATGCATCAGTATTTTGGTTAAAAGCATAACCTACATCAAACTGCCAACCTGAGTGCATTCCTTTGAGTAATACCATGTCGTGACGACGCCCTTGTTGCAACCAATCCAAATTTCCTATTAATCTAACATCGTCATAACTTAATTCTTGGCGACCAATTTTGATCGAAAGTTGATCAACTGCCTTGAATTTAATGGTAGTGTCAGCTTTGTTGGCTAAGGTTACTTCAGCCCAGCCTTCATGTAACATCAAACGACTACCATCATTATTCGAGATAGTTGAGGCATCTTGTCCCCATACACGAATGTCCTGAACGGTAGCTCCAAATGTTACACGGTCCCACTTGTAACCAAAAATCAAACGAGTACGTTGAGAGGTAAATGCCGCAGCATCTGAACCTGTCGGAACTAGGTTACCTAGTCCATTGCGAACCTCAGTACGAGTTCTAACTTGACCTTGCAAAGAGAATTGTGCCTTCGACACAAAGTGAGTAGAAACCCCCACCAATAAGGCTAATGCAGCCTTGATTTTGTAAGTTTTTTTCATACTTTTGTAGCTGATTGTAAAATTTTAACAGAGTTTTGCGATTTTCGCCCGAATTGAGACCCCCATCTCATTCGGGTTTTTTTGTTTGTTTTAAAAGAAAAATAGATGTGAAGTACTAGTGCTGAATTATGAGTTGTGAATTGTGAATGTGAAATTTTAATTAAATCTAAACATTAAGCTTTTGGTTTGCAGCAATGGGCATTGAGCAAAATGTATCAGTTTTTAAAACTATTTGCCTAATGCCTATTGCCTCACAACTTAAATTTTATTAAGCCATTTCTGGTTCTAACTGTAATTTTTTTGAAGTTTGAGATTGTTTTTCGAAACGACTTATCGCTACCACTAAACCAATAGCGCCTACTACCAAACCAATATAGAAGAATGCTTGGTTATAAGTAATGTTTTCAGATTTGAATAAAAAGCCTGCTAGCACACCACCAAGGTTGCCACCAGCACCTACGATTCCCGAAACAGAACCTACATTTTTTGAATCAATAAATGGTACGATTGCATACGTAGCGCCGTTTGCCATTTTTAAGAAGAAAGCAAAGCCCAACATCGCTACCACAGCCATTGCTAAGGAATTAGTTTGAGCAAAGAGAATAATACCGATACCTTCCAAACTTAATAATCCAGCCAATAACCAGCCTTTGCCACGCATTCCCATTTTTGCTCCTACCTTGTCGGCTACGATTCCACCGATGGCTCTTGCAAACAAGTTCATGAACCCGAAGATACCCGCTAATAAGCCTGCTGTTGCTAAATCACATTTGAAGTATTCTGAAAAGTATAAAGCAGCCACATTGTCAAAGGTAATTTCGATACCAAAACAAGCTCCATACGCCAAAAACAAAATCCAAGTACGAAAATCAGAGGCTGCTGCCCAGAATGAACCTTTGGCTTGTTGTTGGCGAGTAATGTCTGCGAAGTTACCAGCAGGCGTGTCTTTTGTAAAACGGAAATATACGAATGCCATGACCAATAAAATCACTCCCGGAATCATCATGGCTAATCTCCAAGCTTCTGGTTTGGTATACCCTGCTCCAACAAAAGCGGCAAATACCAAGGGCATAACCATGTTGGTAATACCGCCTCCCAAATTGCCCCAGCCTCCAGCAACAGCATTGGCTGTTCCTTTAATTTGGGGAGCAAACATCATAGAAGTATGGTATTGAGTAATTACAAAAGAAGCGCCGATCACGCCAATGGCCAGGCGAAACAATAAGAAACTTTCGTAGCTATTGGATAATCCGATACCAATAACAGGAATTGAACCTAGGATAAGTAACCCCGTGTAGGTCAAGCGTGGTCCTAACGTGTCACATAAACGTCCGATAATTAAGCGAGCAAAAATTGTTGCCGAAACCGAAGCAATCATTACATTTCCGATTTGAGCTTTGGTAAGTCCCAAATCATCTTTGACGATTTTCATCAATGGCGCAATGCCAAACCAACCAAAGAAGCAAAAGAAAAAAGTAATCCATGTAATATGAAAAGTCTTCATTTGGATTCCTTTCCACGACAATACATTCAAAGACTCCAACGGAGCCCTGTTTGATACAGAGTTTTGCGATAACATAATTTATTCCTGTTTTCAGTAACATGACTGCCCCCACAATCATAATACAGATGGTTTTACATTCGCCCCCACGAATGACCATTTTCAACAAACCGTTGAAGGGAAATAAAGAACTAAAGTGCCCAGAAAGCGGGCAGGATATAAGATTATCTAATTTTGAGAGTGTTGATGAAAAATGAAGTAGTCTAATTTATCAAGGTAATTAGTGGAACGGTTTCGCTGAAATATCGTTGAAACCTCTTTTTGTTTTATATAGTGTTTGATTACGTTCTAATAAAATGACCTCAACCACGCATCGTTCTAATTTCTTCTTTTAGGTAAGTTTCTATATATTCTGGATGAAGACTTACCACTTCTCCAATAACAATCACCGCTGGATTGCTCAGTTTTTGTGTTTTTACTTTTGCTCCAATATCTTCAATTGTTCCGACTAGGTGCTTGGCGTTGTCACGGGTGCCGTTTTGAACAATTGCTACTGGTGTTTCTTGTTTTTGATATTCTGTAAAAATCTCACAAATCTGGTCTAGTTTACTCATCCCCATCAAAACAATCACAGTTGCTGTTGATTGAGCGGCTAGCCTTAGGTCATTTGAAAGCTCACCTGTTTTGGTAGTACCCGTAATTACCCAAAAGCTTTCAGCATATCCTCTCGTTGTAACTGGAATTCCTACTGAAGCTGGCGCCGCAATGGCAGAAGTAACACCCGAAATAACTTCACAAGGAATATTAAATGAACGAACATATTCTATTTCTTCAAAGCCTCTTCCAAATACAAAAGGATCACCACCTTTGAGCCTTACTACATGCCCATAATCAAGAGCCAATTGTACTAACTGATAATTGATTTGTTCTTGCGTATAAACATATTTACCTAAGCGTTTTCCCACATATACTTTTATCGCTTCGGGCTTGGCATATGCCAAAAGTTCTTCATTTGCTAAGGCATCATATAGAATAACGTCTGCTGACTCTATTGCTTTGATACCTTTTAGAGTAATTAACTCTATATCACCTGGGCCAGCTCCAATCAAACTTATTCTTGGAATATTCATATTCTGCTCTTTTTTGATATTTTTGCTTATGATTGAAACTACTCAGTTATGATTTCGATACAAAAATGCTATAAAAATGTTTAAATCCAAAATTTAAGTTGAAATTTTAGGTATTTTTTTGAAAAAATTTGCAAAATCAATAAAAATAGGTTTAAATTTGATACACAAACAAAGGAGATGTGGGAAAAATTGAATAAATTTGTTATAGAATTAATACAATTGATAGCAGTTTTTCATTTAGTATTTGTAGTGATAAATAACTAATTGCACATTCTCTATTTGCCATACTTAAACTGAGTATTTATTACTAGTTAAGCAAAATTACTTAACTTTTTTTTATACAAACTTCACAACGGCTTAAATAGAGTAAAGATACTTAATACAAAAAAAGGGTATCTGTACAAATCAGTAATCAAGCATTTATCATCCTATAAATAACCATCAAATGAAAAAGAAAATTGTCGTAGTGGGGAACGGCATGGTGGGGTATAAGTTTTGTGAAAAGCTTATTGCAAAAGACACCGCTCAGGAGTTTGATTTGGTTGTATTTGGCGAAGAAATTCGTCCA
Organism: Flectobacillus sp. BAB-3569; assembly: GCF_002270355.1. Taxonomy (GTDB): domain Bacteria; phylum Bacteroidota; class Bacteroidia; order Cytophagales; family Spirosomataceae; genus Flectobacillus; species Flectobacillus roseus. The sequence continues at coordinate 24,999 of NZ_NJFZ01000028.1, read as the reverse complement.
GCTTACGACCGTGTTCACTTGTCGTCGTATTTCGCTGGTAAAACAGTCGAAGACCTGACAATGGCTCCTGCAAGTTGGTATGCCGAAAATGGCATTACCCTTCACCTTTCTGACCCAATCGTGGACATCGATAGAGATGCCAAGACGGTTCGCTCGCACCATGGTTTGGTCGAGTCGTATGATTATTTAGTGTTAGCTACGGGTTCGGCTGCCTTTGTGCCTCCGATTCCTGGCGTTGAAAAAGACGGCGTGTTTGTTTATCGCACTATCGAAGATTTGGACATGATGCAACATCATGCTAAAAAAGCGAAAAAAGGTGCAGTGATCGGTGGAGGTTTGTTAGGGCTTGAAGCAGCAAAGGCATTGCTCGACCTAGGATTAGAAGAAACGCATGTAATCGAATTTGCGCCAAGGCTGATGCCTCGCCAAGTAGATGATGCAGGCTCAAAAATGCTTCAGACTAAGTTGGAAGAATTGGGCTTGAAGATTCATTTGAATAAGAATACCCAAGAAATTCGTGGCAATGGGGCTATCTCTTCGATGCTTTTTGCCGATGGAGTAGAGTTGGAAGTAGATATGTTAGTGATTTCGGCAGGTATCAAACCTCGTGACGAAGTGGCGCGTATCGCAGGATTAGAAGTGGGTGTACGCGGAGGAGTGATTGTAAATGATTATTTGCAAACCTCCGATTCAAATATATATGCTATTGGCGAATGTGCTTTAGCACACCACATGATATATGGCTTGGTAGCGCCAGGCTATGAAATGGCAGATGTAGTCGTAAATCAATTGGTGAAGGATAAGGACAAGTCATTCAAACCATTTGATATGTCTACCAAACTCAAGTTGATTGGGGTAGATGTAGCAAGTTTTGGGGATGCTTTTATTCAAGAACCTAATTGCCAGACTATCGTTTACGAAAACTCTGCCAAAGGAGTTTATAAAAGAATCAATATTTCCAACGATGGCAAATACTTGCTCGGAGGGATTTTGATTGGCGATGCAGAGCAATACAATATGCTTTTGCAAAATGTCAAAAATCAAACGATTCTTCCTCCCGACCCAGAGGATTTGATGTTAGGTGCTCGTGGAGGTAAAGAAGAATCAGGTGCTGGCGTAATGGCTTTGCCAGATGATGCTTCAATTTGTTCATGTGAAGCTATCTCGAAAGGACAAATTTGTGGGGAAGTTTTGGCAGGAAATAATACCCTTGACGCTATTAAAAAATGCACCAAAGCTGGTACTGGTTGTGGAGGTTGTGTTCCGATGATCAAAGACCTTATCAACGAAACCATGAAAAGCCAAGGGGTGTATATCCGCAATATCATTTGCGAACACTTTGATTACACACGCCAAGAGCTTTTTGACCTTGTCAAAATCAAAGGATATAGGACTTACGAAGAGGCTTTGGACGGTTTGGGTCATGGCGATGGTTGCGAAACTTGTAAGCCTGCCGTAGCTTCTATCTTGGCAAGTTTATGGAACGAAATGATTTTGGTAAAAGGCAATGACACCGTTCAAGACTCGAACGACCGTTATTTAGCGAATATCCAGAAAAATGGTACTTATTCGGTTGTGCCTCGAATCCCAGGCGGAGAAATTACACCCGAGAAATTGATTGTAATTGGACAAGTTGCTCAGAAATATGGATTATACACCAAAATCACAGGGGGTCAGCGTATCGACCTTTTTGGTGCACACGTATCTGACTTACCTGCTATTTGGGAAGAATTAGTCAATGCGGGATTTGAATCAGGACACGCTTATGGCAAGGCATTACGTACCGTAAAATCTTGTGTAGGCTCAACTTGGTGTCGTTTTGGCTTGCATGATTCTGTATCTTTTGCTATCGAAATCGAAGAGCGATACCGTGGACTGAGAGCGCCTCATAAGTTCAAATCGGCTGTTTCGGGCTGTACGCGTGAGTGTGCCGAAGCGCAATCGAAAGACTTTGGGATTATCGCCACCGAAAAAGGATGGAACTTATATGTATGTGGCAATGGCGGCGTAAAGCCTCAACACGCTTTATTGTTGGCCAGCGACATCGACTCAGAAACTTGTCTCAAGTACATCGACCGTTTCTTGATGTTTTATATCAAAACGGCAGAACCTTTGACTCGTACTGCCACATGGCTCAATAAACTCGATGGTGGAATAGACTACCTCAAAGCAGTAGTAATCGATGATGTATTAGGCTTAAATAAGCAGTTTGAAGATGAAATGAATATGCTCGTGGAGGCATATCGTTGTGAATGGAAAGAGGTAGTAACAAACCCTGAACTTCGCAAACGCTTTACACACTTTGTCAATGCGCCACACCTAAAAGATCCGAATGTCAAATTCGAGCCAATGCGTGATCAAATAAAGGCCGCAGAGTGGGTAAAATAATGATTCAACTGATTGAAGGCAATAGATTGCTATTGCCCCAATTTCTTAAAAAGCAAATACCATGAGCAATATATTAGCAGAAGATACCCTTGTTTGGCATTTGGCATGTTCAGAAGTCGACATACCCGAAAATGGCGGAGCTTGTGCTCTAATCGAAGGAGAACAAATCGCTATTTATAATTTCAAAAGAAGAGGTGAGTGGTTTGCCACTCAAAATCTTTGTCCACACCGCCAACAAATGGCTCTTTCGAGAGGTATGATTGGCTCGACGGGCGAAGAACAAGAACCTAAAGTGGCTTGCCCTTTTCATAAAAAGACTTTTTCCTTAAAAACAGGAGCTTGTCTTTCAGGCGATGATTACCAGATTCAAACCTATCCTGTTAAAGTAGAAAACGGAATGGTTTACGTGGGATTATAACGAGCCAATATCGCTTTGGACTTGTTTTTACCTCCTTGTTTTAGGGCAAGTCCAAAGCAAAATATTATACTTTTAAGATTTTTTTGAAACAATTTGATAACCAATAAATTACTTGAAACGACTTAGCGATTTATTTCGAAAAATTGGTATATTTCAGGTTATGAGGCCTTTAGATACCCAAGTTTTTCAACGATTGACCCGCTTGTATGTGATTGCACTTACAACGGTTGCCGCTTTGTCTATGTCAGGACAATTGGTTATTCAATTGTTTCTACACCAATTACTAGATGATTCTCATGTAATTAACATTGCAGGGAGACAAAGAATGCTCAGCCAGCGATTATGTAAAACGTCGATTTTGCTTTGTCGCCCTGATATTTTTCCTGCTGATGCCGAACATTACAGCCAAGATATCAAGGATATCATACGGTTATGGGAGGGGTGTCACAAAGGTTTGAAAGGTGGGGAGTTAGATACCCCCGAACAAACCTACACGGTTCGTAATAGTGCAAAGATTGATAGTTTGTTTGAAGAGATTAATCCCGTTTTTACGATTATGCTCTCCAATGCCAAGACTATCAGTCAGGTAATCGAGAACCCTGTAAAGAATCAGGCAGATACGCTTCAGGCTTCACTCAAGCAGATTTTGAGTAATGAGCGTAATTTCTTGAAAATGATGGATAAAATCGTTTTCCAATACGATAAAGAAGCCAGCCAGCGAGTAGACACTATTAAGCGTATTGAGTTGATCCTGTTTGTGTTATTATTTGTGGTATTGGTACTTGAAGGACTCTTAATATTCAGACCGATAGCCAATTATATCAGAGTGGTTATCAAAAAACTGACTGACTCAGAAACAGAATTGCGAGACTCCAACGATATGCTTGTAACAACCCAAGCGGCGCTTGTTCAGGCTACTGAGGAGAAATATAAATTACAACTAGCAGAAGAAAAAGTACGTTCGGCCTCCTTAATGGAGGGGCAGGAGCTAGAGCGCAAGCGTCTTGCTCGTGAACTACACGATGGGATTGGACAGATGCTAACTGGCTTACGACTGCTTGGAGAAAGAGTGCGCAGTACGCCATTTACTAACGACAAGCAAGAAAAGTCTTTTGAGGAGTTACAAAAATTGATTCAAGAAACAATTGAAGCTACTCGTACTGTTTCATTCAATTTGGCGCCTTCTGTGCTGAGTGACTATGGACTCGGACCTGCGGTAAGGATTTTGACCGAGCAAACATCCAAAATGTCAGGGGTGGCTATTGATTTTCATGATAATATTCAAAAACGTTTACCTGAAAATATAGAAACTACCCTTTACCGTGTTGCTCAAGAAGCCCTACATAATGCCATCAAATATGCGGAAGCGAGTTTGATCAGTGTTCATCTTGAAGAAACCAATCAAAAAATCCTTATGCATATTATTGATAATGGCAAAGGTTTCGAGCTGGGATTAAGCAAGAAAGGACTCGGCGGAAACGGGCTGAAAAACATGCAAACTCGAAGTAATTTATTGAACGGACAATTCAAAATACAGTCAGGAATTGGAAAAGGTACCGCCATTCAGGTGGTCATTCCTTTATCGAATAAAAAGAAGTCATCCACTATTTCAAAGAAAAAAACATTAACTCAACAGACAACGACGATATGAATCCTATAAAAGTATTATTGGCCGACGATCACGATGTGGTACGTAAAGGCATGAAAATGCTCCTTGAGGACGAAGAGGGTATACTCGTAATTGGCGAAGCTGCCGATGGCGCTGAAGCAATCGATAAAGTAAAAATCTTGATGCCCGACGTGGTCATTCTTGATCTTACTATGCCTAAAATGACAGGTATCGAAGCTGCTGCAGTTATTTCTCAGGAATATCCATCGGTAAAGATTTTAATCTTTTCGATGCATAATAATCGTGAGTATATTATCAATTCTGTCGAGAATGGCGCAAGTGGATATTTGCTAAAAGATACAGGCAAAGACGAATTACTACGTGCTTTGACCGTTGTCTCAGAAGGACGTAAGTATTTCCCACCCGAAATATCAGAAGTCATTATTGATGAATTATTGGCAAAAAATCTCTCAGGGGGTGCACCTACTGAAAGCAAGCCTATTTTTCAGAAAATTACGCCTAAAGAGCGTCAAATTCTTGACCTTATCGTACAAGGATATAATAGCCGTGAAATTGCAGATAAGCTGTTTTTGAGCATTCGTACAGTCGACAATCACCGTGCGAATATGATGAAGAAAACTAAAGCAAAAAATACTGCTGATTTAGTGAAAATGGCAATACAATAACTGTTGAGTGAGTTGAAATTGAGTGAATGAGTGATTTTTATCTATCTCATTCACTCAAATAAGTATGAATACTGAATTACGGATGTAAGGTTTTAAATATCAATATTTTATCATTAAAATTCATTTGGTTTTATTTTGCACTATTACGTTATAGATAGCAAACCGTAGGCATTAAAATGTACTAATAATTCCGTTACACTATCAAGCCAAGTGCCCAAAGCTGATAGCCGAAAGCTCATTAAAACAATTTTATTTTGCATTGTTACTTCAGTAATCGTGCCGCATTAAGTTGAATGAACCAATGAGATAAAACATTAGTAATCATGAGATTACGCTCATAACTCATCATTCACAATTCATCACTCATTTATATTGCCCGTTTTAAAGTTAAAGTAGTTACAAACAAGCCATTACCTCTTTTGACTACAAAATTGAGAGGTTTACCTTCCCCTTTTTGGAATAATTTATACAATTCACTTATAGAAATATCGTGTGAGGATTTGTTGTTCACGAACAATAATTTGTCCCCTTCTTGCAAACCTGCACTTTCAGCAGGAGAATTAGCCTCAATTCTTTCGATAAGATATTCATTATAATTTTGCCCTTTTGCCGCCAACTCCATGCCTGTCATATTATGTTCAAAAGGCTCTTTTAGAAACTTATTAGAAGCCTTCAACACAATGTACTGGTCACGATAGTTGAAGGTTACTTTGAATCTTCTCAAAAACTCACAACCAATATTTCCTTGACGAGGATTTACCATGACATTAGGAATTACTTTGTAGGAGTTACTATCAGGAAAGGAAGCAACTAAGTTTTGTAATGTATATTTTCCGATTTTCAACTTTTGGATACGACCTAATTTCCCGTTGATGATACCACTCAAACCTCTTCCCAACTGAGCGCTAATAAGTTTGTGAGGAAGTTTAATTTTAGAGTTAGCCGTGGCATCTAGCGAAAGGGCATGTCCTGCCCCTGTATCCAATACTACCTTTATTGGAACAGAGGTGGTGCTATCAATTAGTTCGAGTGTGTTGAGATAAGGTTTTTTATCCTCGATAGAGATAGCAATTTTTTCGCCTTTAGAGGGCTTGTATTTGTAGCTCTCTGGGTTTTGTAAAGTGATTTCCCGAAGGTTGAAATCAATAGTTACAGCAAATCGATCAAATAACTCATAGCCAATAATACCATGAATAGGACGACCTACAAACTCACTTAGTTTGAGGATATCTTCTTGAAGAATGACCAAATTTTGGTGATAGCCTGTCACTTCACCAAGCTGAATCGTATTATTAAGAACAATACTGGCTTCCAGTTTTTCGCCTGCCCCCGCCCCCGCAATTTTTACTTGTCGAATCGGCTTTAACTGCTGTTTTTGTAAACAGAGCGGATCAGTGATAAGAATAGTACTTACACCAGTGTCGAGAATGAAGTGTAAGGTATCTGAATTATTGATTTTTAATGGGATGATGATTAAATTTGCCTGTAGCTCGAAAGGAATTTTAGTAATTTTCCTATTTTTAATAAATTGAAATCCAAATTTTTCTTCCACAACCTTTTCCTTTGTTCGAGTGGGAGAAAGTGACTTAGGAAAGCCAAGCGACGTCACGAAAGAATGATGAATGGATGCGAATTGCTGCTCATAAGAAAAAAAACAATGAACAGCGCAAGAACAATTTTTAGTAAAGTAGTTCTCATATTCTTGTCTGTTTAGTATCTATCTAATTTATAGTATTTTAGGATACAAAACAAATGTTTTTCTTAGATTGTTTAAATTTATCATAGGAAAGATACAAAAGTTGAAATAAGCTTTTAGAATTACTTATATTTAAGAAAACTAGCATCGAAAAAATAGTTAAAACGCTAGATTTCTGCAAGAGTTTTATTGATGATTACAAGAAACCGATTATCGAGTATTCATCAATGCCCACATTCCCATAAAACCAACGCCCATATGTCCAAAGTAGTTATTAAACCAATACTCTATGCTGCATTAGCAGGGGGACTTTTGTCTTCTTGTGTTAGCCAGCAAAAATACCAAGCGCTCATACAAGACAAAGATCGTCTTGATGTAAGTGTTGAACGAGCACACAAAGAAATTAAAGAACTGAAGGAAACCAAGCTCAACTTAGAAGATCAAATCAAATACAAAAATGTGGAGATTGCTAAGTTGGAAAATCAAGTAAGCACCATCAAAAAGCAAGCAGATGCTATGGGGCAAAAATTTGATGAGCTGGAAGACCAGATGAAAAAAATGAGTGCTGATTTAGAAAACAAAAAATATGAAAGCGCATTACTGGTAGCAAGTTATGAGCGTAAGATTGCAGAATTGCAATTGTTAGGTTCGAAACTAAAAGCCAAAAAGAAAGCTAAAGTCACCAAAAAGACAGATAAGATACTAGCCGTAAAAACTAGGTTATATAAAGTCAACATTAGCCTCGCAATATTTGTGAGGCTTTTTTTATAAGTGCTAAAAGGTTGATTTTTAGGAAAAGAGTCAACATATTTTAAAGAAGATGCCCAAGTGATGCTTCACCGAAACAAATCCCTAAATTTTTAGTGCAAAGCATATTTTATCCATAAATTTGTAGGGTAATTAAGTTTCAACCAAAAAACAGTGGTTCAATAGATTCAGCGCAAGCTGTTTCTCTCCCCGACTTTACTTAAAAAAATGAGAAAGAAAATCGTTGCTGGTAACTGGAAAATGAACAAAACAGCTGAAGAAGCATTAATCTTGGCTTCTGAAGTAGCAAACATGGTGAAAGATGAGGTATCTACAGATGTTACTGTAGTGATTGCTTCTCCGTCTTTGTACTTGAGTACTTTGACAAAATATGCTGAACCAGTAGTAAATTTGGGTATTTCGGCTCAAAACTGCCACCAAAAAGCTTCTGGTGCTTACACAGGTGAAATCTCAGCGCCAATGTTGAAATCAATCGGTGTAGAATATGTAATCTTAGGTCACTCAGAGCGTCGTCAGTACTTTGGCGAAACAAATGAGCAATTGGCTGAAAAAGTAAATATCTCTCTTGAAAATGGTTTGACACCAATCTTCTGTTGTGGAGAATCTCTAGAGCAACGCAATGCTCCAGGATACTTGGAGTTTGTGGCTTCACAATTGACTGATAGCCTTTTCCACTTGTCAGTAGAAGATTTCGGTAAAGTAGTAATTGCTTACGAACCAATCTGGGCAATCGGTACAGGTGTAACGGCATCTTCTGAGCAAGCACAAGAAATGCACGCATTCTTGCGCGCTCATGTTGCTACAAAATACGGACAAGAAGTAGCTGATAATACTTCTATCCTATACGGTGGTAGCTGTAACGAGAAAAACGCTCCTGAGTTGTTCGCTCGTGAGGACATCGACGGTGGTCTAATCGGTGGTGCATCATTGAAATCTCGTGAATTTGTGAATATCGCAAAATCATTCTAGTTGATAGAGGTTATTCGTTATTTGTTAGTCGTTATTAGAGATGATACCCAAGTATGAGTGATGAATTCGTACTTTACGAAGGATTTCTAAGTATTTCAGATTTGGGATTTCTGATTTTGGAAATCTAATATCCGAAATAAAAAGAATCGACAGTTTGGTAGCAACGACAAACGAAACGAAATATATAAAAAGCGCCGTAGGTGCGACAGAAGCTTGTTTTCTGTCACATCTACGGCGCTTTTGGTTTTTATAAGCTTGTTTTAAATGGTCGCTTTTTGAGCATTTTACCGATGATTTTCTAAAAGTTTTAATCCAGAAAAATGACAAGCTAAAAAATTTCATACTCATTAAGAACTTTTCTGAAAAACAGCACGTTATACCTTTCCCTATTTCTAAAATCATCATAAACTATGCAGAAATTAAATGTAACCATTTCGTTAGAATCTTATGACTCAGAAACTGAATTGAGTGCAAAAGAACAGTTGTTATTGATGGAGGCTCGTAAAGCTACTTATAAGTCTTATGCGCCTTATTCACAGTTTCATGTGGGTGCTGCTATATTACTAGAAGACGATACAATTATCACGGCCAATAACCAAGAAAATGCGGCTTTCCCATCAGGCTCTTGCGCCGAGCAATCAGCTATATTTTGGGTAGGAGCTAACCATCCAGACAAAAAAATCAAATCTATTGCGGTTATTGCACGCCCCGGTAAAGGAGACGAGTTTCGAGGTGTTCCTCCATGCGGTGCTTGTCGCCAAGCAATGCTTGAGTATGAAGTGCGTCAAAAACAACCAATTCGTTTATTGATGCTTGGAGCAAACAACCAAGTATTAGCATCCGAATCTATTGGAGACTTACTTCCTTTGAAGTTTGAAGAATTTTAAACAGATTTCGAGTAAATTTTATTCGAAACCAATCCATATGAATTCATTTTTTAAACAGAATACATTCTCAATCGTTTACGCCTTTTTTTAGGGGTGATGCCCTTGGTGGTAAGTTCTTCGATTACAGTATGGGTGATGTTTCATGAAGCAACAATCCATCAGTTCGACTTGCCTATATGGACGATGGTATATGCTGCTGCTAGTTTGACAATGGCCTTTGCGCTTACGCCAACGACCTTTGTGGCGCTATTGAGTGGGTATTTCTTGGGTTGGCAAGCACTCATACCTGTTTGTGTTAGTTACTGGCTAGCATCTTGGATTGGCTATGTAATGGCGGCTAAAATAGATGGAGGGCGACTGTTGAATGCTTTGGAAGAGAGAAAAGGGGTCAAAGAACTTCTTCAGAATCTTCAAAAACAGGAGTTTAAAATCATTTTGCTAGCGCGACTTTCACCTGTATTACCTTTTGCGGTGAGTAACTTATTGTTTTCTTGTTCGGGAGCGAAGTTGAAAAACTTTCTTACGGCAGGTTTTATCGGTATGCTGCCTCGCACACTTTTGTCGATATGGGTAGGTACACAAGCCAAAGAAATCAAGGCATTGATCGAACACCCAAGTGAGGGAGCTGTAGCACAAGTAGCTATTATATTGATGATAGGAATTTCATTATATGGATTGTATAGAGTAGTAAGGAAAGCAATAGGAGAGTAAGGGATATCGAAGAGGTATTATAATTTTTTTCTCATTCATTTTCAGAATATTAGAAAAATTTTATACCTTTGCACCCCCAATCAATTGGGAATAACTAACTAAATTTCAATGTGTTTTGCCCGCCACATTGATGTATCAGGGCTTTTATTTAAACATGGCTAATCAATTAGCAGATTTCGACTGGGATTTAGTCGGCACTAAAGGTATCGGTGGTGGTTACTCTACCGAAGAGAGAGCAAGATTAGAAGCTCTTATTGAAGGTACATTGAACCTTGTAACTGAGAAAGAAGTAGTAAAAGGTACTGTAGTAGGTATCACAGACCGTGAAGTGATTTTGAACATCGGTTTCAAATCAGACGGTATGGTTCCAACTTCAGAATTCAGAGATATGCCTGAATTGAAAGTTGGAGATGTAGTAGATGTTTACGTTGAGAACCAAGAAGACAAAGCTGGTCAATTGATTCTTTCTCGTAAATTGGCTAAAGTAATGACTGCATGGAAAAACATCGAAGAAGCTCTTGAGCAAGATATCGTTATCGATGGTTTCGTTAAGCGTCGTACTAAAGGTGGTCTTATCGTTGATATCTTCGGTGTTGAGGCGTTCTTGCCAGGTTCACAAATCGATGTGAAACCAATCCGTGACTTTGATATCTTCGTTGGTAAGAAAATGGAAGTTAAGGTTGTTAAAATCAACCATGCTAACGATAACGTTGTTGTTTCTCACAAAGTTCTTATCGAGAAAGACCTTGAAGAACAACGTCAATTGATCTTGAACAACCTTGAAAAGGACAAGTTCTTGAAGGTGTTATCAAGAACATGACTAACTTCGGTGTGTTCATCGACCTAGGTGGTGTTGACGGTTTGTTGCACATCACAGATATTTCTTGGGGTCGTATCAACCATCCACAAGAGTTGCTTAAATTGGATCAGAAAATCCAAGTGGTTGTTTTGGACTTCGACGAGAACAAGAAACGTATCTCTTTGGGTATGAAACAATTGCAAGCTCACCCTTGGGATGCTTTGGCAGCTACAGTAGAAATCGGTTCTAAAGTAAAAGGTAAAGTTGTAAACGTTGCTGATTACGGTGCTTTCTTAGAAGTATTGCCAGGTGTTGAAGGTTTGATCCACGTTTCAGAAATGTCTTGGTCGCAACACTTGCGTAACCCACAAGACTTCTTGAAAGTAGGTGACGAAATCGAAGCAGTTGTATTGACTTTGGATCGCTCTGAGCGTAAAATGTCATTGGGTATCAAACAATTGACTGAAGATCCTTGGACTAAACAAGATTTGTTGAGCAAATACGCTGTAGGTACTAAGCACACTGGTACTGTACGTAACTTGACAAACTTCGGTTTGTTCCTTGAATTGGAAGAAGGTATCGATGGTTTGGTTCACGTATCTGACTTGTCTTGGACTAAGAAAATCAAACACCCTTCTGAGTTCATCAAAGTTGGTGAGAAATTAGACGTTGTGGTATTGGAGCTTGACGCAGACAACCGTCGTTTGGCTTTAGGTCACAAACAATTGGAAGAAAACCCTTGGGATACTTTTGAATCAATCTTCACTGTAGGTTCTGTTCACAAAGCAACTATCGTTGCGAAAAATGACAAAGGAGCTACTTTGGAATTGCCTTACGGTATCGAAGGTTCTGTACAGTTGAAACAATTGGTGAAAGAAGATGGTTCTGTTGCTGAAGCTGGTGAACAACTTGACTTCAAAGTAATCGAATTCAACAAAGAAGATCGTAAAATCGCTCTTTCTCACACAAGAATTTTCAACGACGCGAAAGAAGAGGCTGTTCAAGAAGAGAAGAAAAAGACTGCTAAGGATGTAGAAAAAGTTACTAGCTCTGTTGAGAAATCAACTTTGGGTGACTTAGACGCTTTAACTGCTTTGAAAGCTCAAATGGAAGACTCAGCTCGTGAAGAAGCTAAGAAAAAATTAGAGAAGAAGAAATAATCATCTCTGATTGAGTATATTAAAAGGCTCTGCTGACGTATGTTGGCAGAGCCTTTTTTAGCTTGGGGCTATCAGGTGTCGGATATGGGCTTTCGGGTATAGGGGGCTGCTGCTTAGAGATGATAGAGTTAATACGCTATGGGCTGTAAGCTTTAGGCGTTAAGCCAAAATCTTGTTTGAATTCATTGGGAATATTTTTGCTGAAAGCTCATTGCTGAAAGTCGAAAGCCAAATAGTTGAATTTTATTTTGCCCATAAACTTTAAATTTTGTGTTTTAGGGACAAGGCAACGGGCACAAGGCAAAGAGTGTTAAAATGTTTTTAACGACCACGGACATGCATTTTCCCATAGCCCACCGCCGAAAGCCGATACCTGAAAGCTTAAAGCACAATCTTAAACTTTATTTTGCGTACTAACTTAAGTACAACTATGCACTCCAAACTCTGCATTCTTCATTTTCTCAATTCCTCACTCCGCACTCCAAATTCAACACTCACTAATGTCCCAGTGTGATGCTCATCAATCCTATTACTACATCGTTTGTAAGGGTTTTGAGTGTGACGCTCTTGAGTATTTTCTTCGGATTGAGAGGCATATCTAATATTGTTGCTGCGCCACCTTCTATTTTTTTTCCATTCCAAAACATCTTAGATTCTTGTCCGTCTACTATTTTTCCTGTTGCAAGGTGTATTCTAATTGGACGTGCTTGCTTGAGTTTAAAGGCAAAATCATCTGTGAAATAATCTTGATCGATAGGCCACCACGTTTCAGGATTACGCAAGGCTAACAGCTCTTCTGTGCCATCAGTGTATTGGACTGTTATAATGCCATTGTCTAGCTGACTTTGCATAGGATTAGTCGAGCCTGCCATCAAAAACCAAGCATGTGAGGCACTTCCAGATAATGGAATCACTTTTTCGTTAGGATAATTATCCCATTGTGAGGTAAAAACAATATTGTGGGCCTTTGGGTCAGAAGGTGTTTTAAAACGAATCCCCTGAGACAACTCGAATTGGTCATTAGTTTGTGCCAGTTTTCTCAATCCTTCATCTTTTACCTCAAAGCTTTCGTGTGGATGTGGCCAGTCACCAATACCTTGCCAAGGTAATTGCAAAGTCGTAGCTTGTGGGCGCGGCGAAAGGTATTTATTTTGAAAAATTTGAGTGACTTTATCATTAAAAAAGGGAGAAATATCTACTGTTTCCTGACGAAGCTGTAGTTTGCCTTTCCAATTGACTAAAGTAGTTTCAAGTGTTTGATTTTTTCCAAAAACAATACGCACTTGGTTGGTTCCACATAGTAAATCGTTTTCAGAAATAACAATGGTATCTGATAACTTACCTGCTTCTATTTTTAAATGAGCTTTAAAATGATTGATAAACACCTGTGCCAATAGAGGATTTGAGGTGTTATTTTGAAGACAAAACTTGGTAATATTTTCTTCTTTTTCATGCGTACTTACTAACTCAATAGCTGGTTTTACCTTAAAACATATGGGCATCCACCATGATAAACGGCCTTGCTGGAGTTGAGCAAAAACCGTATAATTTCCCTCAGGAGCTTGTATTTGGGCTGTGAATTGACTTTTAGCTACTTGAATATTTCTTAATACTTTTTGAGCATCAAAAATCTTTACTACTTTGGCATTTGTAAACGTTCTAATGATTTCAGAATGATTAACATATACATTTTCTTGTGTTGGTAAAATAGGTTTTTCTCCCTTCCATACGATGATGATTTCATATGTTGGCAAATTAGGAAGTGATATTTCAATCATAGGTTTACCCACAGCCTCAATGACGTTTGTCCAAGAAACACTTTTACCATTTGCCAATACTTGCTCTACTTGTCCTTGCGCCAATACCTGAAATTTGAGACCTACTTTTGTGGGAAGAGTAGGAGCAATAATATAAGTATCCGTTTTTTGTTTTCTTTTAAAATCAAAACTAATATCAGGTGTTTTGAAAGAAGCAAAATCCCAAGTGGCAGGCAAGCCAGGGTGAATCAATAAGGTGTTGTTGAGTGCATCTGGAACGATACCAAATAAACCCTCAACCAAAGCTCGAGAGAACATACCAACAGGATCAGCAAAGTCTCGATAAGCCTCGCCTCGTGCAGCATCAAAGTACGAAATCTGCACAATATTGCCAGGACTTCCTCCTAAATACATGGATTGTAATACCTCACTTTTGAAGAGCTTAAAAGCTTCGTCTGTGCGACCAGCTTGCCAATTTGCCAAAATTAGGTGCATTGATTCTGCCAAAGCCACATTGTTCAATGACCACATATAGGGCATCCAATTGGTGGTAGAGAGTGTATAGTAACCTTTGTCTTCTAACCCTTTTGCTCTAATTGGAATATGTGGAATTTCATTGTCTACATACCTGAGCATTTGATAAGCTTGAAACTTGTCAGGTACTTCTGAGTCGATACTATGATAAATCGTCCAAATACCTGCTGAAGGATGAAGTAGCTTATTCCCTAGGGCATCTTTAAACTCGGCAAAAGTTCCTTTTTGTGGCATCCATAAAATTTGATTCATTGCTTTCAAAATCTTTTCAGCTTTTTCCAGATAAGGATTGGGATTGTCGCCCATCAATTTGGCTATTTGTGCGGCTTTTTTAAAACCCAAATAATTATAAGCCGAAGTATGCGTTACATCACCACCGCTATACTGAAGGGCGTCACTTGCCCAAATAGCGGCATAGGCATCAAATAGATGGTTTTTGTCGATGTCAAAATTTCTTACTTCCCAGTCCAAATGCCTTTTGATAACCGACCATGTTTGGCGCATGAAAGTAGTATCTTTTGTCCAAGCAAAATGGCGTACTAACTGGTCGATATATACCAAATTCATGTCATAATGGTGTGGTCGTAGATTAGCGCCATTCGGGTCACGATTGATGTAACCATTGCTAAACATTCCTACGCCTGATTTTTCGGTACTTCGGGCAAAATGCATGGTGCTATCGGGTTTGATAGGACCATAAAGTGGGGTAGTAAATTGTGATAAAGCATAGGCTTCAAGATGCGTTTTGGCTCTATTGTGCCAACCCAGCACATCGGCAGTGTACGGACCACGCCAACCTGGCAAACGCATACGCCAGCCAATTGAACCGTGCATATAGGTGGGCGAATCCCAAATGGCATCGGAGGCAATGGCTAAAGTACCTCCAATCGTATTGATGAACGGGTCAGGAGTATTGATTTGGATACGATTGGCTAAGGTTTCACGGGTCTTTTCGGCTTCTTGAAAAATACGAGGTAGCTTTTCGTACTGAATGTCGGCTTTGGTAGCGGGATTATAAATTGTAAAGAAATAGTCGAATTGGTCTTCTACAGCCAGTTTTCCACAAATGACAGGAGCTTTTTCAGCTTGTGATTGATATAAAGATAGGGGAGAAGCCAAGGCTCGAGCATCTGCAATTTTGAGTGCTGATTCGCTAGGGAAAGTGCCTTGTAGAATTTGTTCTTTGCTTGGTTTGACAGGCTGTTTGGCATCTTCTGCAAAATATCGCCCATCGCCTGTAGCTGGCAAGCCAGTGCCATATTTGAGGATGAATTTCCCTTTTTCAGGAATTACATATTGGTTGTCTTTACAATTGTTAGCGTGTAGATAAAAGTTTGATTCTGGGTCGGGACCCATATCTCCATCTCTGGAAAATTTTTTGCCTGTTGCTCCCCCAAATGCCCAATATAACTCTGTTGATTTCGGGAGATTCTTGCCTTGAGTTTTTAAAATAAAACCTTCCCCATCAGCTAAAGCTAATATCTCAATTTCGAGAGTGCCATTTCCCAATAGAGCATCTTTGATAGTATAGAGCCTTGCGCCAGCTCGATAGCGAGCAATGATACTGTCGGCTTGCGTTAGCCATTTACATTGTTGGTTGACCGAAATACCTAGCTTGAAGTTGCCACCCATACCGGGCATATACAAGGCAAATTCAGGACGGTCGCCTGTTTCGACACGAAATGCTGTATTGGTGCCATAGAGCGCACGCGTAAACAAGCGCTTCCCATTGGTAATCACAAAGTCTTTACCCTCAGGGTGATAACGCAATTCTAATTCTTGGTTATGCCATGTTTTAGGAGAAAGCTTTACAGGGTATAGTTCTTGAGAAAAAGTATTTTGTGTAAAAGAAAACAGGCATATATACCCTCCACAGAAAAGTTTTAAGAATAGATTTAGTTTTTTCGATTTCATGAAAATAGCATTTTATTGAAAACACAAATAAAATAAGCTAATATCATAAAATCGTCATGCTCACTCAAAGACAGAACACTTTACAACCTCACAATAAAATGTGTTTGAATACTGTGTTCTTCATCAAACTCAATCAGCGAACTGCGTTGTCGATGATTCCACATATAGCCTGTTTCTAGAGTAAAGTGAGGGGAAAAATTATGTGAATATCCCAAGTACAGCTGATTTTGGCTAAAAGAATTGGCAGGGACATTGGGTGGAACGTTTTGTAAAAGCTCCTCGCTTAGGAATAGGTTATTCTTGGGATTAAAAATATAACGTATCTGGCCTCGCAGGCGAGCACGTCCTTGAGACTCATTCCATTCATTGTCATCGTTTTTGAAAAGACGATATTCATACCCACCACGAAGTCTAACTAACCATTTAGGACTAAGTGAGTGAATCCATTCTGTCATCAAAAAGGGGCGAAATTCCCAACGATCTTTTCTATTGAAGTCAGAAGTTTTTGCATATAGTGGATAAGAATGAAAGAAGGAATTAAACAAAGAGACAGTTATATTTTGCCCTCGGTGTACAATTCCTAGTCGATATGCCTCTAATAAGGGCAATGCAAAAGGATTTGCGGGGGTATCTCTATAATCGTTTTGTCTTCTGAAATGATATTCGACGTTTACTTCAAAATTTTTATAAATATTTTTCTGTAAAGCCAGACGTGTCCAAACGGCAAAGTGGTTATAGTTCTGAGCTTGGGCATGGTAAGATGCACATACCCAGAAGGTACATAGGATAAATTTTAATCTCATTTAATCAATCTTGGAAAGAAATACTATTTGTATCAGGAGTCTACTAATTTAGTAGACTCCTGATACAAAAGTAATTGATTATGAGAGTTTACTCATCTTTTTTTTGACTTTTATAACTGATCCCTGAGAAAAGATATAAAAATAATACTCTGGAAATACGGAAGTTGAAAGGAACAAATAGCAACGAAATTAGAACAATAGGAATAATATACCCAAGTGGTTCAGGATCACCAAAGAAGTTATAAATCACAAAGCCACCTACGAGCATAATCCCAACTGTAAACGCATAACTTACATACATGGCACCATAGAAAAACCCCGGCTCACGCTCATAACGCAG
This sequence comes from Flectobacillus sp. BAB-3569, assembly GCF_002270355.1. GTDB lineage: Bacteria > Bacteroidota > Bacteroidia > Cytophagales > Spirosomataceae > Flectobacillus > Flectobacillus roseus. The sequence continues at coordinate 7,560 of NZ_NJFZ01000028.1, read as the reverse complement.
TCCGCACTCTGAGCAATGTTCGTGCATTTTATCAAATTTGAATATATTCCACCATGGGTGTGTAAATAATTTACCTTTATGGCATTGTGGACATTTGCCTTTGACCATTGCCCCGATTTTGCTATCGTTGTTCATAGAGTTATTCAGATGATTCGTTAATATGAAAGATAAGTTAATTTTGTCCGCAATAGGTATTAGGCTTTATGCCATCAGCTAAAGGTTATGCTTGAATCTATTTAACCTAATGCCTAAAGGATATCCTTTTCAAGAAAGTTAAGCAAATTGCTTAACCGTATATTCCAGCTGGTGTACAGGAACTACACCCGACTGTCGCCAAACTTGCTGTCCATTTTTGTACAGAATTAAGGTTGGGACACCACTAATACGAAGCTCTTGTGCCAAAGATTGAGCTTTGTCCACGTCTATTTTAATGATTTTGATATCCTCGCCCAATCGTTTCTTAAGGTCTTCCAAAATAGGTGTCATTGTTTTACATGGTCCGCACCAAGTGGCAAAAAAATCAACCAAAACAGGCTTGTCTGAGTTGATGATATTTTCAAATGAACTGTTCATGGAATGAATTAGCTATTGGCTTTAGGCCGTTGTTGGTTAATAGAAAGCTGTTATTAGTTAATAGAAGGTCGTTTTACTCACTCGTCCAAGCCTAAGTCTCAAACTAGATAATAAAACAATCTTATTTTACCAGCATTAGACGCTAGACTTTATGCTGTAGGCTAAAAGTTGAAAAGAATTTTTCATGAAATAATTTAAGCTTTTTGCCTAATGCCTATAGCTTACAGCCTAATGCAAATTAATACTTACAAATCCTTTTTTACCCATTTGATAAATAACTCATTGCCTTGTCGTGGGCGAATTGAATTATGGCATGGTTCTAAAATTTCACTTTTAAAATAAGGATTAAATAGTTGCAAATACTCCTCTGTTGTTCCACCAAATGGTGGACCTGCCTTGTCAAATTCTGAGGCAAATAATAATCCTACCAATTTACCTTGTGGAGCTAAAAGTTCAGCCATTTTTTGTGCATATTGTTTTCGCATCGATGGGGGCAAAGCACAAAAGAAGGTCTGCTCCAAAATTAGGTCATAGCTATCTACATGTTCAAAAAAATCTTCACAAAGAATCCTAACCGATGGATAACTCTGTAGTTTGTGCTGGAGCTTTTCTACCGCTAAAGGAGCTATATCCAAAACGGTCAGATTGGTAAAACCCAATTCTGCCATTAGTAATGCTTCGTATCCATTTCCACAACCAGGCAAAAGAATTTTAAGATCTTTGTTGTCTAACTGCCTTATATAATTTTCAAGAGGAGGAGAAGCTTTTCCCAAATCCCAGCCTGTTTGCCCTTGCGCATAACGCTCGTTCCAATAGTCTTTATTCATATTTTTGGTAAGTTATAACTAAATGATTATATGAATGTTTTTTCATGTATACTTTCTCAAAAAAGCCAGAAAAGAGATAAGTAAAATCTTATGTTTTCTGGCTAAATCTGTTCCTAGGTTGATAATTTTCCAGCCCTAAAAATTACAATTACAATTCTCAATACATTCAATTAACTTGGTGACATCACGTTCTTTTAAAGAATAGAATACATTGAGTCCATCCTTTTCTGAGCGTAAGATTCCTTTTAATTTCATATTGATAAGGTGATGCGAAAGTAATGACTGTTCACATTCTAGAATTGTACATATTTCATTTACCGAAAGACGCTCTTGCATCGATAACAAATCTACGATAGCTAACCTCGTAGGGTGTGCTACCGTTTTGAGAATAAAAGCGGCTTTTTCGAGTTTTTCTTTGTTGATTTTGTAGGCTACAGCTGCCATAGCAAAAAGTATTTTAATATTTGAAAGGGATGATTCTAATAGTTTCGAATACAAATAAATTCTAGTAATCAGAACTTTAGTATACAAATATATGATAGTTTATTCATGTTTTGAAATAAAAAAATAGTTTATCTAGTGTTTTGGTAGACCATTGTAGGTTTTAGGTAAGACAGCTTACTCATCACCAACAAACTACCTAAAATATAAGCGAATATCTTTGCTCGGATTTTATAAAAAATCTCTAATTTCGTCATCCTTTTTATCTCTGGTAATGCCAAAGGATTTTAAGGAATCAACTTCTTCAACAACAACTATGATAAAAAATCCGATAACCACTTCCATTTTTGACTTATTCAAAATTGGGCCTGGTCCTTCAAGCTCACATACTATCGGGCCAATGAAGGCTTCCTATGATTTTTTAAAGGAGCTAAATGCTCTTTCTGCTTCACAAGTAAACGCTTCAATGCAAATACGAATTCATTTGTATGGTTCGCTAAGTGCTACAGGTAAGGGACATGGCACCGACCGTGCTGTTATTGCGGGTCTTTTGGGCTGGACTCCCGAAGCTTGTGATCCTGTTTTATTTTCCAATCTTCTTAAAGACATAACAGAGCAATATCCTGTAAAAGTTCATGAAATAGAGATTCCTATTTCGGCTGAGAGTATTGTATTTGAAAAAGTAAAATATGATTCTCCTTATGCCAATACAATGGTACTGAAGCTTATACAGGACGATATAGTTGTTTTACAACATGAGTATTACTCGGTAGGAGGAGGCTTTATCTATCGCAAAGGTCAAAAAGTTTCGGCCAGCACCGCAACGCCTCAATATCCTTATACTAATATGAAGGAGTTGAAATCGCTCTTGCAAAGTCATAATTTGACACTCTCAGAGCTGATGTATGCCAACGAGATTGCTTTGACGGGGGCGACGCGTAAAGAGATAGATAAAAAGCTAGATGCGATTTTGGATTTTATGCACAAGGCCGTAAAGCGTGGTTTAAAAGATAAACGCATGTTGCCTGGGACAATCAAACTACGTAGAAAAGCGCCGTTACTTTACGAAAAGGCCAAAAAATTGGCACTTACAAGTGATAGTTTTTTGATATTTTTAAATGCTTACTGCTTGGCAGCTTCCGAAGAAAATGCAGCAGGAAATATTGTTGTGACCGCGCCAACTTCAGGGGCATCGGGAGTAATCCCTGGCATAACCTATTTACTAAAAAATCATTTCCATTATTCTCCTAACGAGATGCGTGAAGGAATGTTGGCGGCTGCGGCTGTTGGTTTTTTAGTAAAACATAATGCAAGTATTTCGGGTGCTGAAATGGGCTGTATGGGCGAAATTGGTTCGGCTTCGGCTATGGCAGCGGCTATGCTGACGTATTGTGCTACCAAAAGTATTCATGCGATGGAGTCGGCAGCCGAAATTGCGATTGAACACCATTTGGGTATGACCTGCGACCCTATTGGGGGCTATGTACAGATTCCGTGTATCGAGCGCAATGCCATGGGAGCTGTAAAAGCCTATAATGCATTTTTACTGGCAACGGCAGGGGATAGTTCTTTACAAAAAATCTCACTCGATAGTGTGATTAAAGTAATGAAGGCAACAGGTAAAGATATGTCCAAAAAATATAAAGAAACTTCCGAAGCTGGCTTGGCATTGAGTGCGACTGAATGCTAATAGGCTTGTAGCTTTGAGCTTTCGGCTATCAGCAAATATAGAGACGTATGAAAATGCGTCTCTTTTTAGTTCATACATCTATGATTAACTCTTAAACTTTACGGTAAAACAAGTACCTTTTCCGATTTGGCTGTCGCAGCTTACTGTTCCGCCCAGTTGTTCTGCTAATTCTTTTACGATAGAAAGTCCCAAGCCAGTAGATGATTCGTTGGAGGTAGGCTTGGCACTCAATTTTTGAAAACGACCAAACAATAAATTCATTTCTTCAGGTAAAATCCCTTGTCCTTGGTCTTGTACCGCAATCTCGAAATAGCTACTTGTACACTCCAATTTTACAGAGACAGAGGAATCGGCATACGAAAACTTGATGGCATTTGAGACCAAATTATCGATGATTTCGGTAAGATATTCCTGATCTGTCTGAGCCATGAATATGGGAACTTGGCTTTCAAAATGTAGACTTATTCCTTTTCTATTAGCAATTTCCTCAAATCTATTTAGAGAGGTTGTTAGTATTTGGACAATGTTATGGAAATCTATTTCAGGTGAGATAGACTCACGTTCGAGTCGATTGACGCTTAACATATTTTTGATAAGCGAAGACATTCTCTCAGAAGTACTCACCAACTCATCAATCCATCGCTTTTGGCTATCAGTCAGATTTTGAGCCGTTTTTCTGAATTTTCCAGCAATAAGTTTAATGTTGGTAATGGGATTTTGTAAGTCGTGTGAAGCAATGCCTATAAAGCGATTTTTTTCTTGATTTGTGTGAAAAAGCTGTTCGTTGAGATGATTAAGTTCTTGGTTTTTCTCCATCAACTCCTTTTCTAAGGCTTTTTTATGAGTAATATCTACAATCACCGAATTACTGGCTATGAATTTGCCGTCTTTGTCATAAATAGCATTGGCGTTGAGCAGCACTTGTATATGATTACCTGTTTTGGAAACCAGTTCTAGTTCAAGATTTCGAGTAGAACCTGTTTGCTTGAATTGGCGATAAAATTCCTCAGCGTTTTCTGTGAGAAGGGTGATTTGGAGATCGAAGAAGCGTTTTTTCCCAATAAGCTCTTCGCGGGTATATCCCAGCATTTTAAGCTCGGTATCATTCACTTTCAAGAAGTAGCCATCAGCGTCCAATGAGTGATAGGCATTGGGCGCATTGTTATAGAATTCTTCAATAAAAGAAATGTAGTCAGAGGAATGTTCAACGGAGAGTTTTTCTCCGAAAAACCCAATTAACTCTTTCAAAATACAAGCGGGATTAAATGGGATTATTTTTGACCAAATTTAACACAAAAAAGCAGTCCTGAACATCAAGACTGCTTTCTTTTTTAACCTCTAAACCTACAAGTATGAAGTAAATCTACCACTTGATGTCACAAAGTTCGCATTTGGGAGCTTCTAAAACCTTGACCAGATTCAAGGTTTAATTATGATAGTCGTCAGGATTTATCATAGATGAGAATCTGAATTTTGTAGAAATCTCTTTGTATATTAGTCAAATTGTGTTGTGTTATCAGGCTGGATTTTAGCGGAAAGACGCCCTAAAATACCCTGAGTATAAATCATAGAAGAAGACCAAAACGATTCACATATAAATTAATATCCAGTCCTAAATTCATGCTTAACCCAACACTCAAAGATGCAATACTCGAAGCTTTGCTTACTCACTTAAATGTTTTTGTGAGTATCTATAACTATGAAACCGACGAAGTTGTGCTGGTTAACCAGTCTGGTTTAGAGTTATTTAAAGTTCGAGATGAGAAAGAGTTTACAGAAAAATATGGTATTGAAGTACGAGAAACCCCCATTACAAGTGAGCAAAATGCGAAACTGAGAAAAAGCTTAGAAGAAGGCGAACAATGGTCGGAGGAAGTACAATGTAAAGTTCATGATGGTACCACATTTTGGGCTATCATTAACATTGATACTTTTCAATATAATTCTCAAACGTATCTCATTACTCGTATCATTAATTTGGAGAAACTTTTACAATTTGAAAAAGAGAACGGAATCAAAGGTCGTGAATATTTTAAAAACCAGATTGATCAAGTGATTTCGTACCGCACTGCTGCCTTGCTCGAAACTCTTACCAAGTTGGAGCGTTCGCAATATGAGTTATCTGAGGCCTTGCATCGTGAGCATCGACTTAATGAGCTAAAGTCTCAATTTATTACTTTTGCTTCTCATGAATTTAGAACTCCGCTAGGCATAATATCGTCATCGGCAAATCTTTTGAGTAAATACAATAAGATTGGGAATGTGCAAAAACAAGAAGAACATATCCAGTCGATTTTAGAAAATGTGAAAACGCTCACTGCACTTTTGGAAGAATCCTTGAGTATGAGCAAATTGGATGAGAATTCTATAGACAGACCTTTGAATTTCTATCTTTCTAAGATTATGCAAGAAATAAAAGAAAGTCTGTAAGTTGATAATGAGTAAAAAATCCCCAAGAACATGCAAAAAATATTGCTCATAGAAGACGATGACCAGTTACGGAGAAATACCGCCGAAATTCTTGAATTGTCTAACTATGAGGTTTACACCGCCGAAAATGGAAAAATTGGAGTTGAGAAAGCCTTACAATGTCAACCCGATTTGGTGATTTGTGATTTGATGATGCCAGTATTGGACGGCTATGGTGTGCTGAAGGTTCTACATAAAAACCCTACTTTAAATAGTATTCCTGTGATTTTGTTGACGGCAAAGTCAGAAAGAGGAGACTTCAGGAAAGGCATGGAATTAGGCGCTGATGATTATTTGACTAAGCCCTTCGATGAGGTAGAATTGATTTCAGCCATAGAGACTCGTTTAAGCAAAGTAGAGCATCAGCAGCAAGGTGTAGCACCGCTTGTTCCAGTAGAGGAGGTGCATATGAGCAACAATTTTAACTATGCCTATCTTACCGAAGGTTTACAACAATTGCTCGAAGATAAACGCCCGCATCATTACAAAAAGAAATCGGTAATCTATGCTGAAGGCGATGACGCTACTCGCTTATATTATGTTCAGTCAGGAAAAATCAAGGTGATTTTACAAAATAATGAAGGTAAAGAACTCGTAACTGGTCTCTATAAAGTAGGAGATTTTGTGGGCATTCAGGCCTTATTAAGTGCTAGTTCATACGCCGAAACAGCAGTAGCGTTGGAGGAAACGGAATTACTCTATGTGCCTAAGGATTTGTTTTTACAAGCTATCCATCAAAACCGCGCCATGGCTAATGGGCTGATTCAATGGATGGCGCAAGAAATTATTCAACAAGAAAAGTATCTGTTGGGATTGGCCTATAATTCTTTGAGAAAAAGGGTAGCAGAGTCCCTAGTGTTTTATGCCAAGCATATTCATCCAGATCAGACAAGCGATATTGTGGTACAGCTCTCGAGAGAGGATTTGGCATCAATTGCAGGTACAGCTACCGAGTCGCTGATAAGAACACTTTCAGATTTTAAACAGGAAGGGTTAATTGAAATAACTTCGGGAAAAGTAATAATCCTAGATTTATTGAAAATACAGCATTTGAAGTACTAAAGGAGCTTTAGGCTTTTAGCGGTAGGCATTAGGCAAAATGTTTCTGTTGTTGACCGAAAACATGAGTCATCCCGAATTTTTCGTGAAGACTTTTAAAAACGAAACCTCCTTGTTTACTTTGTGAATCACGACAAACACAAACAAACAGGAGGTTTCTATGCATAAAGCATTTCTACAAAATAATGACATAAAATCGAGTAAGTCAAGACTCTCTCATTTACTTCTTCATAAACTTGATCTTTATCTTGCTGACGTCCAGTTATCGTTAGATTCTGTTCTGGATAAGCGTTTAGTTCGTACTTTTTACGATTTAATAGTTGCATCGACACAACTCTATGGGCTTATTGCTTAGTGAGTTAGGTGGCTATATTTGCGGTTTTTCACATGCTCCCGCTGGGACAAAACGCATTAGTAATCTGTTACGTTCCAAAAAATGGACATCTACTATCATTGATAATTTTCTCTTTAGTCAAACTCGAAAAAGGCTTGAATCGTTAG
>NZ_NJFZ01000075.1 GCF_002270355.1 Flectobacillus sp. BAB-3569 | reverse complement strand
CAAGGCTTTAGAGCTTTTTTTCTATGACATATTTTGCCATATCCAACTCCAAGGCTAGTTCTGCATACATGCGCTTGAGTTTGGCGTTCTCTTCTTCAAGTTGTTTGACCTTCTTGAGTTCGCTCGCTTCCATGCCGCCATAACGCTGACGCCATTTATAAAATGTTACCTTACTGACCCCATATTCCCGAACAATGGTGTCTAAGGACTTGCCAGATTCAAATTCCTTAAGAATCTTGGCAATTTCGGTCGGACTAAATTTGCTCCTTTTCATAATACTTACCTAAAGTTAAAAAATATCACACTTTTTAAACTTTTAATCCGTACTATTTTTGGGGAAGCTTACATAAGAACGTCGGAAGTAAATTCAACATTTAATTTGTCTGAGTACTTAATTACTTTTGAAGATAGAATTTATCAAGAAGATTTTAGCTAACTAAAATCCCTGACACAGTTTAGTGAACACTCCCTTTACAGCTAGCTTATTAGTTTATTCCCTTTAATATAAGTTTAGTTCGATCAATATAAGATCTAGTACGCTTAGATTAAGAGAAATATTAACCTATGATATTATATCATATAATTGATTTTAAAACACGATGTTTTCTAATTGATATTACATGAAAACATCTGTGTTTTCAACGTTTTCATTTTTCTGAACGATGTTTTCTAATTGATATTATATGAAAACATCTGTGCTTTCAACGTTTTCATTTTCCTGAACGATGTTTCCTAATTGATACTATATGAAAACATCTGTGCTTTCAACGTTTTCATTTTCCTGAACGATGTTTCCTAATTGATACTATATGAAAACATATATGTTTTCAATGTTTTCATTTTTCTAAACATATATTCCATATGCTTATATTAAACACTTATTTAAGCTTTTCAACAATCATAAATTGATTAAAATATACACCTTTATAAGTATATTCTTACATCGGATTGTCCATGTTTATAGAAATTTTTCATCAACATATAACAGCTTATCAACATCATTTCAGACATCTATTTTGATGTTTCAGAAGTCATTATTACCACTTGGGGCAATTAGGTTTACTTGCGGAATACTAAATCAGCAACTTTTGCACCAGTAAGAGCTACTAACAAGGCTCGTTTTAAAAGTTAGGTTTAAGATATATAGGTTTTCAATTATGAATTCTTTATTCTTTTTAAGCAAATAGATCCACGTCACTATAGATATCTTAACAGTCCATAAAATATTTAATTATAGTTTGTATAGCATTTTCGCCATAGTGGTTCTATTAAAAATGTTGAAACCAATATTCATTTGTATTACTACATGTACACTAAAAATCTATTTTTGATTACAAAAGCTTTTGCTACCATCTTTATTCTTTTAACTACAATGACAACTAAAGCTCAATTCGTAATAAAAGGTAGAGTAACAGATGCAAAAAACGGAGATCCATTACCTTTTGCTACTATTGGTATCAAAGGTAAAAACATAGGTTCTCAAGCCAATTTTGATGGTGTTTTTATAATTCGGGCAAAGGAGCTTGGAGACTCCTTATACGTTAGTTCAGTAGGTTATAAAACTCGTGTCAAGGCTCTAAACAAAAAAGTCGCAGATCAAACAATTGATTTTCAACTTGCAAGTGAAGCCAAATCTCTATCCGAAGTGTATGTATATTCAGGCGAAAATCCTGCATTCAAAATACTTCGTAAACTTCGTGAGAATAGCGACAAAAATGATCGTAAGAGACTTTCTGCATATGAGTATAATTCCTATTCGAAAGTTGAGTTAGATGTGGATAATATCTCGGAGAAGTTTAAGGAAAAGAAGGTGATGAAACAAATTCAAGGAGCCATTAGCAAGTTTGAAAAAATTGCTGGTGAAGATGGTAAGGCTGTAGTGCCAACCTTTATTGCTGAAACTGTTTCAAAATTTTATTACCGTGAAAGCCCTTCTCGTCGAAAAGAGCTAGTACTGAAAAATAATATAAAAGGTGTTGGAGTAAAAGAAGGGGGGTTTGTATCACAGTTGGTAGGAGGAAACTTATTTGCAAACTACAACTTCTATAATAACTACGTAGCATTTTTGGGAAAAGACATTACATCCCCAATCGGAGAAAATTGGAAAGGCTCTTACCAGTGGTATCTGTCGGATACAACAGATATCGATGGACATATTTGCTATGGAATAGAATTTGACCCTAAAAATGACAAAGACTTAGTGTTTAGTGGGAAAGCCTATATCGATACAACATCTTTCGCATTAGTACAGATAGATGCTACAGTTGGAAAGGAAGCAAATATTAACTTTATAGATAAAGTCAAAATCTCTCAAGAGTTAACCGAAACTCCAGAAGGAGCATGGTTACCTGCTAAAACTAGATTCTTAATAGATATTGCTGAAATCTCAAAAAATTCGGCTGGGATGCTTTTGAAAATGTATATTTCAAATAGAGATTTTCTGGTTAACCAACCTAAACCCCTATCATTTTATGATATTCCTGTAGAAATATCTGATGATTCGAAAGAACCTGACCCTAAATTTTGGGAACAAGCACGTCATGAGCCTTTCAGCGCCCAAGATGTTTTAGCCTCGAAATTGATAGATACAGTAAGGAATGTTCCAATCGTAAAAACATACGTTGAAATAGCGGAACTTATTACCAGCGGATATAAGCGCTTCGATGGCCTTGAAATAGGCCCGTATCTTTACTCTGTTGCATTCAACCGTATTGAAGGCCTTCGTTTTCGGATGGGCTTTAGAACTAATGCTGCATTTAGCAAGCGCTTAGTATTAAAAGGTTTTGCAGGAATTGGTACTCGTGATTTAAAAATGAAATATAGTGGAGAAGTAAATTATATACTTTCAAGAAGACATTGGACAGTAGCTGGAGTACGCCACACGTATGATTTAGAGAGGATAGGACTAACTTCCGAATTAATAGGCGATAATAAAATTTTCTATGCATTTACACGATGGGGGGTATTCTCCGGAGCATTTTATAGAAGAGAAAATGAAACATTTATCAAAACAGAGCCAACAAAAGGTTTAACTTTCTCCGCATCTTTGATTCAGAGAAACTTTGATCCTCTTTTCGATTTTAAGTACCGTACAAATCCTGAAATGGGACAACTGTCGCCTTCAAGAGACTACTATGATGATACTTTTCTAACAATTGAGGCGAGGTTTGCGAAGAATGAAACCTATATAATGGATGGGAATGAGCGTGTCACGTTGGAAACAAAACGAGTGCCAGTGGTTACACTTACTTATCAAAAAGGTTTAAAAGGCTTCCTAAATGGAGATTTTGATTATCACAAATTTACTGCAAAGGTATTCCAAACATTTAGATTGGGTACACTTGGACGTTCATCATATTTATTGACTGCGGGATATACACCTTCTAAATTACCAGCGCCTTTATTGTATCCACATTTAGGAAATCAAACAATTTTTTTTAACCGTGCAGCCTTTAATACTATGCACTACTTTGAATTCGTAAGCGATAAGTTTGTTTCCTTTCAATACAACCATAACTTCGAAGGATTACTATTCAATAGAATTCCTGCGATTAGACAGTTAAAATGGCGTTTACTAGCCACTGTCAATGTTTTGGTTGGTAGTCAGAGCAATGAAAATCAACAAGTAATGGATGATACAATGTCAAGTTCTAATCTTCCCCATTCTTCAAATTTACATGAATCAAGATTTAATTTTTCAAGTTTAAATCCAAATATACCTTTTGTGGAAGTAGGATATGGTCTTGATAATATCTTCAAAATATTTAGATTACAAGCTTTTCACCGTTTAACTTACCTTGATCATTTATCTCCTTCAGGGAAAATACCTGATATGTTTACTATAAAAGGATCTATCCATTTTTCATTCTAATTAGGTGGATCATATAGTTAAAGAATATTTTATTTATATTCTTTAACTATATTAGGTCTAAGAAGGCCTAATATAGTAACAACTTGATTTTTTGTTTTCATCAATAAGGCTATGATGTGGAATCAGACTCGTATTAAAACATATAAATTTATATTTTAATCAAAAAGATCTTTGCTGAAAAGTTTTCATTATTGATAGTTGTGCTAGATTAGGCATACAATAATTGTGGTTGAAGTTATATTCACATTTTATGTGGAATTATAAAGCCTTTTCAGGGATTAGTATTTCGTAATTTCAATATAGTAGATTTCAAACAATTTAAAATCTACTATATTGAAATTACGGCAACACGACACAATCGGAAAATATACAAGTTTGATGACAACTTACAAATAATATAATAATAGGTTTATTATCAATAGAAAATGGTTTCTGAAAAATCATTTCGAACGTTTATTATGATGTTTCATAAACCATTCTTATCATTTGGAGTAATTAAGGTCACTTACATAATTTTGCGTCAAAAAATTTTACACTGTTTTTGAAGTATGTAGATCAGGAATGAAATATAAAAAGGAAGTTTATGGCACAAATAGGAGAAAGTTTTGTTAGTAACACTTGGAAACGTGTATTGATTGTAATGTCTGCATTTTTCTTACTATATGCAATCACATACATTCTGGACCCTTTTTCGCCATCAGTCAAGATGTTTTTCCATCGGTCTATTGGTGAAATTTTACTGGATTTAGGTACAACATTGATATTTTGCATTGGGGTATCTGAGACTAGTATATACATTGGAAAGCGGTTAAACAAAGTGCTTTCTTGGACTGAGTCTCCTGTTCGTCGTTTACTTGCTGAAGCTAGTCTTAACTTATTTGCTGTATTTAGCATACATCTTTTGATCGCATTATTATATATTTTTATAACTAATCATGATCAAAAAGAACTTGTATTAAATTTCAGTTTGGAAGACACCAGATGGTTTGTTGTAAGTACAATGATTGTAGGGGTGATTGTAACAATTAATACGGGGAACTATATGATTAATAATTGGAAGAATGAGGCGATTAGAGCAACGGAGCTTAAACAAATTATTATAGAAACAGAGCTACAATCACTTAAATTTCAGTTAGATCCTCATTTTGTATTTAATAATCTAAGTGTGCTTTCTGAACTTATTCTTCAAGACCAACAGCTTGGATATGATTACGCTGAAAATTTTTCTAAAATATATAGATATTTACTGGTTAATTCGAAAAAGAACACCATCTCACTTGAAGAAGAATTGAAGTTTTTGGATGCATATATTTTTTTATTAGAACTACGTATTGGTCAAGGTGTGGATTTTGACATTGATATTTCACCTTCAGAAAGGTATTTAAAACTACCACCATTAACTCTACAAATGCTTGTCGAAAATGCACTAAAACATAATAAGACGCTCAGAAATGACCCTTTAAAAATAAGGATTTATAGTGCTCATAAAAATTTGATTATTGTAGAGAATACGATGAGTCCGTTAGAATTAAACATACCTTCTTCTGGCATTGGTTTGAAAAATATTGAACGTAGGTATAATATACTTAAGGGGGGTAAGCCAATAGTATACCAAGATGAAAAGATTTTTAGAGTTACAATACCATTAATTAAGTAAATATAGATGAATATTTTAATTATTGAAGATGAAAGACCCAATGCGGAAAGACTTAAACGTCTGATAATAAGTATACGCTCACAAGTAAAAATACTTGGTATACTCGAAACTGTTAAAGATAGTATCGAATGGCTTCAAATTAACGATTCTCCAGACTTGATTATGATGGATGTGAAGTTATCTGATGGTTTAAGCTTTGAGATTTTCGATAAGATAAAAGTCGATGTGCCTATTATTTTCACTACCGCTTACGATGAATTTGCAATTAAGGCATTTAAACAGTATAGTATTGATTACTTGCTAAAACCGGTTGAAAAAGATGAGCTAAGTTTAGCCTTCAAGAAATTCGACATCATTGCTTCGAAGGTAGACCAGAATGCTATTACACGATTATTAAGTGATTTCAGACCTAAGAACTATAGAACACGATTCCTACTACCATATCGTGATGGATTTAAGACTGTATTAGTAACAGATATCGTATTTTTCTTCTCTGAGCTCAAAATCACTAAGGCCAAATTGTTAAATGGTACTCAAGAAACACTTCCTCTGACAATGGATGAGTTGGAACAGCAACTTGATCCATCTCTATTTTTCAGGGCTAATAGGCAGTTCATCATACACATCGATTCAATCGAGCAGATATATAATTATTTCAACAACAAACTTAAAATCCAGTTAAAGAAGAATTATGATGTAGAGGTGATCGTAAGCAGAGAGAAGGCACCTCTTCTAAAGACGTGGCTTGGGTATGATTGATATATAAATAGTTCATATCATTTGATAGTAAGTTCTATATAGCATTTAGTTAATCAAGTAGATTTCATTAAACTTTTCAGTAAGCCTATTTTACTATTCAGCACCCAATAATTACAGTTCGGTATAAAACTAACTCAGAATTTGGTGATGCTATGCTTGTTTTGCATTATGAATAATGTAAACGCAACAACACATGAATAGTAAACTGAATTTTGCTCTCTTCACAATAGCCACATCAATTATGCTATCCTCTTGTGGCGGCGAATCAAGCAAGACGGATTCAGCTGCAGTAGGACAGTCACAGGCAGTTGAAACTGATTTTATTATCCTTCAAACAAGTAATGAAGATACTCAATCACAATATCCAGGCTCAATAGAAGGAAGTGTTAATGTAGATATTAAACCACAAATTTCAGGTTATTTGGAAAAAGTATTTGTAAAAGAAGGAGACTATGTACAAAAGGGGCAGCTTCTTTTTACAATCAAACCAGAGATATATTCTGAACAAGTCAATGGAAGCAATGCAGCATTAAAAGTCGCTTTAGCAAATCAGGCAGTAGCTAGATTAGAAATCGATAAAATTGCTCCACTAGTAGCAGGTAAAGTTGTATCTGAAATCCAATTAAAGTCTGCCCAAGTTGCGTATGAATCAGCAACGGCACAGGTCGAGCAAGCAAAGGCTGCTCTGAGTTCATCGAGAATAAACTATAACTTCACTAGTATTAAAGCACCGGTAAGTGGGTACATTGGACGTATTCCAAGCAGGCTTGGTAGCTTGGTGGGACC
>NZ_NJFZ01000027.1 GCF_002270355.1 Flectobacillus sp. BAB-3569 | reverse complement strand
TATGGTGCTTGGGATTCAAATGGTGTTTGGGGTGTGTCGCCTCATACCATTGTCAAAGCATGGTTTTTGTCTGGTGCTAAAGATTGTCAGAAGTTTAGAGTTATCCTTCATCACCTTGCGACAACTGTTTGTTCAGGAGGTTCGGTTAATTTGAATGTAAATGCAACGGTTGGTTCTGGCGTAAAATCTTACTCATGGAGCGGCCCAGCAAGCTTTACTGCCACAACAACGAACCCTGTACTGTCGAATGTTTCAGTAAGTAATTCAGGAACATATACAGTCACTATCGAAGGTAATTCTGGTTGTACAACTACTGCGACAGTTGGTATTACAGTGAGTCCTATTCCAACAACGACTAAAGCAGTTGAATTCTGTGAAGGTAGTACAACAACTTTGGCAGTCACTGGATTTACCAATGCTACTTATAGTTGGAATACTTCAGCAACAACGTCTTCAATTAGCGTATCAACTGCTGGAGCTTATACGGTGAATATTACGGAAGCTAATGGATGTAAATCTGTTCAGGTATTCAATGTGACTCAGAACCCTAAAGCAGCAACAGTTGTAACAGGAGCAACAGCATTCTGCTCGGATGCTTCAACTCAGTTGACAATTAATTCAGGTGTAACTAGCGGTCAAACTTACTTGTGGACAGGGCCAAACGGATTTAGCTCAACATCTCAAACGGTATCTATTACCCAAGAGGGAACATACACCGTGAAAGTAATTACTGATAAAAACTGTGAAGCAACGACAACGGTGGCAGTAACCAAAAATAGTGTAAATGCGACCGCTACTTCGGTAAGTGCTTGTGCAGGTTCTTCTATTACTCTAGGAGCAAGTGGTGGTACGGCTTACAGTTGGGAAGGGCCTAACGGATTTACTTCGACAGATCAAAACCCTGTAGTATCTGGAGCGAGCGCATTGTCGCAAGGTATTTATATGGTAGCTGTTTCTGCTAATGGTTGTGTGGCAACAGCTACAACAGATGTAATGGTCTATGCAAAACCAAACTTTGTTCCGATTGTCACTAACTCAGAATGTAACAACACCACAGCTATCAACAACGGTTCAATTCGTATCGCAGGTTTCAATACTGGAGATAAATATGACATTGTTGAAGCTTCAACTTACACAGGAACGAAAAACTTTGCAACGGCAACGGTTATTCCTACCAATGGTATCTTGATGGCGAATATTCCGAATCCAACGGCAACAAAAACCTACACGATTCGAGTATTCAATGCCAATGGTTGTTTTACAGATCAAGTAGTGAGAATTCAGCCTGTAGCTTGTGATTGCGGACCTCAAGAATGTGTTCCAATTACAATTCAAAAATCAGCGAGATAAATAGAATTAGGTAAAAGCCTTTTCTAAAAAGATAATAAGAAATGGGACCAATTAATTAACGGAAGTTTTCATCGCGAGCGAAGACTCTATCTTATCCCATATTAGCAAACCCCTTTGTCAATTGATGAAGGGGTTTCTTTTTTGGAAAAGAGTATCAGGAAAATATTCAATTGTATTGCAACGTTAATTACAGTAAATTTGTCAATCTTATTGAGAATCAGGATTATACTTTGAAAGCTGTTTTAGAAAAGAATTTTGGGTAAATGTGTGATAGAAAATTTACTCTAACAGCACCCCAAAAATAACTCTTCATTCCTGATTTTTACAAATAGCCCATATCAAAAAGTATTTCCTACAATTTCGATTACTAACTTATATGCCCTCAAAGATTTACCGATATATTGCCTTTTTCGCCATATTATTCCTAAGTTATTCTTCGTCATTTGCACAGCAAATTAAGATGGATGGTTTAGGTATATGCCCTAACAGTTCTCTACGTTTGTATGTTGATAACCCCGATGATTATTCAGGTTTTAGTTGGCAACAGTTCGTGGTATCCTCACAAAGTTGGTCGGCTCAAGTGAATGGGGTGGGAGGTGTCAATGGTAGTGATTTGAATATTACAGAATCAGGTAGATATAGACTTTTTGCTAACCGTAAATCTGGTAACGCAACTGTTTCATTTCCAGAAGTGACAGTTATAGATTTGGTAGCTCCAATTTCAGAAATTACGCCCGCTGTAGCCACCAATCAAATCTGTAAAGGTAATTCCCTAGAGCTTCGAGCCAATACAGTCACTAATGTTTTTTATAATTGGCGACTCAATAATAACTCGCTAAATAATAATAATACTGTCATTAAGGCTACCAAAGAAGGTAAGTATGTACTCGAAGTAATAGATAGAACTACAGGTTGTGTAAAATCATCTACCCCTTATGAGATTACTTATTTTTCCTTACAACAACCAGTCATTACGCCCGTTCCAACAGTCTGTGGTGTAAGTACAGCAGGCTTTAATCTTTCGGTAAATTATGCTGGAGGTACGTTCAGAGGGCCAGGTATTACCAATACCTCTATGGGCTTTTTTTCGCCACAAGATGCCAAAGTAGGAACTCACAAAATCTTTTATTCTTTGCCACAAAATAATAGCTGTCCAAATTTAGAGGATAGTGTTCAAATTGTCGTAAAAGACCCTCAAGTGGTACTTACTAGTAGCACTGGCGGTACAGATTTTTGTATTGGACAACCAGCCAGTTTACAAGCTACCACAGGTTTTGTAAGTTATGAATGGTCTCAAAATAGTACTATACTATCGGAGGTAGGTAGCAAATTAACAATCACTAGTGATGCTGATTATAAAGTGAAGGTTTCGGATGGAGAGTGTAGTGCCGAAAAGGTATTCACGGCAAAATTTGTTAATCAGGTTCAGCCCAAAATTACGAATATTCCCTCCGTTTGTGGGCTAAATCATACTGCAGTTCCTTTGGAAGGTACTCCTATTGGGGGGGCTTTCACGATTGATGGTGTCGCAGCAACGCAGTTTGATTATGCCAGATTAGGAGTCGGAAAACACACAGTAAATTACGAAGTGAGAGGCACATTGAGTTGTTTGAATGGTATAGCCCAGCAAGAGGTAATCATTCATGAAATTCCTAAAATCGAATTTGCTCGTACTGAATTTATGTGGAAAGGTTCAAGTGTAGTGCTTCAAAGTAACTATACAGATCCAACCTATCTTTACACATGGACTCCTAATGTTGCCTTAAGCGATCCAAAAATTCCAACTCCCATAGCCAATCCTACAGCAACACAAACTTACACTTTGAAGGTAGAAAGTCCATTTAGCTCAAATTGTAGTGACGAAAAATCGGTAGATGTCGTAGTGTTTGAAAAAATCTGGATTCCAGATGTATTTACTCCTAATGGAGACGGATTTAATGATACTTGGGAATTAACCAACATAACAGCTTATCCCAATGCAGAAGTACGCGTATTTAATCGTTGGGGAGAGATTGCCTATTATTCTTACGGAAGTTATGGTGGTTTTGATGGTACTTATAATGGGAATGTTTTACCGATGGGATCATATACTTATCATATCATTCCATTTCCAGACCACCCAGAGCTAGAACTTAAAGGTACGTTAGCGATATTTAGATAAATAAAAATGAGCGATTCACTAAAAGAGTGAATGAGTGATTTTTGAATTTATATTGTGCCTGTAGAAACACAGTATTTTGCATCTAAAGATGCATCATTTTGAAAAATGGTATCGACGCTGTCTATACATTATCCTTTTGAAAGAAGAAATATGCTTGATTTAAAGCCTTACACAGATTAGCCTTAAAGTAAAAAATACGATTCCATTTAGTAGGTGAATTTATTCACCTGAAGATTGAGTGATTATTTTCATTCATAGAAACACAATGTTTTGCGTCTAAAGCCCAGACATATCTAGCATTACAGCATCAAAAAAAGCGGTCGAAAAATAATTTTCGACCGCTTTTTTTTAACCTATAGTATAAAGCTTTATGCTAATTTTGGGTAAAATTAAGTTAATAATACGAGTACAATCCAGTAACGGATACACTACCAACTAATAACGTCTTTTCCCTATTGAGCATATTCTTCTGTTGGAATACAAGCACAAACCAAGTTACGGTCACCATACGCTGAGTCAATTCTCGATACAGTTGGCCAGAATTTGTTAGCTTTTACATACGCCAATGGGAATACAGCTTTTTCACGAGAATACGGTTTGTCCCAGTTTTCTTGTAAAGCTACATATTGTGTATGTGGAGCATTTTTCAAAACGTTGTTAGTTTTGTCTGCACCAGCTTCAATTTCAGCGATCTCTGCACGGATAGCAATCATTGCATCACAGAAACGATCTAACTCCGCTTTAGATTCAGATTCAGTTGGCTCAACCATCAATGTTCCAGCAACTGGGAACGAAAGAGTAGGAGCGTGGAATCCATAATCCATCAAACGTTTTGCAATATCTTCTGCTTCTACACCTGCTGAAATTTTGAATGGACGACAATCCAAAATCATTTCGTGAGCACAACGTCCTTCTGTACCTGTGTAAAGTACAGGGTAGTGTCCTTCCAAACGAGCTTTGATATAGTTGGCGTTCAAAATCGCTGTTTCTGTAGCTCTTGTCAAACCGTCGCCACCCATCAAGGCAATGTAAGCATAAGGAATAGTCAAGATACTAGCCGAACCATAAGGAGCAGCCGAAACCGCTGTGATACCCAATTTACCACCTGCATCTTTTACAACAGCGTGAGCAGGCAAGAATGGAGCCAAGTGTGCTGCCACACCGATTGGACCCATACCAGGACCACCACCACCGTGAGGAATACAGAACGTTTTGTGTAAGTTAAGGTGACAAACGTCAGCGCCAATAGTTGCAGGAGAGGTAAGACCAACCTGCGCATTCATATTAGCTCCGTCCATATATACCTGACCACCATGCTCGTGAATCAATGCACAAATTTCTTTGATTGACTCTTCGAATACACCGTGAGTAGATGGATAAGTTACCATCAAACACGAAAGACTATCAGAATATTGTTCAGCTTTGGCACGCAAGTCAGCAACATCGATGTTTCCGTTTTCGTCACATTTCGTCACAACCACTTTCATACCCGCCATGACAGCCGATGCTGGGTTAGTTCCGTGTGCAGAAGAAGGAATCAAGGCTACATTACGATTGAAATCACCTCTTGACTCATGATATGCACGAATTACCATCAAACCTGCATATTCACCTTGAGCACCAGAGTTTGGTTGGAATGACATTTGTGCAAAACCAGTGATTTCAGACAACCATACGTTTAGCTCATCAATCATTTTCAAATAACCACCAACTTGATTTTTTGGAGCAAATGGGTGAACGTTACCAAATTCTTGCCAAGTTACTGGAATCATTTCGGTAGTAGCATTCAACTTCATAGTACAAGAACCCAACGAAATCATGGAGTGAACCATTGAAAGGTCTTTGTTTTCCAATTGCTTCAAATAGCGCAACATTTCATGTTCTGAATGATAGCTATTGAAAACTTCGTGTGTCAAATATGCACTTTCACGTTTCAAAGAAGCAGGGAAAGCATAATCAACTTTGTCGAAAAGGCTTTCTAGTTTTACTTCTTTTTTACCAATTTTTTCAAAAGCGTAGATAATTGTTTCTACGTCTTCCAAAGTACAAGTTTCGTCCAAAGAAATACCGATGTAACGGTAGTCATCATAATAACGGAAGTTGATGCCATTAGCCAATGCTTCCATTCTTAAACGCTTCTCGTCTTCGTCGATAAATACTTTAATCGTATCAAAATATGATTCAGTCTCTACTTTATATCCTAGCTCTTCGAGAGCCAAAGCTGTCAATTTAGTCAAACCATGAACTTTCTCCGCAATAGCTTTGATGCCCTCTGGTCCGTGATAAACTGCATAAGCCGCAGCCATTACCGACAACAATACTTGTGCTGTACAAATATTAGAAGTAGCTTTTTCACGACGAATATGTTGTTCGCGTGTTTGCAAAGCCATACGCAAAGCACGATTTCCCTGAGCATCTACAGATACCCCGATAATACGACCTGGAATATGACGTTTGAATTCTTCTTTTGTTGCAAAGAATGCAGCGTGAGGACCACCAAAGCCCATTGGTACACCAAATCTTTGAGAAGAACCTACTACAACATCAGCACCCATTTCACCTGGAGATTTTAACAAACTCAAGGCAAGCAAATCTGCTGCAACAATAACATTGATACTCAACTCATGTGCCGAGGCAATAAAGTCTGTGTAATCAAAAATAGAACCATCACCAGCAGGATATTGTACAAATACAGCGTAAATATCTTCCTGAGTAAGGTCAACAGTACGGTGGTCGCCTACTACAACCTTGATACCAAGTGGAGTAGCACGTGTAACCAATACATCGATAGTCTGAGGGTGACATAGTTCAGAAACAAAGATGGTTTCAGCGTTTTTCTTGGCACCTTTTCTTTGTCCGTGAAGCATAGTCATCGCTTCAGCAGCAGCTGTACCTTCGTCGAGCAACGAGGCGTTAGCAATTTCCATTCCTGTCAAATCAATTATCATGGTTTGATAATTGAGCAACATCTCCAAACGACCTTGAGCAATTTCTGCTTGATAAGGAGTATAAGCAGTATACCAAGCTGGATTTTCTAGAATATTACGTAAAATCACAGAAGGAGTGATTGTATCATAATATCCCATCCCAATATGAGATTTGTAGGTATCATTTAACTGAGCTAATTTCTTGAAATCTTTCAAAAATTGAGCTTCAGATTTTGCTTTTGGAAGATTTAATGCCTGTGGCAAACGAATTGCCGCAGGTACTGTTTGGTTGATGAGTGTTTCGATCGAATCAACACCAATTGCCTCTAACATAGCCTTACGGTCAGCTACATGTGAGTTGTTATGGCGTGTCTCAAATTTTTCCTGATACTGAAAGTTGATTTTCATTAAATGGGTGATTTGATGGTATTTTGTCGGAAATCGCTGCAAATTTAAGTAGAATTATTATCAAAACAGCAAACACTTGTTCACAAATCCCTAACATTGAATCCAGAAGGCTCGGACAGTGCTAATTAGAGCGATTTTTACAAGTAACATCCTGTTTCAGAAGATTGTTCTAGTAATTTTTTCAAAAAAACGCAGCAATCATTCTTGGATTAATCCAGTTTTAGGTAAGTGTTTACTAATTCTCTGACTTTTGTGAGAAAATTGCATGAGATAGAAGAGTGTTCAAGAGAAAAATTGTTTAAGCTCTGATATACCCCCACAAACTCCCATTTGTCCCACACCAAGAATTCATTATCTTCGTAGATTCATTCAACAAAATACCTTTATATGAAAAAACTGATAGTACCCGCTGTCTTGTTGCTCATGACTGGTACGGCTACTTTGGCACAGGATAAAGTGATTGCTAAGTACGCTAATACCATCAAGGCTGACGACCTAAAAAAACATCTTACATTTATTGCCTCTGATAGCCTAAAAGGTAGAGACACTGGCTCGCCAGAACAAAAAGTAGCTGCACAATACATTGCCAATCATTTCGAATCGGTAGGCTTGAAAGGAATCGTTGGTGCCGACAAATCGCATTTCCAATTAGTAGATTTAGTAAAACGTGGTTGGGGCGAATTTTATATCAAGTCCAATACCAAGACTTATGTGTATCTCCAAGACTTTATTGCTAGCAATACAGCTCCAATCAACACTGAAGAAAAAGTAGATTTCGTATTTGTGGGTTATGGTATCGACGAATCTCGCTTGAGCGACTACGCTACCATGGACGTAAAAGGAAAAGTGATTGTAGCATTTGATGGCGAACCTCGTAATACCGATGGTACTTATGTACTTTCAGGTAGTAACGAAGCTTCAAAATGGAGTAAAGCTGACAGCTGGAAAGATAAAATGGCGATTGCTAAAGAAAAAGGAGCAAAAGCTATGATATTGATTACAAAAACTTCAGACGAAGATTTTGATAAAGCGATCAAACAGCGCCAAGTAATGATGAAGCGTTTTGGCAATGCTCGTATGGGATTCCGTGAAGATGGTGAGCCTAAAGGAGCTGATTTTGCTGTCCTAAACGTGAGCAATGCTATGGCAACAGATTTGTTGGGCATCAAAGCTGGCGATTTGGATGCACTTCGTGCTAAAGCTGCCGAAACGAAAAAAACAGTTGCTGGTTCTTTGACACCACAAACAGGCGCTTTACGTATCGAGCGCACTATTACTCCTGTCGAAACTTACAACGTATTGGGTTTCTTGGAAGGTACTGATAAAAAAGATGAAATCGTTGTGGTAACTTCTCACTACGACCACGTGGGTGTAAACGATGGTAAAATCTATAACGGTGCAGATGATGATGGCTCTGGAACGGTATCTGTATTGGAAGTCTCTGAGGCTTTCGGAAAAGCTGCCAAAGCTGGTCACCGTCCTCGTCGTAGTATGTTGTTTATGACGGTAACTGGTGAAGAAAAAGGCTTGCTAGGTTCTGAGTTTTATGTAAGACATCCTGTGTTGCCTTTGGAAAACACAGTTTGCGATATCAATATCGACATGGTAGGTCGTACCGACAAAGAACATGAAGGAAAAGGTGACTATATCTATGTGATTGGTTCTGATAAATTGTCTTCAGAATTACATCAAATCATGGAGACGAGCAATAACAAGTACACAAAAATGGATTTGGATTACCGTTACAATGACCCTAATGATCCTAACCGTTTCTATTATCGTTCAGACCATTATAACTTTGCTAAAAACAAAATTCCTGTAGCATTTTTCTTCAACGGTGTTCATGATGATTATCACCAGCCTACCGACGATGTAGAGAAAATTGAATTTAACAAAATGGAAAAACGTGCCAAATTGGTGTACTATATGGCATGGGATTTGGCAAATCGTGATAAACGTATTGTGGTAGATTCAAACAAACCTTAATAGGAGTGCTGATTTTGAGAAGTTATCAAATCAAGTGCTAAAGCGCAAAAATAAAGTCAAAGCAACAAAGGCAGCTTATATGGCTGCCTTTGTGCTACATGGGGCAGTAAGTAATAAGGTAAAATTAACTCTGACGATTTAGCTTTCAGTCAAATATTTCTTATGAAATAGTAGTAGGTTTTTGTAATAGGCACTAGGCACCAGGCAAAGAGTTTTAACATGCTTTTTGATAAGCACAGACTTATTTTTGTCCAAAGACCATGGCCCAAAGCCGAAAACTTAAATTTACATTCACAATTCACAACTCACAATTCAGCACTAATACCTTGAGGTGTTGCCCCTTTCGCCTGTTCACCAAAAGTACCATTTATCCAAGAACAATTATGCTTAAAAAATTACTCTTCTGTTTAACATTAATTCCCTATTATTTACAGGCTCAAGACAGCACTGCACTTCGATTTGCGCAGTATATTTCGGTGCCAGAATTAAAAAAACATTTAACCTACATTGCATCCGATGAGCTAGCGGGTCGTCGTACAGGTACTGTTGGACAAAAAAAGGCGGCTCAGTATATAGCAAAACATTTTGAGAGCCAAGGCTTATTACCAATCGTAAAAGATAGCCTCAAAGGAGATAGTTTTATTCAACCATTTTATATTAAACGGTATTTCTTAGAACAATATAGTGTCATTCATGCTCCTAAAACACAGCATATCAAAGGACGAGGCGTCATTCCTACCGAAAATGTACTGGGCTTTATTGAAGGCACAGATAGAAAAGACGAAGTAGTCGTTATTACAGCACATTACGACCATTTAGGAAAAGATCAAGGGAAAGTATATAACGGAGCCGATGATGATGGCTCAGGCACATCTACGATTTTGGCTTTGGCTACCGCCTTTGCGGAGGCACAAAAAGCAGGTTATAAACCTTCAAGAAGTATTTTGTTGATGACGGTAGCTGGAGAGGAGATGGGGTTGTTGGGCTCAGAATTTTATACAGAGCATCCAGTTTTACCACTCGATAAAACCGTATGTAACCTCAATATTGACATGGTAGGTCGTATTGATCATTACCACGAAGAAGAAAAAGACCCCAACTATGTTTATGTGATTGGTTCAGACAAAATGAATCCCAAATTGGATAGTCTTTTAAAAAATACTAATAATACCTACACACACTTGTCTCTGGATTATGCTTACAGCTCAGAGATGCACCCATTGCAGTTGTATTATCGTTCAGATCACTACAATTTTGCCAAGCATAATATCCCAATTATCTTTTTTACCAACGGTGAGCATGACGACTATCACAAACCAACCGACGATGTCGATAAGATAGAATTTGACATTTTGCAAAAACGTGCGCAACTATTCTTTTTTCTGGCTTGGCGTATTGCTAGAGGCGAATTTTAGGGGTTTTTAGGGTAAAAACAGAATAATATTTTTCTTAGAAAGTTTTTGAAAAATTAAATAAATACAATTTTAGGCTTCGTTTTTCGGCTCAATCTATTACCTTTGTGCAATTTTTGAGCATATCCTTCCTTTGTTACCGCTATGTAATTTAAGGATGTTCCACAAAAATTGCACTCTGATAATCAGGTATTTGCTAATGATTAGATTTTTTGAGACATGTTTTTATCACAAATTTCAATTAATCATGAATGTTCTAATAGTAAGTCGCTGAAAATCAGTACTGAATACTTTTATTTTACGTATTATTTCAAAACTAACATAAAGTACAGCCGTGCCTAAAGACACATCCATCAAGTCCGTTCTCATTATCGGTTCAGGTCCAATTATCATCGGTCAGGCTTGCGAATTTGACTATTCTGGCTCGCAAGCAGCGCGTTCACTTCGTGAAGAAGGAATCGAGGTTATTTTGATTAACTCGAATCCTGCCACGATTATGACAGACCCTCTCAATGCAGACCATGTATATCTGAAGCCACTTGAGAAAAAGTCTATTATTGAAATCTTAGAGAAACACAAAGTCGATGCCGTTTTGCCAACTATGGGTGGTCAGACGGCATTAAATTTAGCTATCGATTGCGACGCTGCAGGTATCTGGGAAAAATACGGAGTACGTATCATCGGTGTAGACATCAATGCGATTGAAACTACCGAAGACCGCGAGAAGTTCCGTTTGAAAATGCTAGAAATTGGTGTTGGCGTTTGTAAAGGTCGTACTGCTCGTTCTTTCTTGGAGGGTAAAGAAATTGCGCAGGAAACAGGCTTCCCGTTGGTTATTCGTCCTTCGTTTACCTTGGGTGGTACTGGTGGTGGTTTTGTTAATGAGCCAAAAGATTTTGACGCTGCTCTTAACAAAGGTTTGCACGCTTCGCCTACGCATGAAGTATTGGTAGAACAATCTATCATGGGTTGGAAAGAATACGAACTTGAGTTGTTGCGTGACAACTTAGGCAACGTAATCATTATCTGTTCTATCGAGAACTTTGACCCAATGGGTATTCACACTGGTGACTCTATTACAGTAGCTCCAGCGATGACTTTGCCAGACACTATCTACCAAAAGATGCGTGACATGGCCATCAAGATGATGAATGCGATTGGTAAGTTTGCGGGTGGTTGTAACGTTCAGTTTGCCTTGAATCCTGATACTGACGATATCATTGCTATCGAAATCAATCCACGTGTATCTCGTTCTTCGGCTTTGGCTTCGAAAGCAACTGGTTATCCAATTGCTAAAATCGCTGCTAAAATGGCGATTGGCTACAACCTTGACGAATTAACTAACGCTATCACAGGTTCAACTTCTGCGTTTTTTGAACCAGCGCTTGACTACGTGATTGTGAAAGTACCACGTTGGAACTTTGATAAATTCCACGGAGCTGACAAATCTTTGGGTCTCCAAATGAAGTCAGTAGGTGAGGCTATGGGTATTGGTCGTAACTTCCAAGAGGCATTGCAAAAAGCTTGTCAATCACTCGAAATCAAACGTAATGGTTTGGGAGCAGATGGCAAAGGCTTGCGCGATCAAGATGCTATCATGAAGTCATTGGCTAATCCATCTTGGAATCGTCTGTTCCATATCTACGATGCCTTCAAAATGGGTATCTCGTTCAAAACAATCCGCAACGCTACTAAGATTGACAAATGGTTCTTATACCAAGTGGAAGATTTAGTAAGAGTGGAAAATGAACTAGAGAAATACACACTTCAGTCTGTACCAAAAGCATTATTGGAAGAAGCAAAACACAAAGGTTTTGCTGACCGTCAAATTGCTTACGCTTTACGTTGTTTAGAATCTGAAGTACACGACTTGCGTACAAGCTACGGTATTACACGTGTTTACAAATGCGTAGATACTTGTGCAGCTGAGTTTGAAGCAAAAACTCCTTATTTCTACTCATCATTCTCGCAAGGTTCAGAAACGCTTGATAATGAGTCGGTAGCAACTGATAAGAAAAAAGTAATCGTATTGGGTTCTGGTCCTAACCGTATCGGTCAAGGTATCGAATTTGACTATTCTTGTGTACACGGTATTTTGGCGGCAAAAGAAGCAGGTTATGAGGCAATCATGATTAACTCAAACCCTGAAACAGTTTCGACAGACTTCGATATCGCTGATAAATTATACTTCGAACCAGTATTCTGGGAGCACGTTTATGACATTATCCAACACGAAAAACCAGAAGGTGTTATCGTTCAGTTGGGTGGTCAGACTGCACTTAAATTAGCTGAGAAATTATCGAAATATGGTATCAAAATTATTGGTACATCTTTCGAAGCCCTTGACTTAGCTGAAGACCGTGGTGCATTCTCTACATTGTTGAAAGAAAATGACATTCCATATCCTAAATTTGGAGTTTGTGAAGATGCTGACAACGCAGTAGAATTAGGTCGTCAATTGGGGTATCCTTTGTTGGTTCGTCCTTCTTACGTATTGGGTGGACAATCAATGAAGATTGTAATCAACGAGCAAGAATTGGAGCAACACGTAGTAGACATCTTACGTGATATTCCAGGTAACAAAATTTTGCTAGATCATTTCCTTGAGAACGCGATCGAAGCAGAAGCTGATGCAATTTGTGATGGCGAAGATGTTTATATCATCGGAGTAATGGAGCACATCGAGCCTGCGGGTATTCACTCTGGTGACTCTCACTCGGTATTACCTCCATTCGATTTATCTGAAAATGTAATTCGTCAAATCGAAGATCATACAAGAAAAATTGCTTTAGCACTTCAAACAAAAGGTTTGATTAACATTCAGTTTGCCGTTAAAGACGAAGTTGTGTATATCATCGAAGCTAACCCACGTGCTTCGCGTACGGTACCATTTATCTGTAAAGCATACCAAGAGCCGTATGTAAACTACGCTACTAAAGTAATGCTAGGTGCTAAATTGAAAGACTTCAACTTTGCTCCTAAGAAAAACGGATGGGCAATCAAGATTCCAGTATTCTCATTCAACAAATTCCCGAATGTAAATATGGAATTAGGGCCAGAAATGAAATCAACAGGTGAAGCCATTTACTTCATTGATTCATTGAAAGATGAGTTCTTCCGCAAAGTGTATAGCGAACGTAATTTGTATCTTTCTAAATAAGAAAAATACAAATTATAAATAATAAAAGGGGCTTTGAGTGCTAGTTACTCGAAGCCCTTTTTTTGTAGAAGTTAGTAGGCAAAATAAAATCCAACTATTTGGCTTTCGACTTTCAGCAATGGGCTTTCGGCAAAAACATGTTAAAACTCTTTGCCTAGTGCCTGTTGCCTAAAGCACATACGACTACCTTAGAAAATTAAAATTCAACCTTCTCATCTACAGCTGTTCCTAGTTTTTCTAACGAATCCATTACCTCTATAAATAGCTCAAACATAGTTTTAATGGTCTTAAAGTTGAGGATAATACCGTCCATTTCCATGTATAATTCATGTACTCCATCGGGTAGACCATCCATAAAAATACCACTATTATCTACAATTCTGAATTGGAAGTTTACTTGCTGAGAAATAGAAAGAAGACTCGTTTTGACAGAGCTGTTTGTTAGTAAATCTTGGATTTTGTGGTGATTACTTTTGATAATAAATTTCTCATCAAATTTTGTATTGCCAATCGTAAGGTCTTGCGCACCCAATACTTTACCAACGATACCAAGCCAACCCTCTTCATAAATCCTAAAAACAAAGTTATCTAAGGTCTTATACCGACAACGCATCCGAGTAAAGGGAGGATTATGTTTGTCTAGTGTCCTGTAGTCAACCTCTAGTCTGGTTTTCCAATTACGATGCTGCCTTTCCAAGGCAACTGTATCATCAAGAAATCGTGATTGTGAAATGATTGTAGCCTTCAACGCTTTTTGATAGTCTGGCCAAACGTCTTTATGATTGGTATAGTGAGCAGAGTCGTCTAGTAAAAACATAGTAATCTCTTATGGGAGTAATGATAAAATACGTGGCTTGATATATGAATTAATTTTCATCATATCGTATATCGTAGACCAAAAAAACGTCAATAGAAAATTCCATTGACGTTTTTGCCTATACCTATATTAATATCGTTAACTTATTTTTGTTATTAATACTAACTGATTGGTAATGATTTTGCAAACAAACATTTGGCAAGCAATTAGTGCAATAACATATAAACTTAACATAAAAAATTGAAATTTAACATTATTTTCACTTCATTTTTTTAAACGGTAAAGTAAGACTTCCTAAATGGCGTTAAAGCCATAAACACGTTGCGGTTGAGCTAAGTGATTGATTGTCAGTATATGATTTTGTACCAAGAGTAGAGGTCGTTCTTCCATCAAATCCAAAATCCCATAACTGCCCCTTTAGAAATACATTCATCCCTGCCTGCATATTCCCAACTGTAAATGCTTTTCCTACCATGGCATATTTTAGCCAAGCTTGTCCTTCTGTCAAAATGCCAATATCAGCTTTGGCTTGTACTGGCGTTGGCCAACCACTGTAGCCAGTCCAGGGAATTTGCCAACCAAAATTGATAGAACAGAATGAAGGCACAGCCAGAATTTTCACACCCTTTTGCATAAGAACTTGATAACCCTCTTGAAACCATGAATCCGCACAAATTAGTACTCCCAATTTACCTGCAGGAGTGTCGAAACTTGGAAGGTTTTGTATTGGCGAAGCAGCTAAAAATGCTTGTTCTTCAGCAATAGGAAAGCTTTTTTTGACCAAATCAATAGCAATAGTTCCATTTGGGCGAAACACTGCCGAGACATTATACATGAGTCCATCTTGTGGAATGATCTCATTGTTTTCAACTTTGGGATTAGGCAAAAGAATAGACCCCGCCACAATATGTACCTGATACGTGGAGGCGATTTTCTTGAAAACATTACCATAAATCTTTGCCATTATTTCCGCTTTCATCTTAAAAATAGCATATCTTGGATGTACTTTAACAGAATCGGGAACACTCAAATAGGCACTCGCATAACTTCCTAAATTACTGAGTGCCATCGTTTGCAATGCCTTGGCTGATGAGGGCGAAGTATATACCGAATGCTTTTCATTAACAGTTACCAACCATGTGCCCAAATATTCGGGAAGCACAACAATACTTTTGCTGTTGAGCCAATGGCGTTGTTTGAGCTGAGCAAAATAACCATCCATTTTTTTATAAAAAGCTTTCTCTGAACTATAGTCTGCTGTGACCATGAAAGGTTGAATTCCAATGAGATTTCCACGACCTGAATCAATACCAATCGTTTGATAGTCTCTGAATTGAGCATCAGTAGGGAGGTCAAGCTCTTGTCGATCGAGATTGGACCAAATCAGATACCCGAATAGTAATAGTACTGGAATAAGTAGTAATAATTTTTTCATAGTTAGCATATCGGTATTGTATTCATAATTTTAGGGTTGCTAAAGTTATGGAGAATATGTTTAATAGAAAACCACAATTACGACTTAACAAGACCAACAATCTTGAAAGGCGTACTAATGAAAGAACATTTATTGCTTATTTTTACAAAAAAATTAGAATAGCATTTTAAAGAAATAAAACTTTGAAACTCTCAATAATTGTTGCAACAGCCGAACAGGGCGTAATAGGAAAAGACAATCAATTAATTTGGCATTTGCCTGAAGATCTTAAAATGTTTAGACGTTTGACAACTGGTCATGTGATTATCATGGGTCGTAAAACATTTGAGTCTATTGGGAAACCACTTCCTAATCGTACTTCCATCATTATTTCACGCAATAACGACTATCAGGTTGAGGGTTGTATTGTTGTGGGTTCTTTAGAGGAAGCAGTTGAAAAGGCAAAAGAAATAGAAACAGAAGAGGCTTTTATCATCGGCGGAGCACAAATCTATGCTTTAGCATTGGATATGGCAGACACGGTATATTTGACCCAAGTGCATCATAATTTTGAAGGCGACGCTTTTTCCCAATCTTGGATACAAACATTTGGATAGAGAAAGAACGTAAGTCTTTTTCTCCTGATGAAAAGCATGCATATGCTTTCGATTTTGTTACTTTAGAAAAACGCACTGAGAAAGTGTAGGATTCTTCGATATTTTCATCAAAAAACACATATCACGAGGCTATGATTGCTATTGCAGATTCTCCTATAAATATTCAAGAATGTATTGACGCTGCTCAGTCTGAACGTGCTGGGGCAGTAGATGTATTTATTGGAACCGTTCGAAATCATAATAAAGACAAGTCGGTAGTACGACTAGAGTTTGAAACGTATGATTCAATGGCTGTCAAAAAAATGCAAGAATTGGCCGATGAAGCTCAAGTACGCTGGAATACCGAAAAAATTGTAATGGTACATCGCAAAGGTGTACTTTCGATAGGCGACGTAGCCGTAGTAATAGCTGTAGCAACGCCTCACCGTGCAGCTTCATTTGAAGCCTGCAAGTGGCTTATCGATACGCTCAAGCAAGTAGTGCCTATCTGGAAAAAAGAAGTGTACGACAATGGTGAAGAGTGGCTAGAAGCACATGCTTAAGAGTGATGAGTTTTGAGTTAGGAGTGCGGAGAAAATATCTATTTCGGATATCGGATGTTGGATTTCGGAAGTGTAGCCCATATTTTCGAATAATATTTTACAAAAATTGAGTTATTTTCAATATTTCCGAAATCAGAAATCCCCAATCCGTAATTGTCTGAAACTCCGCACTCCTAACTCAAAACTCATCACTCTAAAGCGTCATCAAATTACAGCCTCTAATATCTGAATTATCGAACCTGCCTAGGATGCGGAAACGGCGATTGTCTGGTAAAAAACTGCCTAAGTCTTTGGTTTCGATAAAAGAACATGAGTCGATATTGGCCAAGTCAATAACATTAATACCTCCTGAACGCACACTTGAATCTACTAATGTAAAAGGGTCGTTGACGTCGCGCAACAACACACGCATAGATGCTGGAAGCTCAAAAATACCTTCTCCATAAGAATATCCTTGCGAAAGTAGCTCGGTCATGCCATATTCTGAATGAATGCTTTTTACACCGAATGCCGCAGTTAATATCTCATGAACTTCTTCTCGTAATAATTCTTTTCTACGTCCTTTCATACCACCTGTTTCCATGATGATAACATCTTCAAAGTCTCTGAGGAAACTAAAATCTTCTCCTGACTCTGCTAAGTCCAAAAGCCCAAAAGTTACTCCGATTAAGAGAATTTTTTGCTTAGGATTTGCTTTGTGAGCCTTTTTAAGACTTTCAATAAGTCCTTTGTAGTCGTTTAAAAAAAAACCAGAATATTGTGAATTGGTTTGCTCAATAAAACTTTTGACCATATAAACCAACGAAGAGTTGTTACGCTCCAAATAGGAGGGAAGCAAGGCCAAAATTTGAAAATTTGCCAAAGACCCATAAAATTTTTCGAATATCTGTATTGCAACCTTTACATAAAAATCTGGGTCATATACATAATGACGACTGGTTTGTGAGCCTGTGGTTCCGCTACTTTCAAAAACAACTTTGCTTGGTACTTGGTTGGTAATGATAGTTTGGGATTTGAAAAATTCGATTGGCAAAAAAGGAATGTCACTAACTGAAGTAATATCAGAAGTTTTTTTTCCAAGTTGCTCGATATATTGACGATAAATAGGATTGTTTGTAGCTTGAAATTGAAAAATATCGAGAGCTAGTGAATCAAAATTTGATTCATCTACCGACAATACTCGTTGTTTTAATATGTCTGCGTTTGATGATTGCATAGTATTGTAAAGAAACTTTTTGTAGCTCAATGGGGCTCTTATCTATATGAGAAGTAACAGCCTATGAATACAAAAATGTTGATTTTGGGAATTCTCCGTGCAAAATTACTTCAAATGATTAACTTTACAGAAGTTTGGTTTTGAAAGAACAACATTTCAAGGGCTTTTTCGTTCCAAGAATGCCATCGTTTTTTGAACACACAAAACGCTCTTAAACGCAGTCAGATAACTGTTTGATAGATTTTTACCTTGTAAAGAACTTGTGCCCCCATGAAAAAAATTACTTTTTTCTTATTAGGACTTTTTGGAATGCTTGGTTGCGTGAGCGAACCAACTTTTGACGTAATACCGTATATTGGCTTCAACTCGGCACGCATTATTACTAAAACATCATCCGATCTTTTGGGTAACACCACCAAACGGGACTCTTTGATTTTGACCATCAATTTCCAAGATGGTGATGGCGATTTGGGACTTACGCAAGATGATTATAAAAAGCTGATTTTGATTCAACCTAACTTACGTACTTTCGATGTGGATTTGTATGTAAAAAAGAAAGGTACTTATATCAAATCAACTCCTAGTTTTCCTTTAGGAGGAAACCATTTCCAACGTTATAAAGAAGGAGATAAGCCTGGTCCAATCGAGGGAAGTATCGATTTTTCTATCAATTTTGACTACAATAACTTCAGTGGTATTCCTTCATTGACAGGAAAAAAAGATACCATCCGTTTTGATATTTGGATTACTGACCGTGCCCTTCACAAAAGTAATGTGGTACAGTCTAACGATATTGTACTATTTGGTAATTAATGTGGCGCTATGCAATAGGCTCTATGCAATAGGCGCTATGTTTTTTTCATACCAATGTGAATTATTGAAAGAGAAGCTACCCAAAAGGTAGCTTTTTTTATGGAATTAGCCTTCACCTAAGTAATAGGGAAGAAGTAATAATACATCTGCAGTACATTTTGATTGTAATCCTTCTGACTATGAGATAATTCTAATCACTGATTTACGGTTAACTAATAACTTTCTTTTACTTATCTTAAATAGCTTTAGAATTGCATCAATTTTTTGTAAATTAAGAAATAAGTTCAATATACTCTTCTCTCAGTTATGCGCGCTAACTTTTCTATAGTCACCCTATTGGTTTTTCTTTCGATGAAAGCCTATTCTCAAAATACAGCAGATCCTATGAGACCTGTGTATTTTCCGACAGATTCTTTATTCTATTATACTGAGAAGGATTTAACTTCTGTTAGATTTTTGATGAATCGTGTACCTTGGTTTGCTTCCAAAAATCAAGTTTTAGATAAAAAGCAGATACATCCTGATGCAATTGTTAAAGTCAACGAGGTAATTTTTTCTAGTAAATCATATCTCGATAAAATGCCAAATATTCAAGTGTATGGTAATGCTACAGATACCTCAATATATTATGTTTATGCTAAAGAAAAATCTAGCCTAAAGAAGCCTGTTCCACTGTCAGCGGCGGCAATTCAGTATCTGGACGATTTGCCTGAAAGCTTTGTTACCTTCAAAAAATTGACTTTAGAAGAGCTTCGCTATACTTGCTCGGTAGAGCAACCTTTTTTTGATGGTTTAGGACTTTCATCAGAAAAAACCTCAACGTCTCCTCGATATTTGGTTGATGGACAACTACAAGCTATTGGATTTACTGAGCGGAATCTTAAGTTGCCCGAAATAGAATCTATTAAAGTCTATTCTCCTGAAAATGCCAAACGCTATTTTAGTTCACGATTTGAGGGAGGGTTAGTTGTAGTAAAAACACATAAAACTAAAACATTGCCCAATCTGGTTTTTAAAATTAATGTTATAGAAAGTGAGAAGATAGCTTCTGATGGTGGATGGAAAATACTATCTGACACCGTTCTTGCTGATATGGATGAGTTTCGAGCTTATCGAAAAGCCAAGCTCGAAGCACAATCGGTGATTTATATGATTGATAATCGACTTGAGAATGAATATACCAATCGAAAAACAATCAATTTAGATGGTGTTGTGTCTATTGAAACCACTTTAGGACAAGGAAGTACTTCTTTCCCAGCTCCCGAAAGAAAGGAAAATAAAATAGATACCATCAAGATTAAAACGAGACAAGTATTTCACCAATCATTAGCAAATATGTCACGTGTGATATCTGAGCTAAAACAAATGCGTGAAAACAAAAAGCCTGAAGTTCCACTCTATATTGTTGATAATGAAGAAATAGATATGGAAAAACTTAAACAGTTTTCGCGCAACGAAATAGAGCTGGTGACAGTACTTAGTTCCTGCGATGGAATGCAGAAATACGGAAAGAAAGCCGAGTTTGGGGCTGTTATCTTTAGACGAAAGAGCCCAAAAACCAGTCAGAACTAGGGTAGTAAATTGCACTATTTTACTTAAATTTGACAGACTTAAGTATTGTGTTGAAGGCATAAGGCAACAGACACAAGTCAAAAAGTGTTAAATTGTGTTTTAGTAACAATAGATATATTTTTGCTGAATGACCAAAGCTGAAAACCATAAGCTCAAAAATTAAATTATATTTTGCCCACTAACTAGTTTATATCAACAACAGAAACCTTTTATATACAGTGAAAAAAACACAACTAATCATTTGTTCCGTAATAGCATTGCTTATGTACAGTAGCCTGAGTGTAGTTGCTCAAAAGAAAAATGTGAGCCTTGACGAAGTTTGGAGCAAATTTGCCTTTTCGCAAAAGCAAGTTCGTAGTATCAATTGGATGAAAGATGGCTCGTTTTATTCGGCACTAGAAAACGGTCGTATTGTAAAGCATCAGGTAACTGACGGAGCTGCCGTAGAAACCCTCTTTGATGAAGGAGTAAGTGTCGAAAATCTTGGTCAAAAGATTACGATTGCAGATTATACTTTGTCTTCCAACGAACAAAAAATCTTAATTGAAACAGATCCTGAGCAAATTTATCGTCGCAGTTCGCGCGCTGAAAACTTTGTGTATGATATTAAGACCAAAAAATTGGTTAAGTTATCGGCTGGAGGCAAACAGTCTTTTGCAACCTTTTCACCAGATGGTACTAAAATAGCTTTTGTTCGCCAAAATAACCTTTTTATGGTTGATTTGAACACCATGGCTGAGCGTCAAATTACGACAGATGGTAAATGGAACAACATTATCAATGGGATGTGCGATTGGGTATATGAGGAGGAGTTTTCTTTTGCAAAAGCATTTTTCTGGTCGCCAGATAGTCGCAAAATTGCTTTTTATACCTTCGACGAAAGCAAAGTGCCAGAATACAATATGCAAATGTGGGGTAAGCTGTATCCTACTGACTACCGTTACAAATATCCAAAAGCAGGTGAACCTAACTCGGCTGTAAGTATTTCGGTTT
Source organism: Flectobacillus sp. BAB-3569 (assembly GCF_002270355.1). Lineage (GTDB taxonomy): Bacteria > Bacteroidota > Bacteroidia > Cytophagales > Spirosomataceae > Flectobacillus > Flectobacillus roseus. Next base: position 20,791 of record NZ_NJFZ01000027.1, on the reverse strand, counting down.
ATAATCTTGTAGATACCAAAACAGTAAAAATGGATTTGGGTAAAGAAACCGATTTGTATATTCCACGTATTCGTTGGACAATCAATACCAACGTGCTATCAATCAGTCGCTTGAATCGTTATCAAAACAAAATGGAATTGATTCACGCTGATGCGTTTACGGGTAAGACAACGACTATTTTGATTGAAGAAAGTAGAACTTACGTAGATGTTGAAAACTTTGGCGACGATCTAACGTACTTGGCTGACGGCAAAAGCTTTATTATGTCTTCCGAAAAAGATGGCTATAAACATTTATATCAGTATGATATGTTGGGTCGTGAAGTTCGCAAAATAACATCTGGTAATTGGGAAGTGGATAATTTTTATGGTATTGATGAATCAACCAATACATTGTATTTTACTTCTACTGAGATTGCCTCTATCGAACGTCATTTGTACAGCATTTCGTTGGATGGTAAAGTGAAAAAGAAGTTGTCTGCTGAGCGTGGTATGAACTCTGCCAACTTTAGTCCAGACTTCAAATACTTTATTTTGAACAATTCGGCATCAAACAGTCCATTAAAAGTAAGTTTGTATCGTTCTGCTAATACTCAATTGATTAAAGTGTTGGAAGATAATGCTGATTTGCGTGCACGTTTGACAGGTTATAATATTTCTCCAAAAGAATTTACTGTAATCAAAACTGCTGATGGTGTTGAGCTAAACTCTTGGATGATTAAGCCTACTAATTTTGACCCAAATAAAAAATATCCTTTATTGATGTTTGTATACGGTGGCCCAGGTAGCCAGCAAGTATTGAATCAGTACGATGGTGCAAACTTCTACTGGTATCAAATATTAGCTCAAAAAGGTTACATCGTAGCATGCGTAGACAATCGTGGAACGGGAGGACGTGGCTCTGAGTTTAAGAAATGTACGTATTTGAACTTAGGAAAATTAGAGGTTCACGACCAAATTGAAGCAGCTAAATATTTTGGTAAACTGCCATTCATCGATGCCGCACGTATTGGTATTCAAGGATGGTCTTATGGTGGTTTTATGGCATCAAATTGTTTATTTCAAGGTGCTGACGTTTTCAAAGCTGCCATTGCTGTTGCTCCTGTGACCAACTGGCGTTATTATGATACGGTATATACAGAACGTTTCTTGAGAACACCTCAAGAAAACCCATCTGGCTACGATGATAATTCACCTGTAACTCATGCTAAAAACTTGAAAGGTAACTTCTTATTAGTTCATGGAACTGGTGACGATAACGTACATTTTCAAAATGCAGTAGCCTTAGAAGATGCTTTAATCAAAAATAACAAGCAATTCCAGTCATTCTATTATCCAAACAAAAATCATGGTATCGCAGGAGGAAACACTCGTTTACACCTTTATACAATGATGACTAATTTTTTGGAGAAAAACTTATAATCTGATTTTAGGTAAAATATAACCAAAACATAAAACCGCAGAGTTGAAGCTGATAAAAAGCTAAAAGTCTGCGGTTTTGTGTTTTATTGTTGTTGGGTAGTAATAAATTGCCGAATTTAATTTTTAAATATAATATTTATTAGTATTTACTGTAAATTAAGATTAAAGATATTGATTTGTTCTGAAAATCAGTATATTGCATAATATTTTACTAAAAGTTCCAACTTTTATTTGGTTGAAAAAACCTTTAAGTAGTCCTAAATATAATGATTATCATCCGGTTATATTTTGTTCTCTAGTAAAATTTGGTGTTTTTCGGTAATATATTACGTTATATCCAATTTTCTTGTACAAACTATGAACAACAAAAAACAAAATTACTTAGGCCCTTTGATTATCATTGGGGTATTATTTTTCGTATTCGGTTTTGTCACGTGGGTGAATGGAACACTGATTGCTTTTTTCAAAAAAGCATTTAACCTAGATAATACAAGTTCGCTACTAGTAACCTTTGCCTTCTTTATTTCTTATACAGTCATGGCGATTCCTTCGTCAGAAATTTTGAAAAAAATAGGTTTCAAAAAAGGTATGGCTGTAGGTTTGGGTATAATGGCAATTGGTACGTTAACTTTCGTTCCTGCTGCCAAAATGGCTTCTTACATTCTTTTCTTGGTAGGCTTATTTGTGATTGGTATCGGTTTGACTTTATTGCAAACGGCTTCGAATCCTTATGTGACTATCCTAGGAGACCGCGAAAGCGCTGCCCAGCGTATTAGCATCATGGGTATTGCCAACAAAATTGCAGGTATTTTGAGTCAGAAACTTTTGGGAGGTTTGCTATTGGCAAGTAGCACAGTGAGTGTTGCTGTATCGAGCGAAACAGAATTAGATAAAGTAACAGTACCCTATTTGATTTTAACAGGTGTATTGATTGTACTGGCTATTTTGATCATGCTGTCAAAAGGTTTGCCTGAAGTGAGTGAGGAACAAGAGGGTGATACATCAGAGAAAAGTGAAAAAACGAGCATTTGGGCTTTCCCAAATTTGGTTTTAGGCTTGGTTACATTGTTTAGCTACGTAGGTCTTGAGGTAATTTCGGGAGATACAATTATTAGTTATGGTATTTCACTAGGTTTTCCAGAATCAGAAGCTAAAGACTTTGGTCAATTTACTTTATGGTCGATGTTGGTAGGTTATGTATTAGGAATTGTATTGATTCCTAAATATGTATCACAACAAACTTGGTTAAAGTTATCATCTTTATTGGGTGTAGTAATTACACTTGTGGCATTGTTCACAACTGGATACACCTCTGTGTTGAGCATTGCCTTATTAGGCTTATCCAATGCCATCATGTGGCCAGCGATTTGGCCATTAGCGATTAATGGACTTGGTAAGTTTACCAAGCTAGGTTCGGCCTTATTGGTAATGATGATTGCTGGTGGCGCTATTTTACCACTAGTGTACGGTAAATTGGCAGATACCATCGGTGCTCAATCAGCTTATGGACTTTTGATTCCATTGTACCTGTATATTGCGTACTATGCAACTTGGGGACATAAAAAGACTAATTGGTAGAAAGACTTCTCTATTTTATCAGCAGATACACAATATATTGTGTATCTGCTGATAAAATAGAGATTTAAAATAATCAATTGACAGTACTCACCTCATCAATACAAAGGCTCCACTTTGATTATTGATGAGTCCATTATTTAATTCTACTTCTAACTGATATGCATAACTACCAACCTCAGCTAAAACTCCTTTGTAAGTTCCATCCCAGCCACTGGTCTGATCAGTAGGGGATAGGTTTTCTTTCCAAAATATCAATTCACCCCAACGATTATAAATTTTCATACTTTTGATTTGCTTTACACAACCACTAGCATAAGCAAAATAATAATCATTATGATTATCGAGATTAGGAGAAAATGCATTAGGTAAAATCACGATGTCACATCGTCTTACGGCTATATTGACAGTACCTGTATCACGACAAGAAGTATTGTCTTGGCTCACGACATATACTTTGTATTGTCTACTTTGACTGGGTGTTACCCAAGTTTCTGAGCAAGTCGCACAAGCTAGATCGATGGGGGGAACCCAAGTGTATTGATAATTTCCAGTAGAATGGGCTATGGTTTTTAAGAATGCTTTATCGCCAGTTACTAGATTGAAATCAGATTGCTCTAATGAAATATCAACATCAACAATCGTGAGATAATTAGTAACAATACTATCACATTTGCCAGCACGTTGTAAGGTGTCTACATAAATACCTGTACTATTGTAGGTTTTGCTACCAACACTGAGCGTTTTTCCAGAACAAAGACTTACTACATTACTATACCTGGTAAGTGCTGTTACTTGTAGTTTAAGTGTGATGGTACTATCGCAGATACCTTGCCGACTAATATTGATCGTATAAATGCCAGTTGTTTTATATTTTTTGCTATCAACCGTTACCGATTCGCCTTCACAGATTGTCGAATCAATGGTATTATAAACATGTTGATATTTGAGTTCATATTTTAATTGCAGTTCGCAGGTCTTATCCAAGCTTGCAAGAGGTAAAACTTTCACCCAAAGCTTATCGCCCAGCGTGGGCTTTACTGTAATGCTTGAGGTTGTAGCACCAGTGTTCCAAGTATATTGTGCAAAACCATCTGGAGCTGAAAATGTCATAAAACCGTTTTCGTCTGGACAAACCGCATTTGCTTTTATTTCCGCCTTCAAACATTGCGCATCAAAGTAGGCATATCCAAAGTGAGTTCTTTTGGTACAGCCATGTGCAGTAACTTGAATATTGATACGTTGACCAATGTAATTGCTCAAATTGATTGCGCCTGTTGTCCAGTCCTTATATTCAATCGTACCATTTGTATAGGTTTGAGATTTAAAGGTTGCCGTAGAACCAGGTGTTGAAAGTTGCACATCAAAATAACTACAGGCTAGCTGATTTCCATTTTGGTCAGTGATTTGAATATTGAAACCAGGTTTTTGAAAATCGGTATGCCCTTGCCTATCATTTGCGAGCATTACTGCAAATTTATACTGAAATAAAGCATTGTCAGCGGTTACATTAAAGGATGTTTTTAATCGATGGTAACTTCCTCCTTCTGTATCACTTCCAAGCCGAATAGCATAGTTGCTACCCGATACCACAGATATTTTATCTTGAGTGATTTTGGCATCGTAGCCTTCACTGATGTTGACAATTTTATGATCTGCTCCTGAAACTTCGGTGCCATAAACAGTTTTTGTACCGTCGTCAGTGAGCGTCCCACGACTAAGTGACCACCCCGAAATATTTCCTAATTCGAAGCCAATATTGGAACAGTCGGTTTGAGAAAAAATCAAAGAATGAAAGCATAATAAAAAACATAAGGGAAGTGAAAACTTGTTCATATACTAAATATTTAGAGGGGTGATAAATTGCCTGTGTTTTAAGCTACTAGACCAGAAATGATAGGGGAAACGTTGTGTAGGAACGAGGATTTTCCAAAAATTAAGATGAGAATCTTTCAAGGGATAGAGTGTAGCGAAAAATATATACTTTTTAAATCCTCTACGAAATAAAAAAATCAAAAGTGTTGAGATTTGATTTTCGCAAAATACGAAGCTTTTGAATGATAAATATTGACTTTTTTAATGACGTACAGACACGTTCGTTCATTAATTCGAGGGTTTCATTATATTTTTCGTGTCGTTCGTTGTAAAATAAGCTTAAGGTGAATTTTTTAAAATCAAGTGGTGTGAAAATTGCTCTGTTTGATGTAAACCTAACCATTATTATAGTTTAGAAAGTATTTGGTGACCTGTTTGAAAATACTTCGTATCAATTAATACTCAAGTATTCTTATTGAGGGTTAACATTAAGAAACACCAATTCGCCTAGGTAGCTATGATTTCTCCTGCTTCATAACTACTATCCTTTGTAGCTAAATAAAGATTAGTCTCTTAATTGAGAGCTAATTATGATAATTTTTATCTGAAGTAAATAGTTTGATTATTGTATTTGTAGAACTCGTATCAGTTGTATGAAGTGTTCTACATCAAAAGTATTTAAAATAAAGATTAAGAGATTGATAGTTGGTGAGGAATGGCGTGTCTATGACTTAGAAATCAAGACTGAGTATTCCTGATATTTAGCTTCTACAACATATAACTGCAATACGGATCGATAAGCGTATAATTTGAGAGTTTTCAATGAAAATACGATATAGAAAAGAAAATTAATACTACGAAGATTTTAGTGTTCCCCAATCTAAAAATATCAATAAGACTATAGAGAGATTCTTACTGTGGAGTAAAGCCTTATTGTAGCAAGAATACTTTAAACTATTTAAATCAACTACGGTAGTTGACCTTGACTACTAATTGATTAGATATGACCAAACGTACTATTGGAGTAATTGTAAGGATATTGTTTGCTTCTACAGAAATAATAAAGATAGACAGGTGTCGCTAAAAATAGGAAATAATCGAATATAAGGATATGCAAATACACCACAAAAGTGTAGCATCAATCTGTACATATCAAAAAATCATTATAAGGTGTAATAAATAAAACAATAATAAGTATGAAGCTTTTAAGTCTACTTTTCACTAATTACTTTACAAAATGGATCTATCTATTTGTATTAGTATTATTGCTCTTTTGTGTAGAAGGAACAACGGCTTATATGATAAAAGACCTAAAGGGGACTATTGAAGAAATGTTGAATAAAGTTCAATACTCAGGTTCAACCAAGCTGAAAAGTCCCATTATGCAAAAAGAGAATGCAAGGTTATTTTCTCAAAGTAGAAAGAATAATTTAACAGTTCTTCTAGACTCTGATGGTGATGGCGTAGAAGATTCTATCGACCTTGATGATGATAACGATGGAATTTTGGATACGAATGAGTGTACAACTCCAATCACCTCATTAATAACTGATGAGTTTAATGGCTCGTTTGGAACTTTACTACCAGGGACAGTTGGGGTGCCATCAGGGACTATTACAAGAGATTTGCAAGTGCCACCATCATCTAGTTATATATACAAATCACCAAATAATATAAAGGATGGTGAATATGCTGTCATTTCAAAAGATAATTATCTTTGGTTTGGACAAGATGGGAGATTCTATATAAATGGACATACCACTGGAGCAATGAATGACGCATTTTTAGCAGTAAACGGAAGTACTTCTTCCAGCGTATTTTATAAGAGTCAGGTCACTGTTTCAACTACTGGAAGTTATGACTTTGGATTATGGGCTACGGGTGCTAAGGTGGCAGGAAATGAAAATTGCAATGTAGGGGTAAGATTAAAAAATAGTGCGGGAGTTATAGTTGCCTCTAAAGCTAGTGGCATATTGCCAATTACAGGGACATGGGTTGAAGTAAGTTCAACTTCTGTTTCACTTACGGCAGATACATATACATTGGAGGCTTATAATATCTCAACTGATTTGTCGGGAAATGATTTTGTGATTGATGATGTATATTTAAAACCAACTGTCTGTAATACGGATACTGATGGCGATGGTATTCCCAATGTACTTGATTTAGACTCAGATGGCGATGGTTGCCCAGATGCTATAGAGGGTGGAGCATCATTTACTACAGCCAATTTGGTGTCTTCTGCGATGGCAGGAGGGAACAGCGGAACAGGATATACTGGAACATCAACGAGTCAAGTAACGCAAAATTTAGGAAATGTCGTTGGTAACACAGCCACTACCATGGGGGTACCGACGATTGCTGGTACCGGGCAATCAATTGGATTTAGTCAAAACGGGAATTCTAACGCTTGTACTGATACAGATGGTGATGGAGTTGCTGATATTGCTGATTTTGATGACGATAACGATGGTATTAGGGATTCAGATGAATGTCCAGGTGCATTTCCTTACAGGGTGTATGCTTTCAATCGAGCTGGTCCTGGTTGGGCTACTAATGCTCCGTTTACTATTCAGGGAGCAACCACACAAAGTACTCAAATAAACCAAAATGGGCCGTATTCAGACCTGAGCTACAACAATCTTAACTGGAAGTTGTTAGCAAGCAATGTATTGCCTGATGTTAATAATAAAATTACGGTTTCGCTACTGCCTACAGCCAGCACCACAGGAACATTTTTGGTTGCGGATGCGGTATTGGTTACTAATGGGACAAACACCTATGTGATTGATAATTCCAGTACCACTGGTTTTACAAGAACAGGAACTTGGAGCTCGCAAGGAGTTACGAGTTCTTATTTAGGTGAAAATATATATAGTGATACCCCTCATACTGGTAAAACTGCTATTTGGACATTTTCGAATGTAGCATCGCCTACTTCTTTGGTCGCTTGTGACCTTGATGGCGATAATATACCCAATAGCTTAGATTTAGATAGTGATGGCGATGGTTGCCCTGATGCTATAGAGGGCGGAATGTCTATCAAGGCTTCTAATTTAGTAAGTAGTCTAATGGCTGGTGGCAATAGTGGTGCCAATTACAATGGTACCAGCAACACTCCCGTAAGCCTTAACTTATGCTCAAGCTCCACTTGTGTAGGCACTACAGGAATTATGAATGGTGTACCCGCCATCGTTGGGATTGGACAAAGTATTGGTACAAGTCAGAATGCTACTGCACAAGACACATATTGTAATACTGTTGACTCAGACAATGATGGTATAGTAGATATTGATGACCTTGATGATGATAATGACGGTATTCTTGATACAGTTGAATGCCCTACACTGGTATTCCAAAATTCAAGTGGAGAAACCTACACAAACTGCCCAAGTTTATCATTTAATGGAACGATTGACTATGCTAATGGTTGGAAAACTCCAGGCGGGATTACTGGTTCAGGAGGTCAGTTAATGGTTTATGACCCACTTGGTTGTATATCGCCAAAGCCTGCTGCCACTTGGCAATCTTCTACCGAACTGACCAGTGGGTCAGATGGGAAAGCATGGGCTGGTATTCACGGAACAGAAAGTATTCAGGCTTCAATAGGGGCTAATGTTCCTCCTGGAACCTATACGATAAAGTTTGATGCAGGTTATGTGGTTAATTTACCTTTTACACAGCCTGGACAAGTGGCAATTTATGGGGTTGAAGTTGGAGCCGCCGATTTCTCAACAACTAATTTGTTAGGAACATCCAGTTCAATTAATAACGAGTTGTCAAGCTCTAACCAAGTATGGAAAACTTACAGCATCACTTTTACGACAACAAAGACATTTAACCGAATGTATTTTTTGCATTTGGGTAGTTTCAATTCGGCATCAAATTTTAACTCATACCTTTATCTTGATAATTTCAGAATCGAACCGGCTGTACAATTATCTTGCGATATTGATAATGATGGTATTGTTAATAGCCTTGACTTAGATTCAGATGGTGATGGTTGCCCAGATGCTATTGAAGGTGGAGCAGCATTTACAACTGCCGATTTGGTGTCTTCTGCGATGGCAGGAGGGAACAGCGGAACAGGATATACTGGAACATCAACGAATCCAGTAACGCAAAATTTAGGAAATGTCGTTGGTAACACAGCCACTACCATGGGGGTACCGACGATTGCTGGTACTGGGCAATCAATTGGATTTAGTCAAAACGGGAATTCTAACGCCTGTACTGATACAGATGGTGATGGAGTTGCTGATATTGATGACCTTGATGATGATAACGATGGAATTTTGGATGGGGTAGAGGCAACACCCGTTTGTTTTACAAATGCTACTGGCTTGACAAATCCAACACTGACAGCAGGAACGACAGGTTATAATAACGCTCCAACTGGTTGGAGTATGTACTCTACTAATGGAGGAAGTGTCGATATTTTTAGTGGTAATTGGCCTTATGGAGGTAATACCCAGACTACTCCGACTGCTACTTTATTTCCGGGTAATACATCAAGTACTCTATATCTTTACGGGCAGGGAAATGGTGGTTCGGGAGCTGCTGGCGGTTGGGCTCCTTACGGTGAAGCCTTCCAACAGACTGTAACTGGGCTGACTATCGGTAAAACTTACAGTGTATCATTTCGTGGGGCTTTTACTTTTCTTAATGAATATCCAAGTCAAATTGCAGGTTTAACACGTCCAACTACCTCACGTTTTGTATTACTACGAGATGGCACTTTGGTGTCATCTTCACCGGACATAAGCTTGGAGGCTGTTGCTCAGTATGTAACACTGTCTTTTACTGCAACTGCTACCTCACACGTTCTGGTTATAGGACATACAGCACCCAAAAATACCGATTTCTCAATGATGATTATTCAGACTGGTTCGGGCTTATTTTGTGATGGAGGAGTGAATAATACTCCAGACCTCGATGGCGATGGTATTGTTAATAGCCTTGACTTAGACTCAGATGGTGATGGTTGCCCAGATGCTATTGAAGGTGGAGCAGCATTTACAACTGCCAATATTACGACTGATGGGGTTTTAACGGGAGCGGTCTCTTCGACTACGGCTACGTTGGGTGTTCCAACGCAAGCAGGTACTGGCCAAACAATTGGTACAAGCCAGAATGCAGCAGCTCAGGATGCCGCCTGCCCAAAACCAGATAATGATGGCGATGGTATAGCAGATGATATTGACCTTGATGATGACAATGATGGAATTTTGGATACTGATGAAGATAAGATAACGTATTTATGCGGTGGTGATGCCATGGGGGTATCTAATCCTACATTAAGCACTTCTTTAACGGCATTTTCTCAATCAACAGCTCCAACTGGATGGTCATTGCTTGCTAATAATGGAAGTGTAGACATAAGTACTGGTGGTGCATATTGGCTTGGAGCCCTAAGAACAGGAGATGTAAGGAATTTATTCCCTGATGCACCCTCCAATGCTATGTATATTTCGGGGTCTTCTTACGGAAATAACTCTGGTTGGTCTGGAATTTATGGTGAAGGAATTCAGCGGGTTGTATCTGGATTAACTGTCGGTAAAACATATACCTATTCCTTTGTTGGGGCAGTTGGTCAGCGGCCAGCGTTTTCTCTAGTTACAGATGCTACTTGGGTTTTGTTAGTTGACGGGATAGAAAGAAGCACAGTTCCTGTGAAAGTTGGTGTAGTGGCAAAGAGAGTGATTCTCACATTTACTGCTACAAATACATCACATACTATTGCTATAGCACATCGACCACCACTTACAGCTAACATTACAGAAATGTTTATTCAGACTGGGTCAGGATTAGATTGTACTCTCACAGAAATTCTACCGGATTCTGATAATGATGGTATTGTTAACAGCCTTGATTTAGATTCTGACGGAGATGGATGTCCAGATGCTATAGAGGGTGGTGCGGCCTTTACTACAGCCAATATTACAATTGCTGGGGCATTAACGGGGGCGGTATCTTCGGCTACAGCTACGTTGGGCGTACCAACGCAAGCTGGTTCTGGCCAAACAATTGGTACAAGCCAGAATGCTGGTATTCAAGATGCTGCTTGTCCGCAAGCAGACAACGATAGCGATGGTATAGCAGATGATGCAGACCTTGACGATGATAATGATGGAATTCTGGATGAAGTTGAATGTTCTTCTTTCGAACTTAATCCATATGCAGGTTCACCTGCTACAATTTCAGGTATTATAGGTTCATCAACATATACCTTAACAACAAGCAATACGACTAATGTGAGTCTAAATGCAACTAATGCAATTTCAAACAATACAGACCAAACTTTTAATAATGCAAATTATTCGCCACGAAGTGCAAACTCCGATAAAATAGGATTCTACAGTGCTGCAGGGGCAGTTGGTTCTGTGTCTGGAAGAGTTACCATAAACTTTTCTACACCACAAGTTAACCCCCGCTTTCATTTCCGAAATGTTGATTTTACGAAGTTTAACTTTGCATCTACACCCGGAATTGCGTCTAATGCACTTATAAAAGTAAGCGGAAACTCCCAAATGGTGATTAATGGATTGGTGGTTTCGGATGTTAATCCATCAACATATGATACTAATGATTCTCAAACGTTAAGTGCATGTGGTACAGTAGTACTTATAGGCACATACAGCCAAGTAGTCATGGACTTAGTCAAAGCTGCCAACTTAGCAGATGGGATTAATTTAAGAATAACCAGTAGTAATGGGTGTGATACAGATGGAGATGGCATTGCTGATGGATTAGACTTAGATTCTGATGGTGACGGTTGTTCTGATGCGATAGAAGGAGGAGCAAATTTTACCACTGCTAATTTAGTTAATTCTACAATTGCAGGAGGAAACACTGGTACTGGATATACGGGGACTTCTACAAATCCAGTAACGCAAAATTTAGGGAATAATGTGGGTACTACAAGTACTACGATGGGCGTACCAACGATTGCGGGTACTGGCCAAACCGTTGAGTTTAGTCAAACAACTGCAGTGAATGCTTGTACGGATGCCGATAATGATGGTGTGCCTGACGTGTACGACTTGGATAATGATAACGATGGAATTTTAGACTACGTAGAAAATAGTAACTGTTCCGTAGTGGGAGAGACTGTTATAACGAATGCCTTTTTTAATTTGGCTACCGCTGGTACGCTCATTCCTAAAGGAGATATTAGGAATATTCCAGGTACTGGAGGATTACTATATAGTTACAATAGTAGTAATGAGGGGGGCGGTTCTAATGACCTGCTTGCCCGCTCAACAGGACGTTTCCGCTTGTTAACAGCTGCACAAAGTAATACAGGAGCGTCTATCATGGCCATTGATGCTAATGGAGCTGACCTGGTTGATGATGCTGCCATGTCTGTTTTTGTGGCAGGGCAATATATTAATTTACTTGATGGGAGACGATACACCATTGAAGGTGATTTTTCACTTGGTATATCAGTAACAGGAACTCCGAGCAATGAGTTTGGTACTGGTCTTGGTGCTCCCGACCAGGACCCTCTTTGGAAGGATGAAGTAGTAGGTTCATACGATGGCGTATTTGTATCTGGTCTTGGTGGAACAGCATTACGCCGTGATCCAGATAACAATGCTCCCGGAAATGGTTTTACGAATCTTGCTCGTGCTACTGGCTGGTATCGCCAAAAAACTACTTATTATGTAGCTCTCAATGCGTCGAATGTACTTACTCTCTATGCTGACAATTCAATTCAGCGATATACAAGCGGGACTCTGGGGGCGGCAACCTTGGCAAACAAGATTGATATGGGACCTGCCAGTGACTACCCTTGGCTTTATAAAGCAGTTATTTATGCTGGAGTTGACGAGTTTGTAACAAATGTCAAGTTTAGTGTAGGAACTGATTGTGACACAGATGGAGATGGTATAGCTAATAGATTTGACCTCGATTCAGATGGCGATGGTTGTTCGGATGCTATAGAAGGAGGTGCAAGCTTTACAACTGCTAATACTACTCCAGTTGGTGCATTAACGGGAGCGGTATCTTCGGCTACGGCTACGTTGGGCGTACCAACGCAAGCAGGTACTGGCCAAACAATTGGTACGAGCCAGAATGCAGCAGCTCAGGATGCTGCTTGCATTACCTGCCCAACAATAAGTAATTCGGCCGAAAGTAATGTAAATCCAAGCCTTTGTAATACTACAACAGGTAGCATCAAGATTTGTGGATTAATGGCTAATGGTACGGGATATACTATTAATTATAATAAAAATGGTATAGCAGCCACACCGTTGACTAATCAGACTGCCGATGCCTTTGGCTGTGTCACGATTACAGGTTTAACAGCAGGTAGCTATACGAATATCAGGATAAGTGCAACAAACTGCCCAGCAGGAAGTAATGCTTTGAGTGCGACTTTGACAGACCCAGCTGCACCAGCTGCCCCTATAAATTTAGCAGGAGTGCAGTCGAGTGTGTGTGTTGGTACAAGTGTAGCATTAAGTGCCACTGGCACAGCAGGTACAACCTATAATTGGACCGTTAGTCCAACAGGGGCAACACTAAGTTCTGTAGAGGGAATCATATTTGGAACAACTGCAAATAATACTTTCAACAGCACTGCTGCCGGAATTTATACTGTAAGTTTAACTCAGACTATAGCAGGTTGTACTTCACCCGCCGCTACTACGATTATTACGGTAAATTCCACGCCAAGCATAGTAGTGCCAGCAGCAACGACCAAGAGTAATATTTGCCCAGCATCAACAGTTGATTTAACAAGTTTACAACCACCTGCTGTATCAGGAGTGACCTATGAGTGGCACACAGTTTCGAACAATCCAAGTGCAAGCAGTTTGGTATCAACACCAAGTGCTGTAACAGCAGGAATCTACTATTTATATGGTAGGTCGGCAAGTGGGTGTTATAGTGTCCCTTCAAGTGCCGTCACGGCAATAGTGACTGCCGGCTGTAATCCTTGTAAAGCTGGCGATATAGCTCCTACATTCATAAAAAATTAATAACGTAATCTTTTTTTACAAATAAACAAAAAAGAAAATGACAACTAAACATAGTATTCTGATTGCCCTTATTGGCTTTGTAGCGTTTATTACAATTAGTACACAAACATTTGCACAGGTAAAGGTTGGAAGTAACCCTACTTCAATTGGCACTACCAGTAACTTAGAGGTTGAAGCTAGCAATGGCAATAAAACGATTATTAATAAAGCCACAGGACAAGTAACAGTGATAGATGGAACGCAAGGAGTAGGTAAGGTTTTTACCTCTGATGCAAATGGGGCAGCCAGTTGGGTTGCTCCAGTGGCACCTCCAGCAACTACTATTGCTCCATTTTCAGCAGTGTTATCTACTACTCGCCAAAGTTTTACAGCAAGTGTTGCAGGTAATACAGCTCAGGAGGTGAAATTTGATGGTGAATCGTTTGATGCTTCTAATGCTTTTACCCCAACCACAGGACGATTTACTGCTCCTACAGCGGGATATTACCTTTTTTCAGGAGCAGTGCAATTTGATAACACATTAGTATCTGGACAACCTACTTTCGCAGGTGTATCAATGACCCTTACTAAAAATTTTGGTGCAACGGGTTCTTCCAGACTTGGGCAGTATGTGGCTACAGGTGGCGGAACTATAGTAAGTGGCTCTCTCTCTACAATAGCATTTCTAAATGCAGGTGATTATGTAAGTCTGACAGCAGGTGCACAAATAAGCAGCGGAACAACCTATCAATTGGTAAGCTTAAGTTTTTACGGTTATAAGATTGCTAACTAGATGTGTATGGATTCAAATGCTTTACTGTTATTAGTCAATCTGAAAATATACTATTCAAAATAGTAGCAGTAAGTTGTTGTCATTCATAAACCAGAGGTGAAAAATACCGCAAAAGAAATCATTCTCCTTTTATGATTGACTAATCAACACTATAAAATAAGAAATATGAATATAAACTATATCTTCGGAAGTACCATACGCAAGTATCGGATATCTTGGTTCTGTAAGGTAGTGCTGGTAATTACACTGGTAAGTTCATTTACCTATGCACAGACAGGAAATTATGTGTTTTCAGGTAGAGAAGCTGCTAACTATGGTGTGGTTAACTTAGCAACACCAGGTGGACAAGCTTGGACAACCGACCGTGGTTTAATACCTGGCTATTTTTCGGCTATTGGTACTGCATCTTACACAGGTGGGAGCGATTTAGCCAACATAAATGGCTATGTAAAACATTATGCTAATGCAGCAAATCAATCGTTTAGCTTTCCTGTAGGAACAGGTACAGACTATCGGGTTCTTAGTGTGAGCGGTACACGGTCTGCTACATCAGTTGTTGGTGTGGCTTGGATCTTAGGCAACCCATCTAACACACCTGATCCCACAGCTCCAAATGCAGGAACTCATCCTATCACTGCATTAGGAATTGGTCTTACTGGCGTTAGTCCAGTGGGTATGTGGGACTGGCAAGATATATCCGCTGATGCTGCTGGGCTTACCGTAACGGTTAGTATTCCTGACCTTAGTAGTTTTGCATCATCTGCAGCTGACCTTCGTCTTGTAGGATGGGATGGAACAAACTGGATTAATCTTTCAGGGTCTTCGGGAGCTACAGGCTTGACCGAAAATAGTACGCTTTCAGGTACGATGAAAGCAGGTATCACTGCTTTGGCAATTGGAAAAGGTCTCGCTCCTTCGTTCATATCATTGACTAATACTTGTCCAGCTAATAGTGTAAATTTATCAACAGCTGTTTCTTTGGTGGGGACCTTGCCATCTAATACCATAATTACTTGGCATACAAGTTTACCAGCAACAAATGCAAATATAGTAACCAATACCACGGCAGTTTTGGCAGGTACCTATTATGGTGCGATAAAAGACACCCTAAATAACTGTTTTAGTCCAGCATTAAGTACGGTTACTGTATCGATTACTCCTTGTTGTCCAACAGTCACTAATACATTAAGTAATAATATAAATCCAAGTTCATGTAATAGTTCAACAGGTAGTATTAAACTTTGTGGATTAATAGCTAATGGTACAGGTTATACTGTTAATTATGACAAAAATGGTATAGCCGCAACAGCGTTAACGAATCAGATAGCTGACGCATCTGGATGTATCAACATTACAGGTTTAACCGCGGGTAGTTATACAAATATTAGAGTAAGCACCATAAACTGTCAAGCAGGAAGCAATACATTGAGCGCAACGTTAACAGACCCGGTAATACCGTCGTTAACGAGCACCAACTTTACTCATACAAATCCTACAGCTTGTGCAAGCATTAATGGTACCATTAAAATTTGTGGTTTGGAGGCAAGTTCTATGTATTCAATTGTTTATAATAAAAATGGAGCAGTTCAAACAGCAGTAAATGCAAATACAGACGCATCTGGTTGTGTAACAATATCGAATTTATCGTCAGGTACTTATGATAACTTTGTAGTTAGAAATACGATAACAACTTGTAGCTCTAATGTGATAGGGGGTTCAGTTGTTCTTTCCGAGCCAGTTACAGCTACAATCAGTATTGGGGCTAGTCAAAATCCAAGTGCTTGTGGGCTAAATGATGGATTCATACAGATGAGTGGTTTAGTTTCTGGTACTCAATATACCTTAAACTACATGCTTAATGGTACAGGTTTAACACCAGTTGTATTTACCGCATCAGGTGGTACTTATACAATTAGCAACTTGACATCTGGAAATTATACAGGTATAACAGTAAGTAGTTTGGGTTGTACATCCAATGCATTAAGTAAAGTTTTATCTGACCCAATTACAGCTACCATTTCATTATCTGCTAAAACAAACCCGACGGCATGTTCTGCAAATGATGGTTCATTTACATTGACAGGGTTGGCGCCTTCTACCTCATATATACTTAATTATATGAAAGATGGAATAGCTCAAACTCCTGTGAGCTTTACTTCTACGGGTGTTTCATATACACTTTCGGGTCTTATTCGAGGAGATTACACCAATATTCGTGTGACTAGTTCAGGTTGTGTATCAAATAGTGTTAGTACAAGTTTGAATGATCCAGGTGCTGTGATATTAAGTTTGGGTACACCTACTCAACCAAGTGCCTGTGGCGTGTCAGATGGAACGATTACGTTATCTGGTTTAGTAGTGGGTAATACCTATGTACTTAGATACAAGAAGAACGGTATCTGGCAATCGTCTTCAACGGTACTTGCCAGTACAACATCTTATACAATTACTGGGTTAGGTGCTGGAAGTTATACTAATATAGCGGTTACTCAAGGAGGCTGTACCTCAAATTCCTTAAGCCAAGTTCTTAGTGATCCTGGAGCCGCATTATTATCATTAGGAACGATTACACAAGTATCTTCTTGCGGCGCTACAGATGGTTCAATTACGCTTTCAGGTTTAACTACAGGACTTTCCTATATTTTAAATTATACTAAAGACGGTATAGCACAAGGCTCTATAAGTTTTACTGCAACAGGTAGTTCTTATATAATGTCAGGTCTAGGCGCTGGTCAATATAGAGGAATCAATGTCACACAAGGAGGATGCACATCTAGTAGTTTGAATACTCAGATTTCAAATCCTGGAGGAGCAATTATAGATGTAATAGGTCTTAATCCTGTGACTTGTACGCCAGGGAATGATGGTGGGCTAATTATTACAGGCTTGTCTCAAGGGTTGTCCTATGTCTTAAATTATATGAAAAATGGAGTTGCACAAACCCCTATTTCCATAGTGTCGAGTCCTTCAACCTCTTACAAGATAAATGGGTTAGTTGCGAGTTCATATACAAATATTACAGTAACACAATCTACTTGTATTTCTAACGTGGTTAGTGAAACATTACTTAGTCCAGCAATCACAACAGTTCCATCCTTTGGCGTTGCTACATTAAACAATGTTTGTCCTTCACCAACAGCGGACTTAACAGATTTAACGGCAACAAACTTACCCGTAGGTTTGAATATCACATGGCATTCTGGTAGTGTGGCGACAAGTATTAATAAAATAGCAGATCCAACATCGATTGGCGCTGGACAATATTATGCCTCATACTATAATGCGACAACACTTTGTTACAGCCCAACAGCACTCATTACAGTATCAATAGCTCCATGTGATAGTGATGGAGATGGCGATCCAGATAGTACAGATCCACAGCCGACAAACGCATGTGTATGGAGTGCTAATCAGGTATTAGCGAACACCTCAACCACATGGCGTAATGCAGACTGCGATGGTGATGGTGTACCAAACTACAAAGAGGTTGCAGGAACAGATAATAACCCAGCAACAGTTTTAGATAATACAAACCCCTTAGATGGATGTAGCTATAATGTAGTGGATCAGGTGTTAGCAAACACGAGTGTAGATTGGAAGTTATTAGATTGTGATAAAGATGGTAATCCAAATGGCACCGATCCAAATCCGAAGACCCCTACTGCTGTAAATGATTTGTTAACAGCACCTTTTGGTATAGCCTCAACAGTCAATGTATTGTCGAACGATGACTTCCGCGCATCAGCTACCATTAGTCTCTTGAAGACGGGAGGGACAGCGAATGGAATCGTAGTATTTACACCATCAACAGGTATACTTACATATACGCCATCTGCTACAGAGCCAGGGACGAATGTTACTGTCACTTACCAAGTATGTAATACAGCGGTGACGCCACAAGTATGTGCGAGTGCAACGGTGACGATTAGTGTACCTGCTGCAGGAGACTTGGATGGCGACGGAGACCCTGACAATACAGACCCTGCCCCTACAGATGGTTGTGTATGGGGACCGAATCAAGTATTATCAAGTACAACGACGGCATGGAGAAATAGTGACTGTGATGGCGATGGTGTAACAAACTACAAAGAGGTTACAGGTACAGACAATAACCCAGCTACGGCTGCTGATAATACAAACCCATTAGATGGTTGTAGCTATAATGCAGTAGATCAGGTATTAAGTAATACAAGTGCAGCATGGAAATTATTGGATTGTGATAAAGATGGTAATCCAAATGGTACTGATCCAAACCCTAAAACACCTACAGCAGTAGCAGATGCGTTTACGGCCAAGTATGGTAGTGCCACAGGCTTTAACATCTTAGCCAATGATGACTTCCTACCAGGCTTGAGTACCTCACTGTCAAAAACAGGAGGAACGGCCAACGGAACAGTAAGCTTTAACACGTTAACAGGAGTACTTACTTACACGCCTACCTTGGCAGAACGCGGTACGACAGTAACTGTAACTTATCAAGTGTGTAACACAGGTGTTACGCCAAATGTATGTGCTAGTGCTACGGTAACCATTACTGTTCCAGTAGATACAGACGCAGATGGAGTACCAGATGTTGATGACTTGGATGATGACAATGATGGTATCTTGGATACTGTTGAAAATGCTCAACTGAGTGCAGATACCGATGGAGATGGTATACCAAACCGCTTAGATTTAGATAGTGATAACGATGGTATCAATGATGTAGATGAGGCGAATGGTGTAGATGCAGATGGCGATGGTATGGCAGATGGTCTGGTTTCTCCAACAGGGATTCCATCGACAGCAGGCTTAGGATTAACACCACCTGATACAGATAATGATAATAAGCCTAATCCATATGATTTAGATAGTAATAATAATGGAGTTACAGACTTAGAAGAAAGTGGTTTGAATCCTAATTTGGATGTGAATGGAGATGGTATAGTAGATTGTACGACTAACTGTGATCCAGATGGAGATGGTATTTTGACACCAGTAGATGGTTTACCAAATGTATGGAAAGACGCTTTATTACCAGACTTAACACCAACTACGGAGATTAATAGTTTGGAATTCTTAACAGCAGGTGCTTCTAGAGATTTTGTGGTAAATGTGTATGAAATCAACGACAAGCCAAATGTAGCAGGTAGCACGATTGGATTCAGAGTTGCGAAGATTTCAGGCTTTACGATTACGTATTCAAATACTTCAGGAACATCAAATGTATTTGGCGGAACGGCGAACAGTAATAGCGATTGGACTTTTACAGAAAATGCCAACTTTATTACAGTGACAGCTAAGCCAGGAGTCGTAATTCCACAAAATGGGCAAAAGACAATCGGCTTTACGGTAGCACGTAAGACAGGAGTACCAAGCAACACAAGTCAAAATATTACAGTAACCATTATCTACGGTTCAGCTGGAGAAGAAAGAGTAAACAACAATACAGTAGAGACGAAAATCACAGCTAACTAAAAAAAGCAAGCATTATGAACATTTTGCAAAAAATAGTAATTCTTCTAGTCTGCTTGACACTAGTTAGTGTAAAGATTCAGGCTCAAGATGTAAGTATCAATATTATTAATCAACCATCCACAGTGACTCAAGGATCTACCTTGGGTCGGGTGACAGTGGATATTTGTAATAATGATGGCGGTAGCCGTAGTGCTGCTGCCAATAGATTACGTCCTTTGATTACATTGCCTAGTAGTCTAGTTGGTTCTGTCATACCAATTACGACTACAGGGTGGACAGTACTTCCGATAGATATCAATAACCCGACTACCTTACGTTTTGAAAATACGGTTGCGATTGCTCCCGGAGAGTGTAGTCAAATAGTGATAGGCTATACGGGCGTAAATATTGGTGGTCCCCTCACAGTAACAGGAACATTAGGATTTAATGGTCCTCAAACGACAGGTAACCTAACTGGGAATGACAACAGTACAACCTCTATTACGGTAATAACTGGCGATACAGATGGAGATGGAGATCCTGATATAACAGATCCACAGCCTACAGATCCATGTGCATGGGGAACAGGTCAAGTATTAGCGAATACAACAACAGCTTGGCGTACTGCTGACTGTGATGGAGATGGTGTAACGAACTACAAAGAAGCAACAGGGACAGATGACGATCCATTAACATTGGGTGACAACACGAATCCCAATGATGGATGTAGTTACAACAAGGTAGACCAAGTGATAGGCAATGTAAGTGCAAGCTGGAAAACCTTA
>NZ_NJFZ01000074.1 GCF_002270355.1 Flectobacillus sp. BAB-3569 | reverse complement strand
TCCCCAACGTTGCCGTCAGCCGCCACGTCCCGGCTCGGGAATTTTAACCCGATTCCCTTTCGAAGCTCGCGCGGCGACGCGCTCTCTGACGGGCCTACCCCGTCTCTTAGGATCGGCTAACCCATGTGCAAGTGCCGTTCACATGGAACCTTTCCCCTCTTCGGCCTTCAAAGTTACTCTTAGAATATTTGCYGACTACCACCAAGATCCGCACCCGCCTTGGCCGAATCCTCTT
>NZ_NJFZ01000026.1 GCF_002270355.1 Flectobacillus sp. BAB-3569 | reverse complement strand
CAATCTGGCAAATAATCGGCATAAGTGATAATATTGTTATGCAGATAAATGGCTTAGAGGTTGAAGGATGTTGTTTATCTGTACTAACCAATGTTAGCCAAAGAACATCTTTCCATACTGAATTTGTCCAGAAAGAAGAATCAACGGTGTATCCAAGGAGTTGGCAAAGTTTCTCAAAAATCCACTGTAATCTAAAAGCAGGACAAAACGTATRRWCACTTGACCTAAGTTTAAGCTACAGGCACTCAGTGGATCTGTGTTGTCTGCTAACGTCGCTGGGTTTCCATCTGCGCCTGTGGCTTCGTTATAGTTTGTTACTCCATCACCATCACAGTCTGCATTACGCCAAGTGGTACTCGTATTCGCCAACACTTGACCGATGCCCCATACACATGAGTTCGTTGGTTGTGGATCTGTGTTGTCTGGGTCGCCATCTCCATCTTGATCTCCTGCTGCTGGTACGCTTATCGTTACTGTGGCACTTGCACACACATTTGGTGTTACTAAAGTGTTACATACTTGATAAACAACCGTTACGTTAGGCCCTCCTGGTTCTGTCGCTGATGGCGTGTAGCTCATTACTCCTGTTGTTGGGGCAAAGGCTACTGTACCACTTGCATTTCCGCCTATTCTCGTAATTTCATTACTCGCTACTGGTAAGAAATCATCATTCGATAATACACTTACGGTACTCGTCAATCCAAATGGAGCTGTCAAAACATCATTAACTGCCGTAGCAACTTGTGGATTCAAGTCTGTTTCGTTTGGATTACCATCTTTATCACAATCTAAGGTTTTCCAGCTTGCACTTACATTGCCTATCACTTGGTCTACCTTGTTGTAACTACATCCATCATTGGGATTCGTGTTGTCACCCAATGTTAATGGATCGTCATCTGTCCCTGTTGCTTCTTTGTAGTTCGTTACACCATCTCCATCACAGTCAGCAGTACGCCAAGCTGTTGTTGTATTCGCTAATACTTGACCTGTTCCCCATGCACATGGATCTGTAGGCTGTGGATCTGTTATATCAGGATCTCCATCTCCATCTGTATCGCCAGTTATTACCGTAATAGAGGTTGTACTGTTGTCATTCCCAGTTAGGTTGCCTGTCGTTTGAGGACCATTAAATCCTAATGTTCCTGTTACTGTGAGGGGACCACCAATATTTACGCCCGTATAGCCTATCACTATTTGACTACACTCTCCGGGAGCAATCGCAACCGTATTTTCAAAACGTAAGGTAGTCGGGTTATTGATATCTATCGGAAGTACTGTCCACCCTGTAGTCGTAATTGGTATGACAGAACCAACTAGACTACTAGGCAATGTAATCAAAGGACGTAATCTATTGGCAGCAGCACTACGGCTACCGCCATCATTATTACAAATATCCACTGTCACCCGACCCAAGGTAGATCCTTGAGTCACGGTGGATGGTTGATTGATAATATTGATACTTACATCTTGAGCCTGAATCTTTACACTAACTAGTGTCAAGCAGACCAGAAGAATTACTATTTTTTGCAAAATGTTCATAATGCTTGCTTTTTTTAGTTAGCTGTGATTTTCGTCTCTACTGTATTGTTGTTTACTCTTTCTTCTCCAGCTGAACCGTAGATAATGGTTACTGTAATATTTTGACTTGTATTGCTTGGTACATCTGACTTACGTGCTACCGTAAAGCCTATCGTTTTCTCACCATTTTGTGGAATCACTACGCCTGCTTTAGCTGTCACTGTAATGAAGTTGGCATTCTCTGTGAATGTCCAATCACTATTACTATTTGCTTTACCTCCAAATACATTTGAAGTACCTGAAGTCGATGGATAAGTAATCGTAAAGCCTGAAATCTTCGCAACTCTGAATCCAATCGTGCTACCTGCTACATTTGGCTTGTCGTTGATTTCATACACATTTACCACAAAATCTCTAGAAGCACCTGCTGTTAAGAATTCCAAACTATTAATCTCCGTAGTTGGTGTTAAGTCTGGTAATAAAGCGTCTTTCCATACATTTGGTAAACCATCTACTGGTGTCAAAATACCATCTCCATCTGGATCACAGTTCGTCGTACAATCTACTATACCATCTCCATTCGCATCCAAATTAGGATTCAATCCGCCTTCCTCTAAATCACTAATGCCATCATTATCGCTGTCCAAGTCGTAAGGATTTGGTTTACTATCATTGTCTGTATCCAAAAGATCTAAGAGTAGACCAGGTGCAGCTGTAGCTGGAATACCTAATACAGTGATAATACCATCGGCCATACCGTCTCCATCTAAATCTATTCCGTTAGCTTCATCTACGTCGTTGATACCATCGTTATCACTATCTAAGTCTAAACGGTTTGGAATACCATCGCCGTCAACATCTGCACTTAGCTGAGCATTTTCAACAGTATCCAAGATACCATCATTATCATCATCCAAGTCATCAACATCTGGTACGCCATCTGCATCGGTATCGGCTGGAACTGTAATATTTACAGTAGCGGTAGCACATACACTTGGTATCGTAGCGATGTTACATACCTGATATGTTACAGTAACTGTTGTACCACGTTCTGCTAAGGTAGGCGTATAACTCAAGATACCTGTAGCTGGAGTAAATACCGCAGTTCCCGCCGCTGTACCTCCTGTTTTTGATACAGTAGTAGTTGCACCTAACAAGAAATCATCATTTAGTAATACATTAACAGTACTCAATGAACCATATCTCGCCACTAATGCATCATCTAGCGCTGTAGGTACTTGAGGGTTAGGGTCTGTCCCATTTAGATTCCCATCTTTATCACAATCCAATAACTTCCATTCTGGACTTGTACTAGTTAACACCTGATCTACTGCATTGTAACTACAGCCATCTAATGGATTTGTGTTGTCAGCAGTTGTAGCTGGATTGTTGTCTGTACCTGTTGCTTCTTTGTAGTTTGTTACTCCATCTCCATCACAATCGCCGTTTCGCCAAGATGTGCTAGTATTTGCTAATACTTGGTTGGTAGGATTATAACTACAACCATTCAAGTAATCAGTACCATCTGTGATCTCTTGAGCATTGGTTACACCATCTCCATCTATGTCTGGATTAGCCTCACGATAGTCAGGAATGCCGTTGGTATTACTATCTGGTAGAGCTGGATTATTCGCATCTCCATAACTTGCACTTCCATCAACTGGCGTTACAATACCATCTCCATCAAGGTCTGTGATAAGATCCACTCTTCCATCTCTATTTACATCAAGGGTTGCTGCATTGGCAATACCGCTTTCTAACAAATCGCTTAATCCGTCGTCGTCGCTATCAATATCTAAATAATCAGGAAGACCTGTACTATCTGTATTAATAGGAGCTGGATCATTACTATCTCCTCTTGTACTATTACCATCGGCAGCACCAACGATACCGTCTCCGTCAGGGTCTGTACCATCAACAATACCATCTCCATTAGCATCGATCAAGGCAGGATTACCACTTTCGATAATATCATTAATACCATCGTTATCACTATCCAAATCATAGGGATTTGGACGAGTATCTAAATCTGAATCTGGTGGAATTGTTCCTGTAAGCTGATTAGCACTTGCGGGGATACCTGTAAGTCCAGATGCACCATCCGCAATACCATCATTATTAGCGTCCACTCCGCCAGACTCAATCACATCATTGATACCATCGTTATCACTATCTAAATCTAGGCTATTAGGAACACCATCTCCATCTAAATCAGCAGAAAACTGAGTATCTTCAAGAGTATCTAGAATACCATCATTATCGTCATCTAAATCAATTGTATCAGCAATTGTATCTCCATCTGTATCTAAGAATACGGTAATAGAGGTTGTACTAAGGTCATTTCCCGGTAGGTTACCAAAAGTTGGTAATCCATTGAATTGTAAAGTACCTAAAACAGGAAGTGGACCTCCAACCGAAACACCTGTGTATCCTAATACAATTTGGGTACATTCTCCCGGTGCAATTGCTGTAGTATTTCTTAAGCGAATTGTTTGACCATCATTAGAAATAACAGTCCATCCTGTGATTGTCACTGGAACTACAGAAGTTCCAGTGATTAAATTCGGAAAGCTAATTACAGGCTCTAATTTTCCAATAGCAGCATTTCGAGTACCACCATCATTATTACAAATATCCACAGTGACACGTCCCAAAGTCGAACCCTTTGAAACGGCAGCAGGCTGGTTGAGAATATTGATACTTACATCCTGCGCTTCCACTTCACATAGCCCTCCAGTAATGAGAGCTGTAACGAGCATTAGTTGTTTTATACGTCTCATGATTTCTAGTTTAGTTAGTGTTAGTTAGCAGTGATTTTAGTTTCAACAGTGTTGTTATCTACTTTCTCTTCACCAGCTGAACCGTAAATGATAGTCACTGTAATATTTTGACTTGTATTACTTGGTACACCTGACTTACGTGCTACGGTAAAGCCTATGACCTTCTTCCCATTTTGTGGAATCACGACACCCGGCTTAGCTGTCACTGTAATAAAGTTGGCATTCTCTGTAAAAGTCCAATCGCTATTACTGTTCGCTGTTCCGCCAAACACATTTGAAGTACCCGAAGTCGATGGATAAGTAATCGTAAAGCCTGAGATTTTGGCAACTCTGAATCCAATCGTGCTACCAGCTAGATTAGGTTTATCGTTAATTTCAAACACATTTACCACAAAATCTCTAGGAGTTCCTGGTGTCAAGAATTCCAAACTATTAATATCCGTTGTCGGTGTTAAATCTGGTAACAAGGCATCTTTCCATACATTTGGTAAACCATCTACTGGTGTCAAAATACCATCTCCATCTGGATCACAGTTCGTTGTACAATCTACTATACCATCTCCATTCGCATCTAAACTAGGGTTCAATCCGCCTTCCTCTAAATCACTAATGCCATCATTATTGCTGTCTAAATCATAAGGATCTGGTTTTAAGTCATTGTCTGTATCTGGTGGAGTTAGACCTAAGCCTGCTGTTGATGGAATCCCCGTTGGAGAAACTAAACCATCTGCCATACCATCGCCATCTATATCTATACCATTGGCCTCATTTACATCATTGATACCATCGTTATCACTATCTAAATCTAAGCGGTTTGGTATGCCATCACCATCGGTATCTGCACTTAGCTGAGCATTTTCAACGGTATCCAAGATACCATCATTGTCATCATCCAAGTCATCAACATCTGGTACTCCATCTGCGTCTGTATCTACCGGAACTGTAATAGTTACAGTAGCAATAGCACATACATTTGGCGTAGCTGCTGTGTTACACACTTGATAAGTTACAGTTACTGTCGTACCACGTTCTGCCAAGGTAGGCGTGTAAGTAAGTACTCCCGTTAACGCGTTAAAGCTTACTGTTCCGTTGGATGTTCCTCCTGTTTTTGACAGAGAGGTGCTCAAGCCTGGTAGGAAGTCATCATTGGCTAAGATGTTAAAGCCTGTAGCACTACCATATTTAGCGGTAAACGCATCTGCTACTGCTGTAGGAGTTTTAGGATTTGGATCCGTACCATTTGGATTACCATCTTTATCACAATCCAATAATTTCCATGCTGCACTTGTACTACTCAATACCTGATCTACTGCATTATAACTACAGCCATCTAATGGGTTCGTATTATCAGCAGTCGTAGCTAGGTTATTGTCTGTACCAGTAACCTCTTTATAGTTAGTTACACCATCGCCATCACAGTCACTATTTCTCCATGCCGTTGTTGTACTTGCCAATACTTGATTCGGTCCCCATACACAACCATCTGTAGGTGCGGGGTCTGTATTGTCAGGGTCTCCATCGCCATCCAAGTCTCCTGCAGCAGGTACACTAATCGTTACCGTTGCAGTAGCACAAACATTTGGTGTAGCTGCTGTATTACATACTTGGTAAATGATGGTAACATTTGTCCCTGGCTCAGTTGGCGCTGGACTATATGTCAACAATCCTGTAACAGCATCGAAACTATGGGTTCCAATAGCTGTACCACCTGTTTTTGTAATTGAAGTACTTAAGCCAGGCAAGAAATCATCATTTGTCAATACATTTACCGTACTTGGTACGCCAAAAGGCGCTGTCAACATATCTGAGCTCGCTGTTGGAACTTTTGGATTAGGATCAGTACCATTAGGGTTACCATCTTTATCACAGTCAGCATTTTTCCAGTCTGTATTTGTATTAGCAAATACTTGATCAGCAACATTGTAACTACATAAATCTAATGGATTGGTGTTATCTGCTGTTGTAGCTGGGTTTCTATCCAAACCATTGATTTCGTCTTTGTTTGTTACACCATCACCATCGCAATCACCTGTACTGGTTGCTACTAATGTTACTTGAGTGAGATTTAAACTACAAGCACTCTTAGGATCTGTATTATCTGCTGTAGTCGCAGGATTTCCATCTGAACCAGTAGCTTCATCATAGTTTTTCACACCATCACCATCACAGTCAGCATTACGCCAAGCTGTAGTAGTATTAGCCAACACTTGGTTTACGCTCCATACACATGGGTCATTTGGTGCAGGGTCTGTACTATCTAAGTCACCATCACCATCACTATCACAAACGTTGATTGTTACGGTAACAGCTCCAGAAGCAGGGCTGTAGCAGTTAGCAGTTGCATCATAATAGAAGGCGTAATAAGTACCTGCTCCAGCTGTACCAGAAGTACTTAGTGCTGTACCTGTATGAGCGTTATTAGTAAACCAAACCAAAGTCGAACCTACTGGAGTAGTACTTGTTACAGCACTGTTTAGGTTAGCTGTTGCAGCTGGACAAATGTTAGCAATTGCAGCAGTAGTGCCTCCTCCAGATAAAGTTGGAGCTGTAAAGCCAGCAGTTGTTGCAGAACGCAATACAACACCATAAACACGTGTGGTTCCTACGTTTACCCCCACAAGGTTGGCAATTGAGATACGAACCTCATTAAATGGTTTGGTAGTTTTAAAGCCTATCACCTGACGAGTAGAACTCAATAGTGTTAGTGAAATCAAACCGCCTGCATTACTTTCTTGAGCAACACCATTCAAATAAGTTGTTATGGTAGCGTTACTAAACAAGCTAGCTCCTAATAGACTGCTGTTTTCAACATCATAACCAGCAAAAGTTCCAGCAGGGTAAGTTGTCACTGCATCTTTTACTGAAATAGACCCACTACTGAGTACACCAGCCGTCAAAATAATGTCAGCATAGTTTGAAGTACTTGCATCCAGTACATTTGCTGTATTATTAACAGCACAAGCCACACATGCTGCACCACTGATACCTGTCAAGCTTCCATTCAATACTGCTGGATAAGTAGGAGACACAATGTAGGTATCACCACAAGTTAATGCAGGACCAGCACACAATTTTTGTACTACAAGATTGTAAACATTCGTAGTACTGATAATACCCAGTAAGTTGGTTATTTGGAACTGTACTTCATCAAAGTCTTTTGTTGTCACAAAACCTACCAATTGATTTCCTGAACCTGTCAACAAAGAAGAGTTTACTGAAAGTAAAGTTCCAGTTGTTGATGTTTCCTGTAATACTCCAGCTTTATAAGTCTTGATAGTAATACCCGAAAGCAAGTTGGCATTGATCAAACTGGTGTTTGCAATATTAAAACCTGCAAATGAACCAGCAGTATAAGTAGTCAATACATCTTTTACAGAAATAGAAGAAGTACTACCAAGTGCTGCGGCCATTGTAATAGTAGCAAAATCTGAAGTACTTGAAGTGATTAAGTTTTCAGAATTATTAATAGAACAACCTACACACGTCAATCCTGAAATACCTGTATTAGCATCATTAATCACAACAGGATAAGTTGTATTAGAAAGGATGGTCTGTGTGTTACAAGTCAAAGCTGTTGGTGCGCAGAATTTTTCAATTACAGGATAATAAACCTGTCCTGAGAATAATGCACCAACCAATGTTGTATATCTAATACGAACTTCATCAAATGGTGCTGTTGTTACAAAACCTACTGTTGCTAAACCTGAACCGTCTAGCAAACTAGACTCAATACCAATCAAACTAGTAACAACATCTTTGCCTTCTACGAAAGCACCATTATTATAAGTTTCGACTCTCACACCTGATGCGATACTACCACTAATTAAGTTAGCTGATCCGATTTTGAAACCTGCATAATATCCTGCTGGATACGTATCAGCGGCATCATTATCTTTTACAGCAATCGTGATATTACATCCTAAACCAGTTAAGTTAAAGCTAACATTATTGGTCAAGTCAGCATCTACTAAGTTGGAGTTATTACCTGATATTATTGGTAAACAGAGACCTCCAGTTGATCTACTAGCAGATAAGTTTGTGTAAAGCGAGTTTGTCCAAGGAGACTTTGTATTACAAGGTCCACCCGTTGCACCCGTTCCAGAACAAGACGATACAAATACATCTACTGAGTTTGAAGCTGCACTGTAGCAACCTGTAGTGGCGTTATAATGAAATGCATAATAAGTACCATTAGTAGCTGCCGTAGGCGTTGCATAAGCAGTACCAGTATGTGCATTGTTTGTAAACCATACTAAAGTAGACCCTGATGGAATTGCGCCAGTTACTGCACTATTCAAATTTACCGTTGTTGCAGGACACACATTTAATAAGCTTGAAGAGCTTATTACTGGAACAGCCAACGCAGGATCACATGGATCTAAAGGATTGGTTCCATTTGTTTTTTCTGTTGAGTTACTGATACCATCACCATCACAGTCAGAAGTATTCCAACTTGAAGAAGGAGTTCTTGTTTGGCTCGCTAAAACAAACGAGCAAGCATCCATAGGATCTGTACCATCTAAACCTTCCTGACCATCTGTTACACCATCACCATCAGCATCATCGGAAGACACAGCAATAGTAATAGAACAAGTTCCTGTAGCATTTGGAGAGTTAATTGTTAAAGTTCTTGTACCAGTCGCACCACTACCATCATAAGTAATAGGAATATCAACAAATGTTTCGCCTTGTGCAATCGAAGTCGTGAAAGGCGATGGAGTCGAAACGATACCAGCACCTGATACTGTTACAGTGAGTGAAGCTTGACCGTTGACTGCATTACTAATTGGAACTCGTAAAGTAGATGTTTGCCCTGTTGTACCATTAGCATATAAAGGTGTACCTACCAATCCTGCTGATGGAGCCGAACAGTTAAATGAGAAAGTAGCTGGTACGTTAGTTACGGTAGCACAAGAACCCAAGTCACCAAAATTTAGTCCGCTTATTAACCCAACGTAAGTTGATACTCCAGTTGAAGCGTTGATTCTCCAGAGATCTGTATCAGACCCGTTAATACGAGAGTAGTAGAAAAAATCACCAAGGTATGCCAAACCATTACCAACAGCTTGTCCACCTGATGGGCCATTACCCATGGTAGGGAAAGCCCCTGAAGCAGTTACCACTTTTGTGGCAACTAAAGTAGTAGGATTAATTCTGTAAAGATGGGCTGCACTATTTTCCATCAAAATACAATAGAGGTTACCACTGGCATCCACTGCAATATCATTCAGCGTAGTACCGCTAACCCATGTCGCATCACCTGTAATGGTTCCTACTGAAGTACCATTGCCCGTACCTGTCCATTTAGTTAAAGCCTTCGATGCTATACCATACACGACACCAGAAGCTGGATCTGTTCCTAAACCAATTGGAGAAGCAATTGTATTCCCTGTAGAACTCAAAGTAGCTGTTGTGGTCTGAGCAGGCGCTGTATAAATGGTACCACTAGCGTTATTAACAGAAGTAACAAATCGGTTTTGATTCAAATTACCAGGAATAGGACCAAATGCCATATTACCTTGGTTTGTTTGATTACCTTCTGCAACTAATGTAGTGGCTAATGTAGACAAATCAATTCTATATATAGAGTGAGTACCTGCAACTACTCCAAAAAGTTCATTACAACTAGGCGCGGTAGTGGGTACAAATACATCACAAGTAGCCAAATCTAAGTTAATATTTGGAGCGGATCCCAAAAACGAAGCAAGTTGGATAGAAGTCTTTACAGTGCCTTGTCCAGTATTTGGGTTAATCTCATAAATCTTCGCATAAACCGTTGTTGTCAATATTAGACCAGAAGTCGTCAGTTCTGTGGCATAAATCTTATCGTTGAAGAAAGCTATTCCTTGAAAGTTTGAAGGAATACTACCACTTAACTGAATTACCTGAGAAGCAACTTTTGTAGACAAATTCACCGAATACAAATAGCTCGCACTACCATTTTTGACTGGCACATACATTTTGCCAGTATTGTCAAAAAACGCATCATTGGATATAGACCCTCCAGTCCAAGTAGCATCACCTGTAACCACCCCCAAATCAGCTGATGGAGAAGGATACACTTTTACTAAATGTCTATCGGAAGTCATACCATACACGTACCCAGCATTGGCCCCTGTAGTAAGAGGATTGGTTGTTAACCCTCCTAAACCAATCGGAAGCGTAATACCTGTACTAGAGTTGTTCTTAAAAACCGTAGAACCAGACGTTGTTTGAGAAGAAACAAACACCCTAGAGCTAAGGTTTGTAGCATCCGGGCCAACAGCCAAGTTACTCTTTCCTGTCGTCATGGTCGTGACTAACGTCTTAGAACCATCAAGAGCAGAAATAGAATAAACCTTTCCGTCGTAGCTGTTAAGTAAGAACAAATCTGTACAGTTTTGTCCTAAAACAGGCGAAACAAAGAAGACAAATGCAAACTGAAAACTAACAAAAGCGAATATCCTATTGATAAGGATATTTCCCAAATAGCTAAGGCATTCAGTGAATACATTCGATGCTCCAAACAATTTCCGCATGGCGTGGGAAAATGTAATTGTTGAATTCATCTAATTACTTAGGGGTTAAATTGAATAAAAGGGTTCAATGCAATTGCTTTCTTGGCGAAAGAAAACAATATCTTATACCTCCCCGTAGGAGGTGCTGTCAATCAGGAAATAATTCGAGAACTCAATCTTTGAGAAGAAGATGGAATTGAATTACGCAGCGAAACGTATATAGCCTCAAGAAATACTCATTCTTGAAAAAATGCGTAAATGAAGAAAGTAATGTTTTTATCATGGCGGACAGCTTTAAACTACAAATTATTAAATCAACTACTGGATCACTTAAGCTTTATCATATTCATGGCATATACAAAACGTAACAAATGCCCAAAAGTCACCAAAGCAAAATATGAGAACTGAATAAGATGATAAAAGCTTAGAAATGTTATTGAATTATCACAAACGAGAAGATTATCTTTTCTGACAGAAGAATCATAAACTTAAGCGGGGACTACTTCTGGCAAAATAATAACCTTTGTAAGCACTAAGTCAATTAAAATATATTAGTGGGTGGTTGTTAATACTATGGCAAATTGTTTAATAGTATTATTAGCAAAAAGAATACCAAAAATGTATTTTTATATTAATCACCCATAAAAAACTAAGAAATACTTAAAATAAATTTTGATTCAGTAGTGGAAAGGAAAATAACCTAAGGTGAGATTTAGGTATGAAACTTGTGGAATAAAGAAAATGTAATTTCAACTAAAAAGACCGACTCATCTATTATTTTTTACAATTATAAAGAGAGTTGTAAACAAACGAGCAGACTGCTATATTGCAAGAACAATAACTCAATACTTTAGAACTATTCTCAAAAAATCAAGCTAACCTTAAAGAAATTAGAATGAATCGCTATAATTACTCCGAACAATCGACCTAAATAATGTAGCAATTCTGGAAGTAGAGGAAGAAATCCTCTAGACAATACGCCAAATTCTTAAGATTGCTCTATCAATTCGGTGACCTTTTTTGAAGTCTAAAGTCACTACACTAATTACAATAAATGCTATGTTCAAAAAAAATGTTTAATTATTGAGGATTCCGAAATCGCAATTGTAACGCTCAGTATGCAATTGGAAAAACTCTCCATGTACGATATAAGCGTGGCTCGAAACTATAATCAAGCAAAGTCATGCTTAAGTAATGATACTTATGATCTTATTTTTTTAGATATAAAACTACATGAGAGTTCTGGTTTAGATTTAGTAAGTGAATTTCCCAAATTGCCTCCCGTAATAGTAACGAGCTCCAACGTTGAGTTTGCTATCGATACTTACGAAATAAATTCAGTTATGGATTTCATTAAAAAACCAGTTACTGAAGATAGACTTATAAAAGCCATTGATAAAGCGTTAAATAGACAACAAACAAGCAATAGTATTGTCGAAAATAATTTTGTTTTCATCAAAACGGGTAGGCACGTGATGAAGTTTGATTTTGAAAAGCTTGACTATATTAATGCTTATGGAATTTATTCTAAAATTTACAGTGACAACAAATCAACTATCGTCAATGAATCTATTGCTTCTTTAGAAGAGGCTCTTCCAAACCAGATTTTTAGAAGGGTGCATAAATCTTACATTATCAACATCAAAAAAGTAACAGGATACGATCATAAAAACATCTTTATCAATGAGGTAGTAATTCCGATAGGTTTTTCATACAAAAAAAATGTCAGTGAATTTATTCAGTTTATTTAAAGAATCCTGACAAAATAAAAATACCTGCCTTTTTTAGAAAAGACAGGTATTTTTATTTTCTTGCCGTAAAAGAAAAAAGCATTTACGATTTCTCGTAAATGCTTGACAATTTCTGTGGACCAGCATGGGCTCGAACCATGGACCCCCTGATTATGAGTCAGGTGCTCTAACCAGCTGAGCTACAAGTCCCTACAAATACACACTGATAGTGCTTTTTCGTAATAGTGCAAAATTAATGAAATACTCATAATATTGCAAGTGGTCATAGGAAGAATTCAGCAAATAATCTCCTACTTTTGTACTTACTCACTGATAATGCAGTCATACTCAGCGAGTAAGTACTTGAGAATATTTTTCTATTTTAATCCTCAATAAGCTTCACAATATTATGAACAAACGCAAAATTGTAAATGATCCCGTTTATGGTTTTATCAATATTACCTCTCCTCTTATTTTCGACCTTATCGAACATCCCTATTATCAACGCTTACGACGTATAAAGCAACTTGGAACTGCCGATTATGTGTATCCTGGAGCCCTACACACCCGATTTCATCATGCACTAGGCGCAATGCACCTCATGCAAGAAGCACTTAATGCACTCAAATACAAAGGTCATGATATTTCTGAAGATGAATTTGAATCAGCACAAATGGCGATTTTATTACATGATATTGGTCACGGGCCTTTTTCTCATGTACTGGAACATACTATATTAAATCACGTACCTCATGAAGAAATTTCGCTTTTGTTGATGCAAGAACTCAACAGACAATTTGGAGGTGCGCTCGACATGGCGATACAGATGTTTAATGATACTTATTCTCGTCGATTTTTTCATCAACTAATTTCTAGCCAACTGGATGTCGACCGTATGGATTACCTCAATCGTGATAGCTTTTTTACAGGGGTACGAGAAGGCTTTATCGGGGCTGACCGCATCTTGAAAATGCTGGATATTGTAGACAATGAATTGGTGGTCGAACAAAAAGGGATTTACTCAATTGAAAATTTCCTGACAGCCAGACGCTTGATGTATTGGCAGGTATATCTACACAAAACTTGTATTTGTGCAGAAACTATGTTGATTCAGATTATCAAAAGAGCTAAAGAACTCATCAAGCACGGAGAAAGCGTATTTACTACTCCAGCATTTGGTCTATTCTTACATGAAGCCGTATCACTTGATGATTTTAGGTCTAATCCAACCTATATTCAGGCATTTACCGAAATGGACGATACAGATGTTTGGGGCTGCATAAAAGTGTGGGCAAAGCATCCCGACAAACTTTTGTCGAGTATCAGTCAAATGCTTTTAGACCGAAAACTTTATAAAATCATTTTGTTAGATGAGCCTATTTCAGATTCCTTCCTTGAAAAAATTCAAATCGATCTATTAAGTCAAGAAAATGTATATCCTGAAGACATCCCGTACTTAATGGTAAAAGGCCATATTACCAATGCTGCATACCTTTCTGAAAAACAAAGTATTAATATTTTAACCAAAGATAAAAAAGTCAAGGATATAGCTGAAGCCTCCGACTTGCCTACGATCAAAGCCTTGAGTAACATCGTCAAAAAATATTATATATGTTGGGCAAAGAATGTATATTTGCAAACTAAATAGTCCAAAACCATTAATGCAGTAAATAGGTTTCATAATTTTTTTGTCTAAAACCACAAGCATAGGTAAACGACTTACCACTCATAATTGATTACATGGAATTTACCGTTGAACAAATTGCTTTTATGCTAAATGGCGAAGTAAAAGGTGACAAGTCACTAAAAGTAAGCCAATTAGCAAAAATAGAAGAAGGAACTGAAGGTA
Organism: Flectobacillus sp. BAB-3569; assembly: GCF_002270355.1. GTDB lineage: Bacteria > Bacteroidota > Bacteroidia > Cytophagales > Spirosomataceae > Flectobacillus > Flectobacillus roseus. Next base: position 5,424 of record NZ_NJFZ01000026.1, on the reverse strand, counting down.
CTATCTCTTTTCTAGCGAACCTCAAATATGAACAGTATCTGTATACTACCAAGGCTTCTGCTGTAATCGTAGATAAATCATTTGAGCCGAAAAAAGCGTACTCCCCTACTCTAATATTAGTAGAAAATGCCTATACGGCGTTTACAACGCTCCTTCAAGAATATCAAAAATTGATAGCTGGAAGCAAGAAAGGTATCGAACAACCAAGCTTTATCTCTGAGAGTTCAACACTTGGAGGTAATCATTATGTAGGTGCTTTTGCTTACATCGGAAACAATGTAACAATTGGTGAAAATGTAAAAATTTATCCTCATGCTTATGTTGGTGACAATGTGAAAGTTGGAGATAACTCTACCATTTATGCTGGAGTTAAAATTTATGAAGGCTGTATCATTGGTAATCACTGTACGGTACATGCCAACGCAGTAATAGGTGCTGATGGATTTGGGTTTGCTCCACAAAGTGATGGAACTTACCAAACCATTCCACAACTTGGAAATGTGGTATTAGAAGACCACGTAAGTATTGGCGCCAACACTTGTATAGACCGTGCGACTATGGGTAGCACAGTCATCAAAGTAGGTGCTAAAATTGATAACTTAGTGCAAGTGGCTCACAATGTAGAAGTTGGCAAAAATACCGTAATAGCAGCTCAAACGGGTATCTCGGGCTCAAGTAAAATTGGTGAGAATTGTATGATTGGTGGACAAGTCGGAATAGCTGGACACCTCCAAATAGCCAATCGTACCATTATTACAGCACAAAGCGGTATTTCCAAAAATATCAAAAAAGAAGGAACTGTACTCAGTGGCTCCCCTGCCGTAGAAAACACAGAAAACCTTCGATCTCATGTATTGTATCGTAAGTTGCCAACTATCGAACAACGTCTTAGAGAAGTTGAAAACAAATTGAAATAAAATTTAGAGTTTATCCCAAAACTCCCAAATGAGCACTTTGCTCACACATATAAAGAAATGAACAATAAACAACACACTATCAAAAAGTCTGTTACGCTGTCAGGCGTTGGTTTGCACACTGGCGTTGTGTCAACAATGACTTTTTTACCAGCTCCACCAAACCATGGTTACAAGTTTCAACGAGTTGATTTACCGGGTCAACCTATTGCAGATGCTGATGTAGACCATGTTGTTGATATTTCTAGAGGTACAACTATCGAACATAATGGCGCACGTATCAACACGGTTGAGCATGTATTAGCTGCTATGGTGGGCTGTCAGGTAGACAATGTGTTGATTCAGTTAGATGGTCCAGAGCCTCCTATCATGGATGGAAGTTCTATCAAGTTTGTAGAAGCAATTCTTGATGCTGGTCTTGAAGAACAAGCTGCAAACCGTAAATTCTTTGAATTAACTGAAGAAGTTAGATATAAAGACCTTGAAAGAGGTGTAGAATTAGCAGCATTACCTCATAGCGATTATCGCCTAACGGTAATGGTTGATTATAACTCAAAATTCTTGAGTAGTCAGCATGCAAATTTGACGCACATCACGCAGTTCAATGAAGATTTTGCTAAATGTCGTACTTTCTGTTTTGTACATGAGTTAGAAGCTCTATACAATGCAGGTCTTATCAAAGGAGGTGACTTATCAAATGCTGTTGTTATTGCAGACCGTGATTATTCTGAAGAAGAATTGGAGCATTTAGCGATGGTTTTAGGAAAACCTAAAGTAAGTGTTTCGAAAGAAATTGGTGTGCTTAACAACGTAAGTCTTCATTACAAAAACGAAATGGCTCGCCATAAGTTATTGGATATGGTTGGTGACTTAGCACTTGTTGGTCGTCCTATCAAAGCTCAAATTTTGGCAGCTCGTCCCGGTCATGCAGCAAACGTTGCTTTGGCTAAGAAAATCAAGAAATTGATGTTAGAAGCTGATAAAAACCAAGTACCAAAATACGATCCAAAACAAACACCAATTCTTACCCACGAACGTATTTATCAGCTATTGCCACATCGTTACCCATTCCAAATGGTTGACAAAATCATGTATTTGGATGACGAAAGCGTAGTTGGTATCAAACAAGTAACCATGAATGAAAATTACTTCATGGGACACTTCCCTAACAACCCCGTAATGCCGGGTGTAATGCAAGTTGAAGCAATGGCACAAACTGGTGGTATTCTTGTACTTAGCTCAGTTCCAGATCCTGAAAATTACTGGCCATATTTAGTAGCAATCGAAAACTGTCGTTTCCGTAAAAATGTAACGCCTGGTGACACCGTAATTTTCAAATGTACGCTTTCCTCACCAATCCGTAGAGGTATTGCTAAAATGCACGGTACAGCTTATGTCGCAGGACAAGTTGTTTGTGAGGCAGATATGACTGCTAGCTTGGTTCGTAAGAGCTAATATAAACTATAGCAATTAGCAATTGAGAATTTATCTGTAGAGAATCTTGATCTGAGTTTTGTGCCAAAAGTATATTTATATAGGCTTTTTCTCAGCTAATTATCAGGATTTGACTATGATAAACCGTCATAGTACAATTTTATACAGAAAAGATTTATTACTTTTGACTAATTCTTTTCAAGTCTCAATGCAAAGATTACCGTAATTACTGAGCCTATTGAGTTTGCCTAATGTTGGCAGTGTAAAATTTCGATTAAACACATATTTCAAAAGCGAAGTAATTATTCTGAAAACAATACCATGACACAACCGTTAGCATATATTCATCCAAACGCCAAAATCGCAGAAAATGTAGTTGTTGAGCCTTTTTCAACAATTTATCAAGATGTAGAAATTGGCGAAGGAACTTGGATTGGACCCAACGTTACTATCTTTCCTGGGGCAAGAATTGGTAAAAATTGCCGAATCTTTCCAGGGGCGGTTATTTCTGCTATTCCACAAGACCTTAAGTTTGACGGAGAAGAAACACTAACCATTATTGGAGACAACACGACTATTCGTGAATGTGTTACTATCAACCGTGGTACTAAAGATAAATTTAAAACTGAAGTTGGCAAAAATTGCCTCTTAATGGCTTATGTACATATTGCTCATGATTGCTTGGTAGAAGATAACTGCGTGATTGCCAATAGTGTACAAGTAGCAGGACATGTGCATATCGGCGAGTCAGCTCGTATCGGTGGTGCTTGTGCTATTCATCAGTTTGTGAAAATTGGTAAGCATGTTATGATTTCTGGAGGATCGCTTATTCGCAAAGATGTGCCTCCTTTTACTAAGTCAGCACGCGAACCTTTATCTTATGTGGGTGTAAATTCTATTGGTTTACGTCGCAATGGCTTCAGTGATGAGCAAGTCAATCTGATTCAAGATGTGTATCGTTATGTATTCCTCAAAGGATTCAATACTACGGATGCACTGTCAAATATTGAACAAGATATTGCAGCAACTCCTGAGCGTGACGAAATAGTAGAGTTTATCCGTAATGCTGAACGTGGCATTATCAAAGGTCCACTTTAATCAGCCCATTTTACGATTTTAGATTCAATTCAAATAGGTAAGACAGCCCTGCTGTCTTACTTCTTTTTTTATGGAAATCATCACCGAAAATCTAGGAAAAAAATTCAGAAATGAATGGATTTTTAAATCTGTAAATCTTCGTTTTCAGCAAGGACAATCTTATACGTTTACAGGCTCGAATGGTAGTGGAAAATCGACTTTTTTACAGATTCTTTCAGGCTTTATTCCTGCCTCTGAGGGAAAAATCCTCGCATTTAAAAACCAAATCCCCCTCGAAATTGAGCAAATTTATAAGGAAATCAGTATCGCAGCGCCTTATCTTGAGCTTATCGAAGAATTTACGCTAGAAGAACTTCTTCAATTTCATATTCAATTCAAACCGCTGATTCAGCAGTATTCTATCAAAGATTTTATTGAGTTTATTGAATTACCCAAAGCACGCCAAAAAGCCATTAAGCATTTCTCGTCCGGTATGAAGCAAAGGGTAAAATTAGGTTTGACATTTTGGTCAGATACACCAGTATTAATGCTAGATGAACCTTCATCCAACTTGGACGCAAAGGCTACCAACTGGTATCTCGAAAATGTGCAAAAGTATTCTCAAGATCGAATGCTCTTTATTTGCTCTAACCAGCCCAACGAATACGAATTCTGTTCGAACATTTTCAATATTCAAGATTACAAATAACCTTTTGATAAGATTCAAAGGAGTTTTTTTTCAAAAATTTCTTCAAAATCAAGGGATTACCTGAGCAATTCTTATTTTTGTAGTCATTAAATATTCTCAACAAATCAACATTTTTGATTATGAAAAAAATAGCTATCGTTTTCGCTATCGTATTAGGAATACAAATTGGGGCTAAGGCTCAAAGTAACTTTGGTGAAAAAATTTCTGAAAAAGGAGCTATCTCTACGACAGATTTAGCCAAAAAAATGGACGGAAAAGAACAAGTCAAGGCAAAAGTTTCTGGAGTTGTAGAATCGGTATGTAAGGTAAAAGGTTGTTGGATGAAAGTTAAGCTAGAAGATGGTTCTAGTATGCGTGTGACTTTCAAGGATTATGGATTCTTTGTTCCGAAGGATATCGACGGAAAAACAGTGGTATTTGAAGGCTTGGCACAAGTTAAAACTACTTCAGTAGGTCAATTGAAGCATTATGCTCAAGATGCTGGCAAAACACAGGAAGAAATTGAAAAAATCACAGAGCCTGAAAAGGCTATTACCTTCGTAGCCAACGGTGTAATTGTGAAATAACATTGAGTGAATTGTAATTTAGCGGATGAGTGATTACTCTCTAAATCCCCTTTCATCAGTTGAGAAATCGTGTTTTTCTTCTGTATTATATTAAATCAAACATGAGTCATCCCGAATTTTTCGTGAAGACTTTTAAAAAAGAAACCTCCTTGTTTACTTTGTGAATTACGACAAACACAAACAAACAGGAGGTTTCTATGCATAAAGCATTTCTACAAAATAATGACATAAAATCGAGTAAGTCAAGACTCTCTCATTTACTTCTTCATAAACTTGATCTTTATCTTGCTGACGTCCAGTTATCGTTAGATTCTGTTCTGGATAAGCGTTTAGTTCGTACTTTTTACGATTTAATAGTTGCATCGACACAACTCTATGGGCTTATTGCTTAGTGAGTTAGGTGGCTATATTTGCGGTTTTTCACATGCTCCCGCTGGGACAAAACGCATTAGTAATCTGTTACGTTCCAAAAAATGGACATCTACTATCATTGATAATTTTCTCTTTAGTCAAACTCGAAAAAGGCTTGAATCGTTAGTAAAACAGGGAAAACGTCCGCTAATGCTTTGGGATGATAGTCGGCTAGAAAAGGCTGAATCTTGGTTTTTGGAAGGGCTTTGTAGTGTAGAAAGCTCAAAGGCAAAACGACTAACACGGATAAAAAAAGGATACTATTCTCCTCCTAATAAACGTATTTGTGTTCCTGGCTATCATTGGACAAGTA
>NZ_NJFZ01000072.1 GCF_002270355.1 Flectobacillus sp. BAB-3569 | reverse complement strand
CTCCAAAGTTTGCTTTTGCCGAACCATAAGTTTTTTCAGTTCTCTCTGTTCTTGGTTTTCTTTCCGAACCTTCTTCTCTACGCTCGTTACGTGGAGCATCTTTGTCAAATCTTGGACGGAATTCACGCTTTTCGCCATCAAATCCGCCTTCACGACGTGGACGTGAGTCTTCGCGGTTGAAGTCACGTTTTTCGAAGCCACGACCTTTATCTTCAAATTTTGGACGGAATTCACGTTTCTCGCCATCGAATCCACCTTCGCGACGTGGACGTGAGTCTTCGCGGTTGAAGTCACGTTTTTCAAAGCCACGACCTTTATCTTCAAATCTTGGACGGAATTCACGTTTCTCGCCATCGAATCCACCTTCACGACGTGGACGTGAGTCTTCGCGGTTGAAGTCACGTTTTTAGCCACGACCTTTATCTTCAAATTTTGGACGGAATTCACGCTTTTCGCCATTGAAACCGCCTTCGCGACGTGGACCACGTGAGTCTTCACGGTTGAAGTCACGTCTTTCAAAGTCTACTGACCTTTT
>NZ_NJFZ01000025.1 GCF_002270355.1 Flectobacillus sp. BAB-3569 | reverse complement strand
AATCAGGAACCGTAACGATGAGTTTGAGTGGTCAAACCACAGGCTCAAATGTGAGTTCCCAGTTAGTATTGACGAATTCCTCAGGAATAATCCAATATGTGTCGCCCGTTAACGTGATGAGCATCGCCAATGTGGTTGCGAATACTTACCAAGCGGTAGCGGTGACGTATAACAATAGCGTTTCGCCGAATTTGACTGTAGGTGGCGATATCAACCTCGTGAGTTCATGTAGCAAAACAGTTGCAGTACCTATTTCGATATGTGACTGTAACAATGCGACAGGCGTGTTCACAGTAGGTCAAACAGGGAAGACCGCTTTACCGGGTCAGACAGATGTTTATGTTTTAACAGATGGAAAAGGTAGAATCTTATCTATCTCGAATAGTCCAAGTTTTAGCAACAATGGCAATGGTGTTTACAATGTGTATGGTGTAAGTTACACAGGTACAGTTTCAGGATTGACCGTAGGTGGAACAATCAATGGTGTGAGTGGAACGTGTGTAGATATTACCAATGCAGTAGGTTATGTAGTTTGTGTACCAGAGTTAGCAATTGTTAAATCAGGACCAAGTGTAGCAGAAAAGGGAGCTAACTATAACTACACCTTAACGGTAAGTAATAGCGGAACTACAAGTACATTTGGAACAACCGTAGTAAGCGATACCTTGGCAGCAGGCTTGAGTTTTGTATCAGGCTCAGGAACAGGATGGAGTTGTAGCAGTAGTACAATAGCGGGTGGCCGTGTGTTGGTAAGTTGTACCACAACGACTGGCATTGCCGCAGGAGGTAGTAGCTCATTGAACTTGACAGTAGTAAGCTCAGTGACAGGTACTGTGGTGAACAAAGCATGGGTAAGTGGTGGTGGAGACATCGTAGCTAAACGTCCATCGAACCCAGTGACGACCGTGATTAATGAACCAGCGAAACCAAACTTAGTGATAGCGAAGGCAGGTCCATCGTCGGTTACAGTAGGAAGCAACTTTGATTATACCCTAACGGTTAGTAACAATGGTACAGCGGGTACGAGTGGAACAATCACAGTGACCGATAACCTACCGACAGGTATTGCCTTTGTAGGTTCAAGTAGTACAGGTAGTGTATGGAGTTGTAGTGCGAGTGGACAATTGGTGACATGTACGAGTAATGCATCCATTATTGTGAATGCCAACTCAAACATTATCTTGACAGTACAAGCGGTTAGTGCTGCCAACTCACCAGCGATAAACACAGCTTATGTGAGTGGTGGTGGCGACCCAAGTACAAGTCCAAAACCGTCGAATCCAGTAACGACTACGATTAACCCGACTCCAAAACCAAGTATTTCGATTGTGAAATCAGGTCCAGTAACAGCGACAGTAGGTACGAATTACAATTATACCTTGACTGTAAACAACACAGGAAATGCAGCGACGAGTGGAACGATAACAGTAACGGATGTTTTAGCGACAAACTTACAATATGTAGGCTTTAGTGGAGCAGGTTGGAGTTGTAGTGCTGTAGGTCAAACAGTGACTTGTATGACGAGCAATGTAGTGGCTGTAAATGGTAGTAATGTATTGACATTGACGGTGAAGGCATTGGATGCGGCGAGTGGTTCATCAGTAGTGAATACGGCAAGTGTGATAGGAGGTGGAGATCCAAGTACGACACCAAAACCATCGAACCCAGTGACGACGGATATTACACCAGCACCAAAACCAAACTTATTGATTAGTAAGTCAGGCCCTGTAACAGGAATTGTGAATACGAACTATGATTACACGTTGGTAGTAACAAACTCAGGAACGGCCTCAACAGCGGGAGTAGTTACGGTGACAGACAACTTACCAACAGGCTTACAGTTTGTGAGTGGTGGTGGCAATGGCTGGAGCTGTAGTGCAACAGGACAATTGGTGACTTGTACGAATAGTGGAGTGATAGCAGTGAGTGGTAGTAGCTCGATGAGTTTGACGGTGAAACCAACGCAAGCAGGCACTTACACCAACGTAGGTAGCGTAGTAGGCGGTGGAGACACAAGCGCAGAAACGTCTAACAGCGTAACCACAGTAATTACAAACCCACCAACACCGAATTTGGTAGTAGTAAAAACTGGACCAAGTGTAGCAACAGTAGGAACGAATTTCAACTATACCTTGACGGTAAACAACACAGGATTAGCTGCGAGCACAGGAACGATTACCGTAACGGATAACTTACCAAGTGAGTTGAGTTATGTGACATTCAGTGGTTCAGGTTGGACTTGTAGTGCAGTGGGTCAAGCAGTGACTTGTACAACAACAGCTTCGATAGCAGCTAATGGTAGTAGCACGATAGTATTGACAGTGAATCCAACGGCGGCACCAGCATCGGGCTTACCAGTGAAGAACACGGCTTATGTAACAGGTGGTGGAGATCCAGTAACGACACCAAAACCATCGAACGAGGTACCAACGACCATCAATGCTTTACCACAAGCAAACTTGACGATCACGAAGAGTGCACCAGTAGTAGCAACAGTAGGCACGAACTTTGCTTATAGTTTCAATATCGCCAATGGCGGAACAGGAGCTACAACAGGAACGATTACTGTGACAGACAACTTGCCGATAGGTTTACAATTTGTGAGTGGCCCAAGTACAGGAGGCTTTACCTGTAGTGCAGTAGGTCAAGTGGTGACTTGTAGCAACAATGGATCAACGCAGATACCAGCAGGACAAAGTGTAAGTTTGAGCATCAATGTGAAGGCCAACTTCAGTGGAGTGTTCAAGAATACAGCGGTTGTAAGTTCAAATGGAGGTAATCCAAAACCATCAAATGAGACCACCACCACGGTAAACTGTCCAACAGATATTAATCCAGGGGTACTTGGATTCTAAAAAAGTCTAAGGGGAAGCTTAGGCTTCCCCTTTTTTCTTTACTTTGAGTTGGCTAGAAAATTTGCTAAATATACAATTATGAAAAATTCAATACAGAAATATTTTGTCACAATAAGAGCTTTACAAGTAATCTTATTAGTAGCTGTTGCGAGTGCTGTCACTCTTGGACAAAATTTAGGCTGTAATTTTAAGCCAGGAACAATCACATTAAACTTGACAGGACAGAGTCAAGGAACAAATATTGTAACCTATATTGTGCTTGTTGATGGAGGAAATGTTATTAAGTTCAAATCGGGGTTAAACTCAACTACGATTGATAATGTGACAGTAGGAAGCTATAAAGCTGTGGCTATTACTTGGGATAACTCACAAGCGAATGCACCAGTAGTAGAGGTAGGTTTGAATTTGAACAATGTAGATCATTGTTGGAAAAGTACGGCTGTTGATATGTCAATTTGTGATTGTAACACTACAACAAATAGTATTACGGTACCAATTTCGACAGGTGTTAATCCTCAATATGTATTGACCAATGGGAGAGGGGTGATTCAGTCGATTCAATCTTCAACAACTTTCTCTGGTTTAAACAATGATGTCTACAATGTATATGTAGCTTGCGGAATAGGAACAAAACCTAATCTATTGGTAGGTAGTAATATTAAACTTGTCACAACGAGTGACTTGTGTGAACCCATTCCGTTACCTTATGTAGTATGTGTAGCAGAATGTGCCCCAGTAATTTGTATGCCAATGACAGTGATGAAGCTAGTCAAATAGCTTTCAGTTTTGAAAACAATAAGTAATTATGCAGAATAAGATTTTAGTTATGTGTTTAGGCACTAGGCAACAGGCACAAGGCAAAGAGTGTTAAAATGTGTTTAATGACCACAGACATGCATTTTTCCCAAAGCCCACCGCCGAAAGCCGATACCTGAATGCCTTAGGCACGAAAATTAAACTCTATTTTGCCTACTAACTTACCTTACTTTAACATCAACTTATCAAAACTTCTGCTTAGGTGCTTATTCTGATTCAGAACTACACAATCAGATAGACTAGTAATAATAAATATTTCCAATAGCACATGAAAAGCATCAGCTCATATCTTTTATTAGTTCTTATTTTAGTCATTAATACCAAAGGTTTTTCACAACAAAAAACACAAGTAAAGTGGTTGACTGTAGAACAAATGGATAAACTTTATACTAAAAATCCTAAAAAGATTTTATGGAAAGTATATTCAAAGGATTGTCACTACTGTCATGATTTTGAGGAGAAAGTTTTGAAAATACCTGCCATTGCAACTTATATTAACCAAAATTATTACCCCGTTTTATTAGATGCTTTTGATGCCAGCCCTGTAACTTTTGCAGGACATACCTATGAGTCAAAAGACAAAATGAACCCCATGGCAACACATTTACTAAAAGGAACTATCAAGTTTCCAACATTAGTATTTGTGGATGAGCAACTCAAAATGCTCAACTTCCTCCAAGGATATTATGAAGCCCCAAACATTGAAATGGTTCTTCATTATTTTGGAGACAATGCTTATAAAACTGTTTCTTGGAATGATTTTCAAACAAATTTTGCCAAGAAAAAGTAAGCCCCAAATAAGAAATTTCAATTCGAGAGAATTTAAAGATATATACAGTATTAGTGCTGAATTATGAGTTGAGAATTAGTATTGTACGAAGGATTTCAAACAATTTCAGATTTAGGATTTCTGATTTCGGAAAAAAACTAAAATACCTTTTTTGTCACAAAAAAGAAGCTTATACTTCCGAAATCCAACATCCAATATAAATGATTTTTATAATCCTTCGTACAAGCCTAGTTGAGAATTGTGAGTGTAATTTTCATGATCAATATTCTACATTCAAAATATTTTACACGAGTACTAAGAGTAGAATTTTCTTATGTCAAAATTAGAAAATTAAACAAGGTCTAAAGTAGGTAAAGGAGTAAATATAATAAGTAAGAATTATCGAAAACATTTACCGTATCTCAACGCATCTAAGTCATAGTAAACTGAAACAAGTGAAAACTAATCAGTGTGGGAGATTCGTTTACCTTTGTGATTCTCTATATTATATTACTCATTCATGATTCAATTACGAACTATGAGGCAATCAACTAGCCTAATCTTGCTATTGTTATTAAGCTATACCAGCTTTACACAATATAGACCACCCTTTAGAAAATATACCTCTGTTGAGTTTGGAGGTGGCGTGTCAAGTTACTATGGTGATTTGGCTCCCATGAGTCAATTTGTTAATTCTACAGCAAATGCTCTACGCTGGACAGCCACAATAGGAGTGAGTCGACAAGTCACTCGTCAGGTAGAAGTTTGCCTAAATCTTTCATGGGTTGCATTAGGTGCTGATGATTATTACTCAAATAATTTGGCTGATTTTCAAAGAAACTTACATTTTAGAAATAATGTAAAGGAGGCGACTCTTCAAGGTAGATGGACTCCTTTCAATAGAGCAAGTACGCCTCAAAAACGTGCAGCATTTGAGCCATTTATAGGTATAGGAGTGGGAGCTTTTTTACATAACCCGCAGGCAAAGCTACCTGTAACGATGGGAAATGAATGGGTTGATTTGAGACCTCTGACAACAGAAGGACAAGGAAGTCCCAATTATCCTGATATCAAAGAATATAAAAATTGGGGTATTAATATTCCGATTAGTGTAGGTTTAAAAGCGAAGCTTACACAAAATCTAGATTTAATGGCAGAGTTCAACTATAGAATGTTGTTCTTCGATTATATTGATGACGTGAGTGGTTTTTATGCACAACCTCTTGTTGTATATAGTCGCTTTACTGAACCAACAAAAAGTATAGGAATTGCTTTGTCTCAGCGTGCAACTGAACGCGTTGCGGCTTCGACAGGAGGAGATAGGTTAACAAAATTGAATACCTTTGTCAACGACCCAACAGGTGTGGCTATTAGCCAGAATCCTGGGGTTGGTTCACCAAGAGGTACTGTCGATGGTAATGATTCGTATGCAACTTTTACCATTAAACTTCGATATATCTTTATTCCAGGCATTCAATGCCCTAAGATTTATTGAACAAATATCATATGAATTAGGTGTTGAATGAGGGATGAGATATAATTCAAAATTTAGCTTTTATACTTAAAAATGCCAAGATATAAATACAATAAGTGAAAGGAATGAACCATGCGAGCGGAGCATCCTTTAAGTCCGATGATAAAGCCTCTGATTTCTGATTGGGGGCTTATTTTAGTAAAACTGAGAGAAAGAGAATAATTATTCTTTCACTATGTCCGTTAAGTAATACGTGGAAGGTTCAAAATGAATAATACAACACTAACACTAAGTAGTCCTTCTTTATAAAAACTCGGAACGAGTACATTTCAATAGCTATGAACACTAGGTTTGATGTACCTTTTCTAACAGATTTATCTGAATTACTTCATTTGCTAAGACATAAGAGTCAAAGTAATATGGAAACCAATATTTTTCCCTTCCAAACAAATACGATGTTTGGACAGATTACTTATGGACAGCAAAATACACAATATGAATCGTGGGAAGGAAAATTCTTTACGTCTGATTCTGTGGTATTAACGCACCCCAATCGAGTAAATCATCGAGCATTCACCATGATCTTTTTTCAGTCATTGGCTCCGATGAAGCTTCGAATGAATCACCATTGTCTTCACGATATTACCCTAGATTCAGAGGGGAAAGAAGGTGTCTTGTTTTTGAGTTCATTTACGAATCTCTCAATCATGATTCCTCAAAATGCCTTTGTACAATTTAAGGTGGTGACTATCCGAAATATTCACTCTTTAGATCATTGGATTAATCAATGGCCGTTTGGCAATATCGTACAAGCACGAATGCCATTTTTCTATTATTGGCCACAAAGAATTGCTTTTCATGAAAAAGCAAAACTGTCACATATCGAGGTGTTTTATCCTAATGCCTACCAATCGCCACTAAAAATGCTAGATGATTTGTTTGCCAATGCCGCGCGAAGCCGTAAAATGAAACAGAAGGCGATTAATCTTTGGCAAATGTATTGTTTGCTCAGAGCAGAAGGGCTTTTGCGTAATGCAGTCACTATGTCTCCCCACCAATTGAGACCCATCATTGCTCAATCAAAACTATCACCTGTTTTGTTTTTTCTACGATTCAAACAACTGTTTGGTTTTGAAATAGAGCAATATCATGAGTACGCACGCAACGAAAAAATCAAAGCACTGCTCTATGATTTGAGATTGCCCATGGAGGAAGTAAATAATATCTTTTACAAGTAAGTAGACGTTATTGGTTAATATTATAACAGTGAAGCTGTTTAAACATTTCAAAAGACATATTTTATTGATTAATTCTTCGTCTTACTTTTTGTCTTGAAACAAAAAGTAACAAAAAATTCAAGAATTTATAAACTCGCTTCGCTCAAACAGTATAAATTCATTGCTGACGCAAGCAAGTTTACGAAAGTTTAAACAGCTTCAGTTATTGGATTGTGCCTATAATATGCATCCTTGGTCAGAATCTTACTGACCAATTGGCGCAGTAAAACTCATATATAAAATATTGAATTATCCTTGGAGTCGGCAAAGTAGATCGTTATGTTGACGAAAGTGGACGAAGGATTTTCAATAATTTCGAATTTTGGATATCGGATGTTAGATTTCGGAAGAGTAAATTGCTATATTTTTTTTAAAATAAAAGTCTTTTACTTTATTTCCGAAATCAGAAATCCCAAATCAGCAATAGGTTGGAATCCTTCGTATAGTTCTGATTCACAACTCATAAGTTCAGMACTGATAAGTTCTGACTTATGTAGCATAAGAACACTGAAGTTTTTTTGTAAAGATTAAAATAGCGTAAAAGATATTCTGGGCGGTTCTACGTCCATAAGCTGAGGCGAAGGCACTCGGTAAGGTACGAGTTAGAATGCAAGTTGTGACTTATGTAGCATTAGAACACTCTCCCCTATTTGTTGGTTACTATTATGATATTAGTTAGAATGCAAATTCTAACTAATATAGACTTAGAATTGAATTAAAGATATACTGGGCGGTTCTACGTCCATAAGCTGAGGTGAAGACACTCGGTAAGGTACAGTTTAGAATGTGAGTTCTTATTAATGTATCATTAGAACGACTGACTTGCAAGGAACTTAATAGTAATTGTAATGAAAGTTCTGATAAATTAAGCTTAGAGTTTAATTAAAGATATGTTGGGCGGTTCTACGTCCATAAGCTGAGGCAAAGACACTCGGTAAGGTATGGGTTAGAATGTGAGTTCTGACTTATGTAGCATTAGAACTAAAACAACAAACGTTGAAACATGATTGTGTTAGAATGTAAGTTCTGACTAAAATCTGCTTAGAATTGATTTAAAGATATGCTGGGCGGTTCTACGTCCATAAGCTGAGGCGAAGGCACTCGGTAAGGTACGAGTTAGAGTATAAGTTCTGACAAGTGTAGCATTAGAATATGACAATAGTCCAATAGCTTTTGTAGATTCTATTAGAACATAAGTTATGACTAATGTATCATTAGAATGGTATCGAATTTTCAATTTTGCGAAATGCGAAATGCGAAATGCGAAAAAGGAAAATTCAAATTTGCGAAATGCGAAAAAAAAAATTTTGAATTTACGAAATATGAAAAAGCACCTCTTTCGGGGTGCTTTTTGATTTTACCTCATTGCCTTTCTGATTTCCTCTACTTCCAAAATTATCCCCTGGCAGTACTTCTTGTCTTCGAGCATAATGTCGAATTGATAGTGTGGTACTTCTGTTTTGACTACCCATGCGTATTCTCTTTCCAATCCTGAGTAATAGTTTACAGAAATTTCTACTTTAGGGATTGTTACTTCAATGTCGTGATCATTGATAAAATCAATAAGTCCTTTTTGAAGGGTATATTGTTTTATAGGAACAAAGCCTTCATTGTTGGTTTTGTTGAGTAGTAAAATCTTGGTGCCTCCAAAAGCACTTATGTGCTCGTTGATTTCGCCCCGAAACTGTATTCCATCGTCGTCGTAGCAAGTGATGATGATAAGCCCAGTTAAATCAATTTCTGGGAATACTTCATCGGCATTACGGCCGTGAAGTATTTTTTGAATTTTTTTGATGTTGTTCATATATTAGTCTCTTAAAACCATCTTCAGTAAATACTTCTTCATAAAATTTAGGCTTGTATAAAGTGATACGGGATAAAATACATCTTTTAGCTATCTCCTCAATTTTATCCTGTATCATTTTGTCATGCTCAGAGTTGATGATGGGTATTAAGTATATCTCATCAGAAGGCCTAGCAAGTTTTACGGCTTCAGCTTTTGGATAAACTCCTGCTTCGTATATCAACTCAGTATAGCCCCTAGCATTGTCACGATAGTAATAACCTCCTTTTCGTATATAACAATGAGTGATTTCATCATTTTGAAGTATTTCTTGTATTTTCTCATTGCGTTTATCCCTTTCAATCAAAGCATTTATTGTGGAGCGAACAACTACTTTATTGTTAAAAATAACTCTATCCATTTCATAAAATCGCTCGGTAGGGATATTAAAATAAGTCAAGTAATCAAATGTAAATCGAAGCTTCAATTGCCAATTTTTAGTTTCCTTGTATAGTTTAGATTTGGCTTTGTTTTTGTTTGAAGCCCAACAATATATATCATCAACTAGATAAGGCTGTTCTAATCGCCTTGGAATAATCCGATAGGCTTTTTCGACAATTTTTAAATTTTTATGAGGGTAATCTACGTTTCTTCTCATACCGTTATTTCCTGATAATTTTTATAGAAAGTTTCTGGATCTGACTTCCAAATTTCTCCTTTGTTTGAGGTAATTAGTAGTTCATCATCACGAAGAACTAAATTTCTTTTTGGTTCGCTTTGAAGCTCTACTAGGAAGGTTTTCTCAAGTACACGAATTATTTTGTAACCTTTGTATCGGAATTTTACGGGGTCTTCTTTCAGATATACTGTGTCGGCCTGTGAACGGGCTATGTTTAGGAGTTCGTCGATGCTGTGCGCTTCTACGGTAGTTGTTCTTTGGAATATAGCCATTGGATTTTTGCTTTTTTAAACAGTAGTTCTTTTGAGGGATGTAATAACTTGTGCCTTCGTTAGAATCATATTCTATCCAATCATTTGACTCTTTTATGAAGGCTATATCTCCGATATCAGGATAATGCTTTTCTAAATCCTGCAACATTTGTTTCCATTTAGCTTTATCCTCATTGGTAGTATCAAACAACGCTGGCTCTAATAATTTTGCACTAGCTACTGGCAAATCTTCGATATGTACCTTAGCTGCTTCTATACCTAAAGAATCCAATAATAAAGTTCCTATTTCATAAGAAGCATATAAAGTTCCACCAGATCCTGTACCAATTACAAAAATTGTTTTCATGTGGTATTGCAAGTTTATATTTTGAACCAATCACCACCGTATTGATAGCGACCTTCTATTTCATTTTCATTGTTGATGAAAGTGAAGGTATTACAAGGCAAACAAATTGGGTCTATTTCGGCATATCTGCATGCTATTTGTAATTTTTCATTCGGATGATAATCAACATTCAAATCATTATAGTGCCTTCCTTTGCCTTCTCCATCTAGTAAAATCTCCGTGAGCTTGCCTTTAAACTTTTGAATTTTAAATTCATCAATTTTTGTTGAACTTTTCTTGAAAAATCACTCATTAAAAGGAGAGCCAACCATCCATCATCCGAATTATCTCCATTGTTTTGATTTAGTGGGGTTTTGAAAGATTTCTCAACCCACCAGTCGACCATAATGTCAACAGCTTCTTTATAGGTCCTCATGCTAAATCCCATTTTTCATTTTCTTTAGTCCATCCAAGTATCTCATCTACTTCTTCATTAGAAAATTGGTCTGAATACTTATAGCCTTTATCCAAACCATAACTAAGAATTTTAATAACTTGGTCTTTGCTTAATGCTTTTCCACGGTGTTCCCAAAACCACCATGTTTTGTGAACTTGCTCTAAGCTTCCTTGTAAGTCTGCGTGCATTTGATTTCTTGTTGATAAATGTTATGGGAAAAATTTGAAAGTCTGGTGATAAGTTTCGAGGTTGTTTCCTCGTACACAAAGCGAACATGGTATGAATCTTTTTGCTCGAGTTTTTCAAAGTACAGACATGCCAAAAACCCATAAAGGTCGTTTTGGAAAAACCATTCTCGGATTCGGTTGATATTGTAATAGATTGAAGAAGGCATCTTGGGGAATTCTCGTTGGTAATCTGCTACGGTAAAGCCTCGGAGGATTTCTTCAAACTCAACAGATTGGTTTTGACCAGTAATCCAAACCATTTTTTGATAAAGGCTTTCTGAGGAGTATTAGAAAGCCTTTTGTAGTGGTAAATACTTCGGAGTACACTCATGTCAGGATTTCTGATTTTTTCATCCAATTATCAATAATCGTTTTACATTGCTCATATTCAGGTCTTCCCATAAATTCTATATTGGTACTATATTTTTGAACAAACTTATAAGCATTCTTGACAACAGATGGTTGGATAATCTCATACTCTTTACTGAAATCTTTAGGTGAAACTTTTATAAGACCTTTTGAATCCTTAATGATGATATCCTTGGTATTAATCTCAACTGTATGCCCATATTTATCAATGATATTAAAAATATTGAGATTTTTTTGATACTCGTCACCAATGAAGTTTTTACACTGTTCATAGTTAATGCCAGTAAATTGAATATATTCTACTGGTTTTGGTTTGGGCATTGCATGCATAGACATTTTTAAATTTAATTTGTAAATCACAGGTCTTTTCATACATTCTAAATCAGTCCAACTTTTAAAAGTTAAAGCATGACATAAACCCCTTATGTCGCCAAATACACATCCCATACAAGAATTTGTAATCTCTTGAGGAACAGCATCGAAGTTATTTTGAAAAAATCCTAAATCTGCCATAATTAAGTGGAGTTAAAATCAAGACTGGGCTGTAAGTTTTCGTAATTTGTAATCAGAATCTCAAGCCTTCTTTTTTTGATATTTGCTCGTTCTTTTAATTCGATGATATTTAATCCTCTCTTTAAGGCTTCAGCTACTACAAATGGATGATTAAACTCAGACATAGCGGATTTAATGCCACATGAAACCATAATGTCTAAGCAATCAATGGTATCATTTTTTGTCCAGTTGGGTACTTTGTAATAGTTTTCAGTATCTAAATAGACAGGATCGAGATAAACAAAGCAATGCTCTTTATCATTGAGCCCCTTGGTAAATGAAATAGCTGGAATGACATCTCTAAAATCACGACTCATAATTTTTACATTTTGCAACTTTTTGAATGTTGCGTCTAGATTTTGTAAGATTGAATCTTTTGAATTGTCTAGTCCAGCACGAAGTGTGTTCCCTTTTCCTAGATAGGTAAAATTTGAAAGGAACAAAAAACGAACAGCTTTCTTTATGGGGTCTGTTTCCCTATTTTGTTTCCAATGTTTTATGAGGCTTTCAGATATCGGAACTATTTCAATTTGATGGCGAAGCAATTCAAGATTAGATTGAATTGTCAAATACAAATTGGTTACATCATCGTCAAGGTCATTTACTATCGCATATTTCGGCTCTGGCAGATAAAAAAAACTTCCTCCAGCACCAAAAAATAGCTCAATCCTCATTCTATGTTTCGGAAAATATTTAGCTAACTCGTCTTTCATTCTACGTTTGTTCCCAAGTCTAGTTAGTATCATACCATATTCATTGATTTTTTTAGGGATAAAAATTCAAGGTTGGATTATAATTCAGAAAGCATTTTTTTAAAATCACTCTCAGAAGTATTATTTGGGAAAATATGGCTAGGTTCCCCACATTGCAAACATCTTGCTCCACTATCTGTAATTAAGTATCTTGTATTTATATGACCTTTATTACAACAGTGTAATTCATGCTCAAACCATTTGTCAGGTATTCCCATAAACATAGGCTCTTTGGCTTGTTGAGCCTTTTCAATTTTATCATTAAGCCATTTTCTTAGTTTAATTTCCCTTTTAGATAAAAATATTTTTGCCATATTTTCAAAAGTTTTATCATATTGAAATTTTGAAAGGTAAAAAATCACTCAGAAATAGAATAAATGATTTCTTTACCATTCTCATCAATTTTAGGTATAGAAGAGAAATCATGAAGTATTATTCTATTTTTAGTTATTTTAATTACTCTAAGGCTTGGTACAAAATGTAAACCTTTATGAATATATCCTTTAGATTTATGAGGGTTTTCTAATATCATTCCTCTTTGAATTTTTGTTGCTGAGATAGTTGTCATAAATACTTATCTAAAATGATTTTTAGAAAAAAATGTATGATTAGACTAGAAAACTTCAGAATGCTAAATCAATATAAATAAGCTAAATTTTAATAGGTCTATATCCTTTTAGTACATTTTCAGCTCCCGAGTAAGTGACGGTTTTAGCTCTTTTAGAACCTTCTTGCTTTACTTTACATGAGTAAATAGCTCCAAAAAATGTAATTTTAGAAACTCTAATTTCACCTCTTGATTTTAAATCTTTTAAAATAAAATCAATATGCTTTTCTGTATTTGTCATTTTACAAATAAGGCTTTATGCTGCCTTTTTAGCTTTTTGGGTTTGTATTAATTCTTGATGGATAGCCTCAATCCAAACTTTTACGACAATCGGCACAACCGAATTGCCAATGAATTTCTTTTGCTTGCTTTGGTTGCCGTGTAGTACATAGTCCGCAGGGAAGCCTTGGATAATCTTGAGCTCTTGTACCTTGAGCATCCGAGTCTTGATGTCGACTATGCCGTACTGTGCCATGAGTTGTTTGATGGATATCATCACCTCCGAGTCATCGTCGTAGATGGGTATTGCAAACTCACCATACACGGCCGTGATAAGATAGAGCGGTGCTTTGTCTTGTCGGGCTATGATTACAGGACAAGGCTTTTCGATATTATGCGAATGCCCTCCGTGCGATGGATTAATCAAAAATGCTGAGGCCAGCTGATGTTTATCCACCGTCATGATAGTACCTGCAGGAGCTTCAACACTTTGGTGGTTTTCGGGTCCTGAATAGGACTTGTCTAACCAGTGTTGTACCTGTACTTTCGCCAACCGATCCTTTGTAGTAATAGTGCTGCAAGGTTGTTCGATAGACATAGCACCTTTTTCGTTGCCGTGATACTTGAACATGAATACATTGCAAAGCGAATGGTGGTCGACTGTTGTAATGGCACCTATCGGCTCAGAGCTGCATTTTACCTTACCTTCTGGCTTACCACTATAATACTGGGCTATAAAAGAAGCTTGTACTAAGCCTAATCTACCTTGACAAGCAATAGTATGGCATGGTTCGTGGATAGAAGGAGGTTTATGCTTCCCTGCTTTATTCATAGAATTGTACTTCAATATGAAGCTTGAATCCCCAGCGATGATATGCTTCTTAAGTCCTGCCAAGATTCGCTCAAGGGATGAATCCACAAGGGGTTTTTCACGTTGGAAAATAGACTTACCTTCGTCTTCAAAGTCTAAACAATGCTTTACGGCATTCCAAGGCTTGAGGTTTGGGCTTTTTTTGGCGTGTGTTGGCTCTGGAAAAACAATAGGCATCCCAAACCTAGCAAAACACCCAAATAATCGCTTACGTGAAGTAGAAGCCCCAAAATCAGCCGAATTGAGCTTTGTCCATTGGTTATAGAATCCCATAGAGTCTACAACCGAGCACCATTTTTGGAAATCAATTCCTTTTAGCTCCTTGATAGGTTTGTTATTAGCATCTAATGGACCCCAATCTTGGAACTCTGACACGTTTTCAATCATCACATAATCAAATGCAATAGCCTGAAGGTATCTGATAAGACCCCAAGCAAGTGTGCGGCTGTCGGCATCCCGGGGCTGGCCTCCTTTGGCATTTGAAAAGTTGGTGCACTCCAACGATGCCCACAAAACAAGCTTTGCATTGGGATATCGTTTTTTGGCTTCCTGCACTACCTTAATGAGTTTGGTAAGGTCAAGTACCAAGATATCCTCTTCAAAATGCACCACATCGGGGTGATTTTGCCAGTGGCTTTTTATGGCAAAAGCATCGTGATTGACACAGGCTATAACTTTTGCGATTTTGTTGCCTTTGGCATCATTTGCCATATCGAAGCCAGTAGTAGTACCACCAGCTCCGCAAAACAAGTCGACTATTATAAATTTAACCTCTGACTCTTTCATACTTTCCGTTTTGTTGGTTCATAGATTCATGAACCTCTTTTACTGTTTTTCTGATTTCGAGTCTTGAAAATGACCCGTCGAATGACTGATAAGCATCCTCTATGACCTTATCAAGCTGATAACCTTTCCCAAGTTTATCGTAAGCGTATAGCTTTATGGGGTAGCTGTCTTGCATAGTTTTTCGGCTATTTGGGTAAGAGATGCTCTTCTTTCTAACTTGTTTTTTCTTCGAGTAAATTGGATCGATAACACAATCTGCTGAAGCTGTACATTGCTACCTAATTCGACACGGTCGCCAACTCTGCGCCAAATGCCAATGCCTAAGAAGCTGCCCACTCGGTATTCGAGTGTAGAAATTGTCAGAAAATCATCTGATACAATTTTCAGCCTCATTCTACGATTTAAGTATTCGACCTTTTTCATTTTAGGAAAAGAATAAAGTCAGGTAATAACTTAAGTGTAAGCGATACACCAAGCATGATGCACATCAAAATGATGAGCATCTGAATCTTATCATCGAAAAGTTTTTTGAGTGAATTCATGATTATTTGACGATTATATGTGAAATGTAAGAGCCTATTAGCTGAGTACCTTCATGTTCTCTTGGATAAAAATCAAGCAACTTTTGTTTTGATTTTAAGCCCTTAGTGATGAAAATTTCGGAGGTACGTTCGTAGGTGAATTGAGGATTATTTTTAACTAATTCCCAGATACGCCTTTTCATAACTTGCCTTTTAGCGGATGATTTTCCACTGCAAATTTTAATGATGGGAGCTATTTCAATCGGATTTTGATAATGAGATAACTCCAGAAGAAAGTGCTGTAAAATCATCAGTAATAAATCCTTTCATCCCATACCAAAAGTTGACCTTCGAAATGAGATTTTTTAAACCAAGCCCAAAAGTCCTCTAAGGTCAAGCCATCGTTATTGGCGACTGTGATAAGCTCGCTTGTACTTACGATATTACCATTGATCCAGAAAAAACCGTTGTATTTAAAATCATACACTCTTTTGATTTCGATATCGTCACAAATCTGTTTCTGTGGTGAACAGTATGGACGACCTGACCAGATACGGGGTGAAAACTTATCGCCAACACTCCAGTTTTTTCCTGCCCTGATAGTGGTGCTTTTGGGTAAATGGCAATCCATTAAAGCAAGGTTATCGTAGCCACAAAGCGATTGATGGTTTTTCATTGCTGGGTTTTGAAGCATTCCTGCAATGATTTTTTCGACAAAATGTGTCGGCTCACCTGCTTTAGGATGGTTCTTCATGAAACTGGTCGAGAATGTAATTACTTTGCTCACTATTTTCTTTAGGTTTTGTTGTGAATCGATAGAAATACAGGGCATTTGGACAATACTCAATCTCCAAATCATAGCCAGTTATTTGCTTGAAAGTTGTAATAAACGCTTCCAAGTCAGTGATAAAAACATACTTTTTTTCCTTCACAAATAGTGAGGTAAGCCAAGGTGGTAATGCTTTCTCAAGTGCTGTTTCGGCTTTTTTGTCTACGCTCTGCATTGATACGAAACAATTAAATTTTGAATGTAATTGGCATCCTCTTCGTGGAGAAGCTTTCTGCCATTCATGTACTCATAGTACTCTTCCTTCGAGCACGCCAAATGTGCCATGATAGCTTCTCTGAGACGGTTTCGTTTATGCCTTGAGTTATGCCCTCTGATTTTATTCCACAGCTTTGTAGTGATGGGGCTGAGGAAAATTTGTGATTCTTGCATTATTCTTAAATATATTAATGCCCACTTTCTAACAAATCTGGATACTTAGCAAGAAGCTCTTTGGCATGTTTACGCTCTTTTTCTTCGTATGAAAGTGATTTTTCTGATAGGTCTTGTTCGATGAGTTTGATTAGTTCAACAAATTGAGAATCGTCAATAAATAAACTAAACTGCCCTTTATATTCTAACCCCTTATTTGCAAAATTTATCTCAGATTGAAATATGATAAACCTTGCTAAAAACTCTAAGCAATCATAAGAACGTTCATATATTTCACCAGTATCTTCATCAGCTTTAAAAGCATGAATTTTGTCATCAGTAGTGATAATCAATAGCCAGTTGTTTATGCTACCAAAAAACGTTTTGATAGTTTTTCCTAAAATATCGTCAGTAAACTCAAAGCGATCAGTTAAGATTTTTTTGAGATATGAGGTAGATTTTTTCATGATAATTTGTAAAATTTAGCGTTAATAAATTTTTATCTTAGCACCTCTTTTATTGAGATTATTGATGAGCCTAATCAATCGCATATTCTGCTTTTCAAGAGATTTATTAGCATCAATCAACTCTTTGATTTGGCTCTTGTACTCTTCAATTTTTTGAAAGTCAACCTCTTTCCACCCATGTTCAGATTCGCAAGTACAATTCTTGGCATTATCATCATACATTGCACCATAGCAACAGGCTATAAATATTTTTTTGCCTTTTTCATGAATGTAATGACATCTCATTTAGCTTTTACTTTGCGTTTTTTGCCAGTACTTGTGTACTCTTTTTTGATTCTATTTCCTTCTGAAATAAGCCAATTTCCAAGCTCAATGAGTTCTTGAGGAGTTCGGAAATCTGTAAAACTAGCAATACATAAGTTAACTATTTGATAAGGCTTACGAGCATCTTCAGGCGATATTTGTTCTACTATTATTACTTCATCCTCCTTTTTTGGATAGTAGATTATTTCTTGAATAAGTCCCATATAACTAGGTATTTAATCTAAAGTGAATAGTACAACATCTCCTAAATCAGGGTCAGTATCTAAAAGCTTAGGCATTAATAATATTTCTACATCTCCAGCAGTAAAAACACAAGCCTTATTTGGTTCTGTTTTATGAACTAAATGAAACGTATTTTTTCCTAATGCTTCGGCAATCTGAGTAATCATTCCGATGTAAATAGTATTAAAGCCAATCGATGAAATAATACAGTATTCAATACTATGATATGCTTTATATCTGCGAGAATCAGCTAGAAATATTTCGCCTTCAGAATCACACTCTGGACAAAAAACATCTTTGGTATGACTATGATTTTTTCTATCAGTATACTTATACTCTACAGACCCACTTCCATTACACTCAGGGCAAATAGTGCCTTCTGTAATCCAGTTAAAAGTTGTCATATCGATAGAATTTTTGACATCTATAGAATATGTTTTGTCAATATTCCTATTGCTAAATAATGGAATGACTTTAAAAGCAATATCTGCTACTGGTAAATCATTGAAATTTGAAAGGTTTGTCTTTTTAAAACGAACCATTATATGTCCCTCTGTAGCATAGACATAATCTTCAAAAACAAATGGTTTGGTACAAATACCATCCAGATAATCACTACTAGACAAACAGCAAATATCATCTAGAATACCCTGATATACTTTTTGTTGTAATGAATTTTCCATATAACTAAACATTTAGTTTAAAAGTCTAACTCTGGTGCCTCAATTTGAGGCTGGATGGGCTTTATATCGTCGTAGGTGATTTCTTTGACGGTTTTTGCTAAAAACACCATCCCGATATCACCATACTTCTAAAATCTGTATTCGCCTTCAAAAATCACTTCTCGTCCTCTTTGAAGTAAATCTTTTAATCCAGCCCATTTGGTAAAATATACTGGCAACCATTTTTTGTGTTTATCCTCTGTGCTACCTTCCTGATAATCAGGATTAAGGATTGATACAACCGCACGGTGTGACTCATGTATTGTTACTTTTCGGAGTGGCGTAACAATCTTAGCCTGTAGTTTGATTTGCTCTGCCATTGATAATTGCCCCTATTTGTTGTGGTGGGTTGGGGTCGTCCACCTGTGACATAAAATTATTTACAGCAACCTTTGTGATTAAATTATCGCTTCGTAGCATTCTGTTGTCGTAAACTTCGATACTCATAAGTCCCTGAGAAGCAAAGTGACTTGTGAAATAGTCAAGGCATTTATTCATACCGTTGAACTTTTGTAACTGAGGATGAAACTTGGGTGTCATACTTGCAGATACTTTTTCACCAAATTTCTGCATCTCGACGGCATCCCACCAAAACTCGGCACTTCTAGCTACTCGCGATATTTCGGAGATTAAAGCTTTGTTACCCTTGATTATCTTGTAGATATCTTGCAATTGTATGTCATGCGAATATAAAAGTGTCACCTTTTTTTCGGGACTCAAAAGCGGATAACAGTTAGCGAAAAAATCTACAATGGTATCACTAAACTCCTGCGACAACAAATCTATGAATGCGACATACTGGCTTTTGATTTTGGGGTGAGCTGCTGGCATAAACTTTAACCTTTCGGATCCATAATCGTACGAATACACCAGTCTTGGGATTTTTTTAGTTCCGTCTTGTCGCCCTGGCATATAATTTAAAATATACTTGAACAAACTATGCTCTGGCGACGGGTTACAGGTTTTTCGTGCGGTAAAATGCTGCATTTCGAAATTTTTTGAAAAATTTTCACAATTAATAGCTAATAAGGTATTTATACCCATTGATAGATTCATAGCTTAATAGCTCATAATAGCTTGATAGTTATTAATAGACTATTAATAGCTATTAATTGCGCTATTTTGGCCGAAAAAAAAGGCATATTTTGCCCTGCTGGATTTTGCCTGAATCCACCGACTACGTATTCCCTCGATTCTGAGGGCTTTTTTCAACTAACGTTGCATGTTATACGCACGTTAGTTTTTTACGATTTGCAACCTTTTTTGTGTCCATTGAGTGCGTTTTGAGACGAAAACAACTTACCACATTTACAAACGTAATTTCCAGTGTTGGGATTGTCTCCCATAATTACTGGCTGAACAAACTTTTCGGGTTCATGCCGCTGCTTGGTATAGTGCTCCTCCAGTACTTTGATTGGATTGAGACCATTAATTCGGCATATGTGCATAAACGAATTGAGCTTTTGACTTGCCTCAAAATGCTTTTGATAGGTCAAGTCTTTGGCTTGGTCGAGCGCATTGAGCGCTTCTTGGATTCGTGGATTTACCATGAGTGTAAAATTAAATTGTGAGGATTCTTGGAATCGAACCAAGGTGATACGTCTATCTTGCTAAAATCCCTAAACTACATGCTTTCCCCCGCATGCCAAATAGTCACTGCTAGGCAACTATACAGGATTCGAACCTGTGAGCCAACTATACAAATGCTACGTACCATACAGTATAATCGGCAGTTTAGGACTCAACAATGCACTTCCACTATGCTAAATCCTCCCCTGGCATACAAACACCAGTGCCCCATGCGCATGAAGACACTAGCCAACATTTGCCATGTGTTATCCTTTCACTTACATTCGGTTGTTGCAGTGACGGGACTCGAACCCGTGACCTGAGGGTTATGAGCCCACCGAGCTACCATCTGCTCCACACTGCGGTATTGTTTTTTAAATTGACCAGCCTCTAAGAGGCTGGCTAATCCGAACACTCAATAACTAATAGATAATTATGATAACAAAAATCTTTGTGGTGTATCACAAAATCCCCCTCCCTCTACTGAGGGAGGGTATTTGATTCTAATTCTACACCTATTACTTTGTTTTTCAACTCAATTCAAATTTTTAGAATAAACCGCCCATAAAATGAGCGGTATTTCTTCTAAAACCACAAACTAAACTATGAGAAAAAGACGTTTTTTCAAGCTGTCGCCGCTCGGATAGGTGAGTAAAATGCCCCTCCCAAAAGGGAGGGGATTTTCAACATCATATTAATTTTAAAACCTATCCTTTAGAAATGAACCAATCTGGTTGCCTTTTTTGACATCCTCAACCCACTCCTCCAAATGCAACCATAGTATCGGGCATGTCATTTTATGACATTTGGCAAAGGCAACTCGTAAAAGATTTATCCCATGACGATTGTCATACTCTGGATATTTTTCTAAGAAGTCTACCTTAGCACCCCTTTTGCTTCGTACATCATCCAATATAAGATTGACTCTTTCGGAAATTTGATCTCCACTTGGTTTTTTAAGGTCAAATCGAATGGGCAGCGTATATTTTTTCATAAAACTCAAAAAATGACTTTTATCATTAATTAGAACCGCTCATATTATCTTATATTAGCGTCTTAGATTTGAGACGTTCCTTTGTATCCAAATCCTTACACAAATATAAACCAATTGGTTTGTACTTTGCAAATCTTTAGGGATATATTTTATAATAAAATTGGTTTATTATGCATACTGGTATGATTATCAAGCAATTAGCTATACAAAAATTTGGTACAGTAGCTGAATTCGCTCGAAAAATGGAAAAGAATCCACAAACCATTAATAAATTATTCAACACCAAAAACCCTGGTGCTGATACTCTTACAAAAGTGAGTGAAGTTTTAGGGGTTACAATTCAACACATAGTAAACTATGACAATGACCACGTTCTTGCTGAAAGCCAAATCCAAGAGATGGAGCCCATTTATGGCTCTCAAAAATTATATCCAGACAACAATGAGGATAATGACTTAGAAAAAAGTATGCTACGCCTTAATGCTTATGAAAAGTTGTTTGAGTTGAAAGAAAAAGGCGTTCTCACCGATGAAGAATTTAAAATAGAAAAAGCAAAATTGCTTAAGTTGTAAAATTAATAGTTCAGTACAAAGCATTGCCCCTGTAAAAAGGGGCTTTTATCGTTGAAAAATTAATAGTTCATTCTATGCAAGCAACACCAGAACCGCAACCTAAAAAACCTTCCCAACAGCCCCAAATAGTTTTTTTGGTGTTTGCCTTATTAGGCATTTTCCTGATTTTCTTTATTATTCAGAAGCAAAACAATATCTCTTCTGGATCCGACATGGTTATTGATACCACAATGTCAAGTATTGATACCACCGCCAATATAGTACTGAGTGATTCGGTAAAAGAGACTATCTTCAAGAAGATTATGGTAGGTATCAAGAAAGAATTCCGTACCTCGTATGACGATATGGAAAATAACTACTGGGTATATGACAAAACTAGCTCAAAAGGCATAATGTCGTCGCAGGTATCATTATACCTTGGTATTTCGAAAATTGGAGTATGGCGAAGATTCAAAGTACATTACTTTGGCGATGACTGGCTTTTTATCAAAGCCTACAAATTTCAGATTGATGGCGAATTGATAGAGTATATTCCTGATGACGTAAATACCGACAACGACGGTGGCTATGTATGGGAAACATTTGACCAGTGCCCAGATGACAAATCAGAATTAGAAAATATTATAACCAAACTGTCCAATGCCAAAAATGCCAAAGTTCGCTTTATTGGAGATCAGTATTACAAAGACAAAGTAATAACTACCAAAGAGCTGAAGGCCATTAAGCATATCAATGATTTGTACCTAGAAACAAAACTAAAATATAACCAATAACCATATACCCATGAGGCTAATTTTTACATTCCTATTTTTGATGATACTATCAAACTCTACCCATGCCCAAGTGGGGCGCTGGCTCAAGGAGCGCCAAAAACAAAACCTAGACAGAATCAAAAGATACGAAGCTGCTGACTCGCTCAATCAAAGTGTGATGCTACGCCAAACAAACCCAGGAGTAACCCTCAGACGTGGGGCATCGTGGATGGTTGGTGGTGCTGTAGTGTCGGGTGCTGCACTGATTGCTGGCAATGCGCTACTCAATGCCGATAAGCCAAACAAAGACGGCTATACAATCATGCTTGTAGGCAGTGCAGCAGGATTGGTTATGGAGCTGATAGGTGCCTCGACGATTATCACTGCAGGTAAGCAATTTGAAGTAAGATTTTCAAGCACTAACTAATATATATTATGAGCAATTATTCAATTAGATTTAATTTTGAATTTGTAGATTTAGATAATAAAGGAGATCTAGGAAAAATTCTTAAAGTTGAATTTCGTGATGTTTCAACAAAAGTATTTAAAACAATACAGCAAATAGGTTTTGTGCCAAATAAGGATTGGAAAGTCGAGGTTGCAAATTGTATTCCAGAAGTAATTATTAAAGAGGTTAATTTTAAACTCCGAACGTCAATAGAAGCACTACTTGATGAATTTTACGAAAATGAAGGAGAAATAACCAAAATATCAATGGGTTTAAATCACATTACTCTAAATGTAAAAGTACTACCTAAACCAAATACTAAAAGTACTAATGATAATTACTTATTAACTTTACCATAATAAAAAAGCCTCCAAACGGAGGCTTTTGCTTTTTAGAAATCTTTTCTTTTAGGTACTGGAGGCAAATCCAGTGGATCTAAGTATTTGGCTAATATATAATGTAAAACTTCAGTTTTCGTTTTGAAATGGTTATGATACATAATCCTTTTGATTTTGTCGGCATGCTCACCATCTATAATAAAAGTCCACTTTTCATCCTCTTTGCTATAAGTAAACTTCTCATCAGGTTGTGTATCTTCTTGTTGCTTACTTAATTTCGGAATTGGTGCAAGTTTTTTCATAATTTTAGTCTTTCTAGTATTTCAGTAGTTACATTCATATAGTCCTTAGCAGCATTGCAAGTATCGTCGAGCTCAAACACTGGTTTTTGGTCCAGCTGTGCTTTGTCGACATTGCTATCGGTACGGATATAATACTGGAATACTCCTTCTTCCAAACTTTCACGTACAGCCGAAACAATCGATTTCTTTTGTGAGCCTCTGGCGTTTTCGTGGTACTTGATAATCAGCAAACCCAAAAACTCTATTCGCGCGCCACTATCGATAAACTCTCTCATTTGCTCCATTAGTACAGCTATACCATTGTAGGCAAATGTACTGGCCTCCATAGGCGTAATAAAATAATCAGCTGCAAAAATGCTATTGGTAGTAAGTAATCCCAAGTTTGGAGGACAGTCTATCAGGATAAAATCAAATTGCTCATGAAACGAAACCAATCTATTACCCAAAATATCTTCACGACGAGGTTTATTTTGGATTTTGGTTTCATACTCAGGCAATTCTACAGAAGCAGGAATCAGCGACATATTGTGAGCCTGTACAAGACAATCGTTGGGTGAAGATTCTTTGAGCATGAAGCTTCCAATATGATGTTTTGGGCGATTTTGTGAGCCAAAACAGGAGGAAAGATTGCACTGGGCATCGAGGTCGATTAATAGCACCTTGTAACCCTTTCGGGTAAGCGCCGCCCCAATGTTGAGCGTAGAGGATGTTTTACCAACACCACCTTTATTATTGGTAATGGTAATTATTTTTGCTTTCATATTGTTATCTATAGTTATTGCACAAAAATACAATAATCTAGCAAAAACCATCATACAATAAGACCATATTACTGGAATATTGTATGATGATAAGATACTATTTTTTGCCAAAACCCAATGATTTAGCCAAATAGTGGGTTTTGGAGCTACGGATTTTGATTAGTCCGTTATCGATTCTTGAATTGATCTCCACAAATGTCGTCAATAGGTCGGGACTATTAAGAATCATAAATTCCTGTTCGCGAGAAAACTTATACTCACGTAACATAATATCCTTAGCTACCAATACCACTTGATTGGGGTCAGCCTTACGGAAGTCGTTCATTTCTTCCTCTACAGCCTCAAATTTTACGTCGGTGGCAGTCTGTATCATAAACTTGATACTAATGACCTTTTTGCCCTTCTTTTTGGCTGGCTCGTAATTTAATATGAGGTCAGCTTTTTCAAAAAAGTCATTACGAGCTTTGTCTAGTACTCTTAGTTTAAAGTTTGCAAAATTGTTATACTTGGTATCAAAAATCTGTTGCAAAAAATCTAACTCATATTCAAAGCTTTTTCGATGATTGTTTTTTAGTTCCATCATTACAATTTCATACATCCGCTGGGAAAACACAGATTGAAATTGCAAGAAAATATCAAGATTGTACTTGGTGTACTCTTTACCCAAATTGAGTAAAAATACCAAAGATGAATTTGTTACAATCATTTCTATTTTGCCACTATTATCACGATTATAATGGTATTCTGGAAATAGCACCAAGCTGGAAAAGGTATCTTTTTCCTTATTAAATACTTGAATTTTACAGGATTGTAAATTGTCTAATGAAGCCTTCATATACTTATAGTCGACATACTTGGCTACTTCCTGAATAGGCAATTTAAAAATGTGGCTTTTTTCGGGATCATAGTCTCTATTAAAATCGAGTTGATTAATAAGTAATCCCAGTATCTTACGTTCGTTTACACCCCATTCCTGACGGCTGAGGGTTAGGCTGTTAGGCTGATAATTGTTTTTCTTTAGTTCAAAGGTCGAATCCATATCAATAATTATTTTGTTTGATACAAACATACATTAATTACAACAATTGATAAAAAAATTTGTAGTAATTTTTACAAAATTTCTTTCATTCTGTTGTAATTATTGCAGTTTTTGGAGAAGACCATGCACATAACCAGTCGTATTTTATGCCCTAAAACACGCCTATAGGCATATTTTGAGATGGGTATTAGTCAGAAAAGGAAGCATCTTTCATTTTGTTGCAATTCAAACATCATATTTTAACAAATCATATCATTATTACCTGCTTAGTGCGCATTAAATAGCAATTGCAATGTGGATAACTCTTTAAAATTGTGGATAAGTACTGATTTTAAGCCTAAAATCATCTTGCATTTTGTTGCAATTCTATTCGATTTATCTTTCATTTTGTTGCAATTCGTCTTGCATTTTGTTGCAATAGCTTCAATTCAATCTTTCATTTTGTTGCAATACTGCTTTCATTTTGTTGCAATAGTCTTTGTAAGCTATTTATTTTCAAATACTTACAAATGTCTAAACAATCAAATAATATTGAAAGAAACAAAAAGAAACATGATTTCTATGCATTTAGGGTGGTAAAGGGAATTTTTTAAAACAAGAAGGTTTCAATCGGCAAAAGAATCGGACACCGAAAATTTCAGAAATCAAATTAATGGGTAAAAAGGTTGGGCTGAAAACTAAATAATTAGTTATCGTATCTTATCATCGTACTATCATATAATAAGACAATAAGATTATCCGATAATATGATAATATTTTTGTAATATTGTCTTACGATAAGATACTTATAAATCAGGTGTTTAAAGAAAAATTATGGAGAGATTGAATATAGAAGATTTCAGCTATTCGGGATTAGTTGATTTAATTCAGGGTGACACAGAGGTTGCTGGGGATGTACTTTATGACCTAGCTTTTCAGTTGAAAGAATTAAATGAGGAAATAGATGAACTGGAGAAAAAATTGAAAAGTGCAGCTCGTCAAAAGGCAGAATTATATGCAGCATCACTAAGAGTACTTAAACACATTAATAAAGAGGTTCCTATATCTGTAGCAAGAGAGAAGGTAATAATTCAAGTATTTGATAGTGGGTATCTAGAAATTAATAATAATGTCATCTAGCAAGTTATGAAAAACATTCTAGAGGAAATTATCAAGTTATCTTCCGAATTAGGAGCAAAAAAGAATTTAGAAAAATATAAAGAGCTGGCAGATAAAATCGAAATACCTAAAAATTATGGTGTTTTTGATTTTGATAGATGCTTTTTGAATCCGCTTAGAAAATTTGCTGAGGTATTGATAAAGGTCAAAATATCGGAAAATCCTGATGTGGTTGAAATTATAATGAACCACCAGTACTATGTTCGACATTTTGAACACTGGATTCAGCGGATAGAAGGTTCAGCATTTTGTCATGATAGAAGCACTATGCTGGTAGATATGCTGATTGCCTATTACCGCAAAAAACAGCCGATGGTTTTTGATTATGAATGTAAGCTCTCATTTTGTTATCCAAAGACAATATTTAACACACAGCAAAAGGTTGTGGAGTTTTATGAATCTGTCAAACAATTGAGGTATGGACATTCATACAACTATATAGTTTATATAGAGCCTATGATTGATATGGTTATACAAGCAAATCCTAAAAATAAATCATAATATGTTATCAAATCAAAGCTTTGGTCAAGCCCTCTACGCTGCCAAATTAGGCAAACGAATTTCTCGTGAAGGATGGAATGGAAAAAATATGTTTGTATTCCAACGCCCAGAAGACAAATTGTCACTAAAAACGGTAGTTCAACAAGTAAAATCATTACCTCAAAGCGTAAAAGATTTTCTTCATGTCAATTGTAAAAATGAAAATGGGGATGCTATTCCTTTAGAGGATGGTAAACCCGTCAAATTTGGGGCATACTTATGTATGTATGCTGCCGATGGATCGATTGTGAACGGATGGTTAGCTAGTCAAACAGATATGTTAGCAACCGACTGGTGCATTCTTGACTAAAATCATAAATCAGTAGAGCATCAATACGTGCTCTGCTGATTTTTTAATCAATCATGCAGACTACGGTGATACTTATTGGGAAGGATGGGAGGTTCCCAATCTGGAACAAGCAAGAGGGCTTGGCAAAAAATGACGAAATAGCAATTTGGCTTTTTAAGTATTGTGGATGGTACTGCGGTCAGGAGTTTCCGCAGTTGCTGATATCGGAAGAGGAAATTCCTTGGAAAGAAGGCTCAGAGTTTTTTAATCATAATCCCTTACACCTGTATGTACTAGGTGAGCGGATAATAATGAATTAATCCTTTTGTAAATTAAAGTCAGTTATGGAAAAGATTCAAGTTATAAAAGAATTCTTCAAGTATAGATTAAAATATAGGCCATTTGATGTTGGATGTCAACCACATGGATTCATTTGTCATGTTGAATTAGATAAAAAACAGACAGGTTTTTTCGGAGAATTAACATACACTCGTCAATTGTCAGAAGAAGAAATACGAAAGTATGAGCTTTTCCCTGTATAAAATTAACCACTAATCTATTTCAAAATGAAATCACTAATAAGCAACTGGTCGTATTTGCAGCGCAAATTTAGCAAAATGGGATATCGCCAAGCAATTCAAATAATTTACTTTATGGTTTGTATTCCTTCAGCAATACCAACTACCGAAGACAGAGTTGTTGATTTTTTAAAAACTAAACAAGAACCAAAATCTAACATCTTTAAAAGAGTTTGGCTATGGATATATTATGCCCCAGTTGTGGGGATAACGCTACTATTAATGTATATAAAATTTAGTTTGAGAAAACCTTAGAATGGTATGGAAGATTTAAGTAAAAAAGTAGATAAGTTGGTTGAAGTTCTAAAAGAAAAAGAAACCGACTTACGTCATAAATTGAAATTTTGCAAAGAACACAAATTTGAAAAAGAAGAAGAATGGTTGAGAATGAAATATCAAATTGTAAATGAGATACGATTTGAAGTAGAGTTGTTGAAAAGCGAAAATAAGTTTTGTCCAAAATTAAGCTTTTAATTGCTGAGAATATCATGAAATCATTGTTCGAAAACTTGATTTATCTCAGAGATAAATTCAAGAGTTTAGGTTTTATTAAATCCATTGATTTGATATATACACTAATCTTTTACCGATTGGAATACATTGAAAATATTACAAAACGTAAGCTTCAGGACTGGGAGATTGATGATGATGGGGAAGAATACGAAATTGAAAATAATAGTGGGTACTATTTGGTAAAAAGACTTTGGTTATGGTATTTACTTTTTCCTTGGATTGTAAGTTTTCAAATTGGCGTGGCTATTCTTTTAGCTGTAGTTAATACCATTAGATTTATTCATAGCTATAAAAGTAGTTGGATTCAAACAAAAGAAAAAATATCATTTAAGCAAAGAGTGCACTACAGAACAAGACTTTGGAAATAATATGGATCCTGAACAAAAGCATGAATACTGCATCCAAGTCAATAGCGTAACATTAGGGCGTTGTTCTTCTTGTAGGCACTGGAATACAGATAGAGAAGAATTTAAAAACAGTAATAAAGGATGGGGATATTGCACTAATAATGCTGTAAGAACACCTATGCAAGATACTGAATGGAAAAACAATAACGAGTTAAATGTCAAGCGAGATAGTATAATTACATCAGACTTTAAAGGATTTCTTACAGAAGAAAACAGAAAAAAAGGTATTGTTGGAATCTTCCAAACTGGTGAGAATTTTGGGTGCATTCATTATGTACTTGCTGACGATGATAAACTTAAATAGCTACTTCATGGAACCTCAACAAGAATACACTACAAAAGTTATAGAAAAGCCTATACATGCCAAACCTAGCCTGTATGCTTATTACTTCGAGCTAATAAAAGCTATTGGTAAAAAGTATGGGTACAACATTGTAGTTCATGGCTCAATGAATCGTGACCTTGATTTGGTGGCTATTCCTTGGAATGCTGCAATGGGTGATAAGGAACAGATGATAGATGAGATTTGTGAAGCTTTGGGCGGTACGCTTTTGATGATGAATACTAGTGTTGATGACCCAAAAGGTGAACGTTTTACTACTACTTATCACGGACGTATGCAGTATGCCGTGAATATCAATAGGGATATTGCTCACAAATATGATGGTACTCATTCTGAAATTAAGGATTATGCTGACCCACAGTACTATTTGGATATTTCAGTGTTGCCAATGAAACATGAGGCTGTAAAAGTAGAAATACCAAGTGTAGAGCAACCACAGGCTGAGGTAATTGTACAAAGTGGATCTAGTGTTGAAACAGTATATCAGCTACTTATGTCCAAAAACCTTGTAACAAAATCTTTGAGTTTTCAAAGGGATAAAATTGATGGTAGACAATTTAAAAAAGAATTAGTCATTGAAAACATCCTAACAGGAATTATTAATATTCATGAAGAGACGGATATAAATTATGAAGTAAGAGCCACATTGGATTTTGAATCACATCTTAAAAGGAATAGCGACAGAATTAATGAAATAAAGCAGTATTTGACTATTGTTTAAAATAGAGTGTTATGGAAGGCATAAATAGGCAAACACTATTCTTTGATGATTTGGTCAGGCATATTGAAAAAATATATGCTTCAAATAATGATTTGATAAAAGGTAAATTTGAAGGTTACAGAAGATTTCTAGAATATTTAGGTCTTGAATATTATCCTTTGGGTATTGTTTCTAGCAATATTTTTTGGGATCTAAAAATGAAAAGTTTATGTTCAAATTTTACTTATGTTATTTATAGTGAACATATTCGTACTTCAGATGAACTGGTCATTTTTGATAGTGAATACAAATTGAATGATATTGCCAATTATGATGAATTGAAATTGAAGTTAGGGGATTTAGATTATTCATTTCTTCATAAAGGAAAAATATCAAGTGATAGATTTCTTATTCTTCATAAAAGTGAGGATGGTATTAATTTCAGATATAGTGTAGTGTCAAAAGACCCTTCTATTGTTCCAAATATAGATTTTTACCCATTTATTGAATGAAAAAAGCCTCAGTAATGAGGCTTTTTTGTTATAGTATTAATTGAGAAATCAATATTGATACTTTGAGACCACTGAGGCTTCCTATACCAGCACCAAGGGCGTAAATGTATCGTTCTCGGTTTTCTCCAAAGGCTACTTTTTTGACATTATATGTCCAAATGAGATTGATTAAACATGCCGAAATAAAAGAGCCCACTAAGAATTGTTTACTAATAAAAAACGTGTTGATTGCTACAAAAAACACTTGAAGAAATCCAGTGATAAATATTTTCATGATATAGTAAAGCCTCATTGCTGAGGCTTTTTTTATGAGGTTAGATGTATTATCGTATTACTGTAATATTGTATTGTCGTATTTTTGAAATACGTTTTATTGCTCAGAATCGCTATTTTTTGTAAATGAGGCTTTGATAATACCACCAAGTACCAATAACAAAATATCTTTTAGGATATCTGTTAGTTTTTCTAAATAGGTAATCATTGGTGTATCAAATCCTTTCTGAAAAGCGTATGCGAATGACATCAAGAAAGCCAAACAGATA
Organism: Flectobacillus sp. BAB-3569; assembly: GCF_002270355.1. GTDB lineage: Bacteria > Bacteroidota > Bacteroidia > Cytophagales > Spirosomataceae > Flectobacillus > Flectobacillus roseus. Next base: position 38,978 of record NZ_NJFZ01000025.1, on the reverse strand, counting down.
GTCAAGGTCAAAATTACACCGATGACGTTTCCTGTTTGGGTGCGAGTCTTGAACAGATTCTCCACGAAGTTTCTAAAGCTCATTATTTCCAGTGTTTTAATAGGTTTCGAAAATAGCTTTTGATTCCTCCAGCTTGTACTACTTGTCTGCGTAGGTTTTCGAGTCCGACAAGAATGGTAATAAAAGCAGCAATAAAGCTGATAGGGTGTGGGTTGGTGATGGATAAAATCACAGAAGTTATTGTCAGTTTTTCGTGAATGAAAATGTTCATGGTATTAAGTAGTGGTTAGGTGTAGAAAGGGGAGATAATGCCCCTTTTGATTTAAAAGACTACTGACAATACTCCAACTACAACGCCAACAGCGCAAGCAATCCACCGTTGTTGCCGTAGTGTTGCATTGGTATCTCTCAACTTTTTATTTTCAGCCTCATCCTGAGCCTGTTTGTTAAGATAACCAATTTCACGTCGTTGTGAGTCGATTTGCTCAAGCCTTCTGGCTTCCTTTTCAGACTGTAGTCCATTGCGAAGCTCCTGGCATTCAGCTTGGACTATTGGGAGTATCTTTTCGGCATACTCGGCCTTGTCGAGTCGTTCACAACTTACTGATAAGAAACAAGGTGGTTTGGGCTGTAGGGGCTTTACTTCATTTTGAGATACCCCAATATGCGCGCCTAGCAGAATCAGTACTAGACACACGAATTTTAGTGCTTTCATATTTTAGCGAGTCAGCTTTTTGTAGGTGAAGAGATGTTTTAAGGTTTTGGATTGCAATTGAATCCTTGATGGTAATGGTTGGTGCTTGTGGCTTTGGCTTTTTGCGACAAGCCTCAAACGTAATAATTAAGCAAACACAAACAAACAGAATAATGATTGCATTGGCGATGGTGTGTGGTTTAGGGGACATAAGTTCTTCGATATTTAGTGACGTACATTTTAATTTTAGTGTCGTATTTGTTGGTCTTGTAAGCTGGTCCGTTGTAGGCACGTGCAAAAGAAGCATAGTCTTCAGCTTGTAGATATTCGTGCAAGCCCTCAGCGAGTAAGAATCTACAGAATACCTCTAGTTGTTCGGCTTCGCCTTTTTTGAGATAGTCGACCATATCACCGACGGTTTCAAAACCTACGATTTTGTAGTTGAATCCCATCATTTGGAACTTACCCCAGCTGGTGGCCATCATAGCAGCTTCGGGATCGAGTGCAAATGCTTGGCTAAATCGACGGTATTCGTCCTCAGAATTTGAAGGAGAAAAACGCTGTGTAAAGTCTGGGTAACAGAGAGTTGGATACTTTTTGCTCAAGGTATCTCGTTTTTTGGCATACACATAAAACTTATGCCCTTCAAACTTGATTTTTATCTTTTTGCTTCTCAAAAAGCCCTTCCCTGAACTTTCGACGGTATCAACTGCCATGATAGTTGGTACATCAACCTCAAGCAAAGCCGCTGCCTGTTTGAGGTGCTCTTTAGTCATTTCCATAGGTGTAGAAGTAGAATTATTGGTAGAGTTCGTTCAATTCCTCATCGGTGATATCGCAATCAACAAACTCAACCTCTTTGATAAAAGTGATGCTTAACTCTCGACCACATACGCTCAATTCGGTAGCATCATAAAAAACATGCGCTTCAATGTCGTCGTTGGTATCTATTTTGGTATGCTTGTTGGGCATAATCGATAAATTTCCATTGCGAGCTTGGGCGGTAAATAGCCATTTCAAAACTTTCAAAATATGAGTTTTGGCACCTTCCAATGCCATAATCTGCTCGCTGACGCTTTCGGGTCTTACCTGTCGATAGATTCTGATAACAAAGTTTATTTTGTTCCAAAAGGTAGAGTTTTCTTTGGCGAAACTATCAATTGGGTAAGATACCTCCATACAATAGGATTTTAAATCTAATCCACCTCCAGCCATCTTTTTGATTTCATCATCTGACGACATGATATAGCGCTTTGGTTTGGAATTGGTCTTGCTGTGTCCCAATACCTTAACAGCTATGTTTTCGAATATGATATTAAACTCTTCTACGGTCATTGCTTGTTCTTTTTAAGTTCTTCTTCGAGCTGAAGCGAACGTCTGATATCTATTTCGTATGATTCAATCACATCGGTAAAGGACGATAAGTCGACGCTATCTTCAATCAAATTATTACTGGATCTAAGTTGTGATAAACCTTTGAGGCTGTAGTAAGAACTCATTTCGTTGGATGACTTTTCAGCTTTGTCAGAGGGTTTATAAAACTCAGGATATAGTTTTTTAGTACGCTCAAATTGTCCATCAAAATAGTCTAGGATTAATCTTTTTGTGATGGGGTCTATTTTGCTAGCTACCCACATGCACCATTTATGTGGCTCTGTTTTTGGGATAAAAATCTTTTTGAAAAAGTATCCCAAAAAGGGAGATTAGTAAGCCAGTAAGGTGCAATCAACCAAGCCACGGCCGTGTTTACTTCATCGATATGAGCATCGGCATTTTTGCTTACCAGCATTAGTTCGAAGTATGCCTCTCTGAACTGGCGCATAGTTAGCCCAGCAAAGAACTCATCGAACAGTTGAAGCCCAAATTTGTACTTGAAAGGCTTCACTGATAGTGGTGTAGTGTCTTCTTTTAGGAAAGAGATACATTCCATTATCTGTCTTAAAAAAGGCTCGGCACGTACAAAATATAACACTACGTCTTTACCAAACTTGTCAAGAACCCAGACAAACAATTTCCCAATTAATGTCTGGTAGAACCAGGGGCGAAACTCTAACTGATAGAATATCCACCAAGCTATTTTGAAATTACGAGGGTTGAGCAATAACAAAAGTAGTACCACGGCATCGGGCTCAGACGTAGTTAGGTTATAAGCCTTGAGGCGTTTGAGTTGCCAAGGTGATAGCTCGTTGATACTACTAGGTATTTCGAGAATATAATTATTTATTGTAATTTGTCTCATGTTAAAATAGCGTTATTTTACCCAAATCCTTTGGTAATCGTGTAGTGCTGAAATAATCTGTTTTCTCATACTCAGGATAGGTATCAGCATTTTGGTTTAGCTCGTCGATTAGCTCCTTGATTTTTGAATCTGCTGTGTTGAGAAACACATTTTTGTAATATTCCAAAGAATCTTTATCCAAAGATTTTTTTCGATTGGATAACTGGGCAGAGCTATTATCAAGCAAGGCAAACATTTGTTTTTCGAAAGTAGCAGACAACCCAATAATTGAATTACCAAATGCCAGATTTGCGACATAAGGTTGGGCGTATTCTTCTTTCAAATAAACATAATCACTACCATCATCAGTCATGATTTTGTCGACCAAATTCTGGTTGAGTTGTTTGATAAGCCTAACTTGTGCAGACTTAAGATTACGCTTCATTTTGGAGAAAATGGCACGACTGATATTCATGCTAAGAATGTCGCCAAGCTCTTGAGCATTTTTGACGATGCAGTCATTGAGCTTGGTGAAGTAAATAGAATTTTTCCATCCAGAAAGATGCGTGCTGTTTGAAGTCTCCATCAACTCCAACATACGTTCCAAAGCGTCCTGACTTCTTTTTTGGAAAGAAGCAATTAGCACTTCGACCGAATTATCCGTAGCAGCACGTGACTCCTGCCCTTGCCCTTGCTTGAGACCAGTTATCGAAAAAAGTACTCCACTGGTTTGGGCAAAGTTTCCGAGTGCATCGCAAAAAATGGCAGTAGTAAGTTGCTTGAAAATTTCTGGAACAGAGTCATCATTTGAGAGAATAGCATCATAAGCAGCTACGCCAATGATATCTCTTACCATGTACTCTGAATCTTCGACATTGATAGCAAAAGCCTCTTTGTTGAAGTTTCCAGAGGTACTAGCATATTTTTGTACTGTTTCTGATAAGTCAATTACATTTAAGATATTCATTATGCTGCGGTTGGGTCTTGCGTTTGACGGTCTTTAGGGCTAATGGCATCGCTGCTAAACATTGTGGCACGGGTTACTTTGAATGTCTCAATGCCATATTCGTTAAAGTCTGCAATGAATTTTGGTATCTCCATCAGGAATTGTTCAAACATCCATTGGTTTACTTGAGCCAAGTTATAGGATTGGTTTTTATTTGAACCTCCTGAAGCTGTACTTCCTTCGGACGATGAGTACTGAGCTGAGTCAACCATTACAGCCCAAAGGATTTGTTTTTCGACCCAGTTAGCATCGGCATTATATTCTGAATCAAAAGTGTTTTGGTCTACCTTAACAACTTTGATTGATTGCTCACCATCCTCTAATAATGGCGCAAGAATAGTTTTTCCACTTTTATCAACACCTGAATTTGACTCTTGGAATTTTGTTGCTATAGTCTCAAAAATTTCATCAATTTTTGTAGAGGCTTCCTCTCCTTCTTTTCCACCTTTGGAGGCTAAATCCATCAGGTTTTCAAATTGAGGATAGTTTTGCTTTACATAGTCTTGACTAATAAATAAAATTTTGTCAAGTCTTGTTAGGTTTTCCATTACCCATTTCTTGAAATTGACAATATTATTGGCATAGTCAAGAAGTCCAGATTCAACTACTGAAAAGTGATCAGGTAAAGCATAAATATCAGAATCGCTAGGGATTCGAATATGGTAGACAAATAACTTATCCTTATGGTTCTTCTTAATAAGCTCTTTTAGGTTGGTTACAGGATCATACCATCCATCAATAAGTGGATATAGCTCTTTTGCTTGAAGACTATTATATTTTTCCCAATCGCCAACTGCACAATATTTAGGTTCATTTTTACCATTAATAATTATGCGACATTTTTCATCCTTCAATATTTTTGCTTTGGCGATTTTACCAAAATCATTGATTGAAAAAAGTACATAAACTTGATACCACTTTTTGATGTTTTGTGCAGCAGGAATAAAGCAATCAATAGTAAATCTAGATTTTCTCTTAAACTCTTGCCAATCTTTGTTTACCTCTGGTATAAACATTAGCTTATTATCGTTAACTTCAGTTTTACCGGGGCTTTCACCTAATCCCATTAATTGTTGTGCTGAGTATAACAAACCGACTTTATAGATAGGTGATTTTTTAAGTATATTTCTTAAATTATTAGGGAAAAGATTATCATCACCATTAAATACAAGCTTTAAATCCTCATCAGGTTTTTTATCATTCAAAACCTTTTTGATGTCTTCTTGTTTTGGAGTTTCATCACCAGACCGATTAAATTCACTCCTTACAGAGCTATATTCCATTACTACGCCAAGTCCTTGGTCAGTAACTCTAATAGGTATCAAGCTGTTCATATTGTGGATAATTCACCTCTTTGCTATTGAGGTGAGTGATTAGGTGTTGTTTCATTGATTTAATTTCTTCAGTGTCGATTAGATAAAATTTCCAATCCTCTGCGAATATCCAATCGTCGTTTTCAACGTTTTCAAAACTATCAGAGTTACCACCTAGATTTTTGGTATTTCTGGCCAAAATACAGTTTTTGAACTTTATGACTTTGCCAGTTTTTTCAGCAGAACCCCATACTTCAAATGGTATAGGTTTGCCATTTTGGTCAAGCTTGTTCATTTCTGACCAAGCCTGACGTAATGAAATTAGTGGGCTAAATTCTAAAGTGTCCATGTTACAAAATAGGTGTCCACATTAGGTGTCCACATTAGGTGTCCACATTAACGAATTTTAAAATTGAATTTCTGACCTAAAGTATTTTCTTGGAAGAAATAAACCATCAACCCGTCTACTGCTTCTGTAATGTGCGATTGCTCTTCGAGTGGAATCTTTGTGCCTTTTTTGTCAGTTTCGCTCGATTTGTCTTTTTCTATAATGGTAACTAAAGCTTTTTTCTGGCGACGCTTATCTACTATTTTCCATTTTTTGGATGTTTTACGCTTTACTGCTTTAGCAGCTTTATAGAAATTATGACAAAGCTCTGTTTCGAACTCAAAACAAAAAGGTCCTGTACCGTTCATTACCTCAGCCCACATTCTAAAGCGTTCATCATGAGAGGTTACTTTGTATTTTTGAGCTCCAACGAACCAATCTTTTGAGAAGGAATCACGGGCTTCTTTCCAGTATGGAACAGCTCTGGAAGCATCTACAAAGTCACCTGTGGTATCATATACAATGGTAACTTTTTTGTACTTTCGAGCTTTATAGAACTCTTCAAATTGCCGTACTACATCTTGAATACCCTGACCAGGACCCAACATTGAGTAAAAGATATTTAGTAGTCGCAATCGTTTCCTTCCGTTTTTGGTTTGTTGCTGACCAACTGCTAATGATATCACGTTGTTGTTCCAGTCAAAACATAAAACCAACTCTTTATTGATGTCATCGCCAGTCGTGTATTGGTAGTCCCATTTATCCAAGGCGTTTTTTTTCTGGACATAATCCCAGTTGATTCCCGAAAAACCATGCTTTTCTCTGTCGAGATACATGTAGTAATATCGGAGGCCTTTGGTTGGGCGAATACTCAGTACATTGAGCATTACATCCGAAACTGGGTTGGTTAAAAATTCTTTGATAGTATCATAGCCCAATACATGCATGTTTTGGATACTTGAGTACTCCATCACCATGACTGCTTTGGAACGAAAGAAATGCAAGCGCTGTTCTAAGTCCTCTATTTCGCTTTCGAGTTGCTTGGTAAGTCGCTTATTTTTGCTTTCGATTAGCTTTTTGCGAAGTTTCCATTGCTTGAAGGAAAGACTAGCAATAAGCTGAAGCAATTCGGCATCGACACGGTCATAGTACTGATACATCCAGTGTTCGGGATCATCGCTCATATCGGATACTACCGTTACTGAGTGATGACAATATCGGTCACCAAAGTATTCGAGCTGACCACGATTCATAAGGTTTACTTCCTTAACCCTATCCCATTTGAGTAGTTTTGCTTCTTCCCAAATGATTGCATCGACAGACATACCATTGAAATGGCTTTGGAAATTGGTACTTACATAAACCATTGCAGCACCAGTATCAAAAAACACAAATCCCTTTGGATTAGTAATTACTTGTAGAGGTTTTGGGATACCTTCGGGTGGAAATTCGTCAATCCAATAGTTGACATTTTTTTCCATTCCGTATTTAGATAAACCTGTAAAAAGTGCTGGCAAAATGACTGTAGTTAGGTGCTTGAATGAGTCACATCCTAACAAGAATAAGCACCCTGGCATAATGTTTATGATGTCCCATACCCTGTACACAGTTATACCAGTAGTTTTACCCACACCACGACCTAAAATAGAAATCAGAATACGTGGTCGATAAATCAAAGCCATTTGTTGAGGCGTATTGCCATGTACTTTGATTATGTCAAATTCATCTTCTTCATTATTTTGAATCATCTTCTATAGGTGTAGAATCGACATCCTCAGCCATAGATGCCAGCATTTTGCTTGCTTGAGCACTTGACTGTGAGCCGTATTTGTTTTTAAGCTTAGACTCCAACTCTTGTAAATCTGACTGAGTTTCAATTACCTCACAAGCTTTGAGTAAGAAAGGATTGAACTCTACAAAAATCATTTTTGGTCGACCTGAATCAGTTCTAATGATTTTCTTAGGACGTTTTTCAATGATTTCTTTTTGTATTTTTAACAGGTCTTTTGCAGTACCTAAGTCTCCACTTTCAAGAGCTAAAGCAAATAATTCATTGGCATTGTTTTCCAAAATATCATATTTGATATAGTAGTTATCAATGAAAGTCATTTCAAAAATCTCCTCGGCTCTTCTGTAATCAATCGTAGCTTGACTGTATGAAACACCGAATTGCTCTTGAAGTAATTGAAGAATCTTTTTCTTGATTATAATAGGTTGCTTATTGTAATCTGGACTTTCGGCATAGTCAGTATTAATAAGTAACTGCTTAGTTTCATAACAGAACTTCCAACGCTCCATCATCAAAATAGCCTCTTCGGACATAGTGGGTATCCGATTGTTTTTACAATAAGCTTCAATGGCCTTTTGTATCTGATTAGAGGTTCTAACTATTTTGTTTGATGTACTCATAGGTGTCTTGTAGTTGCTTTAATTCTGCTTGGTAAGATTCGAGTTTTTCAGGCTTTAGTTTACCTTTTTGAGCTTTGGTAATGTAGGTTCTTACCGTCATAATTCGTTTCCAAATTTCTTCTTTAGTCAGGTCAGGTTTTTCGATAACTACTGTTACTGGCAAAAAACCATTCTTTCGATAGTAGACTATATCTTGCCAAACGCGCTTTAGCTCAATCCGAACCTTGCCAAGTCTATTGATAATTTGAAGACGCTCTTTATCAGTAAATCTGTCCTGATATCTGACAGTTTGATTAAGCATAGCTTTAATCGTAGTACGAGTGTTGTACAAAGATTTTCTTTTGGCAACTAGCTCTTTTACTTCGCTTGGTGCATTTTCTGAATCTTCTGAAAATGTACCATCTGGTTTACGCAATAGGTCTTGAGTTTCAGGTTTTTCAACTGGCTTTTCTTCTGGCTTTTCAATTCGCTTTTTTTCGCTTTCGTTTCGCTTTTTGGGTTCATAAAGGGGCTTTTCAGGCTCTTTTTGCGTATTTGATAGAATTTCTAAAAGCGTTTCTTCCAATAGCTTTTTAGTCGCTTTTGTTTCGCTTTTTGCAATCCAATTAGCGATAATTTGCTTGTCTGGATATTGCCTTAAAATCTCAAGACCTTCTTTGTAGTCCTTATGCTTCAGCCATTGGTTTATCATTTTGCTTTGTCGCTTTTGGTTTGCTTTTTTCTTTCAGAATATCGTTGAGATGTCCTTTTTCAAAAAGCTCATCAACCACTTCAATCGGTAGAACTTGAAGGTCGACTCTAAAAGCAATTTTTTCTTTTTCAAAAGCAAATGGCGCGCCTGGCAACAACTCATATTTTTCTTCAAATGCATTCATCTTAGTAATGTTTAGGTAAAGTTTTGTCATGTTCTAATAAAAATCCAGCAGCGTTTTACTGCTGGATTTCTTTAAATGTTACTCAACTTATGCAGTTTTTAAAGGAACTGTTACAGCAGAATCCAATACAAAACCACGGTCTTGCAACACTACTGTAAAGTCGATATATGCTTCTTTGCTGGCATCTTTAATGTCCCATTGTGTAACTACACAAGGGAATCCTTGACGACCATAGAGCATCTTTTGACCTTCTTTTCTAGTTGCTGCCATGAAAAGTTGACTCTTGGCTTGAATCTTTCTTGCAAAGCCCAATGCCGATGGAGAAGCGTGCAAACGACCAGTGATAGTAGTAGTAACTGCACCGTTTGAATCCTGAACGGTTGTAAAGTCAACCACTTTAGTTTCTGTGTCCAGAGTCAATGCTACAAAACCATCGTTGGCAGTTACTGGGGTGAATGCACCAGTGCTTGTAATAGCAGCTGTATTAGTTGTAGTGCCATCCATTACTGGTGGTGCTGGCGTTGCTGAAAATGTATCAGCATATGCAACCAATAATTCATTTGAAAGGCCAGTACCCCATGAAGAGCACTGAGCCACTTTTTCTAATAATTTTCTAGTACACATAGGTGTAGAACGTTAAAATAGGTTGTGATAAAATATTGGAGGAAACAGGAGGGCTATTCAACAAAATTGCCTTCTGAGTCAACCTCTTTAAAGATGGTTCCTAGCTTCAATAGTTCTTGAAGTGCTGCATCATCCATCTCTTTAATTGGGATACGGTTGACGTGGGCGATTTTAGAACCATACATTGTACCAGCAATTTTTACAGCAGTTATGCCTTTTTTCTGAAGACGTAAAATCAAGTTTTCCTCTTCAGCTTCTTCGCTAAGGGTCGCACTGTCGACGATGCGTTGCAACTGAGTATTTTCAGACTGTAAAGCAATGTTTTGCTTAGTGAGCTTTTCGACTTGTAAAGTCAACTCTGCAACTTTGTCTTCCAATTCGTTTACTTGTTGCTCAAATACTTCTTCAATACTTCCTGTTGATTGAGGTTCAGAGGCATTTTCTGATTGATTTTCAACAGTTGTTTCGATTACTGAATTGTCAGATTCTACTACGTTTTTTTCTGCAACATTAGCAGATGAATTATTTTGCTTTGCCATTTTTGCTTTTTGTTAGAATAATGAAAAAAAGGGCTGGACTATGAAGTCACAGCCCTATTCATAGATTTATAGGTGAGGTGTAGAGTAGGTGTAGCGTATTTACTAGGCTTAGTCAAGCTCGTTGACAGCCAACTCACGGTCGTTGATGATACCGCAACCAAATACACACTTGAAACCGATAGTTATCTTGTCGTGAAGGTCACCTTTCATTGTCATTTTTGACATAGTATCGCTCAAGCCTTGGTCATGTTGGTAAACAATGTTCTCTTTTGGAGTAACGATAATCATACGTGAGCTATCTGGCATCCAGTCGGCTTTCATGACACGGCATTTGTTGTTTGTGCCATGTAGGTAATAAATCTTATTACCATCAGCATCTTGGAAATAACCGCTTTCGCCATGATTACGACGGTTGTCTTCTTCAAACCACTGGAATACTGTGTCTGATACATAAGCTTGTACACCTTTGTTTCGAACAGCTTTAGGTAAGCCATTGAATACTTTTTTGATGCTTGCTTCTGTGTTACCAGATTGTGCGTTTGAATTCCAACCAGAACCAGCAGTCAATGTACCAGTGGACACGACGTTGATTAATGAATTGGCATCAGCACGCATTTCATCGATTTGCTTGAAGAAACCATCAATAATGCGAAGGTGCTTAGGTCCAGTAGTCAAAGACTTGTCGCCATACCAAAGAATATCAAAATAGATTTTCTCCAAAATTGTCTCAGCAATTTGAAACAAAGTCTGTTGCCAGTATGGAATATCACCTGCAGTGGTGTTGACAATTTCATCTTCGAATTTTTCGCGATAATCTTCTGGGTCAAAGTCGAATTCGTCGGTAGCGGCTTTTACTTCAAGATACTTTTCACTCCAAACCATTTTGTCTGCTGCAATCGAATCTGGATTTGATTTAGCATAAGGTTTTAAGTCTGGAGTAACAGTTAAGAAACGGTATCTTTTACGGTCTCTAACCTTTGAGTCAATCTTGAAATGGTCAGCTACTTGCAATTTCTGAAGTGCTGCCAAAATCAATTCTTTTGACACAGGACCCAAAGAGCGCTGTAATTGAGTGGTGTTTACAGTTGCCATGTTTTTTAATTAGGTGTAGATTATTAATTAGGTAGTAGAAAATGTTGGTAACAGTCGACTTACTTCTTCTTGCCAAAATTCATTGGCTTAGTTTTCAAAGTTTGACTTGAAGAGTCGGGGTTTTTAATACTGTTATCAATTTGATCCTCTTCCTCTGTATTTGGTTTTGGAGGTGCACCAGCAGCTTGCAACTGTTGTTTCAGATTTTCAATTTCAGTGTCTTTTTCCGACACTTTTGCTTGTAGGTCTGTAACCTTAGTTTGCTCTGCTGTCAGGTTGTTTTGAAGTTCGATAACCTTCGCATCGGCTGAGGCTTTTTGTGATACTTCACCTTTTAATTGAGTGATGCTTTGCTCAAGGTCAATTACCTTTTGCTCAGATACCTCTTTTGCTAAAAGTGCTTGCTGAAGTTCCTCAGCCTCCATTTCTTCAGTGACTTGAGTTACCTCAATGCCTGGCACTTTGGAAATAATTGCATGAGCTCTTTCAGTCATTAGCAGTTTTACTTTTTTAACTGGTTGTGACATTGTGTTAGATGATTGGGTTTGAAGTACGAGATATGCGATGGCCTCTTCATAACTCATAATGCCGTCGACAAGACCGCTATTGAGTTCGAGTGATTTGGAAGCTGCTACCTCCAAGCCGTCGAGGGCATCGGCTGATAATTGTGGACGATGAGAAGACGCAACATCCATGAAATTTTTATCGAGAGGGTTCAAAATGTTCTCCTTGATAAGTGTGGAGTCATTGTTATTTTCCATAGCACGGTGTCCGCCATGCTTTTGCCCAGATGTATCTGCATAGATATACTGGTAGTAATCATTTGCTTTACGGTACAAGAAGACAGTACCAATTGAGCCAACAATTACGTCGGGGCTGGTGACGTAGATGATGTCGGCAGCGGCAGCAATGTAGTAAGCGGCACTACCAACAGTACCTTTTCCCAAAGCCATTTTGGGTTTGGTTACCTCTGCGATTGCATTGGCAAATTCCCAAGTACCTGCGCTTTGTCCACCGCCTGAGTTAATGTAGAGGAGAATAGCTTTGACACGCTTATCAGCTTGAGCAGATTTAATCCATTGTGTCATTGTTTCGGTACCAGCAGACCAGCAGTAGTCTGACTGAATGATAGTACCAATGATTGGGAATACCAGTACACCATTGTCCAATAGTACAGGTACGTTATCGTATCTGTTACTATCTGCGAATTCAGTAGCATTTTCTATCTTAAAGAACTGTTCAGGTTTTTCGGCCTGTTCAAACTTGTTTTCAAGATATAACTGTGCTGCCTGATGTAGACCCTCAACATGTGAATTGCTCACATGCCACAAGCCCATAAACATCGCATTTACAATAGCGTTACTTTTCATTTTTTAGTGGTTAGGTTTAGATACCCTTCTCGTTATTAGTGGATACAAATTTTGTATCTAAGCAGAAAGTTTTCAAGGACGTTTTTTTGAGGTGTAGGCATGAAAAAACCTCCTGTGTTGGCAGGAGGTTTTTGGGGGATTATAAATTATAAATTATACAGAGGTATGAATGTCGTTTTGATATGCTCCACCCTCTCCAAAGAGACTATTATAATAAGAAAGGCTATCTGCATCTAATCTACTGTAACATTGCTCTGCACTTTCACCTATATTTTTTGCTACATCTAAATCTACAATGTGCATAAAATAAAGAATTTTACTGCTTGCGCCATTCAGTTCGAAATTACCGAACGGTCCTGCAGAACCAAACTTATAAAAACTAAAAACATTATCAGTGCCGCTTGGGCTACCTGTAGGTCCATTAAGACCTACTATAGAGCGTCTATTACCAAGTACATTTCCAGCAAATGTACTTTGGAATTTGTTGCCAGAAATACTATCTCTTTCAAAACTAACAAAGTAGTTTGAAGAATTTTGCCTTTTAATTAGAAAGTCAGAGGTTATGCTAGTTGTAGGCTTTCTCGTTATTTTTTCCCAGACTTCAATTAAAAATTTATGGCCACTTGTAACCATATAGTTAGCGATTAAATCTGGGATGTTTAAAATTAAATCGTTCCCGTTTTCTACATCGTTTTCTTGTGATATAATAACATGTAAGCCTTTTTTTGATGTAACTTCAGAGATGGATTTTCCTGTAATTAATGAATTTGTAACACTTAGAGATAATGTATTTTCATCTCCAGTATTCAAGATTTTGCTTGCTTGTTTCCAAGCTAAATTTCTTATTTTGGAATTGTTAGTAGGAACAGAACTGAATTTTTGCTCTGTATTTCCAAAATTTACCAGAAGTATTGATCCATTATTAGCAATCTTGTCCAATTTACTTTTGCCTAGATTACTATTTGAAATTGTGCCTGAAACTCTTATTCTATATCCCATATTACAATATTTTTTGAATTTTTTTTGAAATGAATTTTTTCGCCAATGTTTTACCTAGAAAAATTTGACCTTCTGTAGATGGATGCGTCGAATCCTCATAGTTTGGGTTTCCAACATATATATTAGTATTCCCATTTCCAATTGCATCTATTTGCTCGTGACCTATGTAACCAATTCCCTCGAAAATATCTTTTGTGTCAATGAATAATAAATTATTTTGACTTGCAATATCTGATAAGATGTATTGGTATTCATCCCATTTCGCATTTTCGAAAGCTCTAGGAAACCAGTTGCCAATTATAACTATTTCAGCATTAGGTTTTGCATTTTTAATCTTGTTGATTGTATTTTCAACTGCATTACGAAAATTAGCTGCACTATATGCGTCGCCTGTATCATTAAGTCCCCCTGCTAAAAATATATAATCAAAACTGTATGGAATTACATCTGTATCTACTCTGGTTTGAAAATTTGTTCTTCCATTTTGACCAGGATTAATATAACCTGTGCCTCCTAGTCCAGAAGCCCAACATTCAATACCTGTAATGTCTGAAAAAACTTGGACAAAACTGTTCCAGGCTTTAACCCCTGCAGGTTCTCCAAAGCTATCTGACATAAATACTGCTTTCTTTCTAGTTGAAATAGGTTTACTCAAGGAACTATTATCACTTATTTTAATTCCACCAAATTTGAAATTATCTGAGGTTTGTATTGTTATTTTTCTATTAGCCTTTCCACCATTGAATTGATATTTTTTGAAAAATAAATTACCTCCAGCAGGTGTTTCGAATTCATCAATAACTAGATTCCCTAATTTTATACGAGCTTTTCCTGAATTCCCGTAACAAAAAATTTCAAATTCATTTGCATTAATTAAGAAATCAATTGTAAATGAACATGTAAAATCAACTCCAGTCACATGATTTGAATGAGCAAATAAATTCGTTGGATATGAATTGCCCATCTGCACAATATTACCTGCGCTGTACAAGTATTTTTGACTTGTAATTGGATGATATAATGTGCCTGTAATATTAGAATTGCTAGAAATTTCAGAGATATAACAAATATCTTTTTTATCTCTCTGATTGTAGTACAAAGATTCTAATCTAACATCCTCTCTAAAAGCAAACTGTTTTTTTGTGTAAGTTTTAGTGAGCATTGTCAAAACATTATTAAGAAGTAAGATTTGATTTTCTGAATAATCTTCTTCTAAGTTCTTGAGTACTAACTTTCCACTTTCATTTGAAGTACTTTTCAGCTTACCATCAAAACCTAAAGCATATATGATATTATCATCATCATCAACAAACTCAATTATATTATCATTGAATTGAGGATTCAACGGCAATGGTGTTAGTAAAGAGTTTTGAACGGTTTGTTCTAGATCGCTTAGTTTTATCTTCTTTTCCTGAAAATCTATATCACAAACAAGTTTTCCATTCACAAATTGAAATAAAACTTGTTCTCCTACTTCAAAGCTTAGATCATAGCCAGAAAATTGAGAATTAAGCTCATCAACAAAATTAAATAAATCAATACTAATCGACTTAGCCTTTAGTTTGCTTGCAGGTAAAGTATTATCCTTTAGGGCAGCACCATCTATAGAGTTATTCTCTATAGTTTCTCCTATTTTTTTAGTTTTACAGAAATTTGATTTCCAACATACACAGATAGGTAATTACCTATCTGTGAAAGATTTTCACTACTTACGTATTCTTTTACTTGTATTTCAAAATCTAGCAGACAAAAATCTGAACCATTATCTTCCAAAAATAGAGATAACATAAAAAATCCTTCTGCTGTATTTTCATAAGAATTTTGACTGTCAAGAAAATCTTTTTTGATTGTTATTGTATTATTTAGAATTGTTATGCCGTTTGTGACGGTTAAAGTATCCAGCAAAACTCCATTTGAAGTAATATATGCTTTTACATTTTTACCTAAAAATGTAAATGGATTTTCCAATATGTCGAAAAAATCAACGTAGTATAGCCAAGTTTGACCCTTTTTTACGACTGTATTAACTTTTACAGGAACGTTATTTATGTCCATATCAAAATGCTTTTATAATAGTTAGGTAAAAATCTTTTCGAGTAGTATCATTCGGATAACAGCTTTGCCAATCTGATGCAGTAATATTTCCTGAGTAAGTATTGCCATTGATAACAACTCTCCATTTGCAGGCTTGTGGCTCAACTAAGTATGGTCGGCATGCTAATACACAGATATATCCATCATTAGTATATGCAATCCGAACGGGGAGACGGTTGGCGTTTTCACGAAGCTCTATACCATTGTGAGTTTGCCATGTAGCACCATTATCATAGCTAACTTCAGTTTTCCATCGTTGAAATTTCAGGTTTGGACGTAGACTTGCGAGACTTACATCCTGCCCACCTACATTTATTTTTCTGAAAATGTAGTTGATGGCACCCATTACACCATTATAGCCATCCATGTAGCTTCCTGGCACTGGCCCCAAATCCCAGATGTGCCAGTTGTAAACGCCAGAGAAAAACAAGTTTAGACCTCCCTCAAACATTAAGTGTCTTGGCAGATATCCACGACTTGAGCCTTTTTCATCTGGATTGAACAAAGTATGGTCTGACCAAACATAACCTGCAAGCTCACCAACTCCTCCAGCGTCTTGAACGCACTTGAACATCGATGAAACTTTTCTGCCCTGTAATTCACCAAAATACGCATCGGTTTCGGTGAGATGTATTGCTCTTGCTAGTACGTGTTGCACGTTATATCCCGTAGCTCCAGAGTCGTCATATTGATTACCAAAGTGCTTAACAATATGCTTTAGGTTGCCTTGAGCATCAAAAAGTTGCATGTTTTCATCTAAACCAGACTCAAATTTTCCTTCTAATGCTTCGCAACTTAAGAAGTTTTTAGTGTCCTTAATGTGCCAGTTACTTTGATCTCCTGATGGACCCGACATGCCAAAAAGTGTATTAATAGCTAATGATTGTCCATTAGCACTCAATATCATGGGATTACCTGTTGACTTTGGATAGTCATAAGTTCCGTCAGGTTTAGTTGGATAACGTGCCCAATTGAAATTACCATACGTGAAAAGTGGACTTAGATATATACCAATATTGAAGCCTGCTATACGATCACTCATTCCTTTCGAAAGAGCCCGCATTTTGTGACCATCAGTATCACTTCCACCAGTTACTTGCGCAATCTCTACATCGAGGCTTGAGCAAAATACATTTGCTCGACCATTTATTTGATCTCCTAGCCCAAAGTTTCCAACTCTACTATACCCATCATTATAGATATTAATCAAAGGCTGTGTGTCGTAATATTCAGTACTATTAGGATACTGGAAAAATCCTCTTCGAGTAGGAGGCACACGACTCACAAAAGTTTCGAAAGATTTATCTGGACACCCATTTTCCCATGCAATATTTGGCCAACGGTCTAAACATGGTTCAAGGTTATACTGATTATTTGAAGTCCATATACCTTTAAGTTGTTGGTCAATGTTTTGAAAGAAACTTTGAGGCATTTCGGTAGACACAAAAAACGTTGGTATGTCTCTGCCCAAATAGCTATCATATATTTGAGGAACCTGAACGTTTGGCCATAGCTCTGGCGAGAACTTATCGTTGTCTGTTTCCAAAGGAACATTCATCCATAGGTTAGTATAGGAGGATGTTGAACTCGGAATAGTATTGTCAGTAGGTGTGGTGCTGCCACCTGATGGTGCTGTATAGGCAAAACTCAAGATATCTGTTCCAACACAGCTTTGGGCAGTAAGTCTCATATTATAAGTGCCTGTAGCAAGCCCCGAAACATCCGCTGAGATATAGCCAGAAGTTGGTACAATGTTACCAGTTTTTAGAACCGTTCCTCCCGAATTAAGTACATCATATTTGAGACTATAAGCATTACAACTTCTGAACGACATATCCAGTACGGTAGTACTTGTTCGTTGTCGCACATATTCGAGCTTGAAGTCAGGCGTACCACACCCACAATAATTAGTAGGTATAGTGGTATCCGTTAGGTTTTTTTGAACTAATGCAATATTGGCAACCTCAGCCGTTTGTTTGATTTTGGCGACAGGGTTGATAATGTTTGGTCTGCGTGTACTCCAACCTTGGAATATATTATTATTTGTATAAAGCGCTTTGAAGCCCGTTGCTTTTGCACTTTTGGTATAATAAACGGTAAGCCCTACGTCTGTTACATCGAGCTTGATTGTACAGGGTATTGTAACTTTTGCTTGGGAGTAAATAATATTGGCAGTACTGTTGTTGGCGTTCCTAAAAGTAATTTTCAGAGAGTCGTTTACTAATAAAACGTGTACCGCTGCCAACTTGCCATCTTGCTTGTTAGATCCCGTAGCGTTTTCGTTTCGGATGCTAATTCCAACGCCTGTTTTCTTGTCTGAGACCTTTTTGAAGTAGGCAGAATAAAAATAATTGCTCGGAACGTTATTTTTATAACGGTTGAACTGTACGTTGTCCAGATTTGGACTCAAAGTGCCGCTGCCTTGTAGGACTACATTGGTGTTGTCTTTTACGATAGTTTGGGCAGGGGTCTTAAAAAATAATAGTGTGAGTAGAACAAAAATAAGATTTTTCATAGGTCATGAAGTTGTTATTTCTTCTTGATTTGGATTGGTTAGGTTGATTAATCGATAATCGTAATCCTGTTTGTAGAACTTGTGTTGTGCAAAAACATAGTATTGCCCAGGCGTAAGTGTACCACCTTGGAGTAACTTGGCCTGATTGATGTCGGATGTGTGGCCAAATAATAGGTTGTAGTTTACGGACTCCTTCCAGAGTTCGATTTGTAGGTTGTAGAGTACATTGTTATTATTGAGTTGAGTAGTGGCGCTTACATTTTTGATAATTCCATCATCAAACAGGTTTCTGGTTAGTTTCTTCTTCGGAAACTTCAAGGCATCGTTATAGCCTGATAGCAATAAGTACGGTGTACTATCGCTCAAGGCGTTGGTATCAATAGTCAGGCTTTCAGTGATCAGATTATTGCTTTTGTTGATAACCTCTACCGTGTAGATGCCCTTAGTCACGGCCGTAAACTTTGGCTGAGTGCTTGTACGAATTAACTCTTTGGCTTGGTTGTAAAGATTGTACTGGAATAAGTTGATATCGCAGTAATCAAACAATTGTACGTACAACTCTGAACTTGGTACATTGATACTGTAATAAACCAATTTGGCTCTTACGGTTTGTAACACTGGTTTTTTGTTGAAAAAAGCCCATTTATCCTTATGGTTTTCAAATACTAGTTCGTACCTAACAGCGCCTGTACGGGTGATTTCAGTGGTTTTTTTGACACTAGAACAGGTCATGCAGTGGAAAACCTGAGTAATTTGGTTTTCGTCTGTAAACTCCAATGAAAATGACTGATTGATTAGCTTACGCTTGACTTCTGCCAAAAATTTGTGAGCAGGATAGGCACTATCAACGTTTACTGTGATTTTGGCTAAATCTGGTTGCAATTCATAAGAAGCATTAACGGTTACGTCTTGCCAATCAAATATCCAATTGGCTCCATAGGCAAATAAAAGGCTATCGTCGTACATTTTATTACGAAGTACGTCGTCGGTGTAGATAGCTCTTAATTGTTTTACGCTGCCAATATTTGTGTTTTTACACAGGATATCTTTCATGTCTGTTTAAATTTTTGGTGTAGCCCTTTCGACGGTGCCATGCTTTCTTCAAATTTACAGAAGGAAGAAGGTCTTCGTCAAGGTTGTATTTTTGGTAAAAATCTGCAATTGAAACACCCAAAAACTTCTTAATACCAAGATTTTGATGTAGGCGTGTATTTTCGGCAAAAGAATCCCACATCTTCTTTTTAAGAAAATTGAGAAAGTTGTTGATTACCTCTGGGTCGTTTTTGATTTTTTCAAAATCATCCTTTTGAAGTACCGTTCTGGTATGGTAAGGTATATCAACTCTTTTTTCTTGCATTTATTAATAATTGTTGTCTTACGCCGATATTTGTTTTTAAGCTTTGGAGGTATATTACTTATTGGTTGTACATTTTCTATTTCACTAGATTTGAACTCAATCATAGCTAAAGAGATAAAAACATTAATGATTACATAGTTTGTAATCATTTTCTTGTCATTTATCAAATTTTCAGCTTTTAAATAGTTAAATAGATACTTTGGTGCTTTTATTTCTGCTCTCATGGACAAGGACAAAAATTTTTACAAAACATGGCAAAAAGCATAAATTTTCTTTAAAAAATATAACACTTTCTTAGTTTTGTGAAAATGTTTTTTTAGTGGTATGTGATGGTAAAAGCTAGATTTTTTCAGCATTAATAAGCAAGTAGTATAACGCAGAATTCCTTGGGTTTTTTTGGAGTAAGCTAACTGCTTTTTGATGCAATAGTTCATGAATGCATCATAGAGATGATAATCTAAATGAAATCTGCGAGCTTTTATAGTTTCGACAATTACAGAATTGTGGGTAACTGTACGAATTATAATTTCCACTTCATCATTAGGTTTTGTTGTTGGTGGTTCAATGTTAAATTCTAAAAGGTGAATTTTATCAGAATCTATAATGTATGTACCTCCATCTGCCAGTGGTATTTTGATTCTTTTAGGAATGAGTTTCATTCTAGTAAATGGCTTAAAAATTCTTGGTTTTGATTGGTTGTGAAGCGATTCCTTATTAAGTATTCTTTTCTATCTAATATTTGATGCTTTAAAATATTGTCTTTGCAAGCGTTTTCGAATGACTCATAAAGTTCAAAGTCTCCTTGAAATCTTTTTACATGTATTATCTCTACATAAACTTTAAATGGATGAATAAATGAAATTTGTAAATCGATTTGATTTCGAATTCCCGTAGGTAAAGGTGTTAGCTTAGTAAGAAATATTCCTTTTACTTCTAACACATGATACTGACCATCTAGTAATGGTATTTTTATTCTTTTGAGTATTAATCTAGACATAACTTTTCCAAAGAAATAAGGGGATTTTTTTACAAGAGTTGCAAGCATTTTCAAACAATCTGTATAGTTGAATATCACCATTGAAACGTTTAATTTCAAAATCCTGCTGTTCTATATGGGTTATATGAGGTATTCTGATTGATATGTAAAGTGGTTCTGGTTTAGAGCTAAACCGCATATCGATTTTAGAATATTTATAATCCTTAACATTTAAAATTATAGTTTTCCCATTTGTTAATGGTATTTTGATTGATTTGAGTCTCATTTATTTTTCTTACATTTACACTGTTTTACAAATCATCTATACCTATGAAAAATTACCATAACTCCTTAGCTCCCATTCTTTTAGTTTGCGCTGTAGCTTCCTTATTTTTCTTGTTTCTGTTTGACTGTTGTAGCGGAAAAGTATATCAAGAAAAGTGTCAAATTGTTTATGCTGATTATAGACCTGCATGGAATGAAATTGTAACATCTACTGATAAAAAAGGCAATGTTTCGCATAGCCTAAAGCGTCATGCAGCTAAGTATTATTTGGGCATTGAGACCATAGGTGGCTACAGAGCTAAGGTAGATGTCGATGCTTTTACTTACGCTGAGTTCCAAAAGAAAGAAGCTGCTGTGTACCGCTGCCGAATTGGCAAGTGGTCAAAGATTCACTACTTTGAGAATGTAGAGTAATCTAATAATCAGATCCAGAAGAATTATTATTATCAGAGCAACCAGAGTCATACGATACTGAATCACTTGGACTACTTGGGTAGTCGTGCGAGTGTGAATCGCCAGTATGATGATGGTGGTGCCAATGGCTGTTATCTACTGTATCAGAATGATGGCGATGTGTATGATGTTGTTCTTGCTCTTGGTTTTGAACTGGAGCACTTTCTTCATGATTTTGTCCATAAAAAAACGGACTTGTTGGACTCAGAGGATTGTAGTGGTCATTGTCGTTACTCGATGGGAAATCAAAACCTCTGTAGGCGCTTGAATACCCACCAATTGTTGCACCACTAGAAATAGTTTTCTTTGGTTCTTTTTTAGTCTCCTTTGGGCTTTGCTCCTTGAAGCCAAATAGTTTTTTTAGCCAGTTCATAAGAATATTAGAGAAAGGATTGTAGTGGTTAGGTAAGTACTATGTAAAAATATAAAAAATGTATGATAATAAGATAATCTTATCATCTTATTATCGGATAATAATTTCGTAATATTGTCTTATCGACGTATTTCATTTCAATTAAATTCATTATTCTATGAATCTGCTATCATGTGACCATTTACATCCAATACCAATGAGAAACTATTTGCAGGAATCAATGCACATGGTTTTTAATAATTGGGAGTCTTTTAAAAAGGAGTTTCCCTTGCAATTTTTTGACCATAATCTAATCTATCGATTTGATTTTTATGAGTTAACAAAACTCCATAAAGATGAGGAAGGCTTATGGCATACAATCTTATTAGATGGTAGATTAGATGAAGTTGGAGAGTATGAGCAATTTTTGATTTCGGAACGAGGATTTGTAGAAGGTATAAATTTGCAACTGAGTATGATTCAGCAAAGAAAAGGCAACTTTATGCCCATATTTATCAGTAATATTCAGAAAGATGAACTGGATGATATTGAACAATATTTAAAAAAACACTTTGATTATATTCTTGAGATTTGGAAGCCTTTCAAACCATAAAGCTTTATTTGGCTTTGAATTTATGTGGGACAAAAATAAATTGTTTTATCCGATAATAAGATAATCATATTGTATTATTGTCTTATTATCGGATAATATATTTTGTTTTTATATGATTGATAATGTGAGCTTTATTGCGATACCCTTCGTATCAACATAGATGTTTTTTGAGATTCAGGATTGATTTTTACTTCATGTAAAACCCAAGGCACGTTGTCGGCCAGTAAAATAGTATCCCACTGGATTTCGTATAAGACCTGACGTGGTAAAATACAGCTAACATTGCATTCGATAGTATTTTGAAATTGCTTGATGTAGGATTCCCACAGTTTTTTGTATAGTCCATTATCTCCTTGGATAAATAGGCTTTGTCCTGATTTTTCGTTGGACATAGTTTGTGTGGATCCTGTTCGCGAATAAAAAAGGACTCTACTCTTTATATCTTCTTTACTCATATCAAACATTGCAGAGCGCCCAGACTGCCAAACTGATAACTCACCACTAGGTGCTGCAGGATTAATGATGCCAGAACCACCGTTATAGCTCCAGTCCCATGATGATTGGTAACTACCATGTGGATTGATACGCTGAGGGTTGGATGAGTCTACTTCTGAGTATTCGGACTGTTGAACCATTGGCACAAAGGCAATTGTAATGTTGGTTACATTTTCCTGCCCATCGAGTGGGCGTTCCTCAAACTTTGTGTTTTCAAAAGAAGGCTCGTCGGAGTTAGTAATATTCCATTTGAAAGCATACTTCTGTTGAACAGTAGGGTTGTTGGGACCTTCGGTGATGTAGGAATCAATATTTATCTTTTTGGCAGTGCTTAAATTAATTGTCCTATATCTGATTGATGCTACTTTGGTCATCGAATTAAAGTCAACCATTACATTCATAAAATCCTGTAGATAGTTGATAAACTCCTGAGCTGTCCAATCTGGCAAATAATCGGCATAAGTGATAATATTGTTATGCAGGATAAATGGCTTAGAGGTTGAAGGATGTTGTTTATCTGTACTAACCAATGTTAGCCAAAGAACATCTTTCCATACTGAATTTGTCCAGAAAGAAGAATCAACGGTGTATCCAAGGAGTTGGCAAAGTTTCTCAAAAATCCACTGTAATCTAAAAGCAGGACAAAACGTATAAACATTTAGGTCAGTGTCGGACGAATAGAAAAAGCTAGAACCTTGTTTGAGGTTGATATACCCGTTAAAGTCGCCATTGCCATCCCCATAGAAGTTTGGTGCATATACAGTGGGTAATTCGTAGGGTTTTGTCCATGTATTTCCCAAAGCATTGTTAAAGTACCCATTAAGGCTTGGATAAGTAAGCCTTGTAAAGTTGTAGGTAATTGTAAATTCGGTGGATCCAGGGCGTGGTCTACCAACACCACCCGTTGGTAAAGGATGCACTATAATTTTGGCAGTAATAGTAAAGTTACCGTCGGGTACACGTACAACCCACTCGGTTTCGTATCTCTCAATTTTTGAATTAGGGTAAAGAGAGCTAGGGGCATCATTATAGGCATCAATCATTTCCTGAATAAAATCAGTACCATCATATACGGCTGAAGCAGAATAATTAAAATCTTTTTCGAGTACTTTATCGGTATTAATAAATAACTGAAAAGTAGTAAAGTTACTACCAATATAGTCCGATAATGAGTATAGTGTTGATGAGCTGGTACGTGTACCAATTACATCATAAATATTGAGCTTGTAGAAAATTGTATTTGCATTGGTCGTTGCAATTACATCATTTCCAAAATCAAACTTAGCCAACTTTTGAGTCCACAGACTTAACGGAATATTTCCCGGGGCGGTCGACAAATCAACAGAGTAATACTGGCGTGCAGCATTTTTGATATTGCCAGTACCTGCGTAGAGTAGGATATTACCATCGAGAATCATAGAGGTAAAGCTACTTGGCGCGCTGGCGATGTTTCGGAGATGTGGATATCCTAAAGCCTTCTGAAGTTCGGGTGTAGCTGGCAACTCAAAACTAAGCGCATACTCACCCTTGACCTCCAGACTAGTCAAGGGTGAGGTTTTTACTATTTCGCAGTCAGAAAGTGCCTTGATGGCAATTTCGTTGTCGTTTACGATAAATTTCATCGGTTTATACTGGAGATATAAAATTCTAAGGTTGGGTTGTCGTACTGGTTTGTAGAAGTGTAACTTTCTAAGCTGCTAAAGCTTTTGTTGAGTAAAACAAACTGCTGATCCTGTATCATATAGATATCGTCAGAAAAAGCCAAATCCTGTATGATAGCCTTGCTATGCTGAGAGTTATGTTTGCCAAGGGTGATACTAAAGCTATCTCTTACCTCAGAGTCGAGCGTAAAGGTCTTATTTTTGATTTGAGCTGTTTCGGACTTGACATCTACTTTGTCCTTGCGTTCGCCTTCGAGCCTGACTGTTTCCCAAACACCAAAGATGTTTTGGAAACAAAGCATTACTTCATCGAGTGGAGTATTATAGTCGATAATCAAACGTTTTTGTTCAAAAGTTTGCGTATCAGATACCCAGAACAAATCAATATGTTCGACTTCCTGATAACCATCATAGAAATCTAAAAGATGGCTTGGAGAAAAGGAATAAAAATAGATTTTGTTGAGTACGACAGAGGCATAATCATCATGCAAATAAACAGGATCGGTGTAAAAGTCACGACCTCCAAAGCGAGCATAGAGTTTTATGCCTGTTGGAAGATTGTCCCATGTAGTAGCAAAATGATAGAAAATTGGCTGAGTTAGGCTTACAATCTCCGAGTTTTTACGATTGGACAAAAATTGTCCAGAAAAGTAATTTTTGATGTAGTTTTGGCCAAAAAGCTCAAAATACTGCTGCGGTATTTTGCCATTATGCACCATTAAGGTAGTTTTTGAGGCAAAAACTGTGGATGATAGTGCAGCGGTAAGCACCTCAATAGATTTCACCAAATCGGTAGTATGAAAGCCAAATTCAGTAGGTAATGTTGGAAGAGCCTGTTTGAATATCGGATTATTGACCAAAATACTCGACAAGTCAAAAGTATAGTTGCCATTGATGACAAATGCCATCAATGGCGCATTGGCGTTTAGATCGGTAGCACCAAATTTAATCAAAGCCTTTTTGAAATTATTTGAGCCATCGTACGCTTCGGTGTAGAATAGCTCATTTTTTGCAAAGTTTATCATTTAGCCAAAGCGTTTTTTTTCGTTTTAGAATTCTCATCCAATATTTTAAAAATTTCCTCAGCATCACGAGACTGGAAGAGTAGTTTTGCCATAATGCCGCTTTCAATTGTAGTTTTGAGGGAATCTAATACCTCCTGTTGTTTGGTAATTACATCAACTAGCTCCTTGTTAGCGTTGAAATTTGGATTTTGTAAATAGTCAAAGTTCATAGGAGTAGGAGAGCCTCCTTGGAAATAACTATTAATCCGCTTGGCTTCTACAACTCTTTCGATAGGCTTCCACCAGTCTTGTTGTCGGATGTTTTTAGGCACGACATACTCGTTGGGGTGTAGGATTGATAAAAATCCATTCTTACCATCGTTTACCCTTGTTTTGTCATTGCCTTCCCCAGTGTCACCACCCCAAAAATACTCTGGTATAGGTAAAGCAGCTAACTTTTGTACTTGGTCTAAAGACAATGCTGTTTGAATTGCTACCAGTGGAATATTGAAAGGATAAGGCACCGATGACATAGTTTGTAAAACAGATTGAATAGCCTGTTGAGTAGCTTTAATCACATTGGCATCATGCTCACTTTGCGCCTGACGATTTTTGATAGCCCTTTGTTTCTTCTCGTATTCTTTATCAGCTTTTTCTATTTCAGCATCATATTTCTTCTTGGTTATAAGACCAGATTCATATTGCTGCTTAAGAGAGTTTACCTTCCTGTTTTTGGCATTATCAGCATTTATTTGCTCAGCTTGATTATCGAGGTTTCGACTTTCGGCTAATGAGTTAGTGATATTGGAATAAGCCTGAATAGCTAAACTAGCGATATCCATCCACATGCCCTTTTCTAACTCCCTACGACGTAAGGCATACTTACGATGGATTTCTTCAGTAGAAGCGCCAATTTTAACAGCATTTTCAAGCTCTGCATGATACTCGAAGTTGAGCATGGCTACTTGAGCATCATGATGCTTGAAAATATTGCGTTTTGTTTGTTCAAGGTCGTTTTCGAGGCTTTGGCGAGTAGCGTTGATATACTTATTGCGTTTACGTACAAAGTATTCATCCCAAGCATTCTCGGATTGCTCCATGTAGGACTTTTCAATTGCCAATTTCTCCTCTTCAGTAAGCTCTTTGTTACGGAGTTCTTTTGACCATTGGAAATTGAGCAAATTGATGCGTTCCATCAATACCCCAAAGTCATCACCAACACGTTCCTTTTGTTTGATTCGTGCGTTTATTTCTTGCTCATACAGACGGTCAGTAACAGCCAAAATCTTTTTGGCAGACTCCTCAGCTTTTAATTCATCTTCACGACGAGACTTTTCTTTAAGGTCTTCAATTTGTCTTTCCGCAGCCTTGTATGTACTTACTCGAAAGTCCTCCAGTAATCGATCGTGGTCTTGCTGAGATACTTTAGCCTTTTTGAGTTCACGGTCTTTTTCGGCTACTTTCATACTAGCCTCTAAGCGGATATTTGATTCATTGCGCTCAAGTTCATCCTTGATAGCCTCCGAGTCCATTTTTGCAATTTCTTCGAGAGCTTTGAACTCAGCGTCAAGTCTTACTTCACGTTCACGAGCTAGTTTTTTGGCTAATTCATCAGCAGTAGCATCACGTTGCATTTTGGCTAATTGAGCTTCACGCTTGATGCGTTCCTTTTCAAGTTCAGTTTGTTTGTTTTTATCTTTTTCTTCATTTTTAGGAGTAACAAGATTTTCACCTTTTAGCACTTTTAATGTTTCTTCAGCTCCTTTTATACCATTATTTAGTGCTTGTAAAGATGATTGAAGTTTATTGAACTCCTCTTCAGAAATATATTCCTTTGTCATTTTGAAATACTTATTCTGCACTCCAAATAAATATCTTTCAGTCGCTTTTCTTCTGCCATCCGCTGTACGCTCAAATTTGGCAGATTGCTCAACAAGAGATTGCTCACGTTTCATTCTTAAGATATCATTCTCAGTTTCTTGAATTGCAATCCTGTTGGTATATTGTAAAATGAGTTTTTGTTGTTCGATATAGTCTTTTGCAATGGTAGTATTAATGCCTAAAGTTTGCCCATATTTATCCATCCCTTCCTTGGCATTAGGAACAATAATTCCAATTTGCTCAATGATATCCCTTAACTCCTTTTGTTGCTCTTTAGTTGGTTTAGTGATTTTACTTAACTCCTCATACCTTGTTAAAAGCCCAGGAAGAGAATCATTTAGTTGAATAACTTTTTGTTTTTGTTCTTCAAATACTTGAGTAGCTGATTTAGCAGGACTTACCATTTCTGTAAGACCTTTTAAAAGAGATTTTAAAGAAGGCTCAATTTTTTTAAAAGCATTTTCATACCAATCATTCAATGTGTTTTTAAATCGAACCCACCAACCTAAAGCAGCTTCAGATGCTTTAGTTGTTGCGCCCATCACACCCTCAACATTGCCTAAAGAAATCAAGTATTTTGATATAGCTAAGGCATTGTTGTCAACCTCCGTTCTTATTCCTTTAAATGTATATACAACCTTACTTCCTTGTACTTGAGCATTAATGCCAAACTCTTTTAAGCGTTCATTTTCATTTTGCTGACTATCGGCAATTGCTTCTACATAATCAGAAACTGATTTGTTTGATGATTTTGCCATGTCAGAGAGTGATATCATAGTATCCATTGTTGGAATGATACCAATATCCGACATTCGCTTGAATGCCATTGTGGCATTTTCGAGGTCAGTTCCTGTTTTAGTTGCAAATTCTCGAATGATTTTTTGAGCTTCAGCAGTTGCAGCTTTACTATTGTTGAGAGTAGTGAGTAATAGGTTATTGAGTGATTCACGCTTAGTACCAACCTCCCAAATTTTTTCAAAAGCGTCTTTTAAAAACTTTAAAGCACCAACGATGGCCATCACACGATAAAACATAGCAGAAAGCCCAGCTAATGTACCGCCTAAGCCTCCTTCACTGATAATATTGCCATAGCCATTTCTACGACCAGATGCTTGAGTACGTGACTCAAGTTCCTTTTCAATCTGCTCTTTTCTTTTGAGTTGCTCAATATACTCTTTTGTACCAAATGTCATTAACCTTAATGCATTGGTAATTTGCTTGTATTCTTGCTCCAAGCTGTCGGCAGTACGAAGGCTATCTTTTTCAGATTTCCTAAGCATGTCAAGTTCTTTTGAAGCTTCTGAAATTTTATTTGATAGTTCAGATAATTGCTTTTCTTTGGCAGAGTACGCCTCATTTCCTGAAAGAACAGTCTTCTTTAACTCTTCCAGTTTTTTACGTTCAACATTAGCAGCTTCAGAATTTTTGCCATGTTCTCTTACAACCTCATTTAGTGTCTTTTTTGCTTGCTTATAGGCATCATCATTCTTTAAAATTTCCTTTTCCATGCCCTGCATTTCCTTTTTTAAATCAAGAAATGAATGGTTTAGGTCAGAAATTTTATTTTCGAGTAAACCTATTTTATTGATAACATTTTGTAATTCAATATCAATTCGAAGTTGAATTTGGTCAGCTCGTAGTGCCATTATTTTTATTGATTAGGTCTAGAATATTTGTAGAAACTGTACGGCCAAGTACGTTTATGCCAACTCTTAGGAATCGGTTATACATATCATACATTGGTCTATTTATAAGTTTAAATTTTCTTCTTTTTTTAACTCTTTGGTCAGGTCTAGGTGGATAATGTCGTTTACCTTTTTGATAGTATCTACCAAAACCAGCATCGCGAATACGAATAGAATCATCGGAAATAACCTCAACCAAAATACTTGTATTTGATGAGGTTATTCGAACATTTGCAGGGTCTTTGGTTTTTGACCTTTTTATGATGTTTTTGTATTTAACACGAGTCTTTACTCTTTCTTCAAGGCGTGTACCTTCACCTTCAAGGTATTGAAGTAGTGGGTTTTTGATCTCCATGATACAAAATATGTTGTAGTGATGGAGTATTTCAAGGACGTTTTTTCAAACAAAAAGGCCATCCAATCTGGATGGCCTCAGGTTAATAATTCCAAGTTAAGCACTCAATTTTTTTCTTGGTAGCTTTCCGTCTACCATCTACAGCTAGGGTTTTCTCAATATCTTTTGATTTCCATCCGAATTTTTTGCGATACTCCATCAAAATTGGCTCAGGATAAGAACTCAGTAAGAATTTACCCTTTAGATTAGCACAAGCATCAAGTAAATTCTTAAAGTCATCAAGCGTATATCCTCCATAGTGGCCTTGGTTTGCAGAAACATACGGAGGGTCAAAGTAGAAAAATGCATCGGGTGAGTCGTAGGCTTTTACAACTTTTAAAACGTCGTAGTTTTCGATGGTGACCCGCTTCATGCGCTGCTGGAAAAGCTCAGTGAATTTCTCCTTTTTGTTGCCAATCTTGAGAGCAACTTTGCCTAATTTGTCATAGCCAAATCCAGCCCCAATCATACAGCTAAAGCTCATGTTTGTTTGCATCCATACCGACCAAGCAGCTTGAATTTTGTCTTTGTCAATACATTCTTCATCTTCATAAACGTTTAAAGATTCACGATGCTGAAGTCTCGAATGAAAAGACTCGTCAATTTTTTCTTTTAAGCTTTCAAAGTCGTATTTTAGTACTTTGTAAAAGTTGATAAGATTACTATTAGTATCATTGACAACTTCAGCTTTGGATTGTGGCTTGCCAAAAAATACGGCACCACCGCCAAAGAAAGGCTCAACGTAAGTGTGATGTTCTGGAATCAGGGGAAGGATTTCAGATAGGAGTGTCTGCTTACCTCCGTAATAGGAGATAGGAGTTTTTAAAAGTGGTTTAGTCATTTTATTAATAGGTTGTAGTATTAAACTTCTACAAAGAAACTGCAAAAGCGTTATAAAAATAACGCTTTTGCATAAAAAATATTATCTCAAGAGGGGCGACACCTCCAAAACGTCTTAGTATGGACCATTTAATTTCTCTGAAAGTGCAAGGTGCTAAAGCATTCGAAGAATGTGAAAAGACAAAAGATAGATGGAGAAGGTATAAGATGCCTTCCCACATGAGAGCAGGTTTTCTGTTTCCTTACTTTATCACTGAAACAGTGATATATGTTTTGAGTATGCCATCAACTGTAAATCCTAAAGTTCACTACAGAGGATTTACATTAGATGAAGGAAAAGAAGTTTCAAGTCTATAAAGAAGGAAATGAAACGTTTATCAAATTCATTACTCAAGATATAGTATTTAAGGTTTATGAAAGTTCATCATACGATGAATTTAAAACACTAATTGATGGTAAGCCAATTTATGTGTTACCTAATCAATTACTTGGGTTTGAGGTTATTGAAAACAAAGAATTTGTAACAGAAAGAGTAATAAAACGGCTTTTAAGCTGGTATTTTTACTCGTTTTTGCAAAAGGGGAGATAAAAAAGACACACAATTAATAGTGTGTTTTTTCATAACTCCCTGTACGTCAACGGAATCTCCCTTTTTGAAGGGGAGATTCTTTTTTTATTTCTTCCGAACTCCGTTTCACGCAGTAGGTCGGGTTGCAATTGCAACGGGGCTTGCGCTTGATATATGATCGGGGTGGCCCCGTCCTGGCCTATTTGTAGACCAAAAAAAAAGCGTTCGGCAGGGCTGAACGCTTTTATAAATTCTAAACAAAATAATAATTGATATTTTTGAAAAATGGATCGATCCTTAGAAAAATTAGGGAAGAGCAAAACCGAGCTTACAAATAAGCTCGGTAAAATTAATTCTTAAAGATTATTTTTTTATTAGCTTTTGAAAGTATTTCAATACGCTAGGTTTGACAAATTTTTCAAATGATTTGATATTTGCTGAAATAGTGTTCACTTGTTCAAATTTTGAAAATTGAAATAGATTGTCTAAAAATACAATCCAATTTTCAACGTGGGTATAATTAGTTGTAGAATTTTGATGGCTAAAACAAATTGTACCTAAATGAATTTTGTTAGGGAAATTCAATTTGTGATTTTGATTAGGTCCTACAATTGATAATTTTTGGGTATCATTACCTATTTGTAATAAAGCGTTTTCGTAGCTTATTAAGCTTTTGCAATAAGGGTTTTCATCTAAGCGTCTACAAGGCTTATGAAATTTGTCTATAACATTTTCATAACGAATATAGTTAATGACAGCATTGTGTAGATGATTTGGATCTGTGAAAGCTGTTAGAAAATGAATATGAATACTACAATAATCATTAGTTTTCATTCTTAATTTTTTCAGACAATCTAATACAATTTTGATTTGATTAAGCCCTTCTATGCCTTTGATTATAGGGCTTTTGACCTCAAATGATTTGTATTCTACAATTGATTTGTTATCTATTACATTCCAAAATGTTAGCTCTTGTGCCAAATTTGAGGGCTTATTAACGCTTAATCCAGCATCAATTAAGCTTTTATATATTTCGTCCTTATTAACCCCAAATCCTTCAATTCTAAAGATGAATTTAACATCAAAATCTTTTATTGAAAATTTGATTAAATCGGCTTTTTCAGGCCAATATTTTAAGAAAATTTTTTTCACTAAACTAATGCTACTATTAGTTAATTGAGCTACCTCTAAAAAGCTTAATTCTAGCGATAATAATTGTCTTATCTGAACGTTTTTCGTGATTTTTTGATTTGCTAAAACATCATTGATTTGCGTTTGTCTTTGTGCTGTATTCATCTTGTTATCAATTAGTTATTTTGTTTTTTACGTTGCAAACATAAGCTCGTTACTTTCGATAGTCAAGTCAATTTCGAAAAAAATACCGTTTATTTTTAAATTTATATTTTTGGGTATTTTAATAATTGGTATAAGAAAAAAGCACAAATATAAATCTAATTATATAGGATTATACCTATCTAGCCAGCTGTACCGCTAAACATACGTTTAACGGGAAAGTGCGAAATATCACTTTCCAGATTTCAGGATCCAGATTTTTGAAAAGTTCGGGATAGTTTCGGGATAGTAGAGGGATAGTTTCGGGATAGTTATAAGCTCAATTATTGATTTATGTTAAGAAAATAAAAAAACTTTAAAAATTTATTTGTCTCAATTTGCGACAAATAAAAAAAGGTGTTAACTTTGGTACATAATAAAACAGCGGCACCCGAAAAGCTGAGAGAGAGAGTAGGGATTAATCACCTGACTGGGTGTAAACAGTAAAAAAATGAAAAATTTCATAAAAGTATCGGAAGCTCCAAAAACGAAAATTAAACTAAGAAAAGCTATCGAAAACGGACAAATTGCCGTTTATGAAAATAATGACAATGAGGACAATGTATTTAGAAAGCTAGACGACGTAGATAATATCTTGCGTCTATGGCAAGGCTTCAATTACGCTCCTAAATATCAAGGCGATTCTAACGACGCTATAGCCTATTTAGGTACGTCGTTCAACTACAAATTCTCATTTGTAACAAAATAATTTAAAAAAACAGCGGCACCCGAAAAGCTAAGAGAGAGTAGGGCAACAACTTTTCTAATATCTAATACTATATCACAGAAAAATAATTGCAATTTTAATCGTACCAGGGGCATATTGCCCCAGAGGAATTTTTCAACAAAAACCACCTAGCTCGGTGCAAAGAGCCAACAAAATGAATCTACTTAGCATTATCCTTAGAGGTCTTTTGTACCTCCTGCCTATTGTTTTTTTGCCCTCTGCTATCAAGCCTCTTAGAGTTCGAGGTATTGTAAGCTGGATTGCTTACTCACAGAAGGTGCCAAAAAGTAAGATAGTTTTAGTTCGGAACTCATTGCATAGTTTCGAGCTGTATTGCGAAAATAAGCCTACTGGATACTACTTTCGAATTGATAAGAACCAAGTAACCATATAAGCAACAATGTCCACTATGCCGTTCGAAACGACCTTGTGGACATTAGCTTTTCTAACAGCTGACACAAAGATGAAAAAAATTTCTCAAAAGGAGCTTGAACGCTCCGAAAGAATTTGCCAGTTTCTTCGCGATAATCCGATAATTTCAGTTTCGGAGGTTGAGCGAAAAGCTAATATGCAACGAACTATGTTGCAAAAAGCCGTAGTAGGTAAACTCAAAAATATCGCAACAAAGTACCTGAGCGATATTGAGGATATTTTGAAGCCATACGGCTTCAAAGTAGTTCATAGTCCTTACACTTACATGCAGGACCTGAAAAGAATGCTTGAGCATCATTACGAAATTTGGCAAGCTGTACGGGATTACGGTGAGCCTAGCGAGGAAGACTTAGAGTATCTTCAGTTTGTTGACCAGCTTGAAGAAACTATAAGGAAATCAAAATTCTATTGGCAACCTAAGTTGAAAGAGGATGCCAGCGGGGAATTTGAAAGAGACCCCGAAACTGGGGATTTCTTTCTGGATCCAGAGCACGAAAAAACTCGACCAGAAGGCGTATAGAAAAGCAAAAGGCACTCGAATTGAGTGCCTTTTTGCTTTGCGTTGTAACAACGTCTTCGTTCCAATGAGCGATTTTAATCGGGTTTTCACCGAACCAGATGGCTACCTTGCGAAACTGTTTCAAATGTAGTAGCTATTTTGTTTAGAATCAATATAAATTATAAAATATCTAAAAAATAATGTTATACAAATTTGTATAACATATAGGAATTTATTAATTTTAACTCATCAAATAACAACGCTTTTAGCCCGTCGCCGAGGTGTTACATCGGGAGTACAAAATGACTTCAGTATTGATGACTATCGAAAACATGATTATGCTTGCCAATCACACTGACTTCGACACTACTATGGTGTTGGATGAAGCGAAAGATGGTGCAATTTTCCGTCTTTTTTCAGACGGTAAGTTTGCTCAAGCACTGAGCGGTGGCGGTGCCACTGGTACATGGGATGGACTAGAATGGGAAGAGTTGGAAATGTGGGCTCGACTAGGCGATGCCTGTGATACTGGAGATGTGGTTGTCAATGCCGAAACTCGTGAAGAGTTTCTGGTGGGTGGTGCTGATGAAAACTGGGATGGCTCTTTCTTGCAAGTGTATTGTACACGCGCTGATTTGCGTGACTGGGAAGGAGGCGAAGGAGTACAAGAGGGCGAATACCCTTTAGTATCCGAAACGGGTAATGAGGAGTTGTATGAAGCGTTTTGGCAAAAGAATGCCGAAACTGGAAACCCTTATCGCTTAGATGATTTTGAGTATAACGGTTCATTTTTCATTCGTTTATGATATGCTAATAGAAACAAGTTTCAAACTCCCGTCTGGCAAATGGCAAACGGGAGTTGGTTTTCAAAGTCCCGAGGAATTCGTGGACTTTTTTTCGGCTGAGTCCGTTTACGGTGGTGCCGAATTTAGGGTGTCTGTAGATCCAGATGACGTTCCAAAACTGATAGCTGCAATTCGAAAGGGTAGAAGCTATTCACAGACTCAACTAGGCGGAAAAATGGAGTCTACTTATAACCGTCATGTTGTATCTGCGATTGAAAAAGGGCAACGCAAGTTAGGTCTTAAGACCATCGACCAGATTGCAAAAGCCCTATCCCTAGAGGTCAAAATCCAGTTCCAAGGGGTCGGACAGTTTGCAGAAATACCCCCGAATCCTGAGGATTTTTACGGGGATATTGACCCTGGCATGTTTGAGGATTAGCGAAATGCGAAATGCGAAAAACCAAATTTCCAAAATGCGAAATGCGGTTTTCCGAAATGCGAAAAGCCAAAATGCGAAATGCGAAAAACTAAATTTCCATTTTGCGAAATGCGAAATGCGAAAAAGTAAAATTTAAAAATCACCTAGCTGGGTGCAAACAGCATAACCATGAAAAACTCAAATAAAAAACTCCGTATCCGAGCGGCGATAGACAATTCTATCAAGACTTATATCGATAAGTCTGAAAAGTATAAGGGCTTTATGCCTAAGTATAAGGTCAAAGCTCAGGATAAAGAACATTTTGAGGATTTTGCTGAAAAGCATATCACTCTAAAGTCTAGAGCCAAATATGAGTTGGATTTAGTAGAAGAGCTTAAAAGTCGCTCATTTAATTCATACTGGGGAACTTTTCAATTAGACCCTAATGACCTTTATGCAAAAATGGTGATTGAAAAGCTAAAAATATCATATAGAGAGTATAGAAATTGCATAGAATTAAATTTTGATTACTTCAGAACTCCTGCTGAAAGAGCCTACACTAAAATAAAAGAAAGACAAGCAGAGGTTATCTATACTCATGCTGTACACTGTCACCCCGATGTCGACCCGAAATGTTTCCGAATTTGGGAAGAAATTTCATGGAAAACCAATGCTAATGTGGCAAAAGAGCCACAATACCTCAAAAGAAATGGTTTGGTCCTTTTTGAAAAAGGACTAGGTTATGGTGCTTGGGATTCAAATGGTGTTTGGGGTGTGTCGCCTCATACCATTGTCAAAGCATGGTTTTTGTCTGGTGCTAAAGATTGTCAGAAGTTTAGAGTTATCCTTCATCACCTTCATATTTTAGGTAAAAAATATGGTAGATATGATGGTGATGACTTCATTCAAAATATAAGGAAAAATGCCTCTGCTGAAGAAACATCATACTTCCTAAAAGGGAAACGCTTTGTTCAACAGTGGACAAATTACGGGCGTAATTTCAAATACAAAGATTTTGTAAGAGTAGGAAAGGTGAAATCCCTGCCTATTAGACTAGCTCTAATTACTGATACGGGAACTTATGAAGCTAAATTTAATGGTTGGCGATATCAATCACTCAATTACGAGTATGCTAGTAAAGTTCAAAAAATGAGCAAAGCTGACCAAGCGAAAATCTTGCCAAGTAAAGCTGCTTGGTACTACCTGTATGGTAGATGTCCATTTGATAATTCAGAAGCTACTAATAAGGATATCCCAAAACCATCTTTTCTATCAAGATGGAAAAAAGGTGCTGCAACTTTTGCCAAGTTGTGCCAACATTTTGGCAAAGACAAGTCTATGTTATTGCCAAATTTCAATCTAGCAACCCTTTTTGGCTCAGAAGCTGAAATTTTAAAATTTGTCAATAATAATACGCATCGTAAATATGTCTCACTTGAGCAATTGAAAGGCTCGAATGTAATTCATGATTTCGGTCAATTCACTTTGCCTACTTCAGAATTCTCCATTTCTTGGAAAGACTTCGTTATGAAGTATCCAGAAGCATTGAAATTTTCAACAAACTGGGTAAATGTTGAAAATACATTAGGTAGATTACCCAAAAGCCTTGTAGAGCTGAGAAATACTGTTGCTCAGTTCCACTATGAAAATGTAACCAATCCATTGTGTGCGGTTGCTTGCTTCGAATTAAAGCTTTCACAATATCAGTTTGAGCGTTATCAGGCTCTTTATAATAATTTGAAAGTAGCAGAATCATGCCCACACGTTCATGTGACCCAAAATGGGTTTACTTTCAGAAAACTTGCCTATGATGACCCCAAAGGAGCTTTGCTAGGGCTAATAACTAACTGTTGCCAGCACCTAGAAGGTGCTGCTTCAGCTTGTGCAAAGCATGGAGTTCAAGAAGAAAGCAGTGCATTTTACGTCGTAGAAAAAGACGGAAAAATCATTGCTCAAAGCTGGGCGTGGAGAAGCCAAAAAGGCGATTTGGTATTTGATAGTATTGAAGCTGTAAGTAATGTATATCAAGACTCAATTGCAAGTATGTACCAACTTGCATCAGAAAAAATAATTGGCAAGCTTGGAATTAACCGTGTCCTAGTAGGATCCACTAGCTACGGTATTACTTACAATATCAAAAATATCCTTCAAAAAGGTTCAGAAATTTTCAGCGAACAAATGGTCAAAGACTGTTCGTACATGGATGGCAAGAACCAGTGGCTTTTAGCTGAAACAGGAGATGAACCTATAAAGCTTAAGAAAAGGGACATCAAGCCCTCTATTAAGCCTAAACATCAAAGTATTGTTAGCAATACGCTACTTGAAGGCAGTGATGTATATTGTGAGTACTGTGATGCCGAGGTACATCCAGACTGTGAAATTTGCCCGAACTGTCATGAAAATATAGCAGAATGGGTTTAGCTTGTTATCTTCGTGCAAAAAACACTATGCACGAACGACTAAAACAGCTACGTCTTTCGGCTAACTTGTCTCAAGCTGAGTTAGCCGAAAGAATTGGGAAAGGCGGATATAACGAAAAAATTATTGAATCCATCGAAACAGGTAACCGCAACATTGGACTTAATCTATTGGAGGACTGGGCGAAAGGTTGTGGTTATGACTTAAGTATTGAATTTGTGAAAAAATGAAATGCGAAATGCGAAAAACGGATTTTTCGAAATGCGAAAAGCCAAAATGCGAAAAATGAAAAATGCATTTTGCGAAATGCGAAAAACAAAATTTTGAAAAATAAAAATAGGTTGTTGCAAGCCTTATGTGAGGCTTTGGCGCTCGTAAATTGCAACTGATAATATGGAAAAAGACAAAGGGGTGATAATTACCCGAAAAATTCAAGTAAGATGCGAAGATGTTGCATTTTATGAAATGTTAAGAGACCTGAACAAAAAAGTTTTCAAAATGGCAAACCGCATGATGCAAAAATTGTATCTGGCTGATGCCGTTGAAAATGAGTTGATGGTGCAAAACCTTGTAGCCAAAAAAGCGGAATTAAAGCCGTTTTTGTACGGTAAAGAGGGTGCTATGACTGAAAAGTCAAAGCAGAATATCCCTTATGAGGTTTCAGCTGCCGAATATAGCGAAGTACCTTCTACAATTAGGGCAGCACTTGCTTCTAATGTTTTTGCCAAGTTCAAAACAGATGCTTTTGATGTATCTATAGGCAAAAAAACGCAAGCGACTTTTCGTTTTGGTATGCCTATACCATTTATGAAAAGTGCTATAGCGGGATTGAGCATCGAAGGATTTACAATGTTCAAGCATAATATTTTGTGGGTTTTTGGTCGTGACCGCTCAGGAAATGCCAAAATAGTAGAGGGTATATTGGAAGGAAAGTATGACCTTTGTGACTCTTCTATCAGTTATGAAGGAAAGAAAACCTTTGTAAACTTGGTAGTAAGAATACCAAAAGTCATTCACGAGATGGACCCAAACAGACACGCTATCGTTGATATTTCGTGGAAATGTCCGATAAAGGTAAATATTGGCGAGCGTGTGTATGATGTTGGATCCTTAGACAAACTGGAGCATATGCGTTTGCAATTGCAAGCAAGATACTACAAGGCTCAGGTAGCATCTAAGTTCTCAAAAGGAGGACACGGACGAGCTAAAAAATTGCGTGCACTTGACAAATTCAACGAGCTAGAGTCAAATACAGCCAAAACACTAGCTCACGGATTGACCCTTGAAGTTGTCAAGCTACTAGTAAAACATCAGGTAGGAAAAGTTACAATTGTTTGTAACGAGCCTTCTAGTGATGAAAACGAAGAAAATAAAAAGTACCAAATAAGAAATTTTGGTTACTCGAAAATAAAAGAGTTACTTTTGCAAAAGCTAAAAAAGAACTCTATCTATATAGAGTAAAGATATGTTGGGCGGTTCTACGTCCATAAGCTGAGGCGAAGGCACTCGGTAAGGTACGGGTTAGAATGTAAGTTCTGACTTATGTAGCATAAGAACACTGAAGTTTTTTTGTAAAGATTAAAATAGCGTAAAAGATATTCTGGGCGGTTCTACGTCCATAAGCTGAGGCGAAGGCACTCGGTAAGGTACGAGTTAGAATGCAAGTTGTGACTTATGTAGCATTAGAACACTCTCCCCTATTTGTTGGTTACTATTATGATATTAGT
>NZ_NJFZ01000024.1 GCF_002270355.1 Flectobacillus sp. BAB-3569 | reverse complement strand
GGCTTTGCAATCTCAACATTTACTTTTTTACCTTTAATAGAAGCACCTTCCATACGGTTCAATACAGTGTTTGCAAATTCTTTAGGAACGTCAACAAATGAATATTTGTCGAAAATATCAATTTGACCCAATACGTTACCCGGAATTCCAGATTCACCTGCAAATGCTCCTACGATATTCGCTGGAGAGATTTTTTCGTTGAAACCGATGTTAACAAACATTCTTACCATGTTTGCATCGCGACGGTAAGGACGACCTTGTTTGTCAGAACGAGGACCTCTATCTTCCGAACGACCACCTCTATCTCTGCTATCGCCACGCTCAGAACGTCCACCGCGACGGTCATCACGACCACCTCTTTCAAAACGACCTTCACCACGACGACCACTGTTATCTCTATCTCTGTTATTGAAACGATCACGACGATCAAATTCACCGCTAAGGTTTTCGTCAGCAAATTCGTTTTTCGAGATACCCATGTTCATTTTTACCAAAGCAGAAACTACTTGTTCAGTAGAATAACCTGCATGGTGCAACGCTTGTAATACATCTTCGAACAATTCTAAATCACCTTCTTCGATAGATCCACGTACACGGTCGATAAACATTCCTTTTTTAACACCAACTACGTCAGAGAATGACGGAATTACACCTTTGTCAATTTTTACTTTAGTGTAATTCATAATTTCACGAAGGCGGTTACGTTCAGCACCAACAATCATCGTAAATGCCTTACCAGATTTACCAGCACGACCTGTACGACCAATACGGTGTACATAATATTCTTCGTCTAAAGGTACATCGTAGTTAAATACCGCATCTACATCGTCAACGTCCAAACCACGAGCCGCCACGTCTGTTGCAACTAATACGTTTACAACACCCGAACGGAATTTAGACATTACATTAGTACGTTGAGCCTGACGCAAGTCACCATGAAGACCTTCAGCAGCGTAACCACGCAATTGTAATTCTTCTACAACTTCGTCAACTCTTTTCTTCTGATTACAGAATACCAACGATAATTTCACTGAATAGAAATCCATCAAACGAGTCATTACCTCCATTTTCGCCTTTCCTTTAACATCATAGTAAAGTTGTTCGATATTAGAGTTAGTGATTTCGTTTTTCACTACTTTCACCAATTTAGGATCGTTTTGGTAACGAGAAGTCAAGGCCATGATAGGCTTCGACATCGTTGCTGAGAAGAAAATAGTTTGACGTTCTTCTGGAGTTTCTTGTAAAATGCTTTCGATATCCTCTCTAAAGCCCATGTCTAACATTTCATCAGCTTCGTCAAGAACTACTTTACTTACATTTTCTAATTTCAAGGCACGACGCTCAATCAAGTCAATTACACGACCAGGAGTACCAACAACGATGTTTGCACCAGCCTTCAAAGATTTGATTTGACGTTCGATAGAGTCACCACCATATACTGTAGTTACCCAAACACCTTTTTTATGTTTTGCAATTTTCTTTAATTCTTCTGTTACTTGTACCGCCAACTCGCGAGTAGGACAAAGAACCAAACCTTGAACTACCTTTTCGAAAGGAGTTACTTTTTCTACAATTGGAATACCAAAAGCAGCTGTTTTACCAGTACCTGTTTGCGCCTGCCCGATCACATCGCGACCTTCAAGAATGAATGGAATTGCCTCAGATTGGATTGGAGATGCTGTCTCAAAACCCATATCTGCTACCGCTTGTTGAACTTCTTGTGATAATGAAAGTTCGTCGAATCTTAATAATTGACTCATTGTTTTTCGAAATGTCGGTAATTGACGTAACCTTAGTTACAAGGCATCAGAGATGTCTGCCATTCATTCGTCCTGAACAGAATGGTTAAAATCCCTATCTATGGCTTGGTCAAAAACGACAAAATTGTGATTGTTAAAATTTGCTTTAATGATGCCCGAAACATCCGTTAAAGCTCTGGAGAAACCGATTTAAACTGATAACAGTTCGAGATTGGAAATTGCTTCATGCCAAGAAGCGAACACAGAGACGTGCGGATGTTTTTGTATAACGGGTACAAAGGTATCCTAAGTTTTTTGCATTAACAAATATAATTGTATTTTATTTAGAATCATTTTTTAGAAATTATCTCGCTTTTTCCAGCCTGACAAACTTATCTTAAATCTTTCATATCAAATAATTCCTTCTTTTGACACTTCAGCAAATTTTATTTTAAGAATAACAGCTTTCTCCAAATATATTGCGATTTGCCCTTACTCCTCTTAACATTCTTCTCGTATTTAAAAAGTTTTCGGCATCTAGGAAATAGTTAATTAACAGCTACTTAATAACAAGTATAGGACATCCCATTGCCTGTGATTAGCATTTATCTACTCATTTTCACCAATCCTTTTACTCAAAAAAGCTTTATACATGAACAAAAAACATTTGGCAAATCGTTAATAATGAAGAGATCTTTTTTCCCGTTGAACCTTGAAATTTGTCAAATTAAGTCTTTGAATAAACCTTTGGTGCATTTGCAGAATTATTATTTCAATAGGATAAACACAAGAGCGAAAATATAACTTTTCCAATTTATCCTATAATCAATATAAGAATACTTGGTAAAACAAGATAAAAAATGCAAAGGAATTTAGACCTTTGACAATTAATTAATAGGCATTCCGTTCTTGATGGGAAAATTCCAAAACTATTTCTGGTAAAGCACGATGAAAACATTCTCATTCCTTTTTTTGATCCTCTTTGGCTTAACAACAACTATTAACGCTCAAATTTATTCTGATTCCTTGATTGTCAACATTCAGAATAATCTGGTTAAGCTACAAAACGAAAATGAAAACCTAAAAGGACGTATCGAATTACAAAGCGTTTCTTTGAACGACATTTCTAAAAACCAATCACTTACTGACCGTACGAAGTGGGAGAAAATCCGCACTAATTTGGTCAAAAGTGCAGAAGTCTATAAAATCTTAAGCGACGATATTATCGACCTAAAATCACAAGTAATCAACCAAGATTATCAAGGTTATATCAAAAAGTTGAGTAGTGTCGAAAAAGGACCCTTAGGCTTTTCTTTTGAAGAGGTAATTCTAAAAACAGCTCAAAACAAGGCGATTTTTGATAAAAAAGAAAAAAATGAGCGTTTTGTGTCTGTTCTCAAAAGCTTGAAGGATAGCCCAATCGTGGGTCTGATTCCCTATGCATCACAGGCCGTGAACCTTTCGACCGCAGCGGTAAACGTTGCGTACGCAGCAGGGGTGCAAGACAAAAAGGTAAACTTTGACAAAATCAAAGAGTTTGAAAAGGAGCTTCAGCGCTACACTGGTTTTTATAACGCTTTGGATAAAGCAAACCTAACTAATGCTACTTCGAGTTCGCAAACTGTTACTCTTTTGGAAACATTACAACTTGATGTCTTAGAAAAATTTAAGAAAGACGGTCAAAAAATAGGCTTCAACCCTAGAGAAATTCGTGGAGACGAAACAATAGACGACTATTTCAACTATGTGATGGGTGAATTTACGCCAGAATTGATGCGTAAGAAAACGGCAGAAATTGAAAAAAAATATACAGGAAAAGATGGCAAAGTAAATCTTGGAGAGTTATTGCAATCTGAATTAGATGTG
Source organism: Flectobacillus sp. BAB-3569 (assembly GCF_002270355.1). GTDB lineage: Bacteria > Bacteroidota > Bacteroidia > Cytophagales > Spirosomataceae > Flectobacillus > Flectobacillus roseus. Next base: position 111,507 of record NZ_NJFZ01000024.1, on the reverse strand, counting down.
CGTCATGTCAACAATAACCTAGACTACCTACAGTCGCTCTGTAATCGTTTTGTAGGAATTCATGATAATTATTTTGATTTAGAAACGCGTTATTTTGATCAAGTAAAACAGGCAATCAATGTAGCCAAAGGCAATAACATTATCGAAGCAGTGGGCGAGAAAAATGCTCAAATGGTTTATGAAGATTTGATTAAAGATTTAACATCTAAAAAGAAAAAGAAAGATGCTGCTATCAAATCGAGCATCAACATTAAAGAGTTGAAAGACAAAATTGATTCTGTTGATATTTACAAAATTTTGTAGTAGACAGAAAAGTACATTTGTTTTGAAAATAAAGCCCAAACTTCCTTAAAGAGTTTGGGCTTTTTGTATATTTGAAAGATATAAAGGAATCTTTTTGAAAGATATATCCCTTTTACCTTAGCTAAAACAGCAAATCTGTCCTTTTAATATTTCGGATAGATTTGAGACTTTCTCCTTGTTAATTAAAAAAACGTCTTCATCATGATGAAACTGAAACACATTGTCTTACTCTCATCGACAACGCTTGGCTTATTATGGAGCTGTAAAACTCCAGCTGTACAAGTAACCAACACTCCTTCTCCTATAAGCAAACCTAAGGAAAATCAAGGTTTTTATCAATTTTTGAATGATGACCCAAATGCTTCCCCTTTTGTTGCTAAAAAAGAGCCTGTGTATGGACAAAATGGTATGGTGGCCGCAACACACCCAGAAGCTTCTAAAGTCGGTGTTGAGATTATGAAAAAAGGTGGAAATGCCATAGATGCAGCCATTGCTACTCAATTCGCCTTGGCTGTGGTACACCCAGCAGCGGGCAATATTGGTGGTGGAGGTTTCTTGGTATTTCGAGACAAAAAGGGAAATACTTATACATTAGACTACCGCGAAAAAGCACCAGAAAAAGCAAGTCGTGATATGTATCTCGACGAAAAAGGAAATGTAAAAGCAGGTCAGCCAAGCTGGTACGGACATCTCGCTAGTGGAACCCCAGGTTCAGTAGATGGATTAGAGCAAGCACATAAACGCTTTGGGAAGCTATCTTGGAAGCAAATTCTTCAACCAGCGATTGATCTTGCCGAAAACGGCGTTGCTCTTACTGCCCGTGAAGCTAGAGGACTAAATAGAATTAAGGAAGATTTATTAAAATATAATCCAGGAAAAACCTATTTCATCAAAGCTGATGGTACAGAATGGAAAGAAGGTGAATTATTAATCCAAAAAGATTTAGCCAAAACTTTACGCCGTATTCAGTCAGAGGGTCGTAAAGGTTTTTATGAAGGTGAAACAGCAAAACTTTTATTAGCTGAAATGAACAAAGGCGGTGGTATCATCACCCAAAAAGATTTGGATAACTATCATGCTGTTTGGCGCGATGCAATTGTAGAAAACTACAAAGGTCTGAAAGTAATTACCATGCCTCCGCCATCTTCTGGTGGAATCGCCTTAATGCAACTACTAAAGTACGTAGAAAATTACCCTTTGAAGAAATGGGGATGGCATAGCGACTCAACGACTCAAGTAATGATTGAGGCAGAACGTCGTGTCTTTGCAGATCGAGCTAAATGGTTAGGTGATCCAGATTTTGTCAAGGTGCCACAAAAAGAGTTATTGAGTCTAGAGTTCTTAAAACAGCGTTGGCAGGATTTCAACTTTGATCTAGCCACTGATAGTAAAAAAGTATCAGGAGGAGCTATTCCGGGTTATGAAAGTATGGAAACCACTCACTCCTCATTTGCAGACAAAGAGGGAAATGCTGTTTCTATTACAACAACTCTCAATAACTCTTACGGAAGCAAGGTTATAGTTGCTGGAGGAGGCTTTTTATTAAATGATGAAATGGATGATTTCTCTATCAAGCCGGGACATCCTAACTCGTATGGTTTGGTAGGCAACGAAGCAAATGCTATTGCCCCAAATAAAAGAATGCTATCTTCAATGACGCCTACAATTGTTGAAAAAGATGGAAAACTGTTCATGATTCTTGGTACACCAGGAGGCTCAACTATTATTACTTCTGTCTTCCAAGTATTCTTAAACGTAGTAGAGCATGGGATGAATATGCAACAAGCGGTAGATGCGCTACGCTTTCATCATCAATGGCTACCCGATAGAACGACATTTGAAGAGGGAGGCTTTACCCCACAAACTTTACAAAAATTGTTAGGTCGTGGCTACAAGATGGAATCACAGAAGAATACCATTGGTCGTATGGACTGTATTTTGTTATTACCAAATGGTCAATATGAAGGTGGAGCCGATGTAAGAGCCGACGATACTGCGGTAGGATACTAGTTTTTTGATTTGAAAACAGATTCCTAATTTGAAGATTTGAAAATGGGTACTAAATTACTCATTCTCAAATCTTCTTTTTTATGTTTAAAAATCAAAAATCTGAATACTATTCTAATAACAGTTACACCATTAACCGATAACATACAGAGAGTTATCCAAACAATTTAGCTACACCAAAGGCCGCTGCCGCGGCGGCTGCACCGATAGATGTGACCTTCAATGCACCTATCCATGGATGTTGACCTGTAATTTTGCTTTTAAAGAAACCGAAGATAAATAATGCTAACAAAGTAATCGCCACAGAGAATTTGAGCCCTAATATAGCATCATCGACCAGAAAATATGGACTCAATGGGATAATCCCTCCTATTACATAGGAGATACCGATAGTAGCAGCGGAGTTTCTTGCACGATTGATGTCTGGTTTCTCAAGACCTAGCTCAAATTTCATCATAAAATGAACCCATTTGTCTTTGTCTTTTGCTAATGCCTCCACGATTGCTTCTTGCATATCGGCATCGAGTCCATAATCAGCAAAAACCTCTCGTACTTCTTCTTTTTCGCGTTCGGGTACTTTTTCTACTTCTTCATATTCACGTTTCAATTCTGCGTCATAATGTTCTACTTCGGTCTGACCAGCCAAATAGCCCCCTAAACCCATAGCAATCGCACCTGCTACAATTTCGGCAATACCTGCCGTTGTGACAATCGAGGTATCAGCTACAGCACCTGACAAACCCGCGGCTAAGGCAAAAGGTACTGTTAAACCATCGGACATCCCGATAACTATATCTTTTAAAAAATCAGAACTTTCCAGATGTTGTTCTTCCATATTTTTGTGGAATTAGGTTAAGGATATTAATACTTGAATTTAGGAAATCTTATTGTAAAATTCAGCTGAATCTGATTTTTCACCAATGATAAAAATTTGTTTCAGAATAATTTGGGCTATTCTGAATCATAATTATGTATCTATCAACTATAAATTCAATTTTAAAGAAACTATCACCTGACGCAAATTGCCAGGCGTGATAAATCCACGACCGCCATAGTAATATTGTGTGTCGAAAATATTATCTCCACTCAGCGATAAAGTATATGCTTTTTGAGAATAACTCAGTACTGCATTGAACAATGTGTAGGCATCTGTAGCAAATGTTCCTGCAGATTTGGTGTTAATAATATTGTCTTTACCGTAGTAATTACCTCCAAAACCTAATGAAAACCCTTTTAAAGAACCTTTCATAAAGGTATAATTCGCATACCAATTGCTCATCCAAGCAGGGCCTGAATTTACAGGTCTTAAACCTTCTGTGTTAGCATCCGAAGCTGTAAGTTTGCTATCGTTGTAAGCAAGTCCAGCATGAAAATACAAGCCTTCTATCGGACGACTTTGTAAATCTAATTCTGCTCCACGGCTATATTGCGCTCCATTTTGAATAAACATTGATACATTCTCAGGATTGGCTCTTACAGTATTACTGATTCTTATATCATATAAGCTTAAACTGGCATCTAATAAATGTTTCTCCTGTGAATATTTAAACCCTGTTTCAAACTGATTACCGTATTGGGGTTTAAAATTTGCCACTGTTCCATCTACCTGACTTACAGGTGCTACATTTTGGAAACCGTTCATATAACTAGCAAAAAATGCCAGTTGTTCAGGTAATAGCTGATAAGTCAAACCAACTTTTGGAGAAAATGCAGTCTGGTTATAGGCTCCTGTCCAAACATCTGTTGTTTTATTATAAGTACCCGAATTTTGCAAGAAATCTACTCTGGCACTTAGCATCAAAGTCAAGTTTTTGGTAGGATTAATCACATCTGAGGCATACAACGAATTAGTCGTCAGGGTAGTTTTTGTAATGGCGGGTACTTTCCCTAACAATCTGCTGTTGATTTCACTTTCATTGAGCAAGCCATAGTTTACGCTTTTGCCTGCAACTGCTACCGTATCAAAAGTAGGACGCACTACACCATTGGCTGCGTTAGCTCTTGATCCATCCAAACCGTTGGCTGTCGTTCCGTAAACATACCTATAATAATCAGCGCCTAACAAAACTCTGTGACGTACTGAACCAGTTGTTAAATCACCCATAAAGTTTTGTTGAATTTGTTGGTTAACAATCGTTTCTGGTGCATAATTGACAATTCTACGCACAATCGAGGCATTATTATTGGCCATGACCATCGTCTGATAATTACCATAAGACTCGCTATTTGAAGTCATCAGATTTGTTTCCGATTTCCATTGATTTGACAGAATATAGCTAATTTTTCCGTAAAAGTTAATAGCGGTAGTTTTATACAAAACACTATTATCTGTGTAAGATTTATAATAATCTAAATTCAATCCACTTGGACTTTCGGCATAAGTCAACACACCACTTTTGAGTGGATTCATGGGTGTCAATAACAGATTATTGGTCGAAACTCTTCTCAAAATTTCTGCTTCAACATCAATTCTTAACTTATCGGATACCTTATAAGTAAACTCGGTGCTAAAAACAGGTTCTGATAAACTCCTTGGTCTTGAAAACTTTCCTTGTTGGTATACGCACCAGTTATGCGCATCAATCCTTTTGATTCAGTGTCTAGCTTTGTATTCACGTCAAAAGTAGCCCGTTGAAAATTATTATTACCTCCAGCTAAGGTGATACTCGTAAAATTATCGTCTTGTGGCTTTACTGTCACTCGATTGATTACACCACCAAAAACGGTCATAGAACTACCAAACAGAGTTCCACTTGGTCCTTTTACCACATCCAATTGAGCTATATTGACGGGGTCTATATCAGAAGCTACATATCCTAATATACCATTTCTGAAATTAGAACGAGTACGAAATCCTCTCACCGTATAATAAGGCGAAACACCCGCCCAACTCGGTGATACACCCGTCACATTCGAAAGCATGTTGTATTGAACAAAATAATTACGATTCAAAATCAATTTGCTATTGACAGAATGCGTAACCTGTGGGTTCTCCAAATTTTTCAAAGGTATTCTTGAAGTATATTCACTCGACACATCTGCGGAGTTATTCACTCCTCGAATAATGACTTCATGCAAGTCTGTGTTTTTAAGAATAGTAGAATCTTTTTCTTGTGCTTGAGAAGCAACATAATTACCTATAAATAGAATGGAAAAAAGTACTTTTTTCATGAGATTATAATTTGGGATATTAGATAGGATCAACCTAGCATTTATCATGGGAAACAGCGAATCAGCTTCTGTAAAAACAGAAACCATAGAGTGTAATTTTTCAAAGCTATGGATATAGCAACATGGTGCTACAGGCGTATTTTGACATAATACACCATAGCTCAAACTTTTGTACAACGAAGTAATACCTCAATAAATGGGCGGTTTGAAGACTTTTGAAAAGAAGCTTTGTAAATGAAATATAGGTAAGAAAAAATGATTAGGTATTTCGTAGAGAAATAATTCGAATTTTGGAATACTTACAAGCTTTCCGATTTGGCAATATAAATCTATGATTGAGCTAACAATCGTATTTTTCTGCTGAGCCTCTTTTTGCTCTGCGGCTTTTGCCAATTGCTTAGAAAGATAGCACTTCCCATTACAATGCATACTTGGACGATTGCGGTTTTGACAAAGGTTTTTGGCGATGTAATCTTTTCTTAAGCTGTAATCAAGATATACCAAGGGAGACGCCAACATCCTAACAATCAGAATGATGAACAAAAACAACGCCCTATAATTATACTCAAATGCCATAAATTACGCCTCGAAATGAGCGCAAAGGTAGTTATGATAATGTAGGAATTCAATGATATTTGAATCATAGCTCAAAAATTCAAGGTTTAGTACAACAAAAATATGCTTTAATAACACTTTATTTTTGTCAAAAAACATCCTGAATTTTTAACAAAACGAATACCGTTTCAGCAAAAATATTTTTGAATTATCCCTCAATTTAAAGTGACTTAATTCGTATATATAGTCGGAATAGAAAATTTTGCTATATTGAGCAGAAATACGGTCTAGTCACTATAGACGTGCTTTTCAAAAACCAATTTTAACCATTTCAACAATCGTAAAAAATGAAGAAGTTACTTGCCCTTGCCCTTTTGATGGCCAATGTATTAGTTTGGGACGCAAATGCTCAAAAACCAAAAGACGAAACTAAAGACGCTAAAAAAGAGAAAAAAGAAAAGAAAGACAAAAAAGATAAGGAGGAAAAAGCTGACAAAGCTGATAAGAAAGACAAGAAAGCTAAAGAAGAAAAAGCTCCAAAAGAAGACAAGGCTGCTAAAGAAGATAAGAAAGCAGATAAAGACGCGAAGAAAAAAGAAAAAGAGGCTAAAAAAGTGGAAGATAAAAACCCAACAGTAAAACCTGAGCCTAAAAAAGTTGACAAGAAAACAGAGAAAGCTGCTGCTGGTGATGATAAAGTTGTAGGTAAAGACGATAAAGGTCGTACCATCTACGAAGGTCCAAAAGGTGGTCGCTATTACATTAACTCAAACGGTAACAAGTCTTATATCAAAAAAGACAACTAATAAACACATTTAGTGATTTGTGTTTGAGCAATTATTAACCCAAATTTCACTTGTAGAGACGCAATGTTTGCGTCTAAAGAGTTACCATTTTGAAGTATAGTATCAAAGAAGGCGTTCGAAAAACTCATTTCGAACGCCTTTTTAATTAACTGTCAAGATATTTTTAGGAAAGCATCTCAAAATTCATGAATAATCACTCATCTACTTAATCGTAATTCACACAAACTTCTATTGCAAGGCGAATTTAATAGCGCCCGTAATGCCTAGTACCATGGTAAACGTAAAACAGTACATACAAAACAAGACCATAGATTTCCAGATAGTTTTAAGCCAAGATTGTCGATACACCACTTTGAGAGACATGGCGAAATAAATCATAAAAACTACCATCGCAACGCTCAATGAAATATTCCAATGACCCACCAACAAGCCTATGCCAACAAATATCATGAGCATGAGCATGAAAATTGAATGAATATGTATGGAAAAAATCAAGTGCTCGTAATAAAACCTTGTTTGACCATCAAAAAGCTTAGGAATCGAAGGGAAAGGCTTTTGGCGCATAAACCCTCCTGTCAGAGTATATTTCAATAATCGAAAACTATAAGATATCCATTTAAACGGATACCAGAGTATACTATGAACACGTTTACTGTAACTAATTTTAAGCATCAGCGCTACCAAAGGCATCAATATAAACATCATGAAAGAGATTACGTTTACACCAAAATGCACCATTTCTCCAATGGCCTTTTCTGCATCTTCGTCAAACGCTAATTCATAATAGGTTACATTACGACGTAATCCCCTTTTCAAAAAAGCAAAGGCACTTCCACTTCCCTCCTCTTTCACAATCAAACTGTCTAAATCTTTATTGCTCATACTCAGCAACCGCTTTTTATACGTTCTATTTTGAAGACTTCCATCGCTACTTTTGGTGAATACCTTTACCCCTTCAATCCATACGGGTACTTTTACGTTATTCTTCAAAGAATGTAAAATCAAAGTATACTCTATCTTACCTTTTTTTCCCATTCTTTCGGTAAAATATGCCTTCAAATCCTCCGCGGGTTCGGTGATTGCTTCTGTGTGTATCGAGTCCAAAGCTAGTTGCTTTTGTATTTCAATTAATACTGGACGTTGCTTATACTCTGGTAAAGAGTCAATAATAGCCCTTAATGTATCATCTCTTTCTACATTCATTTCGTCCAAAATCTCATCAGTCGAAATATCAAAATTAGATACATAGTCAATAAATCCTTTTGCTTGAGAAGCTAATTTAGTTTGCTTATCCAGCGTTTTTAGTTGCTTCTCATCTTTAGCAATTTTCTTTTCTAAAGTATGTTGCAAACTTGTATCCTCTCTAGCTTTAGCCGAATCCAGCTCAATATTCAAGTTAGCGATTTCCTTACTTTTCTCTTCACGCTTTTGTATGATAGCTTTTAGCGCCTGACTTTGTATCGATTTACTCTCTTTCTTGTCACTTTCTTGATCATCATCATCGCTTTTGTCTTTACGTTTCGAATCCCCTTTCAATCCATCGATTACACCCCTTGCCACGTCATTGGTAGAGTTCAAACCCATTTCAACCAGCTCATCAAAAGCGATAAAAAACACAAAAGATACGATGAAGTATAAACGAATTGGAGGCACATACCGTGCCCTTCTTCCTTCCAAAAAATCCTTGGTAATTTTGCCTGGTTGCGAAAAAATTGATTTGGCTGTATTGTAAAACTTCGTATCAAAATTGGTAAATCCTTCAAAAACATCATACAATAGCTGCCCCACTCCTACCTTCAAATCATGGTTTTCTTGACCACAATTTGCGCAGAAATTATCTTCTGGCTTCAGCATGTTATGACAGTTGTGGCAGACTTCTACTTTACGACGATTCTTATGTATCGACATTTCAAATAAGTTTAAGGTTTGTGACGCACCGCTGAGAGGAAATCAATCTGAAAAGGGGATAAAACTCCAAACGGTTTAGGTTGTTTAATAAAATTTCCTCAAAATACTCATTTTTTCAATTATTGCATAGGCGATCGATGCTTTTAGGTTTAGAATAAACAGGCTTTTAACTTTTGGTTATTTTTCATAAAAAAAGAGAATACCTTTCGGCATTCTCTTTTTTACATTTATAAAAGACAGGATTATAAGCTTTCATCTAACTCGCCGTCATCTGCTACACCACCTTCGGGGTCAAGCAATGCGCCATCATCACCTTTTACTTTATCCTTAATTTTGCGTTCAAGCTCATCCAACAATTCAGGATTATCGCGAATCATCTCTTTTACAGCATCACGACCTTGTCCTAAACGATTACCGTCGTAGCTAAACCATGAGCCAGACTTTTTCACAATATCAAGTTCTACAGCTAAGTCGAGTACTTCTCCTGATTTTGAAATACCTTCACCATACATGATATCAAACTCGATTACTTTAAATGGAGGTGCCAACTTGTTTTTCACCACCTTCACTTTAGTACGGTTACCGATGATATTATCAGCACCTTCTTTGATTTGTCCAATACGACGAATATCCAAACGTACCGAAGCGTAGAATTTCAAGGCATTACCACCCGTTGTTGTTTCTGGGTTACCAAACATCACCCCGATCTTATCACGAAGCTGGTTGATAAAGATACAGCAACAACCTGTTTTATTAATTACCCCAGTAAGCTTACGAAGTGCTTGAGACATCAAACGAGCCTGAAGACCCATTTTTGAATCACCCATATCACCTTCAAGTTCAGCTTTTGGTACTAAGGCTGCTACGGAGTCAATTACACAAATGTCGATAGCTCCTGAACTAATCAATTGTTCTGCAATTTCGAGAGCTTGCTCACCATTATCAGGTTGAGAAATCAACAGTTGGCTAGTGTCAATACCAAGTTTTTCGGCATATGCACGGTCAAAGGCATGTTCGGCATCAACAAATGCGGCCAAACCTCCTCCTTTCTGAGCCTCAGCAATACAGTGCATTGCTAAAGTTGTTTTACCAGAAGATTCTGGACCATAAACTTCTACAATTCTTCCACGAGGTACACCACCGATACCTAGTGCCAAATCTAAACCCAATGAGCCTGTAGAAATCACTGGAACGTCTATAACTTTACTGTCAGACAAACGCATTACAGTACCTTTACCGTAAGTCTTGTCCAAACGCTCAAGCGTAGTTTGTAGGGCTTTGAGTTTCTCTGCTGCAGGATTACTTGCTTCAGCTTGTTGCTTTGCCATGTTGTATAAATGTAAGATAAAAATGACTTTGGTTGAACGAACTAACTGTAGAATAGCTAGGATAAGCATTTTATCAGATAATTCTAGGCTTGTTACGCAAAAAACACAATAGGTAACAAAAATGATTTTACTATCAGATTCGAAAAATAAATAAGCTTGCTTTGACTTACAAATTTTTACGCTTCAAAATCAAATCTATAGATTGAATTGAGGCAAAATTTACACAAAAAAATTCAATGAGCTATTACTTCTTTCCTTTTTTATCGAGAGAGCTTGTAGCAATCATATCATCTTGAAATTCTTTACTTGCTTGATTTCCGAATGTGAATTTACAAGCTTTAGTCTAAAAAAAGTAATCTTTTTGAAAATATTTTTCAGTAAAAAGTCTATTATTTTTATACAAAAATAAAAAAAGTATACAATATTGATCAAACTAACAAATAGGAATGAAAACTAAGCTACATGAGGGTCAATACCCGAGATATAACCAATATTTGTTTCATTGTGATAGACCTAGATTTATTGGTTTGATTTTATAAAACCTTAGCACATATGTAACAGGTCTTCGTAACTTTAAATTCTTATTCAAAGTAATCATGTCAAAAATAATCAATAAAAAAAGATACTGGCTTTTATTAATTCTATGCTTACTGCTAGGCATCGCGCTGTGGCAACGTAACTGGACAGTCTACTTGTATACACAAGCAAAAGGTGGTCTGAATGTGGCATTTAATACTCGCCCCCTTGCAGAAGTTTTACATGATCCTAAAGTACCTGATTCTCTCAAGGCAAGAATTCGTCTGATCAGCGAAATCAAAAGATATGCCATCGACTCGCTAGGCCTAAAAGATAATCCCGACGTATATCAAACGCTATTCGATCAGCAAGGCAAACCACTGGTATATCTCGTTACGGCTGCCGAACCTTACAAAATGGAGGCCGTAGAGTTTCATTTTCCTATTATTGGGAATTTTACTTATAAAGGTTTTTTTGATTCTACCATGGCAATTCAAGAGCTAAAAGTCTGGAAACAAAAAGGTTACGATACCGATTTGGGACAAGGTATTGCCTATTCAACATTGGGGTGGCTCCCAGAGCCTATCCTGTCGAGTATGCTATTTTATTCGGAAGGCAAACTCGCTAGTCTTATTATTCATGAAATGACGCATGGAACTATTTTTGTCAAAAACGAGCATGAAACTAGCGAAAATCTAGCCAATTTTATTGGAGAATATGGTGCTAAAAGATACCTAAAAGCTAAATATGGCATCGAATCTGAGGAATACCAAAAATTTGCTCGTGGAAAAGAATGGCGCAAAGTTTTGGTGACGCATCTCAACAAATCTACCCTTGCGCTGGACAGTTTATACAAAACTTTCAAACCAGAATACACCAAAACATACAAGGATTCTTTAAAATATACGTTTATCAGAAAAATAGTAGTAAAAGAAGATAGTCTTTATGCACAACTATCACATAAACCACTACTTTCCAGCAAGTTAAAAAACGAAGACTTACCAAACAATGCGTATTTTGTGGGCTTTAAAACCTATCATTCAAAACAAAATGAATTTGAGCAGATTTTTGAAAAACAATTTCGCGGTGACTTTCGTAAATTTTTAGAGTATTTAGAAAAACGATTTGAATAAATATCGCTTTAGGTTAATGGATTGGGTTGATAACAAACAGAATTAACCTTTCAAAAAACCCAATAGTGCAAGCAATTAGCCAACAACCACAAACTTCTCAAGTAACATGAAAAATATTCTTATCGGGGGAACAATCTTGCTATCCTTGACCGCTTTTAGCTTTTTTCAAGAAAACAACAAAATCGTTGATTCTACAAGTTTGGTCAAAGGCGAACATATCGAATATAGAGTGCATTATGGCTTTGTAAATGCTGCCGAAGCTGTGGTAGATGTGGACGACAAGTTCCAAATGGCTAATGGTCGTCCTTGTTATAAAGTAGTGGTAAATGGTCGTACTACAGGCGTAACCGATTGGGTAACAAGAGTCCGTGACACATGGGCATCTCATATCGACAGCGAAAAAATTATGCCCCATCAGTTTTACATGAAAAAGCAAGAAGGCAATTATAAAGCTGAAGAAAAAGTCATATTCGACCATCAACAAAATGTGGCCAAAACCTTTGAACTCATTGATGATAAAGAAAAGAAAACCTTAAGTATTCCCGATGGCATACAAGATGTGGTGAGTAGCTATTACTATGTTAGGGCAATGGATTTTAATAAAACGAAGCCTGGTGAAAGCTATCCTCTGTCATTTTTCTTTGACAATAAAATCTACAACATGAGATTAAAGTTTAAAGGAAAAGAAACTATCAAGACCAAATTTGGGAAAATAGAAACCTATAAAATTATCCCAATGCTACCTAAAAACAATTTCTTTGTAGACGAGGAATCTGTAATTATTTGGGTATCAAACGATGCCAACAAAATTCCGATTCGGGTAGAAATTGGCTTAAAAATTGGAGCTTTGGCACTCGACTTACGAAGCTACAGTGGCTTGAAACAAGATTTGAAATTTGATAACAACTAAGAGTTTTCTTAACTGTCATAAAACAAAGAAGGTGAGAGCAACAGCCTCTCACCTTTCTCGAAATCTACACAACATTATATAATCTTAACCACCATTAGAAATGGTTACCCTTTTTCAACACAACTGATTTTGTGACTATATTTTAGGTTAAAAGTCACAGAATGTGAATCAATTTTATCAAAAACTTATTTTTTTAATGCTTTTTGATAAACCTCTAGGACTCTTTTTCGAGCCATTTCATGATTCACTATTGGTTGTGGATAGGACAATGAATTTAATTCGGGTACCCACCTTTTGGTGTACTCTAATTGCTTATCGAATTTTTGCGTTTGGAGAGTCGGGTTAAATACCCTAAAGTAAGGCGCTGCATCACAACCACTACCCGAAGCCCACTGCCAACCTCCATTGTTGGCGGCAAAATCAAAATCTAGTAATTTTTTGGCAAAATAAGCTTCACCCCATCGCCAATCAATCAACAAATGTTTCGTCAAAAAGCTTGCCACAATCATGCGTACACGATTGTGCATAAAGCCTGTAGCATTCAACTCACGCATTCCTGCATCAACAATTGGATAACCAGTTTGCCCTTTACACCAAGCTTCAAACTCTTGCTCATTGTTTCGCCATTCGATTTGATCATACTCACGGCGAAAAGCTTCTCCCTGACAAATGTGAGGAAAATGATATACAATATTAAAATAAAAATCGCGCCAAATTAACTCATTAAGCCAAGTTTCTGATAAATTTTGTGCTTTTTTTACTAATTCTCTAATACTTACAGTCCCAAATCGCAAGTGAACGGATAACCGAGAGGTACCTAAAATAGCTGGAAAATCTCTCTTTTCAGCATAATTTTTGACGAGTAAATCCTTCACTTCTTTAACAGGAAAACTCATTCCAACAGGTGCAAATCCCATCGACTCAAGACTTGGAGGCTCGGGTAAATTTATTTTGGATAAATGAGAAAAATATTTTTCTGTAGGATAGGACTTTACATAGAAGTCGTTGAGGGTTTCTTTCCATTTACGACTGTAAGGTGTAAATACTGTGTAGGGCGTTTTGCTACCTGAGAGTACTTCATTCTTTTCAAAAATCACATGATCTTTAAAAGTACGGAACTCAACTCCCTCCGATTGCAGGTACTCATGTACCATATTGTCACGCTCGATAGCATAACTTTCAAAGTCATGATTGGTATAAACAGCCTCGATATCATAGGTTGACAAAAGCTCAGGAAATACCGTTTCGGGCGTACCATACTTTACCAACAAACCACTTCCAAATGCTTTGAGTTGAGTGTTCAAATCGGTGATTACCTGATGAATAAATTCTACTCTTCGGTCTTTCTTATCATCGAGTTTATCTAAAATATTTCTATCAAAAATAAAAATCGGCAATACATTTGAGTGGTTGCGTAAAGCTCTGTAAAAGCCTGCATTGTCATGGAGACGAAGGTCTCTTCTAAACCAAAAAAGGGTGTATTTTGACATAGTAAAATTTGATTATCCTAAGTAAACTCACCACTTGCTAAAATTGTTTGAAGATTACCTCCATAAAATTTGGGGAATAGGCTAAAAAAAATGTAATTTTCTCAAGATATAATTTAAAAACCTTCAACTATGAATCAAAGCCTTATCCATGCACCACCTGCCTATTTCTACCATTCAAAAATACCTCCCCTATAGGATTTCAACATATTTTAGATAATCCCCTTGTACCCATAATGATATCTGTAGAAAGGAATTCGTCATTTATTTTCGAAATAAAGAAGATTTTATTCTCACGAAACATTTTTTCTTTATCTACTCACAAATTCGAAAGAAATTTCAGAAGATATCATCTCAAAGCTTTAAATGCACTTTTTTGTACTTTTTGGAGTAAATAACTTGGGTACAATTGTTAGAAAAATCAAATAAACTAACAAAAATTACCATATTACAATAGAAAATGTATTGACAAGGCCTATAGTAAAATTGTATATTTGCAAGAATCGCTTTCAAATAGACAACCTAGTCCATACCAACATGGTAGTAGCATAGGTCATTTATTGTCTTTTGACAGAACATAAACAGCAATAAATAGCATAATGAAACTTTCGGAATTTAGATTTGACCTGCCACAGAGCTTGATCGCACTTTATCCATCAGAAAACCGTGGAGAGTCTCGCTTGATGGTTGTAAATCGCAAGACAAAACAAATTGAACACAAGATGTTTTCCGACATCATCAACTACTTTGAAGATGGTGATGTAATGGTAACTAACAATACAAAAGTATTTCCTGCACGTTTGTTTGGACAAAAAGAAAAAACAGGTGCTAAAATTGAAGTTTTCTTACTTCGTGAATTAAACCGTGAGCACCGCTTGTGGGACGTGTTGGTAGATCCAGCTCGTAAAATTCGTGTTGGTAACAAATTATATTTTGGTGACAGTGATTTAGTAGCTGAGGTAATTGACAACACTACTTCTCGTGGTCGTACTATTCGTTTCTTGTACGATGGCGATCATGATGCCTTAATGAAAGCTATTCATGAATTGGGAGAAACGCCACTTCCAGACGAAATTCGTTTTAAGCGTAAAGTAGAAACAAGCGACGAAGAACGTTATCAAACGATTTATGCTGAGCATGTAGGTGCTGTGGCTGCCCCAACAGCAGGTTTGCACTTCAACAAAATCATCATGAAGCGTATGGAGTTGAAAGGTGTGGCATTTACACCATTGACTTTGCACGTAGGTTTAGGAACTTTCCGTCAGGTAGATGTAGAAGACCTTACCAAGCACAAAACAGATTCAGAAAACTTCTTTATTCCTGAAGATACTTGTAAGCTAGTAAACGACGGTATTGATACCAACAAGCGTATTTGTGCGATTGGTACAACTGCCTTGAAAGCGTTGGAATCTTCTGTATCGGCAGACGGTCACTTGAAGCCAATTGAAGGCTGGACAGATAAATTTATCTTCCCTCCTTACGATTTCCGTATTCCAAATGCTCTTCTAACAAATTTCCACTTGCCTGAGTCTATCCTTATCATGATGACAAGTGCATTTGGTGGTTATGAACTAATCAAAGAAGCATACGAAATTGCGATTAAAGAAAAATACAAATTCTTTAGCTACGGCGATGCAATGTTGATTATCTAATCCATTTCTTTCCAGCGTAAGAATTAGCAATACTTTGAGAAGTCGTAAGAGTTTGTTTCAACACAAATTTCTTACGACTTCTTGTTTAAAGGCTGTTTCCTCATTTATATCATCATTATGTCTTCAAACAAATATGCCATCGTTGTTGCAGGCGGAAGTGGTAGTCGTATGCAAAGCCAACTTCCCAAGCAATTCATTGAGCTAGGTGGTTTACCAATCCTTTTCCATACCCTTTTACGCTTCAAACAAGCCGACGAAAGTATCCAATTGATTTTGGTATTACCCAGCGCCCATCAGGCATACTGGCAATCTCTTTGCGAAAAACATTCGGATATAGCTCAGAGAGTTCCTCACTGGTTGGTGGATGGCGGTCAAACCCGTTTTCAGTCTTCCCAAAACGGTCTCTCTCGTATCGAAGGTGATGGATTGGTCAGTATTCATGACGGCGTGCGTCCGTTTGTAGAGGCAGCAGTTATTCAAAATAGTTACCAAACAGCCCAGACCTTGGGTAGTGCCGTGGTAAGCGTTCCATCCAAAGATTCGGTAAGAGTCAATGGAGTCGCCGTTGACCGATCTACAGTACGTTTGATTCAGACACCACAGACATTTCAGGTAAGTATTTTGAAAAAAGCTTTTGAAACAGAAGAACTAAGCACATTTACCGACGACGCTAGCGTAGTAGAAGCAGCAGGCTTTCCTATTCATTTGATTGATGGTTCTTATGAAAACATCAAAATTACAACGCCAGAAGACTTGCTGTTTGCCAATATGCTTTTAGAGAAGTATAGGGATTGAGGATTGGGGATTTGGGATTTGGTTAAAAAAGTCTCACACACTATCTACCCATTTACAACGCACATTTTTCAACTTTTCCGAAAAAACTGAACCCTAATCCCTCACCCCTATCGCCTAAAAACACTTTGTGCCTACTTCAAAAGAAAAAACTAAACCCTATACCCTAAAATCACTTTGTGCCTCTGTGCCTTTGCCCCTGTTCACTAACAAAAAACAAAACAAAACCCCATATAAAAACCAAATGAGAAAACGACTTAGCAAGGACGAATACGTTGCTGGAGTATTAGAAGGCAACCGAATGATACTGAGCAGAGCTATTACTCTAATCGAAAGTCAGCTCGATACAGATAAGGCGCTAGCTAGAGAGGTACTCGAAACACTCTTGCCACACACTGGTAACTCAGTCCGACTAGGCATTACAGGAGTACCTGGCGTTGGCAAAAGTACTTTTATCGAGACTTTTGGAAAACATTTGACCAATCAAGGGAAAAAAATTGCTGTGCTGGCGATTGACCCAAGTAGTCAAATTTCAAAAGGCAGTATTCTTGGAGACAAGACACGTATGGAAGAACTTTCGAGAGACCCCTTGGCGTATATCCGACCTTCACCTGCGGGTATCTCATTGGGAGGGGTAACTCATAAAACACGAGAAACGATGTTGCTTTGCGAAGCAGCAGGATTTGAAGTGATTGTTATCGAAACTGTTGGCGTTGGGCAATCAGAAACATTTGTTCATGGGATGGTAGATTTTTTCTTATTGCTCATGTTGGCTGGTGCAGGCGACGAGCTTCAAGGTATCAAAAAAGGCATTATGGAAATGGCTGATTTGGTGGCAATTACCAAAGCCGATTCGGGTAACGAACTACAAGCTCGTCAGGCGAAAGTTTCCTATGAAAATGCCCTTCATTTGTTCCCTGCGAGCGGTAGTGGCTGGTATCCAAAAGTATTGACTTGCTCGGCTGTGACCCAAACGGGGATAGATGACATTTGGAAAACGATCCTTGCTCATCGTGAACTTTTACAACAAAATGGCTATTTCTTTATTAACCGCAAACAACAAAATCTAGCTTGGATGCATGACTTTATAAAGCAGACACTAGAGGAAAGATTTTACCAAAATCCACAGATTCAACAAGAGCTTTCGAGCGTAGAATCAGCGGTAACAGAAGGGCAAAAATTACCCATCAAGGCTGCTCTTGAGCTATTAAAGCTCTTTGAAAAGTCGATATATTCCTAATATATTCTCATAAGTTGTATTTCTCATACTTATGAGTTTTTGAAACAATCCATTTAGTAAGATGACAAAAACAAATTCCATTTACACCCTTCAGTTTTGGCTTTTATGTTTAAGTAATTTCCTGTTTTCAGCAAGTTTCCAAATGATGATTCCAGAGTTGCCAGATTATTTGGCATCCATGGGTGGAAAAGAATACATCGGTTATATTATTGCTTTATTTACATTAACGGCTGGTATTTCGAGACCATTCTCTGGAAAACTAACCGATACCATTGGACGCGTTCCCATTATGGCTTTTGGTTCAGTGGTATGTTTTATTTGTGGCGGTATTTATCCTTGGGTAAGTGGTGTGGCCACATTTCTTTTCTTAAGGTTTATTCATGGGATGTCTACAGGCACCAAACCTACGGCAACTTCCGCCTACGTTGCCGATATTATTCCCGAAGACCGTCGTGGCGAGGCACAAGGGATGTTAGGCATTTTTACCGCCACAGGTATGTCGATGGGACCGACCATTGGGGGCTATCTGACCGAATTATTCTCGATAAATACTATGTTTTATACTTCTTCCTCATTTGCCTTATTATCGATTTTGATTTTGGTAAATATGAAAGAAACACTTCCCAAAGAACAAAAACAGCCTTTTTCTCTAAAACTTTTCAAAATAGGCTGGGTGGATGTTTTCGAGCCGAGGGTTGTGCCTACTTTTTTGGTCATGCTATTAGTGTCGTTTTCATCGGGTGTTATCTTAACACTCATTCCCGATCAAACCAAGATGCTTGGTATGAGCAACAAAGGAATATTCTTTACAGTTTATACGATTGCATCATTGGTTGTGAGAATGTTTTTTGCCAAAAGTTCAGATAAATACGGACGAATTCCTGTACTCATCATTTCAAGTGTTTTGTTGGCCGTATCCATGCTGATTTTAGGATATGCCAATAACTTCACAGCCTTGATGATAGCCTCTATTTTGTTTGGTTTCTCTTGGGGCTTCAATACCCCTACCCTCACCGCTTGGACAGTAGATTTGTCTGACGAGCGATACCGAGGGCGTGCTATGGCAACCATGTATATAGCCCTTGAAGCAGGCATTGGTATAGGCGCTGTAGCAGCAGGAAAGCTTTATCAAGGTAAAGTAGAAAATCTACCCTATTCGTACATCATTGCGGCGGTATTATCTTTGGTAAGTTTGGTGTATTTAGTAATATTACGTAAGAATCAGAAAAAGCACCTTGTTGCTTAAAGTTTAAATCACAAAATCATGGTATTTGAGCTATATCTCGAAGAAAAAAATATCAATGCAGAAATGTTTTTATGGGACAATCCAAAGCATTTCGCAGAATTGAAAAAGATTTTTAATGAAATGCACCCTGATGGCTTTACAGCGCAGAAGAAGTTTTTAATAAACCAGCTTCGTCGTAAATATATGCTGAAGCAGTTTGCGTAGCATGTATTTAATAGACAGTTCATTTTAAAAGTAAAAGGTTATTCGTTAATAGTATATCTGTTATCAGAATACTCTCATAATCCGAGGTATACTATTAGAAAGGCACTTAGATTTATCATTCATTTAATCTTTCCTGTTACTCAATTAGGGTCCACTAAATTGTTTCTAACATTTATGTGAAAAAGAAACCGATGAACTTATAACCTTTATACAAATAACATATTTCAAAAAACAAGGATTTTAAGCCATTAGAATAGAAAAAAGCTTAATAATCCTTGTTTTTTTTATAGATATATTTCTAAATTTACTCACAACAAGATATAACCTTGGTAGTTGTTTTTTTGCCCCTTTTTCATTTATATCATCTTGCTATAACTTTGGACAGTTGAATTTCTGACTCCTCGAAAATTTACTTTCAAAATCAATAGCAGGATTATAGCTTAGCATCAAAATCCTATCTCGTTTTTCTTGTCTATTAAGTTTGTGTAAAAGACCAACCTTGGTACAATATTTTATACTTGTACGAAGTTTTTTCACAAATTTAATATAACCTTTACCCAATAACTCTCTTTCTGAAATCGATTGAGGATTGGAGTAAAACAAAACAACAATCTAATAATCAATTATTTAACTTTTAGAAAAAAATGGCTTATAACATCTTAGACATCGAAGGAATCGGTCCAGTTTATGCTGAAAAATTAGGTGCAGTAAATATCAAAACTGTTGAACAACTCCTTGAAGTTGGTGCTACCAAAAAAGGTCGCTCATCATTGGCTGATGAAACAGGAATCGATGAAAAACGCATCCTTCGTTGGGTAAACATGGCTGATTTGTTCAGAATCAAAGGCATTGCAGAAGAAACATCTGACCTTTTAGAGGCTGCTGGTGTGGATACTGTAAAAGAATTAGCAACTCGTAATGCTGCTAACTTGCACGCTAAAATGGTAGAAACAAATGAAGCAAAAGGCTTAAGCGGACGTGTTCCAAGCTTGTCTCAAGTAGAAGGCTATATTGAGCATGCAAAAACTTTACCTCCAGTTGTCACTTACTAATCTGGATAAAATCTTGAAATAATACTACTCTTTATCGAGTAAAAGTACCCTCACTATAGCTTTGTATTAGCGTAGTTGAGGGTACTTTTTTTGTTTAAAAATGCTTCCAAGATTATTTAGAAAGTAAACAATAACCATGATTTTTTTCCTAATATTTTTCAATATTAATACGCCATTTTATCAAAGCTGAAAAGATTTTTTTGAACAAAACTAATCCAACATTGTAAAATTTCAATAAATCATCGAAGCCTGACGGATGAAATTAGCTTTTTATTGAACTTTGGCAAGAAATCAATCAGCGAAAATTGTACAATTCGTAGCATATTCAAACACTATAATAAAACTGTTAACTGAAATAAAATAATAATCTCAAGCCAATTTTTTTTTAGCGCAATATGAACACATCCCAACTCGAAAATTTATTCCCTGCGGAAGCTGATATTCCAGCAGAATATAATATCACCGAGCCGATTGAGCAACGTGAATACTTGGTAAATGGTGAGATGCGTCAATGGGCTGGTAAAACCCAAGATGTTTGGTCTCCTGTTTATGTAAAAACTGAAAAAGGATTAGAACAAAAACGCATTGGTTCTTACCCTATCACAGATGCCCCAGATGCTATCGAAGTATTGTATGCAGCCGTGAAAGCTTACAACAATGGTCGTGGCGAATGGCCATCGATGAGTGTAAAACAACGTATCGAATGCGTTGAGCGTTTTACTCAAAAAATGATCCAAAAACGTGACGAGGTTGTAAAATTGTTGATGTGGGAAATCGGTAAATCTTTAGGTGATTCACAGAAAGAATTTGACCGTACTGTTCAGTACATCTACGATACAATCGACGCGCTTAAAGATATCGACCGTAACTCTTCTACTTTCTTGATTGAAGAAGGTATTATCGGGCAAGTACGTCGCTCACCACTAGGTGTTGTATTGTGTATGGGACCATTCAACTACCCATTGAATGAGACTTTCACAACATTGATTCCTGCTTTGATTATGGGAAATACGTTGTTGTTTAAACCTCCGAAACACGGTACATTATTGCACTACCCATTATTAGAGGCGTTCCGTGATTCATTCCCTGCTGGTGTAATCAACACAGTTTATGGTCGTGGAAACTCGGTTATCCCTAGCTTAATGGAGTCAGGTAAAATCGATGTATTGACCTTGATTGGTTCATCTAAGGTAGCTGATAAGTTGAAAAAAATGCACCCTAAAGTAAACCGTTTGAGAGCAATCTTAGGTTTGGATGCAAAAAATGCAGCTATCGTTACAGAAAGTTCAGACCTTGAATTGGCAGTTAAAGAATGTATGCTAGGCTCATTGTCATTCAATGGTCAGCGTTGTACTGCACTCAAAATCATGTTCGTTCACGAAACATTGATAGAAAAGTTCAACCAACGTATGGCTGAAGAAATTGGCAAATTGAAATTAGGTTTGATGTGGGAAAAAGGTGTAAACATTACGCCGCTTCCTGAGCCAAACAAGCCAGCATATTTGAAGGAGCTTATCGAGGATGCTAAGTTACACGGTGCAAAAGTGATTAACGAAAATGGTGGCGAAAGCTTCAAATCATTCGTATTCCCTGCTTTACTTTCACCAGTAACTAGCCAAATGAAAATCTGGCATGAAGAGCAATTTGGCCCTGTAGTTCCAGTGGTACCTTTCAACAATATTGAAGAGCCAATCGAATATATTACCAATTCTTCACACGGTCAGCAAGTATCTATTTTCGGAACTGATGTAAATCAAATTTCAGAATTGATCGATGCTGCGGTAAACCAAGTTTCTCGTGTGAATATCAATGCTCAATGTCAACGTGGACCAGACACATTCCCATTCACAGGTCGTAAAGACTCTGCTGAAGGTACTTTGTCTGTAACAGCAGCACTTCGTTCGTTCTCGATTCGTACGGTTGTAGCAACAAAACAAACTGCTGAAAACAAAGCATTGGTAAATCAAATTGTTGAAAATCAAGAATCTAACTTCTTGTCAACTAGATTTATATTGTAGGTAAAAGTTATTGGTTATTAGTGTGAATGTTATCAGAGATTATCTACTTCAACAATGGATGTTCTCCTACTATTAACCAATGAAGGCTTTTTACTTATCATAAAAACAAAAAGGCTGTTTCAAATTTGAAACAGCCTTTTTGTTTTTATGTGTCACTATTAATGCTGAATTGCGAGTTGTGAATTGTGAATTAATAGTATATCCGAGATGTAATTTTAATTTAACCTTCTAATTATGAGCTACTTCAAATAACGAATATACTATTAACGAATAACGTCTTCTTTCTTAATTCAATAGGTACTCGCTTAATTTTGACTCTAAATCTTTGGTAGACATATTTCTAAAAATTCCTCCATGAGACACGAAAGAAATTTCACCCTTTTCCTCTGATACTACAATCACTGCGGCATCAGTTTGTTCGCTCATCCCAAATGCAGCACGGTGTCTGAAACCTAGCGTTGGCGAAATCGTACCACTTTCCGAGATAGGAAGCATACAACGAGCCGCAGCCAAGCGACTATTTTTGATAATAACAGCTCCGTCGTGCAATGGTGAGTTTTTATGAAAAATGGTCAAGAGTAATCTTTTGGATACCTGAGAGTCGATTTCATCACCAGATTCAATGAATTTTTTCAAATCATCTTCTTTTTCAATAACAATCAACGCACCTGTATGCGTAGCAGCCATTGTACGTGTTGCTTCTACTATAGCTTGAAGATTGGATACCTTATCTTTGGAAATTTTGGGCGTATAAAATCTTTTCAAAATCGCATTTTCTTGGAATGAGGTCGAGCGACCCAACATTAATAGAAAACGACGAATTTCTTGTTGAAAAATAATTAAAAGTGCCAATACTCCAACATTCATAAATTGCCCCAAAATGGCAGAAAGCAATTCCATGCCAAAGGCCGTTGCTAACAAATAAACAGCATATACGATGATAAAGCCAAAAAATATCTTATTCGCAATACTACCCTGAATGAGTCGGTATATCTGATAGAGCAAGAAAGCTACCAGCATTACGTCAACTACATCTATAAAATCAATATTTAAAAAGCCAATGTGCATACAGTTTTAAGGTTTTTGCGATTAAAGTACTAATATAAAGTGTCGGTTTTAAGTAAGATATGAGCATTAGGACAAATAGCTCGGTAAAAATCAATTTTGGATGGCTCGCATACGCCAGGAAAATCTCCTTGTTTGCCCAACATATCAGTCATCACTTGAAAATGCAAATGAGGAGGCCAGTTGCCATTTTCAGGAAAATTGCCGAATTCTGCTATACGCTGCCCCTTATCAATAACCTGATTGACTGCTAGTCCATCCAAAGAGCTCACACTCAAATGTCCATACAGCGTGTAAAAAATATAACCTTCTAGTTCATGTTCCAGAATGATGGTTGGACCATAATCACCAAAGTTATCATTGTTGGCAAAACTATGGACTTTACCAGCCAATGGTGCAAATACTGGCGTACCAGCAGCTGCCCAAATATCTACTCCCAAGTGAATAGACCTAGGTTCTACGGTTTGCTGGAAATGTTCACTTCTACGATATATATACCGATTTTCAAAATATCCGCCGATGGCACAAACTGCCTGCGCTTCTTGAATTTTAGCAAATACATATTCTGAAAAAATAGCAGTATCGGTTAAATCTATTTTCTTTAGGTCGGTATTCTCAGCGGTAAGGTCGATTTTCAACAGGGTATCTTCCGACAATTCGAAAGGCACAACTGGAGCAAAATCATATTTTTTTAGTATTTCTTCTATTAACATTTTTGTCTTAAAATCTTGTTTGTATAAAGGCTTTAGGCCCATACCTGTGTACCCTCAGTACAGTTTTTACACATTTCAATTTCACTCCTTGATTTCAAAACGACTTGTCTAAAATTCTGATAGGATTCAGCTTTCCAAAGGGTTTTAAATGACGTTTGACTCAAATCACCTAATCTATGTTCTGCATCTTTGTCAAAACAGCATGGAACTACCAATCCATCCCAAGTAATTACGCATGAATGCCACATTTTCCAACAATGATTGAGCAAATGATTTTTGATTTGATAGCTTCCATCTGCTTGTTGTTGGTAGCGAGCATATTTTTCTATTGTCGGAATCAAGGCTGAGCCTTGCTCGTAATCATATATTTGGGCTGTTTTTAAGGCAACTTCATCTACCTCTAACTCCTTCGCCAATTGCTTTACCTCCTCAATTTGGTGTTCGTTGGGACGTACTACCAAAAACTGAAATACGATATGTGGCGTGGAAGACTTAAGCGCTTTTTTCCATTTGACAATATGCTTTGTTCCTTCAATTACCTTATGGAGCTTACCACCAACACGATATTGTTCATACACCTCTTGGGTAGTTCCATCAATCGAAATAATCAGCCTGTCAAGTCCTGATTCTACTGTTTTTTGGCTTGTACATCGCTAAGATAATGAGCATTGGTAGAGGTAGCCGTGTAAATTTTCTTGCTGGCAGCGTACTGTACTAGTTCCAAGAATTGTGGATGAAGATAAGGTTCGCCTTGAAAATAAAAAATTAGATACGTAAGTGTATCCGCAAGTTCATCTATAGACCGACGAAACATCTCATCAGAAAGCATACCCGTTGGTCTGGTAAAAGAACGAAGTCCACTTGGGCATTCGGGACATCGTAGGTTGCAAGAAGTAGTTGGCTCAAACGAAATACTGATAGGAAGCCCCCAATGATGAACCTTACCTGTAAATTTAGAGAAATAGTAGCTCGCCAACACCTGAGTAGCATTCCAGAAACGCTTCCATGTAAGTTTTGAGATAAAATTCAGACCGTCAGTAAGGTTTCTATTCATTATAGTGTATGCGCTATGTGGCATAGGATTACAGACCTATGGTCCGAAATACCACATTTAGCTAGTCATTTTGAGAGTTCTCCAACACTATGCAAGCCTTTATTTTACACAAAATCAATCGTAAATTAAAGAACTTGGTTGTTATTGCTATTTACTCTGCAAATTACTCAATAAATGTTAAAACATCGGGGTATATTGTTTAATTCCTTGTAAAAGAGTACAGCTTTATTGAATAAAAGAGATATTTTGAAAAAAGTTCATTAGCACAAGGGGTACTTTCTTGATTTAATGCATAAAACATCTGTAGGTAATTTGGCAAGGAGTTGGTGAAGAATATAGTAGAAAATAGCGCTTTTTGATTCTGTATGTACACAAAGCTGAACACTCAAAAAAGCCATTGTTTTTAGAATATTTCGTAGACGATTAGGTCTAAAATTTAGGAGAAAATCGACTTTAAAGCCATTCTTAAAATGAATGAATATTCGGAATTAGGCAAAAACAAATCACCTTATTTTTTCGAAAATCATGATTTTTCAACGATAAAAATATATACTTTCAAAAAATCGTAGTTTTTTATGAAAAAAATTTAAAAAAAATATTGCTATTTCAACAATTCTAATGCAAATTGCTCTTGTTATAGATGTCCTCAAAACATTCCGCTAGATGTGATGACGATATGATATAATTAGTATAAATTATAACCTTACTTAATTTAAAACTAATTTCTTCATACTTGTTTCTGAGATATAATCTCAGCTCATCTTCATTGCGTCCAATAAGCATTTAAGGCATCACTTTACCAAGACATTAATCATTTAATTGATATACGATATTCTATTGCGAAAGCATTCAAAATACTAACTAAGTAATCTTTTATTAGATTATTTTTTTATGGGTTCGGGTTACAGAAAAAGTCAAGAGTGATACTCTTGACTTTTCTAATTTTATACCTATCTCGTTTTGCTAAAGCCGTAGACATTATCTATGAATTTTCTTTAGCATACAAATTCACCTTTATTTACCCTGAAAATTGGCAGGTCTTTTCTGTAAAAATGCGGTGACTCCTTCTACAAAATCATGGCTTTGAGCTGCTTCATCTTGATGAATTGCTTCCAACTCCAACATTTGTTCTAGTGAAGAATGTGAAGATTGATTCAATACTTTCTTGATTAAACCAATTGCCTTGGTTGGTGCTTTGGCATATTGCTGCGCTACAAACTCCAATGTTGCTCTAAATTCATTTGCTGGCACTACTTTCGAAACCAAACCTAATTCCAAACACTCCTGAGCACTTAAGCGCCTACCTGTAGAGCATAGCTCAAAAGCAAGTTGTGAACCAACAATTCTTGGTAAGAAATACGAAGAGCCAGCGTCGATAATTAAGCCAATACTGACAAAAATTTCAGACATTGCCGCAGTTTCAGAGGCAATTAATATATCACAAGCCAAAGCCAACGAACACCCTGCCCCTGCAGCGATGCCATTTAATCCCCCAATAATTGGTTTGGGAGAATTTCGCATAGCCAATACCATCGGATTGTAGTTTTTACGTAATGATTCGCTTGGTAGTTTTATATTGCCCAACCCTTCTTTTAAGTCTGCACCAGAGCAAAATGCCTTCTCCCCTTCTGAGGTCAACACCATCACACGAACGTCAGTATCTTCTGATGCCATATTTACGGCTTTGGTTATTTCCTGAATCAGACCAGGATTTAAAGCATGATACACCTCAGGTCGATTGAGCGTAATAAATGCAATAGCATTTTTCACTTCATATTTTAGTAATTCAAACATAGATTTTCTGTTAAAAAGGTTTTACAATCAATGTTTGAAGTTCTAAAAAAATAATTTGTTATGCAAGCATACTATTTAATTTTAGTTTTGATAATTATCTCATACAAGAAACTTCAAAATATATGCTCACAATAAAAGCAAAGTGACTGATAAACTAATAGCTAGACCCACTGCTACACCTGCAATAATCTGGGAAAGTGTATGTGCTGCCAACTGTAATCGAGCGGAAAGTAAGAAGCCTCCTAAAATTACTAACGTAGCAAGTGTTCCAAGCAAGTGCGCCTCTGGTAAGTGAATCGCAATACCCAAGATTGCGCCTATAGTTCCTGATATGCCAACAGCATGAGCGGATATTTTCCAGTACAAACTAACAAAAGATACCACCGCAATAGAAAAGGTAATACTGCTCATCAGCACGGCTACTTCAGGGAATTGTTGAATGGATTTTGTATAAAATGCCGTAATAAAGGTGTAAATAATCACGGTAAGAAGATAGGGCAATCGTCGGTCGCGAAGTGTCTGCATATCAAGTGTTTTGATATAGCCTAAACGAAATACAAAATAGATAGAAAGCGCTGGAACTAGGAAGGTTTGAAGGAAAATCAGAATCAAAAGTCCTAACTTTAGACTTAGCATTCCTACTTTGGCTGCACTGTTAAAAAGTTCTAGGTTGGGTATAGCAGCTGGCGCTTGGTAAAAAATAATCCCAAACAACAAGGTTGGCATAACTAAGGGATGTAGTACTACAGAGAGAATATATGCGAGACGAGCGTTCAAAGTCGAGTAAAATAAAAGTGAATGATGAATAATTTTCTTGCAACAGCAAATTTAAAACTATTCATCATTCACTTATGATAGACTTGCAATTAAAGTTGTTTACGAAGGCGGGCTACAGGGATATTGAGTTGTTCACGATATTTTGCCACCGTTCTTCGAGCAATATTATATCCTTTTTCGTTTAAGTATTTTTCTAGTTTATCATCCGAAAGCGGATTTTTCTTAGGTTCATTCTCGATCAATTCTTTCAAGATATTTTTTACTTCTCGGCTTGAAGCATCTTCGCCCGATTCGGTCGAAATACCTTCTGAGAAGAAATATTTAAGCAAATACAAGCCAAATTCTGTTTGTACCGATTTGCTACTCGCCACCCTCGAAACGGTAGAAATATCCATTTCGATTTCGTTGGCGATATCTTTCAATATCATTGGTTTAAGTTTTGACTCATCCCCCGACAAAAAGAACTCCTTTTGATAATCCACAATCGCCTGCATAGTTTTCAAGAGCGTTTGTTGACGTTGTTTGATGGCGTCGATAAACCATTTGGCCGAATCCAGTTTTTGTTTGATAAACGTAACCGTTTCTTTTATTGATTTATTGTTCTTGTCGCTCTTGTCATATGTTTCGAGCATTTCGTGGAATGAAGTACTCACACGCAATTCTGGTGCATTTTTGGAATTCAAGAAAATTTCCAACTTACCATTATTATTCGTCAGAATGAAGTCAGGCATTAAGAACTGCGTCACATTCGAATCATCGTCAGAAGCACCGGGTTTGGGATTCAATTTAGTAATCAAAGAGATCGCTTCCTTCATTGCTTCATCTGTGATACCAAGACGCTTTTGAATCTTCTCGTAGTGTTTTTTCGAAAATTCATCAAAGTACTCATCTACTATTCGGATAGCATCCTGAATACGTGGCTCATTTTGGGACTTGCGGTCAAGTTGGAGTAATAGGCATTCCTTCAAATCTCTGGCAGCGATACCCGCTGGGTCGAAAGTCTGAATGGCACGCAAAACCTCCTCGACTTCTTCAATGCTGGTATAAACACCTTGTGTGAAAGCAAGGTCGTTTACAATGGCCTGCATTGGACGTCGAATATAGCCATCGGCTTCAATAGAACCGATGATTTGTTTTCCAATAGTTTCTTTTGTTTCGTCTAATCGAAGAAAACCGAGCTGAGTGTTGAGATGGTCTGTTAAACTTTCCACCATCATGATTGGCATTTCTTTTTCTTCTTCTTCCCCTCCGTTTCCGTCACCTTGCATTTTGTAACCACTATAATCATCATGGAGGTAGGAGTCTATATCCAAATCTCTGTCCTCATAATCAGCAAATTCATCTTCTTTATAGTCGTCGAATTCTTCATCAAATTCTTCCTTTTGCTCTTGGACGTCATTATCCATCTCCATGCCTTCTTCCAAAGCTGGATTTATCTCAAGCTCCTCCTCAATTCTAGCCGCCAGCTCAAACGTCGGAATTTGTAAGAGCTTTATAAACTGAATTTGTTGTGGTGATAGTCGCTGCTGAAGCGACTGGTTTAAGGATAGTTTTTGCATATTTTATGACATGTAAGGATTACTGTAGAAACATCCATCAAGTTTGGTATAAGGTTTGAGGACGGTCTTTCTTTTCACCCTCTATCAACAATCTTGCCAATTTGCTCGATAAAAATAATTAAGATGTTTGACAAATCCCAAATACAAATAATCATTTTACATAAAAATCTGTAAAACAGAAACTTACATTTTCAAACTTTTTTCGACCACTTACAAAAAACTTATGAAAAGCAATTCATCATTCGGTAATTGACAGAATTGTAAGTAATTTTGAATAGTAGGTAACCAAAATGGCAATCCTATTTACTAAAATACTTACGTATGGAGGTATAAAGAAGATTTATTCAAATACATTTTGTAAAACTAGACAATGCAAATCAAACAAATCTTAGCAGAAGCAGCTGTAGGCTCAGAAATTACAGTAAAAGGCTGGGTAAGAACCAAGCGTGAATCTAAAAACGTAACTTTCATTAATATCAATGATGGTTCGGTTATTCACAATATCCAAGCTGTGGCTGAGGCAGGTGTTTTGAATGAGGAAACTCAAAAACTCATTACAACGGGTGCATGTGTAGCCATTACAGGAACTTTAATCGAGTCACAAGGTTCAGGTCAAAAAGTAGAATTACAAGTAAAATCTGCACTTGTATATGGTACTGCCGACCCTGAGAAATACCCATTACAACCTAAAAAACACTCATTGGAGTTTTTGAGAGAAATTGGTCACTTGCGTCCTCGTACAAATACATTCTCAGCAATCCTTCGTGTTCGTCACACTTTGGCATATGCCATTCATAAATACTTCAACGACAATGGTTTCTTCTATCTTCATACTCCAATCATTACTGGTTCGGATGCTGAAGGTGCAGGCGAAATGTTTCGTGTAACTACGCTCGATCCTAAGAATCCACCATTGAACGAAGATGGGTCTGTTAACTACAAAGAAGACTTCTTTGGTCGTGAAACAAATCTAACGGTTTCGGGTCAGTTGGAAGGTGAATTAGGCGCTATGGCGTTATCAAAAGTTTATACTTTTGGTCCTACTTTCCGTGCTGAAAACTCAAACACGGCTCGTCACTTGGCTGAGTTCTGGATGATTGAGCCAGAAGTTGCTTTTTATGAATTAGAAGACAACATGGCTTTGGCTGAAGATTTTACTAAGTATGTGATCAAGTATGCCCTTGACAACTGTTATGATGACTTGGTATTCTTGGAAGGTCGCTTGAAAGAAGAAGAGAAAAATAAGAAACAAGAAGAGCGTTCAGAACTGGCGCTTATTGAGAAATTGAAATTTGTGATTGACAACGATTATGTCAAGTTGACATATACCGAAGCAATCCAAATCTTATTGAGCTCAAAACGTCATAAAGAAGGTAAATTCCAATATCCTGTAGCTTGGGGTATCGACTTGCAATCTGAGCATGAGCGTTATTTGGTAGAAAAACACTTCAAAAAACCAGTTATCTTAACCAACTATCCGAAAGACATCAAAGCTTTCTACATGAAGTTGGATGAAGTAACTGATAATGTTCCTGGGCAAACTGTACGCGCAATGGACGTATTATTCCCAGGTATTGGTGAGATTATCGGTGGTTCGCAACGTGAAGATAACTACGAAAAATTGGCACAACGTTGTCAAGAAGTCGGTATTCCTATCGAATCAATTTGGTGGTACTTAGAAACTCGCCAGTTTGGTACAGCACCACACGCTGGTTTCGGTATTGGTTTCGAACGTTTGGTAATGTTTGTAACGGGTATGACTAATATCCGTGACGTAATTCCTTTCCCTCGTACGCCAAAAACTGCTGAATTCTAGGAACTAGTTAGTAGTTATAGGTATATCTGTTATTAGAAAATAACCTGAAAGATATATCTTGGATGCTACAGAAATAAACAACTTTAAAGGTTGTGCTGATATTTGAAAAAATGTCGGCACAACCTTTTTTGCTATTCAGCATGTCAATCATTTATGTGAAAATGAATATCTTTATTACAGCTTACACTTCAGAGTCGACACATGTATTTAAACTCTTTTTTTAATATGAAAAAAATTATACTAACCTTTTCCCTCATCATAGGAATTACAGCAACACTATCTGCTCAGTCTACCGACGAAACTGCAGTAAAGGCGGTCATCGACCAGCTATTTACTGGCATGCAAAAGCATGATACAACTATGATTAAAGCAGTTTTTCACCCATCTATCCGAATGCAATCGATAGGAATGAGTCGTAAAACACAACAAATGGAACTTACCACCGAAAATGGAATTGCCGATTTTGTCAAACAAATTGGCTCACTTCCTGCCAGTTTGGCAATTGAAGAAAGGTTATTGAGCTATGAAATCAGAATTGATGGGCAGATGGCAACCGCTTGGACTCCCTATGAATTTTATGCCAATGGTAAATTTAGTCATTGTGGCGTTGATGCCTTTCAGCTTTTCAAAACTCCAGAAGGTTGGAGAATCATCGCTTTAGCAGATACTCGCAGAAAAGATTGTGGCAAGTAAGTATTAATGCTGAGTTGTGAATTAAGAATTGTGAATTTAATTTCTAATTATTAGCATTTAACCGTATCACCTAGTTCGAGACTTAGTCTCGGACTAGGTGATACGGTTGTAGAGATACAGTGCATTGCGTATTTGCAATTTAGACATATCGATTTAATAGCATTAATTTAGTAGGTCAGTTCAGGGGACTGGCCTTTTTTTAGTTATTTTGCGAGGGAAACACCTTATTAAATGTCTTTAACTATTAACTATCCCATGATTCAATTTCTCAAATTTTTCAAAAGTCTTACTTATGCTTTTCAGGGCATAGGAATGTTGCTGAAAGAAAATAACTTTCGGATACATCTGCTTATTTTCGGCTTTGGGCTTTTGTTTGGCTGGTTTTTCGATATTAGCATTACCGAGTGGCTGTTTGTGGTATTGGGCAACGGACTGGCGATTGCCTCAGAAGGGTTTAATTCCGCGATTGAAGCGGTTGTGGATTTGGCATCTCCAGACTTTCATCCTTTAGCCAAAAAAGCCAAAGATATCGCTGCTGGCTCGGTTTGGATAACGGCTATGGCTTCTATGATTTGCCATATTATTATCTTTTTACCTAAAATCATCACTTTTGTCGAAAGCCTATTATAGAAGAGGGAGCATAATATACGCCCCCTTTCTTGATCGCTCATTCATTTATCCATAAAATGCTTATTTCTTTTTACGTACGTTTTTCCAAATAAAATACCCTCCCAAAAGCACCAGTACCACGACTACTCCTATGATTAATTTGGTCCAAACTAAGGGATCAACATGTTCCTCCTCGGTAATTACCACTAATTGATTGGCCTTCTGATTTTTGAGTACTTGCTTGTATCCTCCCGTCCAATGCACAATAATTTCGTCGACCTGTGTAGCATTCCCAAGTCCAAAATGGGCAAATGTGGCGTTTTGAGACAAATGACTAGAGCCTCCGCCGTCTATTTCACGAATATAATGCTTACCACCAACTACTATTTCCACTTTAGAACCCAAACCATGTGTTTCGGCTTGAATACCTTTCAAGGCAATTTTTATCCAATTTCCTTTTGCGCCATCATTGCGATACAAATGGGTAACCGACTCTGTTGGGAAATTGGGTAATACAGGCTTTTGATTGACCACTAGTAAATCCAAGTCACCATCGTTGTCATAATCTAACATGACCGAACCACGACCAATGCCGTAGTCATTTATACCTTTGAGACCAGCCAAGTCGGTATATTTACCATTGTTATTCTCGAAATAAAAATCCCCCATTGGTACACAATTAGGATTCAAGTCGCCATTGACCACAAACAAATCTAAATCGCCATCATGGTCAAAATCAGCAAAATTTGCGCCCCAACTAATCGTGATTGTATTCAGACCAGCCTCTGCGGTTTTGTCAGAAAAAGCTTTTCCAGGACCATTATTTATCATCAGCTTATTAAACCGAATATTGGTAAAAAAATAGTCCATCAAACCATCATTATTATAATCACCAACGGCAGTACCCATCGAATTAATTTTCAAATCCATCCCCAATTTAGGCGCAACGTCATTGAAATAACTCATAGGATATTGGTTGTCCAACAACAAGTTTGGGGTCTTTTTGTACCCAAAATCATGGTTGACAATCAAGTCTTGATCGCCATCGTTGTCATAATCGGTAAAAACACCTCCAAAACCAAAACCTTTATGCGAAAGTCCATATGCTTTGTACTCATCTTTAAAACCTTTGCCCTGTTGGTTAATCAACAAATTACCCTCTCCTATTTGATTGGCACCAACTATCATCGAGGCATTGATGGTACTCAAATCGCCTGGGTATTGGGTAAAATAATTTCCAACGTATAAATCGGGATATCCGTCAGCATTGACATCACCAAAATTAGCCCCAGTACTAAACGAATACAGTTCACCTAATCCATATTCTTTGGTAGCATCTCTGAAAGTATTGTTTTTATTATTCAAAAAAAGCAAATTGATTTCTCGGGGAATAATCTTTTTGGTACCTTTTGAAGTAATCGTCGTAATATATAAATCTACCCAACCATCACGGTTTACGTCGGCGGCGACTGCTCCTTGTGTTAGATAATTTCGAGTTTTGGTAAGCCCTGATTTTGTATAAATATTGGTAAAAGTTCCGTTTCGATTATTGAGATACAATACGTCATCGGCTTTACCACCAGCGATAAAAATATCTTCGAAGCCATCATTATTGATGTCAATCACACACGCTCCACCACCCAAAAAACCTTCGAACAC
This sequence comes from Flectobacillus sp. BAB-3569, assembly GCF_002270355.1. Taxonomy (GTDB): domain Bacteria; phylum Bacteroidota; class Bacteroidia; order Cytophagales; family Spirosomataceae; genus Flectobacillus; species Flectobacillus roseus. The sequence continues at coordinate 77,440 of NZ_NJFZ01000024.1, read as the reverse complement.
TTCGAACTGGTGATTGATACCTGCTTGTTTTGACACTTCCGTAAACATTTTTTGCGCTTGAACAATAGTAGTGCTCGCAAGAAATACTATTCCTAATTTTAGTAAAGGTTTAATCATAGAAATTTGCTTAAAGAAATGAAAGAGAGTAGCCTTGATAGGACATAAAATTCATCCAATGGGCTACAAAAGAATCACCTTGCAATGGTATCATTGCAAACCATAATCTATCCTGAAATCAGTAGAACGCCAAGGATGGCCAATGTGAGCATTATGAATAAGACTGAACTTCTCATTCAAATATCAAGTAGTTTAACAATAGCTCATTGGGTTAATTACTAGTGGTAGGTGTCAAACTTGAGCTATGTAAGGCATTTCATTATTTATACTTGTAGGTTTTTAGACGTTATTAGTTAATAGTATATTCGTTATTAGAAGGAACTCACAAGCAAAAGGTTATAGGCTAAAAGTTTAAATATGTTTCTTAGAAAACCATAGAGAAACTTTGCCGAGTGCCCATAGCTGATTGCTGAAATCCAACAATACATTTTTACATAAAAAGATCAAAAAATGGTAAATTTCACCTTGATTTATTACCTGTGAAGGCAATTACAAGGGAACCCTTTTCAACTTTTATTATTCCTTTTTATAGAGGCTTTTTTGCCATATTAGGCTATTGATATTTTCTCCAATTTCTTTTCCCTTTTGCAAGCCTGCATTGTTGTCCATCGGCGTATGAATACCTCCGTAAAAACGAGAGTTGGCAACTTCGTTGGCAACATCCCAAAGTGCATTAAATGTACGAGCTTTAAATTCTACATTTCGTAGTCCATCGGGTTTTCGACCTACGTGTGAGTCGTCAGTGATGGTGATAGAGTTGCCATACAAATTGCCTAAAACGGTAGCTGTTGCAGCCGCTTGAATAGCATGACCTGACGGAAAAGCAGGAAATGGTGGATCTGGCCAAAATGACTCCCAGAACTTATCGATATACTTTGGAATAAACGTATTAGGACGCTCAGTAAAAAACTCATATTTCCATTTCCAACAATTCACAAAAGCATCTGCAACCCCTATACCTACACGGGCATACGTTTCGGCACACTTAATGAGCGGAGGATTGATTTTCTTTATCACTAGCGTTGCGATATAATACGAGTGCCCAGGAGGAGTAAAAGTTTCGTCTGGATCATCTCCCCACCATACAGCAGCTTCCTTCTGTTGTTGGGTCAAGGCATTGCGCTGGCGATATACGGCTAAAAACTGTTGATAGTATTCCGATTGAGGCACTGAGTCAAAAGGAATGGGCTTGGGTGCCGCAATTTTATGATCTGCTACTAAAAAAGTGCGGTTTTTACCCCAATCTGGATGTAATGGCGAACGACTAAAAGATTGGCTATAGAGTGGAGGTTGCCATCCTCCTAGTTTTTGAGGATAAACTCTTTTTTTATCAAAATTTTTAAAATAACCTTCATTTCCTCCATCAGTTTTTGACCACTCGAATATCTTTTCTGCGACTTCACGACCGTAAGCAATAGAGCGTTTTGTGATTTCGGGGTCAGTGATATTAGCGGAGCGTGCTTCTAGGAAAGCATTTTCGAGTGAATCTATTTTTGTTTTATTGATATCAGAAGTTTGTTTGTAAAGCGCCTTGATGATAGATGCCTGTGAGGCATTGAGCGCAACAATCCAATCGTATTTTTGATTGGGCTGAGGCATAGGCAAGCTTTGTAGACTGTCCAACTGCCCTGCCATTGAGGCATACGTTTGGTCGCTATGCACCACAGATTCGTACATGGTAAGACCGATATAACCGAGACATCTGGAAGCATATGTTGGCGAGTTGCCAGGGGTATTTTTGGTAATATATAATGCCATATCCGACCAGCGAGTGGCATAGTCTTGCTCTGTAATTTTCTTTTGAAAAAACTGACAACTCATACAAAAGCCAACTAAAGCAACCGCTACTATCCCGTTGAGAATACCCAAGCTTTTCATTGAAGATTTCATATTTTATAAATTTATGTTGAAAGAGGAAAAGTCAAACGCTTTCTACTTAATAGTAAAACTCCAATATTGACTGATTAGTGCACAATATATGTATATTTTATATTGTTAAAATCATAAAGTGAAATAAATCATTGAATTAGTAATCTGGCATTTCTAAAGATATAAGACGATTTAACCAAATTAGGCAGTCATCACTGACTGCCTAAAGGATATTTGGATTAGGGATAGGATTAATTCGAATATCCTGGGTTTGTACCAACTTAGTATTACGTAATACCTCGTTACGACTCAACGCACGATAGTACATTTTGTCGTTCCAAGTACGCGTTTCGTTAGACGTATTATCCTCCACTGAATAGCTATAATTGTAACGATTTTTATCGTATTTATAGATAGCAGGTGCCGTCATACCCGGTTTAAGTTTAGCATCTACATGGATAGATTTTACGCCACGTCCTACCGTAGAAGCAGCAATCATCCAACGACGTGCATCATGATAACGATGCTCTTCATAAGACAACTCGATACGTCTTTCATTTCTCAAACGGTCACGCAAAGCAGTACCTTTGTCATTTACAGCAGGCATACCTGAGCGGAAACGAATTTTATTGATCCACTTTAAAGCTTCTGCTTCATCGCCAGTTTCGATACTTGCTTCAGCATAACTCAATGCCATTTCTGTATAACGAATAAAAGGCCAAGGAATCACCTGTGCAGAAGATTGGTTATCAGCCAATGCTGGGTTTGGATCGATAAACTTACGAGTGTAATAGTGTGTACGGCTACCATTCCAGTTTTCTACAGCAGACTCACGTGTATCGATACCATTCAAAACTCCTCCTTTTCCGTCATCATAATAACCTGTTTGAATTTGGTTAGCAGGGTCTAACGCTGCAACGTCAGCAGGACGAGGCTTCCAAGGTGCTCCATCATACAGTACCGAAGCATAGAAACGTGGGTCACGATTTTCGTAAGGTGCCGCCTTATGTGTAGCATTATTCCAGTCAAATTTGGTACCGTCCATCATTTCATAGTCATCAACTAATTGCTGGATTGGCGTATTACCTGCCCAGTTGTGATAACCGTTTGGTCCGTTGTTGATACCATAGTGAATACCTCCCAAAGGCCAGTTATCCTCTTGTGTATACAAGGCTGTATGCGTACGTTGGAATAATAACTCAGATGCAGCAGCTGGATCAGCCACAGCACTCTGACCACCCATTGCGATGGCATTATAGTTGTTTTTACCTTCTTCAACAGATACTGGTGCTGTCAAATTCAATTTATAACCCGTAGTAGCATCTAATACTGCCTTTGCAGCAGCTTTTGCCGCTTGCCAACGTGCAGCACGGTCGCCAGAAGGATATGCTAACAAATCAATATTTTGATATGAAGCTAACACTGGAGATTTTGCCTTTGCCGTAGGACCATCATGCAAATCACTCGCTGCATACAACAATACACGAGCTTTCAATGCCATCGCTGACAACTTAGTAGCACGACCTGGGGTAGACGGTTTGCCATCCAAAAGTTTGATAGCGTTGTCCAAATCACTCACGATAAACTTCACACACTCATCATACGAGCTTCTTGCTACAGTATAATCTTCGTTCAAACCGTAAGATTTACTAATCAAAGGTACACCGCCATAAAAACGGAGTAATTGTTGATAGTAATAAGCACGCAAGAAATATGACTCACCAATTAAGCGATCTTTTAGTGTAGCATTGGTAAAAGTAGCTGTTGGTAGATTTTCTAATGCTACGTTTGCCTCACGAATCGCAAGATACATTTTATCCCAACCGTAGGTATCACTCACCCAAGCAATGTTGTTTGGACTTTCAGTACCTTCAGTAAAAGTGTTGATGTTACGCCCAGCGTGCGTAAACATCGCTTCATCGGTGTAAGCCGCCAAAGCTTGCTCTTCGAAACCTCCATATCCTAAGAAAGAGTACACATTAAAAACAAAAGCCTCCGAAAGTGGTCCATCAGCCCATGTTGCAGCACTCGATATTTTATCTAAGGGTTTGGTATTCAAAAATTCTTGATCACAAGATAAAGTAAGCCCCATCAGAGCAGCGAATAAGCCTACTTTTATACTAAATTTCTTCATGTTAAATTACGTTTTTAGAAGGTTAGACTCAAACCTGCATTTATCACACGTGATTGTGGGTAGTACACACCACCTTGAGCAGTCGCCTCTGGGTCAAAGATTTTGTTTTTGTCAATTGTAAACAAATTCAAGGCATTGACATAAACTCTCAAATTTCCTAGTTTCAGCTTCTCAGTAATATTACTTGGAAAATTATAGCCTAATTCGATGTTCTTTAAACGAACATAGTCTTTACTAAACAGATAATAGGTATTGTTACCGTAGTTACCGCCAGTAAAGTAGGTATCTCCTCTACTTGCCAAACGTGGGTGTACGCTACTTGGGTTATCGATTGTCCATCTATTGTTGTACGAATATTTCAAGTAGTTACCGATATCACCTGACTCCGTTTGGATACGGATAGAAGCCCCCATAGCACCTTGGAAGAGCGCACTCACATCAAATCCTTTGTAACGAATATCAATAGTAGCACCAAAGTTGAATGTAGGTGTAGAATTTTGGTCTAATCTTACTTGGTCATCACCGTTGATTTTACCATCGCCATTTACATCTTTGAATTTCATGTCACCAGGAATCAATCTTGATGTTACTGCTGAGTAGTCCAATTTATTAGCATCGATTTCAGCTGTATTTTTGAACACACCATCAGATTCATATACCAAGTAGCCGTTTATTGGCTTACCTTCTTGCAATTGGTAGCTTGGAGCTCCAGGTACTTCGTCCATAAATACTACTTTGTTTTTAGCATAACCACCATTAACAGCCGCTCTAAAAGTTAAATCTTTTGACGCTTTGCCATTATAGCCTACGTTGAATTCAAAACCACGGTTTTCAACAATACCTGCGTTTACTGGAGGTAACAAAGAGTTGATACCTGAAGATGCTGGCGTTGAACCTGTTTTCTGAATCAAGATTTGATCTCTTCTGTTGTAGAAGTATTCAAATGTTAGGTTAATCTTGTTATTTAAGAATGACCCATCAAGACCAATGTTGTAGTTATTAGCACGTTCCCAAGTAAAGTTAGGGTTTGCTAAAACTGTCTCTGTCAAAGTAGTTACCACTTGGTTGTTGATAGGATATTGTCCAAAACCAAATGTCGACAAGTAAGCATATTCTTGCAATTGGTTATTGAAGAATACTTGGTCGTTACCCATTTGACCATAAGAAGCACGAAGTTTCAAATTGTCAACACCTTTAACTTTGAAGAAATCTTCGTTAGAAATATTCCAACCTACCAATACCCCTGGGAAGAAACCAAAACGATGAGCACCTGGGAATATATAAGAACCATCATAACGCCAGATGTACTCTAACAAATATCTCTCCTTGTAGTTGTATTGCACACGACCATAATAACCCAAACGAGCACGGTTATAAGCACTACCTCCTGTATTCTGTTGCAAAGAACCACCTGCAAACAACTGGTCAACAGCCGAAGAAATATAGTTACGTCTGTAAGCAAAGAAATTATCTCCATCGAAAGTCTCACGAGTTACACCAGCCAAGAAGCTCAAGTTATGATCTGCACCAAATTTCTTGTCATAGTTAATCATGGCAGTCAAGTTGGTATTCAAAACGTTGCTATATGATTGGTTCAAACGAGGATCTGTAAAGTTTGAACGAATCGCACCTACCAACAATGGCGTTACGCCATCTGATTGATAGGTTTGTTTGTCCCAATAGTACAACATCCATGGTGTTTGCCATGTCTTACTAGTTTGGCTGTTTTTGTCAATCGCACCCGACAATGTAACCTTCAAACCATCTACCCAAGGGTTAGTCAAAACTACCGAACCGTTAGATTGCACGTAGTCAGTTGGATTGTCCACATAACCTGTAGCATTAGTTGTAATCACATAAGGGTTTTGACCATTTTCAATATCTGGACCTGGTAAACCATTTGGCCAAACTTCTGGCTCAGTCGGACGACCACGCATCAACATACGGAAGATAGAACCCGCACTTTCGGTTGGATATCTACGTTGTTCACGACGCACCATGATACCCAAGTTTGCACTAATGTACTTGTTGATTTTGGCATCAAGGTTTGTTCTGAAATTGTATTGGTGGTAGTTAGTAGCTGAGTTTTTGTAATAGGCATCTTGTGAAACATAGCCCAAAGAAGCCATATAACGCATATTTTCAGAACCACCCGACAATTGTAAGTTATGACGGCTTTGTGGAGTCCAAGTTTTGAAGGCATCGCCAAACCAGTCAGTATTTGGATAACGCCAAGGGTCTGAACCATCAGCAAATTTCTTCACAGCGTCTGGGCTATAGTTGGCATTGATTGTACCTACTCCTGCAGTTGGAGACTTGTACGTACCAGTGTTTTGAATACTTTGCCATGCAGCTCCCCACTCTCCTGCTGGAATATTTTTATAAATCGGAAGCTCATTCATGATTTTAGCATACTCTGCAGCGCTTGACATTTGAGGAACTCTTGTTGGCTGAGCCCATCCAAGGTTCATATCATAAGTAATCGTTGGCTTACCAGTTTTACCTCTTTTGGTTGTTACCAAGATAGCACCGTTTGCTGCACGAGCACCATAAATCGCCGCCGAAGCATCTTTCAAAACCGAAATCGATTCGATGTCACGTGGGTTCAAACGACCCAAGCCACCGTCACGATCAGGAATACCATCAATTACCACAAGTGGACTACTGTTACCAAGGGTATTTGTACCACGAATCGAGATATTAGCACCATCGTTTCCTGGCTCACCACTTTGTTGGATAACCACCAAACCTGGCAAACGACCTGCCAATGAGTTCGAAAGATCCACTGCTGGTGACTTCAATATTTTCTCACCTTGTACAGCAACAACAGCACCTGTAACAGTTACTTTTTTCTGCGTACCGTAACCTACTACCACAACCTCCTCAAGAGATTTAACATCGGTAGCAAGGGCAACGTCTACAACAGAACGACTGTTCACAGATACTTCTTGGGAAATAAACCCAACTGAGGTAATAACTAAGATCGCAGATTTGCCAGCATTAACGGAGTACACACCATTGACATCGGAAGTAGTACCGACGCTAGTGCCCTTCACTAAAATGTTGACCCCGGGCAAACCTTGACCTTTGTCATCAGTGATTTTTCCTTTTACACTTTGGGCAAGTGTATTAGCAAAAACCATAAAAATGAACCCCAAAGTCAGAAAACAAATTCTCCGACTCTGATGCTTCCACTGAGTAGAATTAATCATAATTTTTTATGTTATGGAATTGTAATGGGATTGGAATAAATACACGTAGGTATTGAGGCAATGCTCAATCTTGAACACGCAGTCGTCCGAAATTTTCATAGTTATAATTACTTTAGATAGATATGGTCAAGCCATCATGCACAAGCTCGCCTGTAGTACGAAAGTGGGGTCTATGCACTCTCATACTTTTAACAAAGTAAGAAATAGTTGTACTTTTTATACCCATACAATTACTCACAAAATTGAGAATTATTTTATTTTTTTTGATTAAATGAGGAAATAAGGCTGTGCAAACATTTGCACAAAAAGAATAAAATTTATCACAAAACAACCAATCAGTCTGCATACTTATTGATTAGTGTTAATATAGTACGATAAAAGAGGAATATATCTGAAAAATGCAGTTAAAAAAAGTATATAATCAATCACAAGAAAACCCCATTTTATTTACAAAAACAATAAAATAGTGAAATTTTAAATATTTTTATAAACCATTACTCCACTACATTTTGAGGAAGCATTCATTTTTAGGGAAAATGGAAAATATGCGTAGCACAAGCTCTTTTTTGTTCTCATTATTATGCAATCTTTGAAGTATTTGTGAATCCGACATTTTCCTTATTTTTCTGAATATCTTCTTTAAAAAAGTCGAGAAAATTAGGTAGTTTTCAGTAGTTGTAACCCTTAAGAAACAAGTAGCGCGCCAATCCAAAGTGGCTCAATAACTTATTAATTAACAAAATCTAAATCAAGCAGACCCTTTACAATCGTCTATTTAACAAGCATGAAAATTTTTTCCTATACAACCTTCCTTTTCTTCTGTACAAGTATTCTCATGAGTTGTGCAGATACCTCTCAACCCACTTCAGAAGATTCGTCTCCCGAAGGACTTTTTACCTTACTGCCAGCTGAAAAAACTCATGTCGATTTCCAAAATGTAATAGACGAAGGTCTCAACACTAACGTGCTCATGTACGAGTACTTCTATAACGGTGGAGGTGTAGCTGTGGGTGATGTCAATGGAGATGGCTATGATGATTTATATTTTACAAGTAATATGAATGAAAACAAGCTCTATTTGAATAAAACTCAAATGGAGTTTCAAGATATTACCGCCCAAGCTGGTGTAGCTGGTCGCCAAGGTCCTTGGAAGACTGGCGTTACGATGGTGGATATTAATGGCGATGGCAAGCTTGACATTTATGTATGTCATTCGGGCAATCTTCGTCCAGAAAAGAAAGCCAACGAGCTTTTTATCAATCAAGGAAATGATGCTAACGGTATTCCAACATTTTCGGAGGAGGCGTCAAGATATGGCTTAGATAGTCCTGCATCGAGCACAAATGCCTATTTCTTTGATGCCGACAAAGATGGTGATCTCGACCTTTTTCTGTTAAATCATAATATCAAATCGCTTCCAGTACTCAACTTGTCCGATACTGCCGAGTTACTCAAGGTTGATGACTCAGTGAGTGGGTCAAGATTCTATACCAATGACAAGGGATTTTTCAGAGATATTACGGGTCAGGCGGGCATTCAAAGTTCGGCTCTTTCATACGGTCTAGGAGCAGGTATTGCCGACTTTAACCAAGATGGCTGGCCAGATATTTATGTAAGTAATGACTATGCAGTGCCTGATAGACTGTATCTCAATAATCAAAAAGGTGGATTTGCAGAGGTAAGTCTTGAGCAATTGGGACATACTTCTAATTTTTCGATGGGCAACGATGTAGCTGATATCAACAATGACTTATTGCCAGATATTTTTACATTAGATATGTTGCCAGAAGACAATCGTCGTCAAAAATTACTGATGGCGCCCGACAATTATTACAAGTTTGATTTGAGTGTACAATCGGGTTTTCATCATCAGTATATGCGCAATATGTTGCACCTCAACAACGGAAATGGCTCTTTTAGTGAAATAGGACAAGTATCAGGAGTTTCGAATACCGACTGGAGTTGGTCGGCGCTTTTTGCAGATTATGACAACGATGGCTGGAAAGACTTGTATGTAACCAATGGGTATTTGCACGACTATACCAATTTGGACTTTTTGAAATATATGGATGATTTCATTAAACAAAAACAAGGCGGTTTTCAGCGTGAGGATGTATTAGAATTGGTTAAAAAAATGCCTTCTTCCAATGTTAGCAATTATATGTTTCGCAACAAAGGTAATCTCCAATTCACCAATTTATCAGACAAATGGGGCTTAAGTCGTCCTTCGAATAGCAGTGGCGCAGCCTACAGCGACCTCGATAAAGATGGCGATTTGGATTTAGTGGTCAATAACATCAATCTTCCTGCCTTCATATACCAGAATGAAAGCAAGCAAAAGTCTGAGAATCACTACCTCAACATCCAGTTTAAAGGAAATGCACCGAACACGATGGGAATCGGCACAACGGTCAGGATATACGCTTCAGGCAATTCGCAACACCAAGAGCAAATGCCTACCCGTGGCTTTCAATCCAATGTGAGTTTTGAGTTGCACTTTGGATTAGGAAAATCACAAACAATTGACTCACTGAAAGTTACTTGGGCAAGTGGTAAAGTTCAAGTATTAAAAAATGTGAAAGCAGACCAAGCCTTAGTTTTGGAAGAAAAAAATGCGACAGATATTACCCCAAAACAATTGGAGGTTAAGACCTATTTTGTCGAAACTAACTCCCCTATTCAAAGCCTAGCAGCCACGATAGTTCAAAATGATTTCAAACGTCAGTCGCTACTCACACAAGCGATGTCATTTGTTGGACCAGTCATGATTAAAGCCGATGTGAATCAAGATGGACTGGAAGACGTATTTGTAGGTGGTTGTTTTGGCAAAGCCAGTGAGCTATTTATCCAAAATAAAGCCAATGGGTTCAGCAAGCAAAGTATTGCTACCAAAACCAATGCAGATATCAGCGATGCCATTTTCTTCGATGCCAATGGCGATGGAAAAGTTGACCTATATGTAGCGTATGGCGGGTATCGCAATTTTACCGAAAATGATCCATTGCTTCAAGATCAGCTATATGTCAACAATGGAAAAGGCGGATTTACCTTGAGTACCTCTGCCCTACCCAATATGCCAATCAGTACGGGTTGTGTACGAGTGGGCGATGTCAATCAAGACGGAAAACCTGATTTATTTGTAGGTGGAAGAGTAATTCCTGGCAGATATCCAGAAACACCACGAAGTTATATCCTTATCAACCAAGGTAATGGCACTTTCAAAGATCAAACCCCAGCAGAATTACAAAAAATTGGTATGGTGACAGACGCCGCGTTTGTGGATTTGAATCAAGATAAAAAGCAAGAATTGCTTGTTGTAGGCGAATGGATGCCCATTTCTGTATTTACCATTCAAGGTAGTAAAAGTGTAAATGAGACTGACAAATACTTTGATAAAAATTATCAAGGTTGGTGGAATAAAATCGTCGTTGAGGACTTCAACGGTGATGGTAAGCCAGAAATCTTAGTGGGAAATCAAGGTTTGAATAGTCAGTGTAAGGTTAGTTTTAAAGAACCTGCCGAACTGTATTTCAAAGATTTTGACCAAAATGGGACTGTCGACCCAATTTTGTGTACTTACGTTCAAGGGAAGTCATATCCTTACCTTACCCGCGACGAATTGCTAGAACAACTTACTATTAAGCGTAAAAAATTCACAAGCTATGATAGTTATGGAGATGCAACCTTGAAAGATATTTTTGATGAAAAAGAACTAGATGGTGCCGAAAAATTAACAGCTAATTATCTCAAGACAGGATATTTTACCTTAAATGCTCAAGGTAAATTTGAAGAAAAAGCGTTACCGATAGAAGCACAATTTGCACCAGTGTACAACCTGTTGGTATTAGACTACAACAAAGACGGTAAAAAAGATTTATTGCTTGCAGGTAATCAAAACATCACTAGACTAAAATTTGGTAAATCTGATGCCAATTATGGTTTACTCTTACAAGGCGATGGAAAAGGGAACTTTGTAAGCATTTCACAAAACAAGTCAGGTCTGAAAATCAAAGGCGACGTTCGGTCGGTACTACAACTAAATCAAACGATAGTTTTGGGTATCAATCAGCAAGCGCCAAAAGCTTATAAGATTCAGTAAGAACAACATGAGTCATCCCTAATTTAGTGATTGAATGAATGAGTGATTAATTTAAAATTTATATTCTAGTTGCAGAGACGCAATGCATTGCCTCTCAAGCAGAGTAAAATCCACAGGGTAACAACAAAAAAGCGGTCGGAAAATGTTTTCCGACCGCTTTTTTGTTGAAAACTTAGAGAACAAGCTCAACCTTAGAATTCCGAATGACTCATTTTTGAGAAAAAGTAAATTCAAAACTAATTTCTTAGTCCTTCACTTAAGTATTCAACCTAAATAATGAGCTGTGAATTTCGCAATGCTTTACATGCAAAACTCAGCATTCATACTTAATACAACACCCATGTATCTTTGGAGCCTCCGCCTTGTGAGGAGTTAACCACCAAGGAGCCTTTGCGCAATGCCACACGAGTCAATCCTCCTGGGATTACTTGTACGCCATTTCCGTAAAGGATATAAGGGCGTAAATCCACGTGACGACCTTCTGCATGATCATCGATCAAGCATGGTACGCGCGACAACGAAATAGTTGGTTGAGCGATATAGTTTCTTGGGTTTTCCTTGATACGTTTTTTAAACAATTCTTGTTCTTCCTTCGTAGATTTCGGACCAATCAACATACCATAGCCACCAGCTTCATTTGCTTCCTTAACTACCAATTTTTCAATATTTTCCAATACATATTTACAGTCATCATCCTCGCCACAAATGTAGGTTTCTACGTTTGGAATAATTGGCTCTTCGCCTAAGTAGTATTTAATAATACGAGGTACATAAGCATAAATTACCTTATCGTCGGCTACGCCTGTTCCTGGGGCATTGGCAAGCGCAACACGACCAGCTTTGTACACGTCCATCAAACCTGGGATACCAATCAAAGAATGAGGGTTAAAGGTTTGTGGATCTAAGAAGGTATCATCGATACGACGGTAAATCACATCAACAATTTGGAAACCTTTGGTTGTACGCATTTTTACATAACCATCATGCACCACTAGGTCACGGGTATCGACTAGCTCCACACCCATTTGTTGTGCCAAATATGAGTGCTCAAAATACGCAGAGTTATAAATACCTGGTGTAAGCACCACAATAGTCGGATTTGGGCGGTCGCTAATGTATTGTAACATTTGTAACAAGCGCGTTGGATAATCCGAAATAGGTTGCACTCGCGTTTTACCAAGTACTTCAGGGAAAGTACGCTTCAATAGCTCACGGTTTTCAAGCATATAACTTACTCCCGAAGGACAACGCAAGTTATCTTCCAAAACCATAAACTCACCATCATCGCCACGAATCAAATCGGTACCCGTGATATGAATCCAAATACCTTTTGGAGGTTTTAAGCCAATACATGGTTTCAAAAAGTTTTTCGAAGACTCGATTAACTCACGTGGAACCACGCCATCATTCAAGATTTTTTGGTCGTTATAAATATCGTCCAAAAACATGTTCAATGCTGTAATACGCTGTACTAAACCTTTTTCGGTTTTTGCCCAGTCGTCAGCAGCTACTACCCTTGGAATAATATCCACGGGCATGATACGCTCAGTACCTTCGTTTTCAGAATACACGTTAAAAGTAATGCCCAAGGCCATCAACGAACGCTCAGCCGCTTGATGACGACGAAGAAATTCCTCTACGCCCAATTGCTCGGCACGCTCTTTGAAGGCTTCATATCCTATTCGTACATTTCCTTCTGCATCGAACATTTCATCGTAAAATCCTTCTGTATTGTAATTGTTGAAGCTAAAGTTCATAGGCTATCTTTTAGTGTTTTGTTCAGAACGTAAAACCTAATTTATTAAAATTATATTTTGTTTCAAAATTGATTTACCAAACAATATTTTGAAAACAACAAATTTATAGTACTTTTTAAATGGGAGATTATAAATAAAAAAGAATCCCTTTTAAAAATAAGTATTTTTACTTACTATATTTTTTTGAGTATTTTGAACTGAATCTTTTTTCAATCTCAAAAAGCCTCTAATACAGCCTTTACCATTCCATCTAATGATTTATTATCAATCCATCGTACTACCATTACCAAGTCATGGTCTGGGTCGACATAAACCATGTTGGTGCCATTGCCCAAATGATAATACACGTTTGGCGAAGCACTCGGTAGCAATTTCTGATTTGTATTCAAAAACCAGTTCATATACCCATAAGTAGGCTCGGCTGTAGTTGGCGTTAAGGCTTGTTTAATCCAATTTTCCGAAATAAGTTGCTGCTCTTTCCAACGACCTTTTCTCAAACATAATAGCCCAAATCTAGCCATATCATAAGCATTGATAAACATACCCCCACCCCAATGTCCGCCTCCACTCACTGATTGAACAGGTTGTCCGTCCAATACGATCCAAGAATTACGATAACCCGTCCAACGCCATGTGTTAGAAGCGCCGATTGGATCCATAATCATAGTTTTGAGTACTTGAGGTAATGGTTTACGCCAAACGCTCGTAGCCGCAAGAGCCAAGGCATTTACTCGTACATCGTTATATTCATATACTACTCCCGGTGCATTGCGTGGTCGGGTAGTCCATTCGGCAGGATTAGTACTTGGTCTGTCAGCCCATTCGGGCTTGCCCCAAAGTGTTCCCTCCCAATCACTAGTTTGACGCAATAAATGATCCCAAGTGATTTTACGATTGTGTGGGGTATCAAATGGCTTGAGCAATTCAGGTTTACCATAATCCTCCGCTGGTCGAGCAACTGGACTTCCATAAACCTCAATCGCTGGCACATATTTATATACTGTATCATTGACCGAACCAATAAGCCCGTTGTCAACCGCTAAGCCGACCACAGTCGACAAAAAACTTTTGGTTACCGAATGTGTCATATCGCAACGCAACGGTTCACCCCATGTTGCCACAACATATCCCTTGTGAATAATGACACCAGTGGGCTCACCTCTTTCTGCGAAAGGTCCTATCCCAATACCATAGGGTTCTTTACCAAAGGTTTGGTAATGATTGACCTCCATGTTGCGAGGATTCTTGATTTCATGCGCCTTAGCAAACTCAATAGCAGCTTGGATTTTGTCAGATTTTAACCCAACACTTTCAGGAGATTTTATTTGCCACTCTTTCGCCTCGGGATAATAAACTGTCGGCGTTACAGTGGAGGATTTCTTCTGAGAAAAGCCTAAAAAAGTCTCACAAAGGCAGGTAAGTACAAGTACTATTTTTTTCATAAGGTTTTTAGTTGGGATGAAAAGGAGTTATTTCAAATAAGTAGCAACTCAATAGTCAAATTTACGTTACATCAATCGACAATTGTTCGATGCAACAGAAAAAATTCACTACTTCAGTCAAGAAGGATAATGGAACCGAAAATGTTTGGGTCGTGCTTTGCGGAATATTAAGAAAGTCTTGATAGTTTTGCAGGCATAAAAATAAAACAGATTAATTATGGCAACTTGGTATTTGGCCAAAATTCGTTACCAGAGAGAGGACGAGGCAGGCTCATTAAAAACCATCAACGAAGCGTATTTGATTGATGCAGTATCTTACACCGACGCAGAGGCTAGAGTTTTTGAGATTGTGGCCAGCAATACCCCCGAATTTCAAATTACAAATCTTACCAAAATGAAATTGAGTGAGGTGTTTTTTGAAGACAACAATGCCGAAACGTGGTTTAAAGCAAAAGTGCAGTATATTTCTTTTGATGAAAAATCTCAAAAGGAAAAGAAAACGGCTCATATGATGCTAATCAATGCCAATGACCCAGGCGAAGTATACACTTTACTAAAAAAGAATTTGGGCAACCTCAACGATTACCAGATTACCGATATTAACATTACAACCATCTTGGAAGTATGCCCTTACGAGCCAGAAAACGAAATGCTCAAAAAAGGCAATTTTCGTCCCGTAGCAGAGGTATTGGCAGAACAAGAAGCTAATTCTCAAGCATAATAAGGTAGGAGATTTTTAGAAAAGGGTACATACACAATCGCTGTTTTGTACCCTTTTTGTTATTTTTGAAAAGAAGTAAAACGCTTACAAGCACCCATGTGTGATTGAGTATTCCTTGCGCTTTTAAATTTTACGATATGAACAATCAAGATATTCTGGATATTCTCGAATTAACGGTCAAATTATTGGAACTACATGACGAGAATGAATTTAAAATAAAAAATCTCAGCTTTGCTGTTAGGGCATTAGACAAAGCTACCGAAGACTTTATCACTACTCCTGTAGCACAATTGGCGGCTATTCAAGGGGTTGGGAAAAGTACGGCTTCCAAAATCGAAGAAATTCGTACTACAGGACAACTTGCGGAGTTGAACGAACTATTAAATAAAACGCCAGAAGGAATTTTGGAGATGTTCAAAATCAAAGGAATTGGCCCTAAAAAAGTGCGCATGATTTGGCAAGAATTAGGTATTACTGACACTCGCGAATTATTGCTTGCTTGTGAGAATGGCGAAGTGGCCAAACTCAAAGGTTTTGGGGACAAAATTCAAGAGAGCATCAAGCAATCTATTCTTTACAACCAATCCAATTCTGGTAAATTAAGAATGGAAAAAGGGCAAGAAATCGCCGATTTTATCCTTGATATCCTTGAGCCAGTCTTTGAACATGTTCAGATTGTAGGGGATATTCGCCGTAAAAACGAAGTGGTTGAGTCTATTCAATTGGTAGTGGGGCACGATCAACCTTGGGAGGTACAACAATTGCTCAACGCTACTCCTACCCTACAACAAAACGAAAAAGATTCGTCACCATTTACTTGGCGTGGCAATATCGAAGGCAAATTGATTCCTATCGAAGTGATTATTTGTCCCGAGAAACAATTTATCAATCAAGGCTTTATATTTAGTGCTTCAGCAAAACACTTGGCCAAGCATCATATTTATCAGACCGTTCAAAATCAAACTTTTGATTCTGAGGAGGCTATTTATGCCAAAGTAGGCTTTCCATATATCATTCCTGAAATGCGAGAAGGAACATTTGAGTTTGATTGGATTCAAAAACACAGCAACGACCAACTCGTAACTTGGGACTCGCTCAAAGGTATTTTACACAATCACTCTACCTATTCAGATGGTAAAAATACTCTGGCTGAAATGGCCAATTATTGTCGTGAATTGGGCTTTGAATATCTTGGGATTGCCGACCACTCCAAAACAGCATCGTACGCACGAGGACTCAACGAAGTCCGTGTAGCAGAACAGCATGCCGAAATCGACCAGCTTAATGCACAATATGCGCTAGGCGACAAACCTTTTAAAATTCTGAAAGGGATAGAATCCGATATTCTGGGAGATGGCTCTTTGGATTATGATGAGGAGGTTTTAAAGAGCTTTGATTATATCGTGGCTTCGGTACATCAAAACCTGAAAATGACTGAAGAAAAAGCCATGTATCGTTTGATTAAAGCCATCGAAAATCCCTATACAACGATTTTGGGACACCCAACAGGACGATTACTATTATCAAGAGCAGGTTATCCTGTAGACCATTACAAACTAATTGATGCTTGTGCGGCCAATGGTGTGGTAATTGAAATCAATGCAAGCCCGTATCGTTTGGATTTGGATTGGCGATATATTCAATATGCTTTGGAGAAAAACGTCAAGTTGTCTATCAACCCAGATGCCCACGAAAAAGAAGGTTATTTTGATATGCACTTTGGTGTTGCCAACGCCCGTAAAGGTGGCCTAACAGCCGAAATGACTTTTAATGCTATGAGCCTATCTGAAATAGAAGAGTATTTGAACGGTAGAAAAAAGTAAATTCTCTTAAATTGAATGAGTGTTTTTAAAAAAATCTGTATTCTAGCAGTAGAGACGCAATGATTGCGTCTTAAGCCGAGTCATATCTAGCATGATATTATCAAAAAAAGCGTTCAGAAATTATTTTCCGAACGCTTTTTTTGATAATATATTTCGAATAATACCTAATCAGGTTCAAAGCATTGCGTCTCTACCATTAGAAATAATCACTCATTCACTCAATCACAACTCACTAAATTGCGCTTTTACGAATTCAAAAGATAAACACCTTTGCCATCTGCATGATAGCGACGGGCTAATGCAGGGATTCGTTTAAAAAGTTTAGGAACTAAATTCGCTTTGTCAATAATGACTTCTGGCGTATCTTTTTCAAAGTTTCTCAAGATACTTATCACGTTTTCGTAATTATCTAAGTTTTCTAATTCATATTTTGCCAAGTTCCAGTTGAGGTAAGGCGTAGCAGCGTAGTTGTCCAAATACTCCTCCATACCATTTCCCAAAACCAACACTTTTTTACTCTTAAAAGGAAAAGCGCTATTACGTTTGATTTTCAAATTATTCAGCTTTGCAAAAGATTCATCACTATCATTTGCACCTTGGAAATAGAAGAAAATCATAACAGAAAGACTTCCTAAAAAAAGCATTTCGGCCATCCATGTTTTTTGAAACTACTAAAAAAGTTGGTAGCAAAAAATGCCAATGCTGGTACAAAAATAATGAATTGCATAGGCGCCAAAAACGGCATTAGACCAATCGACAGAAAACCTGTTAGCCCCCAAAGCATCATCACTTGTTGACAACGTAACTGAAAATTGACAAAACCCGTGGCATTTACTAATCTCAAAAAGCCCAGAACCGCAAAGATAAACGGCAATAGCAATGTGGCTAAAAGAGTGCGAAAGTCGTTGAGGTTATACTGGCGAATTTGGAATACCGATGAGATAAATATTTGGAAAAAGTCATCATAAGTCCCATCCAAATAAAAGAAAAGTCCTGTCAAAAATAGCGGAAACAAGAAACCAAACATCGCCAATGAATGCTGACGAAGCGTAGCTCCACTAAAAAACAATAAAGAAGCAATTGCCCATAAAATAAATACACAAGCTGGAGGATAAAACAGCGTGGCAACCCCAATCAAAAAGCCTATTTCAAACACTTCGTCGGTAGCCTCCAGTCGATTTACCTGCTTAACGATTGTTCCGAAAGCCAGTAGCAAAAAGCTTGTTCCCATCAACACAGGAGACAGCGTGGTGCAGTCAATCGAGATATTCAAAAAGATGACATACATTAAACCAGGCAAATAAGTTCTTTTAGGAAAAATATCCCTATTGTTGATTACAACATTGAAATATATTACCTGAAAAGCAGCCACGAAAAGGGCCAAAAATTGATAGGCAAATTGAGAACGACCAACAATACTATCAATTCCAGCATAAACCATAGCAGAAAACGGAGCAGTGTTATCCCAAATATCTGAGTACATCACAAAACCTTTATTGATTTGCTCACCGACTAACATCCATTGCAATTCAGGGATCAGTTCAGGCGAACCGTTCAAGAATATATGAATACGTGATACGATTAGTAAAATCAATAAACTAAATATTTGGTAGAGGGCATTTACCCTGAAAAAACTTAACATAACTGTTACTTTAATTAAAAGGTATTTTTCACGAAATTACGGTTAATCAAATTAAATTCCCGAAATTTGCATTAATATTACAATAGCACACTTAGAAAATCGCTATGATAACCAGTGCTATTGGTTTATTTATTCATAGATGGCAATATATGCCAATTTGTAAAGACTAGCGGAAATGGATTCGAAAAGACAACAAAAATTTTCTCGTCAAATTCAAAAAGATTTGAGTGAGATTTTTCAAAAAGATATGCGTAGTGCTTTTGGTAATGCTTTCATCACGATCACCGATGTAAAAGTAACACCAGATTTGTCTATTGCTCGTATCTACTTGAGCTTCATGCTTGCCAACGATAAACAAGGTTTAATGCAGGAGATTCGCGAAAAAACTAAACAAATCAGAGGCGTTTTGGGACAGCGTATCCGTCACCAAGCTCGTATTATTCCTGATTTGGAGTTTTATTTGGACGATACAGCCGAATATGCTGCTAAAATGGATCGTTTAATTTCAAGCTTAGACATTCCACCTTTGAAAGAAGGAGAAGAAATTGAGGATTAATATTGGGATTGCACCAATATGAAGTGAAGAATTTGGGTTTGAAACGTAATCTCATTTACGTTTCATTTCCTTCACTTTTTTACTCAGACTTGCTTCTTTATTTGTTTATCTTATCTCCAAGAGCTCCCTATCATGAATTTGCCTTTCTTTGTTGCGAAACGATATTTCATTGCTCGAAAAAAGACTTCCTTTATTTCCCTTATTTCTTGGATTTCAATGCTCGGCGTTTGCGTCGGTACAATGGCTTTAGTGATTGTTTTATCGGTGTTTAATGGACTTGAGGCTTTCCAAAAAGGTCTTTTTCGAACTTTTGATGCAGAATTAAAAATAAGCGCTAAAAAAGGAAAAAACTTTCCATGTACTCCCGACTTTCTTGCCAAACTTCAAGCTGTCGATGGTGTAAGCACTATTACCCAAGTGATTCAAGAAAGTGCCCTCATTAGGTATAAAGAAGCCCAAATGGTGGTAACATTAAAAGGAGTTGATGACAATTTCCTCAAACAACAACGCCTCAAATCGAGCATTATTGATGGTGAATTAAAATTGGGCGGTCAAGGTATCTCTTATGCAGTGGTTGGCTCTGGGGTAGCTTTTACACTAGGAATTGATGTAGACGCTTTTTATCCGCTCGAAACGTGGTACCCACGTAATAATCATAGCAAAACCATTGATTTTAATTCGACAGATGCTTTCAATCGATTAAACTTATTACCCACAGGTATTTTTGCGATTGAACAAGAATATGATAATAATTTTGTGTTTGTTCCACTTAGTTTTGCTCAAGAACTATTCGAATATGACAACAAACGTACTTCGTTAGAAATACAGGTGAAAGACCCTAAACAAATTCCTCAAATACAAAATGAAATTCAAGATTTACTAGGAGAAAATTTTGTTGTACAAAACCAAGACGAGCAACATGCTAGCCTGTTACGTGCTATCAAAATCGAAAAACTTTTTGTATTTCTTACACTTTCATTTATCATTGGCATAGCAAGTTTTAATATCTTTTTCTCGCTTTCTATGTTAGCTATTGAGAAAAACCAGATGTCAAAACGCTTCGTGCTATGGGCGCATCGAGAAGTATAATCAAACGAATTTTCTTATATGAAGGCGCAATTGTAGCGTTTAGTGGTGCTTTAGTAGGTCTGATTTTAGGCTTTACCATTTGTTGGCTTCAGAAAGTATACGGTTTTGTTTCAATGGGAATCGTAGGTTCTTTAGTAGATGCTTACCCTGTAGAAATGCGCTTCAATGACTTCTTTTTTACGGCCATTGTCGTAATTATAATGACCCTTGCCGCTTCGTACTTCCCTGCCAAACGTGCGGTGAAGTTTTAAAATTCTTATTGAATGACATGAACTACTTTTTGTAAAGCATAAGTCATTCAGAATTTTAAAATAAGAGTTCTTCTCCAATTTTTTATCAAAAAAGCGGTCGGAAAACAGTTTCCGACCGCTTTTTTGATACTAGATAAGACTCGGCTTTAGACGCAATCATTGCGTCTCTACAGCTAAAATATAGACTTTAAAATAATCACTAACTCAATCAACACTCATTCATTGAAAACTATATTTCTCTAATCAAGGCCAATAATTCATCTGCAGATAGCTTTCCACTTCCTTCTGTACCTTCTAGCAGGCTGTCAGCCAAATCTCTTTTCGTTTCGTGAAGTTTCAATATTTTGGATTCAACGGTATCTGCTGTAACCAACCTATATACGGTTACTGGGCGTTGCTGACCAATACGGTGCGCACGGTCGGTCGCTTGGTCTTCTACGGCAGGATTCCACCACGGGTCAAGGTGAATCACATAATCAGCCGCAGTCAAATTTAGCCCTACTCCACCAGCTTTTAAACTAATCAAAAATACATCACCAGTTCCTTTCTGGAAAGCATCTATGCTCTCTTGTCGTTTGTTAGCAGGCGTACTACCATCTAAGTATTGATAGGCAATACCATTTTCAGTAAGATATTGTTTGATAATTTCTAGGTGTTTTACAAACTGACTAAAGACTAATGCTCTGTGATTATTTTCACGAAGCTCTTCAAGTATTTCAACAAAAGCTTCAAGCTTCGAACTACCTATTGGAACTTCTTCATTGACTAATTTTGGATTACAACACGCCAATCTGAGCTTTGTTAATTCGGCAAGAATCTTAAATCGTTTGTCCTGACCTTCTTCTTCGCTGGTTAATCTTTCAAGGGCTGACTGTCTTAAAGACTCATAAAACGAGCGTTCCTCAACAGACATTTCTATATTCAGTACGATTTCTGTTTTGGCTGGAAGATCGTCCAATACCTGGTTTTTACGTCGTCTAAGAATGAAAGGTTTTACGAATTTCTGTAAAGCCTTTTGGGCATCTTTATCTTGGTATCTTTCAATTGGATTTGAGAATTTCTCTTGGAAAGTATCATGACTTCCCAACAGGCTTGGATTTAGGAATCTAAACAAATTCCAGAGTTCGCCTAGGTGGTTTTCGACAGGAGTACCTGTTGTTGCAATCTTAAAATCGCCATCCAATGCCATGACAACCTTCGAGCGCTTGGTAGCTTTGTTTTTAATAGCCTGAGCTTCGTCGAGCAAAATAGTAGCAAATTTCTTTTTTGTAAAAAGCTTTTCCTCACTCTGTAGCAAACCATAGCTTGCAATTACAATGTCGAAAGCGCCCGCACTTTCTAACATTTCTGCTCTGTTACTTGCCGTTGCGAAGGTCAGTACATTGAGCGTTGGTGCAAACTTTAGGGCTTCAGACTCCCAATTTCTACATACACTCACGGGCGCTATTACAAGTGCTGGGCCAAGTTCGGCACGCTTGAGTAACAATGCCAAAGATTGTACCGTTTTACCCAAACCCATATCATCGGCCAAACACGCACCTACTCCCCATTCAGACAAGCGAGCCAACCACTGATAACCCTCTAATTGATAAGGCCTTAATTGAGCGTCAAAAGTTTTGGGCACTTCGTATGTTGTATCACGAATGTTCTTGATACGCTTCAAATTTTCAAGCCAAGCTTTATCGGCTTTGAAACTATCTAAGTCATTCGATATATCTTCGACCGTTTCCGACAATAGCATATTACCTCGCATTTTATTGTCCAATACACGGTTCATCAACTGTAATTGTTTACGAAGCTTTTCGGTGATAGCAATAAATTGTCCTTCTGATAATTCTATAAAATTGGCATTCGTATCGAGTTTTTCCAAAATATCACGAAGCGACAACACCAACTTATCATCTAATTTTGCCTCGCCAGATACCTCAAACCAATCGGTTTGGCTTTTGACTTTAAGCGATAAATTTTGGGTATTGATTTCGCCTAAATAATTTATTTTCTGACCTTTCGGCCATTCTATGACTAATTTACCTTGTTTGAAAGGTACAGCCATTTCTTGCAAGATAGTCAAACAATCATTGGGCGAATCAACTGTCCATTGGTTATTCCCACTTTCAAACATTCCCAAGGTTGGGCATTGCTCTAATATGGCCTCATAATTTTTACGTTCCTTCTTGAGATTTCGTTTGAGTTGTACTCTAACATCATCCACCGTTGAAACGAGGGTTTCGGAACCTTTGCCTACAGGCAAAAACATCGCTTTTTTACTAAAAGGTTTAATAAAAAACTCAATCAAAAAACCTTCATTTTTAGGATTAATCAAGGCATAAATTCTATCATCTGCCTCCAAAAGAGGTAATGACTCAAACTGCTCTTCTAAATCACTTTGAATGATCACTTTTTTAGAAATCAACTCCAAAGACTTCAGTAGCTCATTTTTAGCTTCTAAAGGTACTTCCAAAGTATTATTTCCAAAAGCATTCTTAATGGCCACATGCGCAGGTGTGATTTCGACAAGTTTATAATGATTAGGCGTTTGCTTAATGAGTTTTACTCCAGAACTCTCTATTTTTTCGTCAAATTTTACCAATAGCTTTGATTTAGTACTCTTTACTTGTAGTATTACCTCGCCTTTGGATAGCGTAAAAGGAATCATCTCAGTACCTTTTTGTAGATACAAATGAGGGTGTTCACAAAGTAATTTGTAGGCTTCTGAGGAATTAATTAGGTATTGGTTAGAGTTATATCCCCAGTCATTATAGCTAGTTTGGAGTTGAAGGCTCTTTTGAACAACCAACCTATCTTGTTCAGTCAAATAATCTAACTCATCATTGTACAATCTTTTGAGCGCCACTCTTCTTCCTGACGACCAAGTGCCATTTTTTTGTAGTTTTTGTTCGATTGGCCAAACTTCATCCATTTGTAAATCTACTCCCCATGCCAAACGCACATTTGATTTTTCTTTAGTATTGACTCCCTTATTCATTGAGTCGGCTGCTTTTTGCAGCATCAACAATGCCCTTTGCCAGTCCGCCTGCTCTTCTAAAAGATTCCCCAAAATCGCTACACCAGTTTGTGCTTGTAGGGCAGCTAATCGATTTTCATTAGTTTGAGTATGTTTTTCTTGCTCTCTTTTTGCTATGGCATTGAGTATTTCGGTCTCTAAAAGGACATAATTATTGGATTCAGCATATGGCAATGCTGTAGTCAAACTAAAGGGCAAGCTAGCATTTTTAAAGAGAGCATTAATAATACTTAAACCAAAATAGCTAAAAATAGTTGGTGCGAGTGTGTTGGGACGTTTTACCTTAGAGGACTGAATATAATAATTGTAGAAGTACACAATTAATTCAAATACAATGGTATGAAGGTCACTTTTCTGGTGAAAGGTATAATAATCTTCGTAAAAAGTAATAAACTTAGATTTATCGACTTTTGCCAGTGCCAGCGCATACCCTAGCATTGAAAAGGTGGTAGAATATCCTTTCTTTTTATTGTTTTCTTTTCTCCATAATTTAGTTGACCTATCATATAGTTCAATCGCAAGGTCATATTGTCCTTTTACTACTTCATAAAAAGCATGGAGTGCTACAGCATCGGAGTATTCCTTATTTTCTTCAATAATTACTTCGAGCTCTTGCCATTCAGCTCTCATAAAATGATAAAAACCTTTCGACAAATCTATTGAGGGACTATCAATATTAAGGTCATTCAAACATTTAATAAACTGGCTTAAATCTTTTCCTACATTTAGGTAATACAAAAGAGCGAATTCGATATATTCGATTTTTTGACCAGCAACATAGCCCCCGAGTAAATTGGTAATATCCAATCCTGACTTAATTGCTTTGGTAAATAAGTTCATTCGGTGGTAGTCGGAATAAACTTCTTTAGAGCTCTTACTGTCAAACTCACTAAAATCACCTGTATAAATGGCAACTCTAAAGTCCTCTAGTTGGGTGAGATAAAGTCTATTATCCGCCATAAACTTTTTATTGGCCTTTGTTAACTCTTGGATACTTTTCAGAAAGGGGTTTTTGATGAGCTCTTCAAAAATAAAGGTAGAAATCTCGTCTGAAAGAACTATTTCTCCGCCAAAATAGTTAGTTAAAAATCCCAATTTTTTCAGGTTATCAATACTTCCTTTAACTTTTTTTTGTGATAAATTATATCTTCTTTCATCTTTTATTTGATACAATTCAAGCAATTTATATACGACCCCAACAGATAAAGGACTATTGAAGTAAGAAAAAAACATCAGGATTTTTTGTTCTGCCTGCTCTAAATTCTGATATTTCAATTTTAATTTCTCTACTCTATTACTGCTCATCTTGGTTACTCTATTGATTTTTGATATTATTAAAGTTTAAATTTAGATGATTATTGAATAATTCTAGCAATAGATATTCAATCTTTCAATCTGTTTTGCTTTCTAAACGGTTAGCATTTATTGAAAATATTGATAAATATTAAACGAAAAAGGGATTGAGCATGCCCAATCCCTTTTTAACAAATATTGTGTATAAAGAACTACAAAACCGTCTATTTCGGAAATATAACCTATTTTTTACCTTATATTTTGTAAAAACAAAGGTATTTTACTTCATTTCCGAAATCAGAAATCCCAAATCTGCAATAGTTTGAATTACTTTGTACAGTCCTAATTACACATTCTGCAATTCACCTTCCAATTTAGATACTACACAAGTTGCCACTGCGTTACCTGCTACCGAAGTTGCCGAACGTCCCATATCTAAGAATGGGTCTACACCCAAAATTAGGGCAATTCCTTCTGTAGGTAAATCAAACATGGCTAGCGTTCCTGCGATTACGACTAATGAGGCACGTGGTACGCCTGCGATACCTTTTGAGGTAATCATCAACGTTAAAAGCATCGTAATTTGTTGTTCCAGTGACAATGGTACACCATACGCCTGAGCAATAAAGCCCGTAGCAAAGGTCATGTACATCATTGAACCATCGAGATTGAAGCTATAACCTAATGGCAATACAAACCCGATGATACGTTGTGAACAACCAAAACGTTCTAAAGCCGCAATGGTTTGTGGGAATGATGCTTCAGAACTGGCAGTACTAAATGATAAAAAGAGCGCATCTTTTACTTCGGCCAATAATTTCCAATATGGAATTTTCATCACCAAACAGATTGCCCATAGTATTACAAATATGAAGAAAAGTAGCCCACCAAAGAAACAAAGCAATAGGTAAGCATAACTCACCAAAATTCCTAACCCCTTGCTTGCAACCACAGCAGTCATAGCGCCCAATACCCCAAACGGAGCAAGCTCCATAACATAACTTACTACTTTGAATACTGCCTCAGCTAACGAATCAATCGCTTTGATAATAATTTTTCCTTTATCACCAATAGAGCCTAGGGCAATACCAAAAAAGATAGAGAATACAACAATTTGAAGAATTTCATTTTCGGCAAGTGCTTTAAACAAACTATCTGGAA
Source organism: Flectobacillus sp. BAB-3569 (assembly GCF_002270355.1). Classification (GTDB taxonomy): domain Bacteria; phylum Bacteroidota; class Bacteroidia; order Cytophagales; family Spirosomataceae; genus Flectobacillus; species Flectobacillus roseus. The sequence goes on along the minus strand of NZ_NJFZ01000024.1, from coordinate 51,249 downwards.
AGATATGTAAGATAAAGTCTTCTATCGACTTCATTTTGTTTCCTGTAATACCTGTATCTGTACCAGCTTGTGGGCGAGGCCATTGTTGAACTTCACCAGGACGGGTTACATTCACAACCACCATCCCAACAATCAAAGATAGAATTGTAGCAAAGTAAAAATATAATAGGGTCTTGATACCAATACGACCTACCACTTTAAAATCCCCTAATTTGGCAATCCCTACTACCAATGTACAAAATACCAACGGCCCAACAATCATCTTGATGAGCTTGAGGAATACCTTACTGAGGATTTGAAATTTTGATGAAATGGACGCCGCCGCCTCTGGACTCATACTCACATTCAGAAATTGTCCGATGGCTACACCAATCACAAAACCCAATAGAATTTTTGTCGTAATGTTTAATTTCATTTGATAAATGTTTAGTCTGTAATACGAAGTTTTCTTCCCATTAGAGAATGTTTAAATTTTATTAATCATTAAAAATGAAAAAGTTTATATTTGTTTATATGAAATCCTACTGTTTGAGCCGAAGGCGAGTTTAGGATTTCTTGACTTTCTTTTGTTACTTTTCTTGTGTCAAGACAAGAAAAGTAAGGAGTGTCGAAAGGAAATTGAGTTCTTTCAAAAATGCCAAATAAAATTTTCAAACATACTCTTAGTGGATTTTGAATTAACGAAATAAAGCAAAAAATCCACCCTTTGCAAATAGAGTGGATTCTGTTTTAGGATTTTGAGTAACAAATCTATGCCTTGAAGTATCTTCGGTAAATTGGCTTTCTATACAAAAATTGAAGATATAAAGCTGGATAAATCAAAAAGTCCAAAATTATATTTGGTGTTTTATATTTTATGTCATCAATTATGTAAGTCATACCATTTTCTCTAACAATTCGATGTTTATGTTGCCAAGTACTTAAAAAAAAAGGCAACCTACTTCCTTTATCCACAAAAAAGTATTCCTCATCCGTTTTTTGATGCTCAACAATATCCGATTCCCAAATTTGTTTGAAAAAGATAAAATTCAGTTCAATGCCAACTTTATCGCCAGTCAAACATCCATCAAATCGTAACAAACGAAAAGGAGGAAAAGGAGGAGCCAAAGCCTTAAAAAGCTTTTCATCAAAACCATCCCACACTTCTTGGATACTTTTGCCAACTGGCGTTTTTAGAAAGATATTCATACAGCCTAAAAGCAAGCTTGTGTATTCTTTGCTTTTAATAAATAACTCTCTTTCTACTCAAAAGTTTAAAGAAAGGTGGTCAAAACCTTCTAGTGTTTCATTCCTTTACTCGTCTTTTGACAACAACTTGGAAGTTTGCTATGTGCTTCCTCATTTTTTTGTACATCGTCGGCGTCGTAACCTGTCTCTGTAATCACTTTTTTGAGTGCCTCAACATTAGTTTTTTTAGGATTATAAGTCACAGAGACTACTTTATCATCCAAATTTAGATTCACATCTTTTACACCCTTCGTAAATGCCAAACGTTTTTCGATACGTTCCTTGCACATTTCACAGATAGCCGAGGTCTTGATTTTTACAGTCGATGGATTATCTGCAAATGATAAAAATGTAGTGAGTATCAAAACCCACATGATTGCTAGCTTTTTCATGTTGATGTATATTTAGAATTAAAAATAACAATTAAAATGGATGAGTTAAGAACGATACTACATTCTCAACCCATCATTTTGACTTATTTAACCTCAGCTAAATCCATACCACAAGAAGGACATTTTCCAGCCTGCGCGTATGTTTTTTCTCCTTCGCATTTCATAGGACATTTATAGGCTTTTGTGCTGTCGCTGTGTGCTTCTGCGTGCATTGTCGAATCAGCTGCTACAGCTTCAGTTTTTGTCTCTTCTTTAGCGGCTTCTTTTTGTCCACATGATGCCAATCCTGTTGCAAGCATCGCTAATACCAATAATTTCTTCATGAGTTTGATTTTTAATGGAGTTTATAAATAATTTAACTGTTATACTAGACTTTTGAAGGAATTTTCCAACGCATTCCTACGTACACCATTCTGCCTGTGATAGGTCCCCACACCATGGAAGCATCAAAATGTTTACTAAATGGGCTACTAGCACTCATAATTGGATTATTTTGTCTAAATCCTGTCAGGTTTTCTCCACCGACATACAGCTCCCAACGGTAAAATCCTCTGGTAACTTGGGCGTTGATATTGGAAAAAGCTGGGGCGTAAACTGGTTCTGAATCTATGGAATGAACATGTTCATGACTTGTATCAGGAATACGACGTTTGCCATTCCACTGCCATGTGAGGTCAAACTTCCATTTATCAAATTTGGTAGCATAGCCTACATTAACGAGAATTCTATCTCTGTTCACAAACATCTTAGGCAACAAGGCCAATTCTCCTGAATTTGTCACGATATCATTTTTTACATCAAATAAGCGGTATGCTAATTTTACATCCATTCGTTTGATGGGCGAATAATTCAACTCAGCCTGAAAACTGTTGGAAAAGCTTTTACCTTTTTGATTATAAAACTTGATATAATATGCCGATTCCATATCTACAATCAATTGGTTATTGAAGTCGGTACGATAATAATCTAAGGTTAAATTGGCATTACGGGTACCCACTTTAAAGTCATGACTTAAACTTGCACCATAATTCCATGATTCTTCAGGGCGAATCTGGTCTAGTACCAATAATTGTCTTGAGTTAACGAGCATAGCAAAGTTTTCGGCTATAGCATTGGGCATTCTCCAACCTTTACCTACGCTTGCACGTAAATGTGTATTGCTCGACAAATCATATTTTGCATGAATTCTTGGGGTAAAACGATTGCCATAAAGATTATGAAAATCCATACGTCCACCCAATACCAAGGTAAATTTTTCAGGAATTACGTAAGTGTATTCACCAAACACACCCGGTACTATTTCATTGCGGTGAAAAGCAGAATCTAAATAACTTTCTCGATATGAGTCTGCAATAAAACTAGCCCCTATTTTATAAGTATGATTAGTATTGTCGATGATATTTTGATAAATCAAATTACTGTAAAAAGTCTTCTGCAATCCTGTATAACTACGAGATGTTAATCCAAAATACGCATTAGCATCATGTACAGAAGTATTCATAATAAAGCCTAATCCCTTATAAGGTTTTTCGGGAAAAAGTGCAGCAATTTTCGCAAATGCCTCTACCCTTTTGGTTCTATTGGCAAACTCGTAATAAGGCTTATTCACAAAATCAGCAGCATTTTGTCCTCCTGTTCTGTTTTCATACAAGCCTTTTATGCCAAATTGTGCCATCATACGATCAGACTGATATTTCCAGCGATTGAGCGCCGTAGCCAAACCGAATAACGGCATATCTCTAAACGTATCATTGTTTTGGTCTATCGAAATACTTTGTCCCGAACCATGAGTCAACAAACCTACCGACCATTTATCATTCAATTTACGAGCGGTATTGATATTCAACTCGCCACGACCAAAAGAATTGACATACGTATTTACATACAATTTATCAGAATCATCAGGTTTTTGGAGCTCTACATTCAAACCTCCAGTCATTGATTCATAGCCATTTACAACCGAACTTGCCCCTTTCGAAACATCAATCGAAGAAATCCACGTGCCTGGGACATAGTTCAAACCAAAAGTAGTTGCCAACCCACGTACATTAGGGATGTTTTCGACGTTGGTTTGTACATAATTACCCGACAAACCCAACATCTGAATCTGCTTAGAACCCGTAATCGCATCGGCATAACTTACAGAAACAGAAGCATTTGTTTCGAAGCTCTCCGACAAATTACAACAGGCAGCTTTCGCTAAAGTTTTGGTATTGATAAATTCTGTTTGAATAGGGTTTAAGCGATCAATGTTGGTTGGAGATGAAGTAACCGTAATTTCGCCCAACTGACCAGCTGTCTCCAAAATAACCTTCACAAAACCCATAGAATGTACCATTAGGGTATCTGTTTTATACCCTACAAAGCTGACAATCAGCTCATGATTTTCAGGTTGTTTAGCAATGGAAAAATTCCCTTCAGTATCAGTCAAGACACCATTTTTTGCATTTGCCCAACGAACAGAGGCACCTACTAATGGCTCTAAAGTAGCATTATTTTTTTGCTCAAATACCGCTCCTTTTATGAGGGTTTGAGCTATAATTTGAGAAGAAAATAGAGGAATAAATAACAAAAGGACTACTAGTAAAAATCTAGTAACTAGTCCATTATCAACAGTTTTCATAATATCTTAATTAATGGAGAAAATAATATAGAGGCTGTATATACAAACACAACCTAAAATCCTAAGACACAAAGTCCAAGGCTTTTCTCAGATTAAGAAAGACTGATTTTTAACAAGAATATCGCGCCCAGTGAGTGGTGGCGCTGGTGAGTGGTAATATAAAGTAGAAGCTGTCTCGACAGGCAAAACCTCATTGCGGAAAACCCACATAGCAGGCATTTGACATTCCCAAACTAATGAAGCATGGTCAACCGAATCAGTATAGGTATTCTGATTTGATTCAGTTGTTACTTTGGCATGGAATACCTTGTCATTACAGCATTTAGATTTCTTGTAAGCAGGTGTTTTTGTTTGAAATTGCTTTTTTTCTTTAACAGAACAACAACCAAGAACTTTACTCAATGACCAAACCTTCTCTCCTTTGATTTTGCAATAATGCTCATTCATAGCAAAGCCAGCACTCGAAAGAAGCACTTGCAAAGCCAAAAACAGGCAGAATATGCGTGAGAAGAAAAGTTTCATGAATTATTTTAAATGAAATAATGCGTTGATAAAACCAATGAATACAATGCGTAAACTATTGGCTAACCATTGTATGAGAGAATCAGTAACTTTTTTGTCAGTTCCCTCTGTTTCAGCGTCTTGATTCGAACTTCTATCTTTGCTATCTTTAGCCTTCTCATCTCTCAACTTCAGTTTTTCTAGGTTTCGACTAGAATCTGCCTTCATCTCTGTGTGATGTCTACGGTTTTCAAGAACGGTAGTAGGCTCAACCAAACCAAATCCACTACTACTAATCCACACGCCTAGTAATAATGTTAGAAGCAAATATTTATTTTGAATAGATATTTTCATTTTGAGAAGGTTATCAAGGCTAAAAAGAACGTGACTATAAATTATGCTGCAATTTACTAAACTTCTCGATTCGAAAAAAAGTTTCAAACGTTAATATTTGTTAACCCTTTAAATAATAAAAAGTTATCTAGAACAATCTTGAGCCATTAGGCACTTTTCTTTCTACTGTTGTAAGTACAACCTCTCCTTCACTTTGCTCAAATCCTGTAACGAGTACTTCTGAGATAAAATTGGCAATTTGTCGAGGAGGAAAATTCACCACACAAACGACCTGTCTTCCGATAAGCTCCTCTTTGCTATAAAGCTTTGTAATTTGAGCAGAGGACTTTTTAATACCAAGTTCTTCTCCCAAATCTACTTTTAGCTGGTAGGCAGGCTTCTTAGCCTTAGGAAAATCCTGCACCTCAACGATGGTTCCCACACGGATGTCTACCTTTTCAAAATCTTGCCATGTAATCATAAAAATAATCGTCTTGATTCTTGTTAAAAAAAATGCGTGAACGGTCGATGATTGAGTAAACGGTCAAGACCTTCCACTTCTTATAGCTTACATTTGTTACACAATACTACACTAAAAGTGAGCAGAAATAGCTGACCTTTAGCTTATCACAAATATTCTACACTAGTCACAATTAAATAAATAAGATTATGGGTTACAGATGTACACGTTTGCCTTACCCTTTGCAAATTAATAGTTAAATCTTACACAAAAGTTCACTTAAATCTTAAATTTAGAAGAGGCAATTTCAATAGATTTTGCCTCTTTTTTTGTCTATTTCTTTAAAATTTCTTTCAAGTCTTCGTAGGGAATCTCCAACTCTGTTACACCAAAAGCGTATGCCTTAATTTCGTACACATTGTACAAAAACTTAAGTCCTTTTGGGGTTAATGTAAAATTATCATTTAAAATAAACTTAGCATTTTCGAAAAAGTATCCGTGGAGGTCATCTAGTGGCTCGTTAGTCTTAAGTTTTTCATTGATTCGAAACTGCTTCTCTGCTATTGCCAGTAATTTTTGATCAAATCCTTTTTCAAACAAGTCTTCTAGTTTTACCCTTTTCAATGTTTCTCGATTATACACAAAATAATATTCCATACTGATAGGGTGCGCTCCACCTTTGAACCAGTTGGTATTCGCCTTGAGCATCAAATACGTATCCGTCTGACGATCGACTTTCAAACTTGCTTCCTCTATCCAAGGCATTACAAAAAAACCTCCAGGGTTTTTCTCATTGGCTGCCTCAGCGTAATTTTTTCCTTCGGCAAGCGTTTGTGCATATTCTTTAATGAAAGGCTCTGCTAAGTCCTCTACTTTTTTAGCAGGAACAACCGTGGAATCAGAACTATCCTGAAAAATAGCAACTAAATCAGTTTGAACTTGTTGGTCTAATGCTTCATTCTTAAAAAAAGGATACTCAAAACGCACTGTTGCACATAATGAGTCTTCCTTTACACAGTTATCGCTTTTCTTTTCAAACTTTTTTACTTCATACGTTAATGTATCGCTCGTTGCAGTTTCGAATGCATTGCCAGACTTTTTACAACTTGCCAAACTAGCCATCACGGCGATAAATCCTATTAAGACTTTTTTCATGGGTATATTTTTTTATTTTGAATCCTTTTTGATGGAAATATAAATACCAGAGGCAATAATACAAATTATGCCCAGAATGGTAATCGTATCTGGTAATTTGTCACCCAAAATTGTACCTAGAATCATAGCGAAAACGATGCTACTATAACTTACAACTCCTACAATTCCTGCTTTTTCAGCACCTAAAGCCAAGGTATTAAAAATTTGTACACACATCGCCAAAAGTCCCATAAGCAACACCCAGAACCATTGCATACCTTGTGGCATTACAAATTTTCCTATCATAAAATCCCAACGATGGTCAGTAATCCATTCGCCCAGAATCATTGATATCATACTCGCCACAACACCTGTAAGCATAAATGACATGACCACCGAGCGAGTATCATAATATCGTTTGAGTTCGCGTATTGATAGGAAAGATAATGCTGTAAAAATCGCATAATTTAATCCTGCCAAATGATGCTGGATGGGAATTCGAACATCTGGTTTGAATATCAATAAAATTCCGACAAACCCTAATCCAACGGCCGCCCACTGCTTTCGGTTGAGGCGCTCGTCCTTGGTTAGGAAATAGGAAAAAATAGCAAGAAAGATGGGAAATGCTTGTCCATAGGTACTTGTTTGCGCCAGACCAATATGGGTAATGCAATAAAACAAGGTGTACAGAGAAATCGTCCCCATAATACCCCGTAAAGTCAGAAGACCAAACCGCCCTCCTACTTGTTGTAAAGGTCGTTTGATGATGGAGGAAATAATAAAAATTAATCCTACAATATTTCGGAAAAACACTAGTTCGACCGAAGGAAATACTTTGCCCAATACTTTTGCTATGGCGCTCATTATGGCAAAACATAAAGAGGACATTAGCATATATTGAACACCTTTATTTTTCATAAAACTCTATGGGTAATCCATCAGGGTCAGCAAAAAAGAAAAACTCTTTGCCAGTAGTTTCGTCGATACGAACAGGCTCGCATTCGACCCCTTTTTGGGTAATTAATTGATGAACAAGTTTCACATCGTCAGTTTCGAAAGCAATATGACGCAAACCTGCTGCTTCGGGGCGTGACGGACGTGCTGGAGGATTAGGAAAAGAGAAAAGTTCTATTTGATATAGTCCGTTCACTTTCAAATCCAGTTTATACGAATCTCTGTGTTCACGGTAAACCTCTTGTAAGATTTCGAAGCCCATGATTTCGGTATAAAATTTTTTCGAAACCTCGTAATTGCTACAAATAATGGCAATATGATGAATATGATTGATTGGTAACATAATGGGAGATAGTTTAGATAAAAGACCAATGATTTTAAGTTAAGTAATCGTGCAGAATAAGATTTAACTTTTGTGTTTTAGGCTTTCAGGTGTCAGCTTTCGGCAGTGGGCTTTGGAAAAAGCATGGCTGTGGTTATTACTCTTTGCCTTGTGCCTGTTGCCTATTCCCTAAAACACATAGAAACCAATGACAAAAGAAAGGCAATTGAACATAATCAGAATTTCCTTCCTGATAAAGAATCAAACTTTGTATCTTGCGAGCAAAATCATTTTTTCCGTTAACAAACGTATTAAACTATCCATGAGTAAGCAAATAATTTTCACAGAAAAAGCGCCAGCGGCAATCGGTCCTTATTCGCAAGCAGTTCTATCAAACGGTACGTTATATGTATCTGGTCAAATCGCCTTGGCATTGGTAGAGGCAGGTGCAAGCATCCAAGAAGAGGCCAAGCAAGTGATGGAAAACCTCAAGGCAATTCTTGAAGCAGCAGGTATGACTTTTGAAAACGTAGTGAAATGCTCAATTTTTGTCAAAGACATGAACAATTTTGCTTTGATTAACGAAGTATATGGTAGCTATTTTACAGTTAATCCTCCTGCGCGTGAAACAGTTGAAGTAGCTCGTTTGCCGAAAGACGTGAATGTTGAGATTTCTTGTATTGCTGTAGCATAATTGGCATTCGGGTATCGGCTTTCGGCTTGAAAAGTATTCAGTTTTAAAAATATGATATAGCTCAAAGCCCAATCCATCCATGTAAAGTAGTAGTAATCGAAGAATTGTGACAGCTACGGATATAGTAGCACCCACGTTTCCTAAACTACATGCACATGGATGGATTTTTTGTTTTCTTCGCTTCTAGGTTTATGCTCATTTCTCCCTTTCTCTGCTATTTTTCCTTTTCCATACAATATTCACATAAATCTCAATTATCTTTGCAGTCTGAAAAAAACCAAGAGATAATGAGTCAAGAAGTAAGAGTTCGATTTGCTCCAAGCCCTACGGGGCCTTTGCATATTGGTGGAGTAAGAACAGCACTGTATAATTATTTATTAGCTAAAAAATTAGGGGGCAAAATGTTGCTCCGTATTGAAGATACAGACCAAAACCGCTTTGTTCCTGGCGCTGAGCAATACATCATTGAGTCGCTTCAATGGTTGGGAATCACTATTGACGAAGGTGTTGGTGTAGGCGGTCCACATGAGCCTTATCGCCAATCTGAGCGTTCGGCTATTTATCAAGAACATGCCCAAATCTTGTTGGATGCTGGCAAAGCGTACTATGCTTTTGATACGTCTGAAGAATTAGACGCGATGCGTGCTACTTTCGAAAGCCAAGGTTCTGCTTTCCAATACAATGCCGTAACTCGCACTCGCTTGAAAAACTCTTTGACTTTATCGGACGAAGAGGTAAAAGCAAAAATCGAAGCTGGCGAACCGTACGTTATTCGTTTGAAAGTACCTGCGAAAGAAGAAATCCGCTTCAAGGATTTGATTCGTGATTGGGTACACGTTCACTCTTCGACCATCGACGATAAAGTTTTGATGAAGTCTGACGGTTTACCAACTTACCACTTGGCAAACGTTGTTGATGACCATTTGATGAATATCACTCACGTAATTCGTGGAGAAGAATGGTTACCTTCTGCCCCATTGCACGTGATGTTATATCGTGCTTTTGGTTGGGAAAACACGATGCCTCAATTTGCTCACCTTCCTTTATTGCTTAAACCAGAAGGCAATGGCAAATTGTCAAAACGTGATGCAGAAATCGGCGGTTTCCCTGTATTCCCATTAGAATGGACGAATCCAGAAGGCGTAAAATCAATTGGTTTTAGAGAAGAAGGTTATTTGAAAGAAGCGTTAATCAACTTCTTGGCTTTCTTAGGCTGGAACCCTGGTACTGAACAAGAAATTTTCAGTCTGGATGAGTTGACTCAAGCTTTCTCTTTGGAGCGTATCAATAAATCGGGTGCCAAATTTGACATCAATAAAGCCAAATGGTACAACGAACAATATTTGCGTCAACAAACTGACGAGGCGTTAGCTGCTCAATACTTGACAGAATTTGAAAGCTATAAAGCCGTAAAAATCGTTCACTTGTTCAAAGAGCGTGTAACATTCCCTCAGCAAATTGTTTCGGAAGCTAATGCCTTATTTGTAGCTCCTACAAGCTATGACCAAGCGGTGATTGCTTCAAAATGGAATGACGATGCTAAAAAAGCTATCACAGCATTCAAAGAAGCATTACCTACATTAGATAACTATGTAGCCGACGAAATCAAGCATACTTTATCGGCAGAATTAGAAAAACTAGGTATCAAAATGGGTAAAGTGATGCAGGCGCTTCGTGTAGCTGTAACAGGCGCAGGTGCAGGCCCTGACCTAATGCTTTTGATGGAGATTATCGGTAAAGATGCCGTCATTCAACGTCTTGATACCGCATTAACTACCTTGTAATTTGCTACTCAATAAAGCTTGAATTGATACGAAGCTTAGAGTTTTTGAATTTGGAGGTAAGTAATGTTTTTTCACCTGAAGTCTTTACTACTTTTTCTCTGAAAGTTAAATTAGTAAATAAATGATTAAGTGATTAATTTAGACCTTTGAGAAGTATTTGAGTAATTATTTTCTCACCTCAAAATTTCTAAACTACGTTATGGCAAAGAAAAAAGACAATACAAAAAATGAACTCCCGAAAGTTCATGACGAACTTGCTGGATTCGATATAACAATCAACTCTTTCGGAGAAATCAATCGAACTGTTGACATCAATAAAATCAATGAGTTTTTGAATAAACACATGGATGATAAAAAGTTGAGAGGTCGTGATGATTTAGAGAAATGAGATTCTGTTAACTTAATTATTTTCTGATGAAAATCGACAAAGAAGCTTTACAAAAAATTGCTCATTTGGCAAGACTCGAAATGCCCGCATCTGCTGAAGATGAAATGATGGGTTCGCTCAATTCGGTATTGACATGGATGGAAGAACTCAATGAGATTGACACGGCAGACGTAAAACCTTTGACGCACATGAGCCTTGAGGTAAATGCTTTGCGTGAAGATAAAGTAATTCCAAATATCTCTCGTGAACAAGGTTTGAAAAACGCACCAAAACAAGATGGTGAGTATTTTAGAGTTCCGAAAGTAATGGAATGATTTAGTGATTTAGCGAATGAGTGATTGTTTTTATCTATAAACTGTTGGTAGAGATACAATCTATTTCGTCAAAAATTACAATATCAAAAAAGCTGTCGAAAAGTAATTTTCGACAGCTTTTTTGATATTGTACTAAAAATGAATGGCTTAATACGCAATCATATCGTCTCTGGTGAAATATAAAACATAATCACTCATCCACTCAATCACTAATCACTCAATTAGAGATAGGCCTATTTTACGGTTATGCCAACTTCTGCTCTTAAGGCTTCGGCAGCGCCTACCATGTTTTTCAAGGCTTTTACCGTTTCTTCCCAGTGACGAGTCTTCAGTCCACAATCAGGATTTACCCATAGGTTTTCTAATGGAATATAGGTCAATGCTTTTTCCAAAAGTGTTGTGATTTCTTCAACCGTCGGTACTCGTGGCGAGTGAATATCATATACCCCTGGTCCAATTTCGTTAGGATATTTAAACTCTGCAAAAGCATCCAATAACTCCATTTGCGAACGAGAGGTTTCTATCGTAATGACATCAGCATCCAAATCAGCAATCGAATCGATAATATCATTGAATTCTGAATAACAGGCATGCGTATGTATTTGGGTACGATTAGATACGCCTGAAGCGCTCAAACGAAAGGCTTTTACCGCCCAATCCAAGTAAATTGGTGCATTTTCTTTTCTAAGTGGCAAACCTTCACGAATTGCAGGTTCGTCAATCTGGATAATTTTGATGCCTGCTTTTTCTAAAGCTACAACTTCCTCACGGATAGCCAAGGCCAACTGAAATGCCGTTAATCGTCTTGGTTGGTCATCTCTGACAAACGACCATTGTAACATGGTGATTGGTCCTGTGAGCATTCCTTTTACAATCTTTGTCGTTTGCGCTTGGGCAAATTTCGTCCAGCGAACGGTCATATCTTCCTTGCGCTCAATATCTCCAAAAATAATCGGAGGCTTCACACAACGGCTGCCGTAACTTTGTACCCAACCATTTTGAGAAAATACATATCCAGATAATAACTCCCCAAAGTATTCTACCATGTCATTGCGCTCAAATTCGCCATGCACCAAGACATCCAAGCCCAATTCTTCTTGCCAGTGTATCGCCTTTTTAATTTCTGTTTCTACTTCTTGTGTATAAACTTCATCAGAAATCAGACCTTTTTTATAATTGGCTCTCAACTGACGAACGTCTGTGGTTTGTGGAAACGAACCAATAGTTGTAGTAGGCAACAATGGCAATTGTAACAATTCTTTCTGAATCGACTGGCGAAGTGGAAATGGTGCTTCACGCTCAAAATCGGCATTTTTAATACCTTGAATTTGGGCTTTAACCCTTGGACGGTGAATCAATGTTGAAGACTTTCTACTTTCAATAGCTTGTTGGTTTTCTGTCAAAATAGAAGCCAAACTGCTAAATAATTGGGGTTTTGTCAAATCTGCTAATGTGCGTACTTCTTTCAATTTTTGTTTAGCAAAAGCCATCCAGTTTTTAATCGTCGGTGTTAATACATTTTCGTCTTTTTCCAAATCCAAATCATAAGGCGTATGCAACAATGAACATGATGGTGCAATCCAAACACGGTCTTCGCCAAGCTTTGAAAGGGCTTTTTCAATGAAACTTAAGGAGTTGGTAAAATCATTTTTCCAAATATTTCGACCATCTACCAAACCTAATGAAAGTTTGGTAGTTCCATTCACAAAATCTTCATGATTCAGAATATCTCCTAATTGAGATGGACAACGAACTAAATCAACATGAAGGCAGTCGACAGGCAAACTCAAAGTAGTGGCTAAATTATCGCCAGAACATTCAAAATAAGTTGCCAAAACAATTTGAAGCGCTGGCAATGCTTTTCTGATTTGTTGGTAAACCTCTTGAAAAACTGTCCTCTCTTTTTCTGTCAAATCCATGACCAAATATGGCTCATCGATTTGAATAGTATGTGCGCCACGACTTTCGAGTTCTTGCAATAACTCGATATAAACAGGCAACAAACGTTGAATCAAGTCTAAACGGTTAAATCCTTTTTCCTTTTCTTTACCTAAAAGCAAATAGGAAACCGGACCAATTAAGACTGGTTTTGTAACGATATCCAAGCGTTTTGCCTCCTCAAACTCTTGAACAGGTTTATTCGAAAATCTATAAAATTGTTGATTTTTAGTAAACTCAGGAACGATATAGTGGTAATTAGTATCAAACCATTTGGTCATCTCGCAGGCTACGACATCAAACCCCTCTTTTTGATAGCCACGTGCCATGGCAAAGTATATTTCTAATTCCTTGCTAGACTTTCCATCCACTAAAGCTTGATAGCGTTGTGGAATTACCCCTAAGGTCAAAGACAAATCTAATACATGATCATACAATGAAAAATCGTTGCTTGGAATAAGGTCAATACCATTTTCCTGCTGGATTTTCCAGTGTTCTAGTCTCAACTGATACGCCTGAGACTGTAATTCTTCTTTACTGATTTTACCTGACCAGAATTGTTCGCAGGCTTTTTTGAGTTCTCTTTTGCTACCGATACGTGGATAGCCAAGGATGTGAGTAAGCATGTTGGTTGAATGTTTAAAAATGAAATACTCAACCATTTAGGCACAACACACAAAACCTTCAACGAGTGGAACAGATTTTTCAAAAGTTTTCAGGTATCAGCTTTCGGCTTTCTCGAAAGCAAACATCATAAAACACCACATTTTGATGTTTAACAAAAGCTGACCTGAATTTATATCAATAGAGCTACTAGTTTATCGAATTCACTAATACGCTCAATTACTCATTCGTAAATGAGCTTGAAAAATCAATGCGCGTCCAACACCCTATTCGTGAGAGTCTTGTCATTGAGAAAAGCAGCAAGTCTCCTGACTTATAACATCGTTGTACTCCTTCTCATTCCAGCTGGAACAATGGATATCTTGTACACGACTTGCTCCAAAGAGCGGTTAAATACAGTAGCACGTCTGTTCGTGATTCACACACGATTCCTTTTTAAATCAAAGCATCACTTTGATACTACTTTTCCGATTGATGTGTAAAATGGATAGGACAAAGGTATATGAGCAATCTTTTACATTTTTACACTTCACTACTATTTATTTAAAAAATAGATAATAACAAATAATAATTCATAATAATTAGATAAAATATCTATTTAATAAACAATTTAAAGTGAAACACTTTTATTAAACGCTAAATTTTCACCTGTCTATTTCAACGATATTTTGACCATAATCAAATCATCAACCAACTTACCTCATGATTGTATCTCAAAAAAAATTCTAACTTTAGCTATTCTAAAACACGAAATCGGATAGAGGTTTAACTATTATCCTAAAAGTTGACACATAAGATGAAACATTGGTTGGCAGGAATATTCATGGTAGCTCTGATCACGGGCTGTAAGAAAAAAGTGGAAACGATATACCCTCAAATTCAGGCTATTTCTGAATCAGTTTATGCTTCAGGTGTGGTTAAAAGTGTCAATCAATACCAAGTTTTTCCCAAAAACTCAGGTATTATTTCTTCGCTGAAGATAAAAGAGGGTGATTTTGTGGAAAAAGGGCAAATACTATTCGAAATTGCTAACCCTAGCGCTAAACTCAATATCGAAAATGCAGAGTTGAATTTTGAAAATGCTTCTATAAAATCAAATCAAGAACGTCTGCGAGACGCTGTTATCGCCAAAGATTTAGCCTATCAAAAACTCAAGAATGATTCACTGCTTTGGCGTCGTCAAAATGCGCTTTGGCAACAACAAATCGGAACGAAGGTCGACCAAGAACAGCGTAAATTAGCTTATCATAATTCCCAAACCGCTTTTCAATCAGCCGAGATACGAGTGAGCGAATTGCGTCGTCAGATTAAATTTGCTGCCGAACAATCTGCCAAAAATGTCGCATTAGCCAAGAGTATTGCTTCAGATTTTGCCGTTCGTGCAGAGGTTTCAGGACGCATTTACAGCTTTTCTAAGGAAATCGGAGAAATGGTCTCAATCCAAAATCCTGTCGCTATCATCGGCGATGCCAAGGTTTTTATGCTTGAACTACAAATCGACGAAGATGATATTACGCGTGTAAAAATTGGGCAAAAAGTATTACTCACGCTGGATAGTTATGACAAACAAGTATTTGAAGCAAAAGTCAACGGCATCGACCCTTTGATGAATGAAAAAACTAGGACTTTTACGGTAAAGGCTACTTTTATAGTACAACCTCAAGTATTGTATCCCAACCTCAATGTTGAGGCAAATATCATTACTGCAGAAAGACCGAAGGTATTGACAATTCCAAGAAATTATTTGGTGGATGAACAGTTTGTTTTGGACAAAGATGGTCAAAAAAGAGCTGTAAAAGTTGGACTGAAAGACTTCCAACGTGTCGAAATTTTATCAGGAATTACTGCCCAAGACGCTATTCAAAAACCTGCACTATGAACTACCCACTGATTTGGAATATTGCTCAATCGCTATCCTTGGCTCGTTGGAAACAAACCTTGGTGGCTGCCGTTGGTGTGATGTTTAGTATTACGATGTTCATTGCATTGTTGGGCTTTATGAATGGGCTCAACGACCTCTTGGATAGTTTGGTCTTGAATAGAACCCCTCATGTTCGACTTTTTAACGAAATAAAAGCCAATGAAAATCAGCCTATTTTGCTCGATAATCGCTACCAGAAATACCATAATTTTATCAGGTCTATTAAACCTAATGGAAAAAATGCTCAGATTGCCAACAGCGCTGCCATCATTAGTACGCTAAAAAAAGACAAACGTGTTTTGGGAATTTCCCCCAAAATGATTGCCCAAGTATTTTTCAATGTGGGCGAAACAGATGTCACAGGCGTAGTCAACGGAATAGATGTAGAGGCAGAAGCAAGACTTTTCTCCTTCAGTGACTATGTTACTGAGGGCTCGTACATAGATTTGAAGAATATTCCGAATAGTATTATTTTGGGAAAAGGCTTAGCAGACAAAATGCTGGCAAATATTGGAGATGTGGTGCAAGTGACCACCGCCAAAGGCGATAGATTCCCCTTGAAAGTGGTAGGTTATTTCCAATCGGGACTGGGTGAGATAGACAAAGTTCAAAGTTATACCTCATTAAAAACAGCACAAAAACTCATCGGACAAAGCAATGCCTACGTGACCGATATTCAAATCAAATTGCATGATTTGAATATGGCACCTTCGGTAAGCAAAGAATATGCACAAATTTTTAGCACTGATGCTGAGGATATTCAAACCGCTAATGCCCAATTTGAAACAGGGAGCAGTTTGCGCAGCTTGATTTCGTATGCTGTCGGGATTACCTTGTTGATAGTGGCAGGATTTGGGATTTACAATATCTTGAACATGCTGATTTACGAAAAAATGGATACCATTGCCATCCTAAAGGCTACGGGTTTTTCAGGAAGCGATGTCAAAAAGATATTTATCACCATTGCCATCAGTATCGGTATATTGGGTGGCTGCACTGGACTGTTTTTCGGATTTCTGTTATCACTATTAATCGATAATGTGCCCTTCAAAACGGCGGCTTTACCAACTATAAGCACTTATCCTGTCAATTATGACCTGAAATATTACTTGATAGGTATTACTTTTTCCTTGATTACAACGTATTTAGCGGGTTTATTTCCAGCCCGAAAAGCTAGTAAAATTGACCCAGTGGATATTATCAGAGGAAAATAGGGGGCTGTCGGGTATCGGCATTCGGCAAGAGCCAATTCAACCATAAAATCCTAAATCGACATGTTGCTTGAAGCAAAACATATCAATAAAAGTTTTCATGACCCTGTGACAGTACCTATTTTGAAGGATGTAAGCATCGAAATTCCTCAAGGTCAGTTTACCTCTATAGTAGGAAAATCGGGTTGCGGAAAGTCTACCTTACTTTATATCCTTTCTACGATGGATACCGACTATGAGGGAGAATTGTGGATTGATGGCACTAAACTAACAGGAAAAACGGAGGCAGAATTGGCACGTGTACGCAATGAAAAGATTGGATTTGTTTTTCAATTTCATTACCTCCTCAACGAATTTAGTGTGCTTCAAAATGTGATGTTGCCCGGACTAAAACTAGGAAAGATTTCTCCACAAGAATTAGAACATCGAGCTATTGGGCATCTACGAAAGTTGGGGATGGATGATAAGGCGCTAAAAAAAGCGAATCAGTTATCAGGAGGCGAAAAACAGCGTGTGGCTATCGCACGAGCGCTTATTAATGACCCACTGATTATTATGGGTGACGAACCTACAGGAAATTTGGATAAGAAAAATACGGAAGTGGTTTTTGATATATTCCGTCAATTATCCGAAGAGTACAAACAATCATTGTTGATTGTGACGCATGACCCCAATTTTGCAGGAAGAACCCAGCGTATTATCGAGATGGAGGATGGAAGAGTCATTCAGTAATTTGGAGATAAGCATATTCTCATCTCCAAATTAAGTAATCATTCAGAATAAGATTTAAGTTATGAGTTTAGGCACTAGGCAAAAGGCAAAGAGTGTTAAAGTGTTTTTAAATACAATGTATATACTTTTGCTAAATACCCGAAGCTGAAAGCCGTAAGCTCAAAATTAAATTTTATTTTGCGTACTAACTGATCAATAAATCATCGATTAGCATGGAATTTTGTTCACACGCAATTGGTGGCGACCACCTTCAAATTCTGTATTCAAGAAAGTATCTACAATAGCATAAGCTTCTTCGATGCTAACAAATCTAGCAGGTACACAAACGATATTCGCATCGTTGTGCAAACGTACTAAATTGGCTACTTCTGTATTCCAAGCCAAACCCGCACGGATTCCCTGATGTTTGTTGGCTGTAATAGCCACACCGTTGGCACTTCCGCACAACAAGATACCCAAATCAAACTCTTTTGTTTCAACCGCCGATGCTACTGGATGTGCAAAGTCAGGATAATCGCAAGATGCATTGCTGTATGGACCAAAATCTTTTACCTCGTAACCTTTTGACTGTAAATAATTTACAATTTCCGCTTTGTACTCAAAACCTGCGTGGTCACCTCCGATGGCAATTTTCTTTGACATTTTTGAAAAAAATTCAGTGAATGTGTAACAAAAAATATTTTTTTACGTTAAGCTTTTTTGGTGCTTAGTGCAAAGGTACTGACCATTGTGCAAGAAACCATTATTTTGTAACGATAAAAACCGGAAAAAGCTATGACTGAAAGAGAAAGCGAAAAGTTGTTGAAAGAAGAAGACAAAATTAAAAGAGCTTTTGTTGACCACACTTGGGCAGAAATTCGTTCTGAAGAATCGTGGAGAGTATTCAAGATTATGTCAGAATTTGTAGAAGGTATCGATAAAATGGCAAAAATCGGCCCTTGTGTTTCGATTTTCGGCTCTGCTCGTACAAAACCTGACAACCCTTATTATATCATGGCTGAAGAAATTGCCGCTAAATTGGTTCGCCATGGATATGGTGTAATCACGGGTGGTGGTCCTGGTATTATGGAGGCTGGTAACAAAGGTGCTAAACTACAAGGTGGAAAATCTGTTGGTTTGAATATCGAATTGCCATTTGAGCAACATCCAAATCCATATATCGACAATGATAAGAGTATCAATTTTGACTTTTTCTTTGTTCGTAAAGTAATGTTTGTTAAATACTCACAGGGCTTTATCATCATGCCAGGTGGTTTTGGTACACTCGACGAAATGTTTGAGTCTTTAACGTTGATTCAAACACATAAACTTGGTCGTTTCCCTGTGGTATTAGTCGGTAAAGAGTACTGGGGAGGCTTGCTAGACTGGATTAAAACCACAATGGTAAATGCAGGTAATATCAATCCAGATGACTTAGATTTGATTTCGTTAGTAGATAACCCTACCGACGCTGTTCGCGTAATCGACGATTTCTATTCGAAATATTTGTTGAAGCCGAATTTTTAGGGAATGGAGTGGCGAAGGCATATAGGTTTATAGGCACAAAGGCACAAAGGCACAAAGGCACAAAGTGTTTTATCCTTCCCTTTATGCCTCTGTGCCTTTGCCACTTTGTGCCTCAATACACACTTTCTGCCTCTACAACTGTTCACTCCTACACTAATTCACATCTCCTCTATAATACGCCAAGGCATCTTTCATTTCTTTGGCATTGATGGCAATATCAAAACCGCATTTTCCGATACCTTCCAATAAAGAGAATCTAACTTCTTTTCCTTTATTTTTCTTGTCTTGTGCCGTAAGTGCGATGATTTCTTCAACGTCCTCCGCTTGGATAGTTGCAATTCCATAAACTGAGAAGATAAACTCTTCAATTTCGGCTAATTCTTTTTGTGTAATCAATCCTTTTCTGAAACCTACAAATGCTTCACAAATCATTCCAGCGGCAATAGCTTCGCCATGTAGTAAATGTAATTTTGGTTTACCCAGATAGAAAGTCTCAATTGCGTGCCCGAGCGTATGCCCAAAATTGAGGATTTTACGTAAACCTTTTTCAGTTGGGTCTTGTGCCACAACGGCCTTTTTGATTTCGACAGAGTGACTGATCAAATCAGCAAAATCTTGTGCTTCGAAATCCTTGCGTTTAATCACATCCCATTTGGCTTTATCAGCAATCAAACAATGTTTTACGATTTCGGCAAAACCAGAACGCAATTCATTAAAAGGTAATGTTTTAGTAAAAATAGGATCTATCAAAACGGTATTGGGAATACGAAATACCCCAATATGATTCTTGAAACCATGAAAATCAATACCCAACTTCCCTCCTACGCTGGCGTCTACTTGCGCCAATAAAGTTGTTGGAATTTGGATAAAATCAATCCCTCTTTTATAGGTCGATGCACAAAAACCACCCATATCACCAATCACACCTCCACCGATATTTACGATCAAACTATGTCTATCCAATTCGGCATCGGTCATATCTTGCCAGATTTTTTCGCAAGTAGCTAAGGTTTTTTCTTGCTCACCCGACTTGATTTGAGTAAGTGAATGCTTGGGTAAAAAAGATTTTACGAGCGGATAACAATGGCGTTTGGTATTTTCATCTACAATCACATGTACCTTCGAGTACTTTGAATCAGATAAAAATTGAGGTAAACTTTCTGCGATAGGAGCAATTACAACTGACGACATTTTTGATTTTTGATTAACGTGAAATCGAATTTGAAAGATGGAAATGAGAAATAGTTGAAAATGTTATTTTTCATCCTATCCTCAAATTCAGGTATTTTCTTCGTCAAAGTTACCCATTTTCCCCGAAAACCTCATCCTTATAAAACAAGTTTCACCTGAGACAAATAGGGTTGAATCGTATCATGTAAAGGCGAAAGCTCTGTAATCAGACAATCGATATCGGCTGTAGGCGTCACTTTATAGCGAAGCGCAGTATTCAGTTTTTCGGAAATAGTTGGGATAATCATCTGTTTCGAAGCTTTTATCATGGCTTTTTTAACTTGTACGATTTCATAATCTGAATCCGTAATACCGTCTAAGTCCATACCATTGATACCCAAAATACAAATATCCGCCTTGATTTCGCTGATTTTTTGAACCACCTCAGCCCCAATAGTCACTTTTGACGCATTGGAAAGCTGACCACCCAACAAAATCACATCGGCTTTGGGATGCTCGGCAAGTTCGAGAGCAATAAGGGGACTTATCGTAAAAAAAGTAACCTGTAAAGATTCTGGTAAACGCTTGGCGATTTCACGCATGGTAGTGCCTCCGCTCGTCAAAATCACCATACCGTCTTTAAACAGCTTCAAGGTTTTCATGGCAATTACCTCTTTCTTTTCATACGCATAGGTATCTGCCTGTACAGCCGCCATCTGATACGATTTTGACAAAGCGCCACCATGTACTTTCACCACACGTCCTTCCATCGCCAACTCATTGAGATCACGCCGAATAGTATCTTCGGACACATCCAAAGCCATACTCAAATCTGAGGATAAGACTTTATTATGTAGGTTAATTTCCTTGATGATAAAGGCCTGTCTTTCTTTTTTTAACATACTATTGCGATTAGTAAGCATTAACCTTGCAGGTTTTTGCCGTTTTATTTGAGTATTAATGATTAAGAAATAGGGAATTATACTTAGTTTTTGTAATATATTTATATAAATTTAAACAAATCTGAATAAAATCAATATTTTTGTCAATATTTCCTTGCTTAAAAATGCAGGTATTTGCCTGTTTTAATATTATATTCATGAAAATTTTAGCATAAAAGCGCAAAAATCATTCATCCAATTTTAACCATGTATTGACTTATGAAAAAAACTTTACAAAAACCTTTTATGGTTTTGGTAGCACTGATGCTGATGTCCATTTCGGCACTTGCTCAAACCTATACCATCAAAGGGAAAATCACTTCTCAATCGACGAATGAAGCACTTGCAGGTACTTCAGTAATCATCAAAGGTACCACTTTGGGTACAGTTGCCGATGCTAAAGGCGAATATACCTTACGTGCCAACCTCAAAGAAGGTAGCTACGAATTGATATTCCGTTCTATTGGATATAAAAATGCGACAAAAAATATCACCCTAGGAAATTCAAATACGCTCAATCTTGACCTTGCTCTCAGCGATGATGATGCTTTTGCCTTGGACGAAGTGGTATTTACAGGCTCTACCTTATCGTCTAATAAACGTGAGCTTGGCAATACCATCAACTCTGTAAAAGCGGATGCGCTCCAAAAGACAGGGACAACCAACTTGTTCTCAGCTTTGCAAGGAAAAATTCCGGGGGCGCAAATTACACAAAACTCAGGAGATCCTTCAGGTGGTATTAGTATTCGTTTGAGAGGTACCAAGTCTTTGAGAGGTAGCTCCGACCCTCTTTATGTAATCGACGGGGTGGTTGTAAGTAACGCTTCATCAAACGTATCTCAAATTGCAGTAGATGCTCAGGCGGGTGTAGCCAACCTCGGTACCAACCGTATGGCAGATATTAATCCTCAGGATATTGAAACAATCAACGTATTGAACGGCGCAGCAGCAGCGGCTGTGTACGGTTCACGTGCAAGCAATGGTGTAGTAATTATTACGACCAAACGTGGTAAGTCGGGAACACCAAAGGTTACCTTCTCGACAAGTATGAATGTGAATCAATTGCGCAAGAAAGTGTTTGTAAGCACCTATGGCAAACAGTTTGGTTTTGCAGGCCTACGTTTACATACGATCGGAGGTATTTCGGCAGCCCAAATAGCAGCAAACCCTGGTGTAACAACAACCAATATTTTGAGAGATGGAACTAGTACTTCACTAGCAACTAATTTGGTAGATGTGACTCGATATGATTATCAAGACCAAATTTTCAGAACTGGCGTAGGCACTGATAATTACTTGTCTATTACAGGAGGTAATGAGAAAACACAATATTTGGCTTCGGTTTCGTACATGAAAAATCAAGGCATCATCAAAGGTGCTGATTTTCAACGTTACGGACTTAAAGTACGTGTAGACCAGCACTTAAACAACTGGGCTAAAGTTTCTGCAGGTTTGAATTATATCAACACTTTCTCAAATGAAAAACCAAACGGAAACGTATTCTACAGCCCTATCAACTCTGTAAACATCACCAACAATATTTATGATATTACCAAACGTGATGCCGCAGGAAACCTCTTGGCTGTAGAACCTACCCGTGTAAACCCATTATCTACCATTGAAGATATGGATTTCTCACAGGCTACTAACCGTACTATTGCCGACTTGCAGTTGAATTTGACACCAGCCAGAGGGCTTACGATTGACTGGGTAATGGGTATTGACGCTTTTTCTCAATTAGGAAAAAATACCATCAAACCATATCCTTATGCTACTGAGGCAGGCTTGCCACTAGAGCGCTATCCCTTAGGTTTTGCTGCTACAGCTAGTAGTAATACGTTTTTGTTCAATACTGACGTAAATATTGGTTATGACAAAAATCTTTCGGATGATGTAAAAATGACGTTGACGGCAGGTTTTAACCATCAATATACACAAACCGACATCAGTACAAATACAGGTCAGAACTTGGCACCATTTATCGAAACTGTTAGTGGGGCCGCTTCGACTACTGTAACTGCTACTTACGGACTCGATAGATATGCGGTGACAGGACAGTTTTTTCAAGCAACTTTTGGATACAAAAATCGTGCGTTCTTGACAGGGGCTATCCGTCGTGATGGTTCGACAATCTTCTCTCCAGATCAAACTAATCAGTTATATCCAAAAATCAGTGGTTCGTATGTATTACTCGAAGCACAAGATGGATGGATTAACGGAGCAAAATTACGCGCCTCATTTGGTGATGCAGGTGGTTTGACAGCCTTAGGAACGTATGACCGTTTTTGGCAATTTTCTCCTGCGGCCTATTTGGGTAAAAGCACCATTTTGCCTGGTCGTCAGTTAGCCAATCCATCGGTAAAACCTGAACGTATGCGTGAGTTAGAATTTGGAGGAGATTTTTCTTTAGTAAAAAACAAAGTATCACTAGGTTTGACTTATTATTCACAAAATATTACCGACTTGGTGGTAAACCGTGTACTAGCCGCTTCGTCGGGTGGAACGAGTATTGTAAACAATGTGGGTGAAATGCAGAACAAGGGTTTTGAGGTTTCATTGGGTGCCAATGTTATTAAAACTAAAGACTTCTCTTGGGATGCTAACGTAGTATTTAGTAGCAACCGCAACAAAATCACCAAACTTCCTGGTGGCAACGTAGCTATTACCAACGCAGCGGGTGCTCCTATTTTCTTGATTGAAGGTCAACCAGCATCGGTATTCTATGGCAACCCTTACGCACGCAATGCCGACGGCTCGCTATTACTTACATCGCAAGGTTTTCCACAACGTGAGCGTGGTACACAAACAGGTATTTTGAACTATACGCCACAAAGAAATGCTTCAGGACAACCAACAGGTGCATTTATTACTTCAGTAATTGGTAATCCAAACCCAGATTGGACAGGTTCGTTTAGCTCTAATTTTCAGTACAAAAAATTATCACTTCGCTTCCTATTGGATGCTGTACAAGGCTTGCAAGTATTCAACGCCGACAAGCGTACTCGTAACAATGTAGGTATTGGCGACTTGGCTGAGGCCGAACTACGTGGTACAGCTCCTCGTGGTACTGTTTTCGCCCTTGTTCCGATTGAAGAATATCGTGTAGACAACGGTTCATTTGTCAAACTTCGTGAAGTATCATTAGGGTATTCTTTCGTGAAAGCCTTGGCAGGCAAATACGACTTAAATGTGTCGTTAGTGGGTCGTAACTTGGTTTCGTGGGACAACTACAACGGCTTTGACCCAGAAACAAACGCAGGTGGTAACAGTAGCTTATTGAGAGGTGTAGACTTTGGTAATATTCCAATTCCACGTACTTATCAGTTGACTATTTCTGCAAACTTCTAATAATGGACTAGCAGGATTCATCTCCAATTGTACAAAAGAAAATTTTAGTTAGAGCATTAACAACCTTCATAGGTATGAAAAAATATTTCAATAAAATATCAATTTTGGGATTAGCACTGACCTTAGGCCTTACGGGTTGTCAGAGTGAATATCTCAACCCAAGTTCAGCCAGTGAAACACAAGTAGTAAACGACCCTAATGGCTTAATTGCCTTGTGTAACGGCTTACAATATCGTTTTACGGTATCTCGTACTAGTCCTGTTTACGCTTCGGTTACAGCCGCAGGTTTAACCACAAAGTCGCTGACAGTTCTCAATGCTGGTAATGCCGATGAAGATTTCTTACAAAAAGGCGGAGCCAATGTTACCGAAACCAACGGTGTTGTCAAAAACCTTTGGGAACAATCTAATCTGGTAAAAGCCAACGCTGATTTGATTTTGAACAATGTTTCAAAAGTAAATGACCCTGCATTGAAGGCCTATATCACCGCACATGCTTCGATTTTTAAGGCTATTTCATTAGGCACACTAGCGCAGTTTTTTGAAAAAGTACCCGTTAAAGTTTCTGAGAACGCTGCCTTTAATACTCGTCAAGAAGTTTTGCAGGAAGCTGTGACACTCTTAGAATCTGCTGCCAGTACTGTCGCTACAACGACTGCTCCTACTACTTTCACCAACAGAATTGTTGGCGGGATTGACTATGTAAATACAGCTTATGCCTTGGCTTCAAGGTATTATTTAATGTTGGGTAACAATGACAAAGCAATCGAGCTTGCCAATAAAGTAGACCTTACCAAAAAATCAGAATACAAGTTTGATGAGCAAAGTCGTAACCCTATTTTCGAAACGGCATTGAGCAATATCAACGTGTATCAGCCATTAGATTTGAATATGGGTTTACCAGCTAGTTTGGCACCTAACACTGCTGATAAGCGCATTGACTTTTATTTCAGCGCACGTACTCCTGTACAAGGCGTGTATCGTGGAAAAGGGTTTTTCACAGCAAACACTACCTCGATTCCTGTGTATTTACCAGGCGAAGTAAGCCTAATAAAGGCAGAAGCCTATGCTAGAAAAAATGACTTGACCAATGCGGTAGTTGAATTGAACAAAGTATTGACCAAAACGACAGATGCTTGGGGACTTGGTGCAGGCTTAACACCCTATTCGGGAGCTAATACACAAGATGCAGTTTTGACAGAAATTTATAGAAATCGTCGTATCGAACTATTTATGTCAGGTTTGGATTTGGAGGATTCAAGAAGATTTGCTCGTCCAGGATTTGACAAAGGTACCAGTGCAGAGCGCTCTCGTAACTATTATCCATATCCCAATACGGAGCGTTTGAATAACCCTTCAACTCCTAGTAATCCTGATAATTAACTTATTTTACCTTTAATCAACATAACTAAATAACAAAACAGAAAGGGGTAAGCCTCCGCTTGCCCTTTTCTATGTTTTGAATGAAAAATATCAGTTCGAGTGAAAATCATAATTTGTATTTTCTTAACATACAAATCATTCTAAACTCTATTAATTCCAACATTTTGTGTACTCAAACCTATAGATGTATTCATTTTTAAGTAAAAAATATTGATTCAATTTTTGTACTCATAATTGATCTTAATCGCTTCTCGACAAGTGTTTTATTTTTTACTTAGGTAGTAATGCAAAACAAGATTGTATTACTAAATACGTAGCCTAGGGTGGTAAAATTAAGTATATTTTGCCCACCTAATTACCTCTATTTACTGATTATACACCATTTGGAGTATGTTTTTCTCCTCGCTTCATTTCTGTATTTAGTCATTATCTCGGTTTGTCAGCCATGTATTATCATTTCGTTCATTTCATATAAATCATACACAATGTCTTTTCAAATCAACAACAACCAATTTTATTTATGAAACAAATACTACTCAACAAACTCACATGGCTTCTCATGTGCATTGTATTAGGAACAGTGCAATTGAGTTATGGCCAAGACAGACAGGTAACAGGAAAGGTTACTAATGCCGAGGACAATGCAGGTTTGGCAGGTGTAAGCATTAGTATCAAAGGCACTTCCAAAGGTGCAACTACAGGTGAAGATGGATCCTTCAAGATTTCTGTGACAGACAACACCATTTTAGTTTTTAGTTTTTTGGGTTTTGAAAAACAGGAAGTTAAGGTAGGAAAACAATCCAAAATCGATGTATCCTTAAAATCCATGACCTCCGCACTCGACGAAGTAGTGGTAACAGCTTTAGGTATTAAGCAAGAAAAAAGAGCCTTAGGTTACTCTGTACAAGATGTAAAAGGGGATGAAATTTCGAACACAGGACGCAGTAACTTTTTGATGGCCATGCAAGGTCGTGTGGCAGGACTTACGATGACACCCACAACAGGTTTGCCTGGCGCATCGGCACAAGTACAGCTTCGTGGTGCTACGTCTATTGGTGGTAGCAACTCCCCGTTGTATGTAATTGATGGTCTGCCAGTAAGTAACAATACCTTCTCGCAAGGCGGTTTGGTATCCGACGGTCCAAACCGTGCCAACGACTATATGAACCGTATTGCTGATATTAACCCCAATGATATTGAGAGCATTACAGTATTGAAAGGTCTTGAAGCGGCAGCGCTTTATGGTTCTGAAGGTTCATCTGGGGTAATCATGATTACGACTAAAAAAGGTTCAAAAGGAGCAACAAGAGTAAATTACAGCAACTCTTTTGACTTTTCGAATATATATCGTTTTGTAGAAACCCAAAAAGTATATGGTAGAGGCTCGTATGGTGTAATTGACCCAACTGCTACTGCGTATCGTGGGCCAAAATATGCAGAGGGTAGTAATACACAGCTTTATGATAACACGGGTAATTTCTTCCAAACTGGTACAACACAGCGTCATAATTTGAGTGTTGAAGGTGGTCAAAAAATTACTTATCGTTTCTCTGCTGCCTATACTGACCAGTTGGGTGTTGTACCTACCACGGGTATGAAACAGTTTCAAACCAAATTGACTGGTAGTGCCGAAATTGCAAGAGGCATAACAGTCACCAACTCATTTGCGTTAACTAACTCAGATATTACCAAAGCCTATAGAGGAGCAAACGGTATGTATCTGAGCGCATTAGGATGGCCTGCCAACGACGATATGCGTAACTATCTGAATATTGACGGAACAAGACGTCGTTTGGTTTCTGCCGACAACTCTGAATTAGATAATCCTTACTTTAGTTTATACAAAAACCAAAACAAGGAGAGAACGCTTCGTATGATTGAAAATATCTCTCTTTCGGCAGATATTAAGCCTTGGCTAAACGTAACTGGTCGTTTTGGTGTTGATACCTACACTACTTTCCTCAACCTTTTGATTCACCCAGAATCTGGTAGTGGTTCGAGTGCAGGAGCGGCGGCGAATGGTATTGCAGCCAAAGGATATATCGACAATGCGATTGACGTAGGTAGAATCTTTAACGGAAACTTTATCGCTACTGCCAAAAAGAAAATTGGGGATATCGACGGATCTATTTTAGTGGGTACTTCTTTTCAAGATGACAAATCTGAAGTAAATGCTTCTTATGGTGAAAAACTCTATTTGCCAGAATTTAACAGTATCAACAATACCGACGTAACAACACAAAGAGGAAAAGTAACGATTCAGCAGAAACGTTTACAAAGTGTTTTTGCTAGTTTAGATTTGAACTATAAAGATATCCTATATTTGAAAGCTACTGGTAGAAATGACTGGTCATCGGCACTTTATGGCGCTACTCGATACGACTATTTCTATCCTTCGGTGAGTGCTAGTTTTGTCTTTACAGAATTACCAGCTTTCAAAGATTTAGGATTCCTTTCGTTTGGTAAACTTCGTGCGTCTTATGCCCAAACAGGTAAAGACCCTGCAACGCCATACAAAATCAAGTCGACCCTTACGCCACAAACTACTACTGACGGTGGCTTTGCTTATGGATTCTACGGGGGTAACCCAAATTTGAAACCAGAACGAGGTGTTGGTATGGAAATTGGTGCTGAATTACGTTTCTTCAAAGGTCGTTTGAATGTTGATGCAGCCTTTTATTCGAACGAACGTTCTGACCAAATCGTAACACAACGTTTGAGCTATGCCACAGGTTTTATCTTTGCTTTGTTGAATGGTGGAACATTCTCAAACAAAGGTGTTGAACTACAATTGTCTGGTTCTCCTGTAAAAACATCTAATTTCTCGTGGGATGTAAATGTCAACTTCTCGAAGTTTACGACAGATGTAAAAAATCTTCCTGCCGACGTAGCTGAATATTATAACTCAGACACTTGGTTATACAACAATGCTCGTGCAAGTGCTTTTGTAGGAGATTTGTCAAAATATTTTACCACTCTTGACAACTTAAGCTATTACCAACAATGGGCTGGCTCCGCAACTGCGATTGGTGGATATAGCTATTTGCGCAACAAAAGAGGAGATATTTTGATTAACCCTGCTACGGGTTTACCCATCAAAAACACCAACTTTTTACCTATTGGTGACCGTAACCCAGATTTCTCTGTTGGTTTAAGAAACTCTTTTACTTATAAGTCTATCAATCTATCTTTCTTATTGGATATTCGTAAAGGTGGCGATGTATTCAACGGTAATGCTATGTGGTTATATGAGCGTGGTTTGAGTACCAAAACACTCGATCGCAATACGCCAATTATCTACAAAGGTGTATTAAGAGATGGTTATGAAAATACAGACAATCCAACGCCAAACACTGTCCAAATTACGCCAAGCACTAGCACCAACCAAAGTTTCTACAGTTCATTGGCTGAATCAGATTTTGTTGAACACAATATCAACTGGCTTCGTATGCGTGATGTAAGCTTATCTTATTCACTTCCATCAAAAGTTTTGAGTAGTGTAAAATGGGTTAAGAATGCCTCTATTTTCGTTCGTGGCACCGAGTTGTTCTTGATTACCAATTACACGGGTGCTGACCCAAGTGTAAACGGTACTACTGCTACATCGTTGGGTGTTGGTGCTGCTGGTATCGACTTCGGTACAGTTTCATTGCCTCGCACATTCAGTACTGGTATCAACGTAACGTTCTAATTGAAATCTGTTTTTATTTAAAATTCAGTTAAAACAAAAGAAAGACATGAAAAAAGTATCATCCTATATATTTCTTGCGGCTACAGCACTTTTGATGAGTAGTTGTCAAGATTATCTCAATATCAACGAAGACCCAAGCAATCCACAAGTTGCAGAAGGTTATGCACTCCTACCGCCTATTATGGCTCAAATGGTTCGTGGCGAACAATTTGATGGACGTTATGCAGGTCAGTATTCACAAGTTTGGTCATCCTCTGCTGCCAACAATACATGGGATTTACATAGCTATGCATCTGGGTCGGATGCAGGGGGCGAAAAATGGCGTTCACATTATTGGTCTATAGGTACTAATATTGATTTGATTGTAGCTGACGGGGTAGCCAAACAAAAATGGGATTACGTTGGAGCTGCCAAAGCAATTCGCGCATGGTCGTGGCAAAGTACTACCGACTGGCATTGCGAAATGGTGTTAAAGCAAGCCTTTGAACCTAACCGCTATGTTTTCGACTATGATTCTCAAGATTTAATTTATGAAGAAGTTCGCCGATTGAGTCAAGAAGCTTTAGACAACCTCAACAAAACTGGCGATGGCGTCGGTTCATTGGTAAGAGGTGATAAAGTTTATAGTGGCAATGTAGACAAATGGAAGAAGTTTGTGTATGCAAACTTGGCTCGTAATGCCAACCATATCAGCAATAAGAGCTCTTATAATCCTGATAAGGTAATCGAATATTGCGATAAAGCGATGTCATCTAATGCCGACAACTTCATGGTTCCTCACCGTGGCTCAAGTACTGCCGATGGAAATTTCTTCGGACCACTTCGTGACAATATGCAATCATTTCGCCAAACTGACTTTAGTATCAGTCTATTGGATGGTCGTGTGTTCAACGGTGTGGTAGACCCACGCTTGCCTTTGATGTTTACCGCTTGTGTAGATGGTGTTTTCAGAGGTGTAACTCCTGGGAGTGTTGACCCGAATGCTACGCCAGTCGACAACCCTAGGCGTGTGCCTATTCTTTGGGGTGTTCCTCCGTCTGCATTGGTTGGCAAATCACCAGTAGATGTTACCAAAGGAAAATACATTTACAAAGACGATGCTCCATTCCCAATTATTACTTATTCAGAAATTCAGTTTATCAAAGCTGAGGCAGCATTCAAGAAAGGTGATAAAGCTACAGCTTTGGCTGCCTATAAAAATGCCATCGCTGCTCACATGGATTTTGTAGGAGTATCTGCAACTGATAAGGCTGCTTTTCTAGCAAGTAAAGCGGTTAAGCAAACAGGTGCTGATTTGACACTTAGTGATATTATGTGCCAAAAATTCATTGCCTTATACGCTCACGGAAACATAGAAACTTGGGTAGACCTTCGTAGATATAAATACGATGCCAATATTTACACTGGATTTACACTACCTAGGACATTGGCTACCGACAATAACGGTAAGCCAGCTCAAAGAGTTCGTCCTCGTTACAACTCAGAATATGTGTGGAACCGTGCCTCTTTGGATAAACTAGGTGGAAATAACCCTGATTACCATACTTACGAACAGTGGTTTACAAAGCCTGAATAAAATAAGAAATGAAAGGAAAATGAATAGTATATTACAAAGAATAATCATTTTCCTTGTTGTACAAATGGTTAACACGTACTTGCATTTCTGAATATTTTTTTAAAATAGAGAGTATTTTTCTCCTAAATTTTACAAAAATGACATACAAAAGATTTTTATCAATAATAACCCTCGCTACTAGCATTTTCGGACTGGCAGCCTGTGGTGAACAAGCAGATTCTTTTCAAAATATTCTTCCAGCAACAGGTAGTCGCCTCAAATTTATTCATGCGGCACCAGATGTTGCAGGGGTAGATATTTATTTGAACGATAAAAAGTTTTCAGGAGTGAACACTACGCCTCCTGCGGCACCAAATTTGCTTACCTATGGTAATGCCTTTCCTCTCACGGCAGAATATGCGACTTATCCAGCAGGTGCAACCAAAGTTGGAGTAGTTATTCCTTCTTTGAATAATGCGGTTGGACTTACAGCCAATGTAAATCTTGAAGATGGGAAGTATTATTCAGTGTTTGCAACAGGGGTATCACCCAATTATTCGGCAGTAGCTTTAGAAGACAAATTCCCTGCTGCCAATGGTAAAAATATCTATGTACGAGTTTTGAACTTAGTGTCTAACTCTACAACGATTGATTTTACGGTAAATGGGCAGACCATTGCGACGAATATTGCTTACAAAAATGCCGATAATACTTTTTATACAGTTCCTATCGACAATTTCTTATCTGGTACGATTACTGTACCATTTATTACAAAAGTTTCGGGAGGTGTGGCGCTGGTAACTACAGCCACTGTCAACCAAACGTTGGTTGTGCCAGGCAAATGCTACACAGTATATGTAAGAGGAATGGTAACAACAGATGCAAAAAATCCGACCAAATATACACCTACAGCTAGTGTATTGGTCAATAGATAAGTTTCAGTGATGAATTGTGAGTGATGAATTGTGAATGTAATTTTTTAATGATCAATTCATCACTCAGCATTGTTACTTAATGAATGGAGCGTGGAGGCGTATCCGTCCAGAAAAGCTTTCTTTATCACAGTAAGTATTCAAGTATTGAACATACTTACTCAAAAGTTAATTAATTAAGACAGATGTGTACACTATAAAGGGTGAGATGTATTTTCTCACCCTTTTTTATTTAGGTAAAATCATCAAAATATTACTTACACTACGCTCACCGAAATGGTCAAATAGTTTATTGTCAGAAGGAAAATTTACGACTCCATGATCAGGTTTATCCTTGATATACATGGTTGTGGAGCCTCCTCCATCGAGATTAATGGCATTTTTACATCCAAGGTTTTTGGTTAAAAAAGTCAACTCCTGCAAACTCATCCCTTGCGCTTCGGTGTTGCGACCATCGACTGTTATCAGTAAAATTTCTTTGGTCTTGGTAATACAAGCACAAGTACGCGGATGTCGGTTATTGGTAAAAGCATTATTTTTGAGAGGCTCTTCTTTATCATCAAATAACAATAATGGTCCTGTTACCATGATGCTCTCTTCAGAAAGTTTCCTTTCCCAAAAGGGTAAAGTATCTCCTTTTTCAATAGCAATCTTGTTCTTATGAATCACAATTGCCGAGCGACTATGATCGGGTAGTGCTTTGCGGGGATTATATGTTGCGGTATCCAACACATTCCCTTCTATCTTGATTAAGTCAACAGCCCCACCTTTTTTGGTATTAAAAAATCCACCATTCACAGCCACCAAAGCATTACTTGTAGCAGCAATCAAACTTGTTTTGAGTAATTTTCTGGTAGTATCTGACTCTTTATGATGAATATCTGCTGAACCCAAGGCAAATTTTACAGCTTTATTCTTCAGCTTGCTTCTTAAAATATGAATGCTCTGGTTTGATTCAAATAATTCTTTTTGCTGAAAATGAAAATATTGCCAGACAAGACCATTTCCTAGATTTTCAGTTTTCCAAATCGTATTCTTTAAGACCTCTACATCTTTTTTTGATTGTGAATAACTTCCAAAGATTGAAATAAAACTACAGGTTAGTAGTAAGAGATATTTTTTCATATTGTTGGTAAAAGTTTAGTAAAACAAAACAACATACCCATAAATAAGCAACTTAGTAGCCTTTCCTGACTTGATAAAAGCAAAAAAAGCCCTTCGTAAAAATACGAAGGGCTTATATTATAGCTGAGTAATAAAATCTATATTAAGAATAAATTGATTATTCAAAATTCACAACTCATCATTCAACACTAATATCTACTCTACCGTTACCGACTTAGCGAGGTTACGAGGCTGGTCAACGTTACAACCACGCATCACAGCTATATGATATGAAAGCAATTGCAAAGGAATTACCGACACCAACGGAATCAGGGCCTCGTGCATAGCAGGAATTTCAACCACATAATCAGCCATCGTTGGAATTAACTTATCTCCTTCCGTTACAATGGCAATTACCTGACCTTTACGAGCTTTTACTTCTTGGATATTCGATACTACTTTGTCGTAAGAACTATCTTTAGTCGCAATAAATACCACTGGCATTTCGGCGTCAATCAAAGCAATAGGACCATGTTTCATTTCGGCCGCAGGATAACCCTCTGCATGGATATAAGAAATCTCTTTCAATTTTAAAGCGCCTTCCAAAGCCACTGGGAAGTTATAGCCACGACCCAAGTAAATAAAGTTGCGAGCATCTTTAAATTTCTCAGCAATCTCTTTGATTTTGCTATCACTTTGTAAAACTGTTTCAATTTTATGAGGAATGCGCTCTAATTCAAACAAGAGTCGTCTAAAGGTATCCTCATGCAATGTTCCTTTTTTGCGAGCAACCGCAATGGCCATTTGTGTCAATACAATTACCTGTGCGGTAAAAGCTTTTGTTGATGCTACACCAATTTCAGGTCCGGCATGAGTATAGGCACCCGCATGAGTAGCACGAGGAATAGATGAGCCTACGACATTACAAACACCAATAATCGTAGCACCTTTTGACTTGGCTAGTTCAATTGCCGCTAAAGTATCGGCAGTTTCACCAGACTGAGAAATCGCAATTACAAAATCACCTTCTTTGATAATTGGATTACGGTATCTAAATTCTGAGGCATATTCTACTTCCACGTTGATACGGGCTAATTCTTCAAAAAGATATTCAGCCACTAAACCAGCATGCCATGAAGTACCACAAGCTACAATTACAATACGTTTAGCTTTAGCCAATTTATCGGTATATTCACGCAAACCACCCAGTACAAGGTGTCCGTTGTCTGCATTTACACGACCACGAAGACAATCCGCTACAGAACGAGGTTGTTCAAAAATTTCTTTTAACATGAAATGCTCATATCCTCCTTTTTCGATAGCTTCAAGTTCTAACTCTACCGTTTGGATGTAAGGAGACTGTAAAGCATTATCGATATTTTTCACTGTTAATTCACCATCACGAACTACTGCAATTTCGTAGTCGTTCAAATAAATCATCTCATGAGTATATTCAATAATAGGCGTTGCATCAGAAGCAAAGAAAAACTCCTTCTCTCCTACCCCAATCACCAAAGGAGAACCCTTACGAGCAGCAATTAATTGCGTTGGATTAGTAGCATCCATTACCACAATAGCATACGCTCCTACTACCTCTTTCATAGCCAAACGAACAGCCTCTTCTAATGAACAGCCTGCATTGATTTGGATATCTTCAATAAAATGAACAAATACTTCTGAATCGGTATCAGAATGAAACTCATGTCCTTTTTTCATCAAGTTTTTCTTGATAGAACTGTAGTTTTCGATGATACCATTATGAATAATTGCCAAATTTCGACTAGCAGAATAATGCGGGTGAGCATTTCTATCATTCGGTTCGCCATGGGTAGCCCAACGAGTGTGTCCGATACCGATAGTACTTTGGAGTGTTTCGTTAGTAATAGCCTCCTCTAAATCCTTTACCTTACCTTTTTTCTTGTAAACATTTAATGCCCCGTTCAACAATGCGATACCCGCACTGTCATATCCACGGTATTCCAAACGTTTTAAACCTTTGAGAATCAAAGGTGCGGCGTCACGATGCCCAACATAGGCTACAATTCCACACATAGTATAATGATTATAGTTTGAAAATTTGATTGATTATAGTTGCTTTATTCTTGTGTTTGATACGTAAAAATAATCAATTTGCCCAAACCTACATGAATTTCGACGAAAAAATACGGCAATATATTACTGTAAAAAGAAAGCGGAGCACTCAAGACTTGAGTACTCCGCTTTAGTGAAGTAGCAAAAATTTTGCCAACTATTACTTTGAAATATGTGTATAGTAGACTTTCAGTTTGATGTTTTTGGCATTGAAAACTGCCTGAACTGGTTCTACTGCAACGATTCTTGAACTAGATAACACTGACACCGAAGTAGCTGAGCTTGATGCTAAACCAATCCACGTCGGTGTAAGAATCCACCCATTCGTAGTTGCTTTTCCTGATAAAATATTTTGTAAAGCTGATGTCACGTTAAAGGTATAGCTATTGGCTTTTGTTGCATACGATGCGATTTGAGTCTCACTATTTGCATAAACAAAGCCATTAGTTGAAGTAAAACGTAAAGGACGATTAGCTCCATTTTCCTGAATCGCAACTAAATTAGTGATTCTTGAGAAACCAGAAACTGGTTGATCAGGCTCAAGGATTAACTCTGCCTTATTAATAGCAATATTTTTATTAGCTTTCAATTTTAGCAAAGTAGGAAATCTCAATTTTACAGCTAGACCAGAAATATTATCCATGTACACATAACCATCTGCATCCGATGACTTCAGTGCATCAGCAGGTTTTTTCAGGTTAGCCAAAGCTCCTTTTCTATTAACTGTCACATTAGTCCATCTTACATTCTGCTCACCAGTCGCTGCAGTTCCATTACTAATAGAGAATGAAGTGGTTTTATTGACACTTACTGTAGTATCTACCCCAGTTGTTTTGCGGTAAGTATAGGTATAGTGGTATGAAAGATCCATCATACTCTGTCCTACAGAAAAATACGAAAGTGCTGCATTTTGACTACTTTCACTTATCAAAACAAATCCTTTGATGATATCTTTAAACTTGTCGTATACCACTGCATTGGCACTTGATAAATTACGTTTTGCAAAAATCTCCCTTGCCAATGACATAGGTAATGGCACTTTTACATAACTATACTTTGAAGTATCTTCAGAAGCAGAAGTCGCATTTCTGATTGGCTTCAATGGGTTTCTTGTTACGGTAGCAATAGGAGTTGGATCATATTCAGGCAAAGCATCACCTGTATTATAAACCTTACTTACTGTTGGAGTTGCTGTACTTTTAACTCTGTGAAGCTTGAAAGTCTGCGCTTTTGTGGTATCTCCCGCTACACGACGAAACACCAAATATAATGCTAATGAATCTACCGATTCAACCAAAGATTCTTTGTAGGCTTTTGTCCCCAAAGTATCGATCATAATCGTATCAGCATTAGTAACTTGAAAAAAAGTTTTAGCAGTGTAATCGCCAAATACAGGATGACTCATATTTCCAACAAACACAGACGGAATACCAGAGGTCTGCATCGAATCTAACTGAATTGTTGACGCCTCTACTGTCAAAGTATCGGTATAATTCACACCAATATCTTGACCGAAAAGCTCTGTACCAATTTCTTCAGGATCATCACAGGCCATCATCAAGAACGCACCAACAAGTAGTACCCAAAGGTTACGCACTTGCCAAATCTGTGTAAAGGTTGTAGTAGCTCTCGATATTTTCTTCAGGAACAAACTCGATTTTTTTGTCTGGTAATTCATCAACAATTGTGTTAAATTTCTCCGTAACTTCTTCTTCTGAGGTAATCACAGTATCTGCATACTCTGCTCCAATTTTGATAAAGCCAGCGTAGTCAGCCGTTTTGAGACTGTCAAGCATAGTATCCTCTATGTCCATCAATTTTACTTTTTCGTACAAACTTGTAGCTTCAAATTTGTGAGAGAAAGCACTATTATATACCGAGAATACGACTTTAGCATCTTTGAACATCGGATCGTTCTTGTAAGTTGTCTTTAAATACAACGGTACAAGAGACGTCATCCAATCATTGCAATGCACAATATCTGGAGCCCATCTTAATTTCTTTACGGTTTCTAACGAGCCTTTGCAAAAGAATATTGCTCGCTCGTCATTGTCCGAATAAAAGTTGTCTTCTTTGTCTGTGAAAACAGTCTTACGTTGGAAGTAGTCTTCGTTATCAATAAAATATACCTGCAACTTTGCCGATGGCAAACTTGCTACTTTTATAGTTACAGGCTTATCATCGTCACCCACTGGAACGGTGAAGCCCGATAATCTCACTACCTCATGAAGACGGTTTTTACGTTCATTGATCAACCCAAATCTTGGCACCAAGATTCTTATCTCCATTCCCTTTTCTTGCATGGCCGCTGGCAATTTTCTTACAAAATCAGCTACCTGAGTAGTAGAAAGGAATGGGTCAACTTCGCTGGCAACGTAAAGGATACGCAATTTAGACATTGTTGTCGTAGTTAGGAGCTTAGTAGTTGTTAAAAAGTGTTAACTGGTGTAAAATTTAACAAGCGTTTCAACGAGCGGTTTATCTCCTATTAATCGCTCAAACCTTGTTTACAACCAACTAACTATAACAAAAAACAAGCACAGATTTCGAAAAAAATTATGCAAAAATATAAAAAAAATACGGAAATTCCACAATCATTTTGCGAAGAATGTAAAAGAACCCTGTAGTTTTGAACGTTTTTTGCCATCTTCATCGAGCAAACGACCCAACTTTTGCCATAGTTGGCATTCGATTTTATAGACTAACTAAAACAAAAACAGGATGTTAGTATTTCATCAAATCTCAGTATTACAGCAACATCTCAAGCAACTTCGTAATCAAGGTATGACCGTGGGGTTTGTTCCTACTATGGGTGCTCTGCATCAAGGACATATCTCTCTTATCAATCAAGCAAAAGCTCAGTCGGATATAGTAGTATGTAGTATTTTTGTGAATCCTACGCAATTCAACAATGCGCATGATTTGGCTGTTTATCCGCGTACCCTCGAAGCCGACAGTCAAATGTTGGACGCCGCAGGATGCGATATTTTATTTGCTCCATCAGCTGAAGAAATGTACCCTAAATTGCCGACTATGAAGTTTGATTTTGGGGCTTTAGAGACTGTAATGGAAGGCGCATTCAGACCGGGACATTTTAATGGTGTTGGTATTGTTGTTTCAAAATTATTTCACATTGTACAACCCAACAAAGCTTTCTTTGGTCAAAAGGACTTACAACAATGCGCGGTTATTTCGTGCATGGTCAATGAACTAAGCTTTAATTTGGAACTAGTGATTTGCCCAACTCAAAGAGAGGAAGACGGTTTAGCCATGTCATCTCGCAACAGAAATCTTAGTCCCGAACAGCGTGCTGTAGCACCATCTTTGTATCAAGCATTGAACAATGCCAAGGCTAGTTTATTACAAGATAAAGAGGTATCTGAAGTAAAAACCGAACTTGCCGAATTTCTTAAAAATATAGAGGGTATTGAGCTGGAGTATTTTGAAATATCTGATTTTGATACGCTACAACCCTTCCGAGGCATTTTATCTCAAAATTCGGGCGGAGGAAAAATAGCCCTATGCATTGCTGCATTTTTAGGTAAAACTCGCCTGATTGACAACATTATTATCTAGTTTTTTGAGGTAGGCTAAGCTTTCAATCTATTAAGAATTAGTCTATTTAATTGCCAAATAACTATTTACATAAGCTATCTTTGTGCAATTATTGAGGCTTGTAATTTGTTACACACTCAAATATTTGCAAATTTTAACAATAAAGTCATGTTTATTCATGTCATGAAATCAAAGCTCCACCGTGTTAAAATCACGCAAGCGGAGCTAAATTATGTAGGTAGCGTTACAATCGACGAAGATTTGATGGATGCTGCGGGGCTTATCGAAAATGAAAAAGTTCAGATTGTGAACAACAACAATGGTGAGCGTTTTGAAACCTACGTTATCACAGGAGAAAGAGGTTCTGGGACGGTTTGCCTCAACGGAGCAGCTGCCCGTAGAGCACAAGTTGGCGACATCGTAATCATCATTGCTTATGCGATCATGACACCTGATGAAGCAAAAGAGCACAAACCAAAACTTGTGTTTCCCGACCATAACAACAAACTAGTCATCTAGTATGGCTTTCAAATGGTGAACATAAGCTTATGTTCACCATTTGTATTTGAGCGCTTACAAAATCTATAACCTTGGATACAAGCACTTATTGTAATTATTTCCTGATAACCAATATACTTTAAACTGATAACTTCTTCTTTCTAAAAAGATAGACTTTAAACCAATAACATCTTTTCACTAATCAACATTTATTTCATGAAAAATATACTTAAATATGTTATCTCTTTAGGACTTGCTGGATGTTTGATGTGGTTTGTTTTTAAAGACATCAATATCACAGATATGCTACATCAGTTTGCCAAAGCCAACTACTGGTGGATTATATTATCTGGTATTTTAGGTCTCGTAGCGCATATTTCTCGTGCAATAAGATGGAAACTTTTGATGGAGCCTTTGGGTTATAAGCCTTCAACTTTTCGCACTACCTTGGCTGTACTTACAGGTTATTTTGCCAACTATATCATTCCACGCATGGGAGAAGTAACTCGCTGTGGAACCTTACAAAAAACAGACGATATTCCGATTGAAAAATCTTTTGGAACCGTCGTAACCGAGCGTATTTTTGACTTGGTTATGTTACTCGTGATTTTTTTACTAAACCTTGCCTTAGAATTTACCAAACTTAAGGATTTCTTTATGGAGCAATTTGCGTCAAAAGTAACTCTTATTGTAGTTCTATTAGTGGTTGCTACTATTGGTGGTGTGGCAGGTATTTGGTTGTTCAAAAAGTACCAAGCCAAATTAGCAGAACACCCTATTTTAGGCAAAATTGTTGGATTGATTAATGGATTGTTGGACGGTTTGTTGAGCATTGGGAAAATGCAAAAACCAGGGCTTTTCATTTTCTATACACTACTTATTTGGGTGATGTATTACTTTTCGGCTTACGTGCTGTTTTTTGCGATTCCCGAAACATCTCATTTGAGTATGCTGGCTGGTTTAACTGTTTTGACCATGGGAACTTTTGGTATGGCTGCTCCTACACAGGGCGGTATTGGGCCATATCACTTCTTAGTTGGTAATGCGCTAGTATTGTATGGATTAGAACAAAAAAATGGTATCATTTTAGCCACCTTCATTCATGGTTCTCAAATGGTTGCATTGCTATTACTGGGAGCGCTCAGCTTTTTGACTACTCTATTTTTAACCTCAAAATCAAGTAAATAAGAGCGTTAATCTTCGAATTACCATATTGACTTATTTTCAAATTGGCAAAAAATTAAAACCTAATGACTCAAGATAAAATTTGCACCTTAGAACAAGCCATCAATCAAGTAGAGAAATGGCAATCTGAAGGAAAAAAATCGTTTTTACTAATGGATGCTTTGATATAGTTCATCTTGGGCATATTGATTATCTGGAAAAAGCAAGAAAATTAGGCGACAAATTGGTGCTAGGCCTCAATACCGATGCTTCAGTAAATCGTTTGAAAGGCCCTACTCGCCCTGTAGTCAATGAATATGCTCGTTCGAGAATGATGGCAGCCTTTGAATTTGTAGATACTGTCATTTTGTTCGATGAACCGACACCTTTACAGGTTATTGAACAGGTAAAACCTGACATTTTGGTCAAAGGAGACGATTATACCGTTGAAAATATCGTTGGCTCAGATTTTGTTTTAGCTAAAGGAGGAGAGGTAAAAACCATTTCGTTGGTAGAAGGATATTCAACAACCTCCTTAATACAGAAAATTAAACAGCTTTAATCATTAAATCAGCATCGAGTCTCTAATAATGATAACTTACAAGACTCGACCTTCTAAAATAACATATTATTTAGAAAATGATGATCCCAAAGCTGGAAGCTGATAGCCAAAAGGCTATTATGTTACCATTTTAAAAACCATTTAACAAACAAGACTATGACAGGAATTTGGTTAATTTCCCTGATTTTTGGTGGGATTGGTATGTTAGTTAGTTGGCAACTAAAGAGTAAATTCAATGAATATTCTCAAATTGGTCTTGCCAATGGACTTTCAGGACGTGAAGTAGCGGAAAAAATGCTACAAGACAATGGCATTTACGATGTCAGAGTTTTATCTGTAGAAGGACAACTCACGGACCATTATAATCCAGCAGACAAAACCGTTAATCTTAGCCCAGATGTATATTATGGACGTAGCGCAGCCTCAGCAGCCGTTGCGGCTCACGAATGCGGACACGCGGTACAACATGCCACTGCCTATTCGATGCTACAATTTCGTAGTTCAATGGTACCAGTATTGAGTATTGCGAATAACTTCACTCCTATGCTATTGATGATTGGTGTAATGATTATGTACTCCACAGGAAGTAAGTTGTTATTGACCATCGGTGTAGCACTTTTTGCGGTAGCAACTATCTTTAGTTTCATTACATTACCTGTAGAATTTGACGCCAGTAATCGTGCCATCAAATGGATGCAGCAAAGAAATATAGTAACACCAAGAGAACATGAAATGGCAAAGGACGCACTCAAATGGGCAGCCTTGACTTATGTAGTAGCAGCTATTGGTATGCTAGCGCAATTATTGTATTACCTAAATATGCTTTCGGGTCGTAGAAGTAATGACTAGATAAAAATTTAGTGAATCTTGATTGAGTGATTTAGTGATTATTTAAAATTCATTTTCACTAGCATAAGACGCAATGATTGCGTCTTATGCCAAGTAAAATTCTCCAAGTTTTCATCAAAAAAGGCGGTCGAAAATTGTTTTTCGACCGCCTTTTTTGATATTAATATGTTAGATAACTAATCAGTAAATTTAAAAGATATTCACTCCATTCGAAATAAATCATATTTGGGTGATCAATAGTATATCTGAGCTGCAATTTGATGATAGCCTCTTGACT
The DNA here is from genome assembly GCF_002270355.1 of Flectobacillus sp. BAB-3569. Taxonomy (GTDB): domain Bacteria; phylum Bacteroidota; class Bacteroidia; order Cytophagales; family Spirosomataceae; genus Flectobacillus; species Flectobacillus roseus. The sequence goes on along the minus strand of NZ_NJFZ01000024.1, from coordinate 9,072 downwards.
ATGAGCACATTCTAATAACTGATACACTATTAACAAATAACTCATATACCATTAACAGCTTGTTATTTATTTGGAAAGCTTACTATGACGATAGCCGTAGCCAAAATAAATCACAAGACCAATAATCAACCAAATAATGAAGATAGCCCAGTTAGTTACCCCCAATTCGGTCATCAGATAAAGGTTCGTTAAAATACCAAGTACAGGAAGTAATGAAAAATTAAATCTGAAAGCCATAACTGACAATGCTATCCAAACTAACCAAAACACAGCCAATAGTGGTTTTTCTTGCAAATGCTCCACAAAAGTTCCTTGCGAGATAGCATAGCCAAATCCGATAATAAACAATGTAGCAACAATATATTTACCATTGATATATGGGACTTTAAAGGTTGCGTCTTTTGACAAACCTTGATAATCCAGATATAAAATACCACCGCAAACCAAGATAAAAGCAAAGAAAGTACCCACACTTGTTAAGTCCACAAAAAAGCCCATATCCATAAACAAGGATGGAATTGCTACTACCAATCCTGTCATAATAGTCGCAAAACCTGGAGTTTTGAATTTAGGGTGAATTTCTGAGAACTTTTTCCACAATAATCCATCACGACTCATCGACATCCAGATACGTGGTTGTCCCATTTGATATACCAATAAGGCACTTGTGATAGCTACTACAGCAGAAACTGAAATCACACCTGCCACAAAATCAAAGCCAATTTTTTGGAATACATACGCCAAAGGATCATCTACTTTCAATTCTGTATAATTTACCATTCCTGTCAAAACCAAGGTAATAGCAACATAAAGCACTGTACAAATAATCAAACAATAAATCATCGCACGTGGCAAATCTCTTTGTGGATCACGACATTCTTCAGCCGTAGTCGAAATCGAGTCAAAGCCAATAAAGGCAAAAAATACAGAAGCCACTCCTCCCAAAACGCCTTGTACACCATTAGGAGCAAATGGCGACCAGTTTTCTGGTTTTACATAAAATGCACCCATAATAATCACCAAGAAAATCACCAACAGCTTCAACACAACCAAAGCGTTACTTGCGGTACGTGATTCTTTAATACCAATATATACCAAACCTGTCACCAAAATAGTAATGACCCCTGCAGGCAAATCAATCAATAATTTTGCATTACCAAAAATCGTTGGCGCATGTTCATAAGCCGCAGCTGCCACTTTCATGACGTCTGTTGCTTGCTCACCACGTTGAATAGCCTCAAAAGCCTTGCTTGCTGTTCCGTAGTCAATAGTCAGATAATCAGGAAAATGAATACCAAAGCCCGTGAGCATTCCTACAAAATATTCAGACCATGATATGGCTACCACCATATTAGAAACTGCATATTCCAAAATCAAAGCCCAACCAATAATCCAAGCAAATATTTCTCCGAAAGACACATAAGCATAAGTATAAGCGCTACCCGAAACTGGCACCATAGACGCAAATTGTGCATAACAAAGCGCTGTAAATACGCAGGCGATCGAAACAAAAACAAAAAGAAGCGATACCGCTGGCCCACCTTCAAAGCTTGCTCTACCAATGGTACTAAAAATTCCTGCGCCAATAATCGCTGCAATACCAAAGGATGTTAAGTCTCTTACGCCAAGTACTTTTACTAAGCCCGACGAATGACCGTCTTCACTTTGGCTCAGTACACTCTGAATGTTTTTTTTACGAAAAATAGTGTTTTTAGACATTTAGTTTGAAGTTTTAGTGTTTGGGTAGCTACAGCTAGAATCAAAATAGAAAAGGGTTTAAGAAAAATCTCTCAGCCTGCTAGCCTTAGAGTATGCCTAAAAATAGGAAATTCAACACGATTTATTGATACAAAATCTAACAAAATCTAGCTCATACAATCAAATTGCTACACATACTCCGCCTTTAAGCTTGCAAATATACGTATTTCATGCGTCTTTCAGGTAATCCCTGACTGGCAATGTATCAAACCTGACACTACTAAAAAATCAATTGGTGAAATGATTTAGACTTTTCAAAGATTTGTTTTTGTTTCAGAAAAAATCTTATTGCAACTTTGTAAAATATTTCTTGCATGGTACTATGGGTACTGCTAATGGTAAGTTCAGTTTTAATTTTGATTCACCACTATAATGAAAAAAGTTGCAGTTGTTATTTTAAATTACAATGGAGAAAAGTTTCTAAAACAATTTCTACCATCCGTAATTTCTCATTCGCCATTAGCAGAAATTATTGTTGCCGATAATGCTTCCACAGACCAATCTATACCGCTTCTTAAAACGATGTTTCCCGCAGTTCGATTAATCGAACTTACTGAAAATCATGGTTATGCACAAGGTTATAACGAGGCACTAGCACTAGTCGACTCCGAATATTATATCTTACTCAACTCAGACGTAGAAGTGTGTGATAACTGGATCGAGCCTATAATTACACTTATGGATTCGGATGATTCCATTGCTGCATGCCAACCCAAACTCCTAGATTTCAACAAAAAAGATACTTTTGAATATGCAGGTGCCGCTGGTGGTTTCATTGATTTCTTAGGATACCCTTTTTGCAGAGGACGAATCTTTAATAATCTAGAAACAGACCAAGGTCAATATAACGATACTCGAGAGGTATTTTGGGCTACAGGTGCATGTATGTTTGTTCGTGCCGCTACATTTCATGAAGTTGGAGGCTTTGACGGTGACTTTTTTGCCCACATGGAAGAAATCGATCTTTGTTGGCGTATACACTTAGCAGGCTACAAGGTATATTACTCAGCTGAGTCTACTGTGTATCATGTAGGCGGCGGAACATTACATAAGTCCAATCCAAGAAAAACGTATCTTAACTTCCGTAATGGTTTAGCCCTCCTTTACAAAAACCATCCTCCTCAACATCTTTGGTTGAACATTTTTATGCGATTGGTACTTGACGGTATTGCAGGAGCAAAATTTTTGATTGATGGAGGCTGGCAGGACTGTCTGGCTGTAATCAAGGCGCATTTCAACTTTTATGCAAATTTTGGGAGTTGGCATCAAAAAAGAAAAGCACTTATACGAAAGAATGGATATAAGTTTATTCATCCAAACTCTATCGTAAAAGCGCATTTTTTGAATGGTATCAAGAAATTTAGCGACTTACCCAAATAACTATAACTCCCAAACTGTCGGGTGATTTCTTTGGCGAAGGTATTTACGAATGTTCATCCAAAAAGCCAATATCAAATAGATAATGATGGGCGAACCCATTGTTAGAAAAGTCGTATAAATAAAGTACAAGCGAATACTCCCAGTAGCAATACCAAATTTTTCGCCCATTCGTGTGCACACGCCAAACACGTGTTGTTCAACAAAGTACTTGAATTTTAGCATGGTAGTAAATTAGGGATTATTTAATCAATAGTTTGAAAAGGCTTTATTGACAGTAGACTGCCAATCTATTAGTAAACAAATATACGAAAATCTCCTAAGCTTAGTATGCTTTTTGCACAAAACTTATAAACACAAACAATTTGTAAATGAGACACTTAGATAACCCTATGGTCTTTATCTTTGAGAATCGCCTTTAAATTAAGGTTATTTTTAGTGCTCAATATTTGAACATTACCATAGAAAATGTAACTTTTCTAATCTAAATGTCAGGTATTTTTACTCATTTTCAAAAAAAAAGAATCCTAAAAGTTGGATTGTATAAAATTATACCTACATTTGAGAAATAATAGTTCTTAATTATACGATCTCCGAAGTCCAAAAGTTACCAGTTTTCAAGAGTTTACAATTCCTTCTAGTATTGTCCCTCTGTGATTATCAAGAACTTAAAAACTTACTGTTAGTTTTTTTAGAACTATTTGGTGCGAGCCTTTGAGCGCTTGCTCGAGTTTTTTATTATCAATTTTTATTTTTTTAATCATGCAAACAGGTACAGTAAAATTCTTTAACGAAAGTAAAGGATTTGGTTTTATCGTAGATGATGAAACTGCACAGGAAATTTTTGTTCACGTAACTGGGTTAGGTGGTACACAAATCCGTCAAGATGACAAGGTTTCATTTGAGACTATAGAAGGAAAGCAAGGCTTAAACGCCGTTAATGTGAAGAAAATTAGATAGTTTGCGTCTCTTGTCGTTGGTCATTTGTCGTTAGTTTTCAGACAAAACAACCGCAATAATCAAGGCATAAACATTCAAGCTATATATGGTCTTATATAATCCCAGACTCCATTAGCTGGGATTTTTCATATGATGGCTTTGTTTTAAGCAAAAGTCAGCATTAGCACTTTTTTATTTTTTATATTTTTATTTATTTTTTTTATGCAAACTGGTAAAGTAAAATTTTTCAACGAATCTAAAGGATTTGGTTTTATCGTAGACGATGAAACAAACCAAGAAATCTTCGTACACGTAACTGGCCTTGGTGGTGCAGTAATTCGTGAAAACGACTCTGTTTCTTTTGAAACTACAGATGGTAAAAAAGGATTGAACGCGGTGAATGTTAGAAAATTATCATAATAAGTACTGAGTTGTCGGTAACGATAAATCTTTAAACATTTATCGTTACAAATTAAAAAAGCTGAATTTTGAGTCAAATCAAAATTCAGCTTTTTTTGTTACTTATATAACGCTTGACAAAGTTTTGGCCTTGTCAAGCGTAGCTAATTTACTCAAACCACTTCAAGACTTCGTCTTTGGTTGGAATAGCAATCGTCAATTTCATCTTTTTGCGCATACCTCCCAAATCATTGAATACTTTGTTTGGGTTAGCTTCTTTCAACCCTGCGACTGTCATGAAGCCCATTTTCTGCAATACAGGAATCCAATCCGTAGGAACACCAATAGCTTCGTATTCTTCATTTGTAGAAACTTCAGCTTTCTTCTCTGGACGCATTTGAGGGAAGAACAATACTTCTTGGATGGTAGTTTGATTAGTCATCAACATTGTCAAACGGTCGATACCAATACCAATACCAGCGGTTGGAGGCATACCATATTCCAAAGAACGTAAGAAATCTTCATCCATAACCATTGCTTCTTCGTCACCACGCTCAGCCAAACGCAACTGTTCTTCAAAACGCTCTCGTTGGTCTATAGGATCATTTAATTCAGAATAAGCATTGGCAACTTCTTTACCGTTTACAAACAACTCAAAACGTTCTACTAGACCTGGCTTGCTACGGTGCTTCTTAGTCAATGGAGACATCTCTACTGGATAGTCGATGATAAAAGTTGGCTGAATCAAGTTAGCTTCTACTTTTTCTCCAAACACTTCATCAATCAATTTACCTGTACCCATGGTTGCATCCACTTCGATTCCCCACTCTTGACAGTGTTGACGCAAAGTAGCTTCGTCCATGCCTTCCACATTTACACCTGTGTATTTCTCAATAGCACCCGCAATTGTCAAACGCTCGAACGGACCAGCAAACTCGATAAGGTTCTCTCCTACTTGAACTTTAGAATCTCCGTTGGTAGCGATGGCTACTTTTTCGAAAATTTCCTCCGTAATATTCATCATCCAGTTGTAATCTTTGTAAGCTACATAAAACTCCAGAGAAGTAAACTCAGGATTGTGAGTACGGTCCATACCTTCGTTACGGAACATTTTACCGAACTCATAAACTCCATCAAAACCACCTACAATAAGGCGTTTTAGATACAATTCATTAGCAATACGCATATACAAAGGCATATCTAATGTATTGTGGTGAGTTTTGAAAGGACGTGCTGATGCTCCACCATGAATAGGTTGTAAGATTGGCGTTTCAACTTCTAACCACCCTTTTGAATCGAACAACGAACGCATGGTTGTTACAATACGAGAGCGCTTCAAGAAGATATCCTTGATATGTGGATTTACAATCAAATCGACATAGCGCTGACGGTAACGAATTTCAGGGTCTGTTAATCCATCATAAACGTTTCCATCATCATCGCGTTTTACGATTGGTAGAGGACGAAGAGATTTATTTAAGATTTTAAACTCTGTAACATGGATAGAAATTTCACCCGTTTGTGTAGTAAATACATATCCATTTACACCTACGATGTCACCAATATCCAATAATTTCTTAAATACCGTATTATAAAGCGTTTTATCTTCGGTAGGGCACAAATCATCACGTCTAAAGTACAACTGAACACGGCCAGTACTATCTTGCAATTCAGCAAAAGAGGCACTACCCATAATTCTAAAGCTCATCAGACGACCAGCGATTGAGACCTGTTTATAATCTAGTTTATTATTCTCGTAATTCTTGTGAATATCAGCGGCCGTTACGTTCACTTCAAACATCTCGGCAGGATATGGGTCGATTCCCAATCTCATCAACTCTTCGCGCTTCTGGCGACGGAGGATTTCTTGTTCTGATAGCATTGTACTTGATTGATAATTTTGCCCAAGATTAGTTTCGGGGCAATAGTTGCATGAATAGTAATCTACTACGATTTCGTAAAGAGTGCAAAATTAGTCAGAATTACTGGGTCTTCAAACCTAGAATTGCCTAATAAAGGGTATCTTTCACGAATTTTCGTTTTTTTTCGTAATCATGCGTCAAAAATCTGTATTTTGCACAAATTGTCATTAAACTCATCGGGTATTATGAAGCATTTTAGCAAGCTTACGCATCTTGCTCTTGTGATTTTATTGCTTACTAGTTGCGGATTATTTGAGTCAGAAGATCAAAAATTTGAAAAAGTATCTAGTGAATTTATAGAAAATTACTTGATGGGGCACCCTACAGTGGCTGTCGCTCAAGGATACCATCAATTTGATGGGAAGTTGCCTGATTTTAGCAAAGAAGGAATTGACAAGGAAGCCACTCATTTGAATGAGTTTTTAGCCAAATTCGAAAGCCTTGACACGACTAAGCTTTCTCAAAATAATTTGATAGACTACTATCTTCTTGTCAGTCAAGTCAAAAACTCTCTCCATAAATACAATGTGCTTCATATTGCAGAAAGACCATTGACCTACCTAGGCGTTATTGACCTAACACCTTATGTCAAAAGAAATTATGCAAGTATTGACCAACGTGCTAAAGCGGTTATTCATTTTGAAAAACAGCTACCAAACTTTTTGGTAACTGCCAAACAAAATATGACCTCCATCAACTACAAAGAAGAGGTTGAGTTGTCGATAGATGCTTTTAGAAGTACAGCAGAATATGTCGAAAAAGATATTCCAAAGGCATTTGAAAAGGTGTATCAAAAAAACCTAAAAGACTCTTTGGCTTACTCTACCAAAATCGCCAGTAGGGCATTGAGAGGTTTTGCTGATTATCTGCAAAAACATACCCTTCCTCGTGCGCATGGAAAATATGCTATCGGTAGAAGAAATTACATCAAAATGCTTCAGTATAATGAATTATTGGATACAAATCCTGAAGAAATTTTGAAAATAGGGTTAAAAAAACTGAAAGAAGAACAACGGGAATTTGCCGAAGCAGCCAAAGTTATTGACTCGACCAAAACGCCTCAAGAGGTGTTTAAAATGATTCAAAAAGAGCATCCCAAAGCTGATTCCTTGGTGTCTTTTACAAAAAATAAATGTGAGGAAATAAGACAGTTTTTGATTGATCATCGCATTATTACTATTCCATCAGAAGTAAGAGCAAAAGTGGTTAAAACACCTGCGTTTATGGTGGGTGCAACTGCGGCAATGGATACACCAGGACCTTTCGAAAAAGCAGAAGCATCAGAAGCCTATTACTATGTAACTCCGCCATCGGATAAATGGACTTCGGCTCAAAAAGAAGAATGGTTGACCTTGTTTAACAAATATTCGACCGAGGTAATTTCGATTCATGAGGCATACCCTGGGCATTATGTACAGTTTTTACACTTAAATGCCTCCTCTGTAAGTCGTACAAGAAAATTGTTTGGAAGCTATGCTTTTATAGAAGGCTGGGCGCACTATACCGAGCAAATGATGCTTGAAGAAGGATATGGAAAATCGGACGACCCAAAGGTAATAGCGAAATATAAGATGGCACAACTCTCGGAATCACTATTGAGACTATGTCGTTTGGTGGTATCTATCAAAGAACATACCGCTGGTTGGTCTGTCAAAGAAGGTACAAAATTCTTTATGGCTAACTGCTATTATGAAGAAAAACCAGCCTACGAAGAAGCACTTCGTGGGACATTTGACCCGGGATATTTATCTTACTCATTGGGTAAACTTCAATTGTTAGCTTTGAAAGAAGATGTCAAAAAACGTCAAGGAAAATACTTTTCACTCCGTAAGTTTCATGATCAAGCTACTGATAATGGCATGCTTCCGATACAGCTTTTGAGAAAAGTCATGTTACACTAAGCACTGTGTTAGTCATAAAACTTAACAAGCGTCACCTCGAATTATGAGACTGGGATGACTCTCCAAGTTTTCATCAAACATGAGTCATCCCGAATTTTTCGTGAAGACTTTTAAAAACGAAACCTCCTTGTTTACTTTGTGAATTACGACAAACACAAACAAACAGGAGGTTTCTATGCATAAAGCATTTCTACAAAATAATGACATAAAATCGAGTAAGTCAAGACTCTCTCATTTACTTCTTCATAAACTTGATCTTTATCTTGCTGACGTCCAGTTATCGTTAGATTCTGTTCTGGATAAGCGTTTAGTTCGTACTTTTTACGATTTAATAGTTGCCATTTTATTGCATCGACACAACTCTATGGGCTTATTGCTTAGTGAGTTAGGTGGCTATATTTGCGGTTTTTCACATGCTCCCGCTGGGACAAAACGCATTAGTAATCTGTTACGTTCCAAAAAATGGACATCTACTATCATTGATAATTTTCTCTTTAGTCAAACTCGAAAAAGGCTTGAATCGTTAGTAAAACAGGGAAAACGTCCGCTAATGCTTTGGGATGATAGTCGGCTAGAAAAGGCTGAATCTTGGTTTTTGGAAGGGCTTTGTAGTGTAGAAAGCTCAAAGGCAAAACGACTAACACGGATAAAAAAAGGATACTATTCTCCTCCTAATAAACGTATTTGTGTTCCTGGCTATCATTGGACAAGTACGTTGCTCTCAGCTTTGGGTGAGTCTGTAAGTGTATGTCAGATGAGTTGGTGGACTACCAGAG
>NZ_NJFZ01000071.1 GCF_002270355.1 Flectobacillus sp. BAB-3569 | reverse complement strand
ATGTACCAAGAGGAAATCGTACGTTGAATACGCTCAATTTCAAACTCACGACCTATCAAGCTGAATTATTGCTTGACCACAAACCGCTATGGAACACCTTGAGCGGAACATTTGGCGCAAGTGGTATGTATCAGGAAACTTATCATCATCGTATGAGTTGACCAAACCGCTCATTAATACCGTATTGATTCCAAATTATCAGACTAAAAGCGGTGGCGTCTTTTTGCCTTCTTTGCTAATCCAACCTTCAACCTGTGAACCGCCCCACGAGCTATGCAATAGTCCAATTGGAACACCAGTTTTTTGAAATACCTCACGTGCAAAGAAATAACCAACAGCCGTAAAATCACCAACATTCTGGCTATTACATACTTTCCATTCACCAGTTTTTAGGTCGATTTGAGGTTGAGTTGTAACTTCATGTTCCACAAAAAAATGGCGTATTTTAGGAAAATCAGCGTTCTTTTTTTCTTGAGAAAAATTATCAGCTTGCTTAACAGGCCACTCCATATTTGATTGTCCAGAACAAAGCCATACATCACCAATTAGTACATCTTGTAAGGCGATTTTTTCTGCGCTACCTTGAACCTCTAAAGCGAAAGGACCTCCCGCCTCCAAAGGCGAAAATTTTACCATCCATTTACCTTCTTGATTA
>NZ_NJFZ01000070.1 GCF_002270355.1 Flectobacillus sp. BAB-3569 | reverse complement strand
TCAGATCGAGAAAATCGATTTGATGTCCAACAAACTCTATTTGATTGGTAACACAGAGGAACAATTTAATGATTCTTTCTATGAAACTTCGCTATTAGACTCGCTCCCACTGATTTATCGTGAGTATGGCTCAGGCACGCGCCACGTTATGGAAGCGTATGTACAGGAAAACAAACTGCCGATTCATAAAAAATTGGAACTCACTTCTAATGAGGCCGTTAAGCAAGCTGTTTTGGCAGGGTTAGGCTATTCGATTATGCCGCTGATTGGTATTAAAAACGAACTATCAAATGGCGATTTACAAATAATTCCTGTCAAAGGTTTTCCTATCCAGAGCACTTGGCATATTATTTGGCTAAAGGGTAAAAACTTCTCACCTGTGGCAAAAGCATTTCTCAACTTTATTACTCAGGAAAGGTCTAGTATTATCAATGAAAAATTTGGTTGGTTGGTGTAATCAATATTAGGGTATTACAACAATTATTTCCCTCTTTCAAACCAAATCACAATATCATCACCTCCAACAGGATAAGACATTTGCATTAGCGGCGCCGACGACGTATAACGAATAAAGACATCGCCTGCGTTGTTGTAGAAACGATATGGCAATGTTGCATTGGGTTATTCAAACAAACCTTTTGCAATCAAAGCAGAAAGGTGAGAAATATCTGCCAACAACAAAGCACCTACTTGGTCAGCGATGTTACGCAAACGAGCATAATCCCAGTCACGAGAATACGCAGATGCACCACAGATAATCAATCTTGGACGCTCTTTCAAGGCTGTAGCTTCTACTTTGTCCCAGTCGATCAAACCTGTTTCTTCTTCTACACCATAAAAGAATGGTTGGAAGTATTTACCTGAAAAGTTTACTGGAGAAC
>NZ_NJFZ01000023.1 GCF_002270355.1 Flectobacillus sp. BAB-3569 | reverse complement strand
CATAGCTACATGCACCGATGGAATATCGAACAGGCGTTTAGATTCGCCAAAACTGAGCTAGCTATTGAATCTCCTAGGTTATGGTTCTTCGAAAATACCCTCAAACTATTAGCCATCGTCACGCTCATTTACGACTTCTTGATGAAACTCATCAGGAATTGGCCATCTATTATCAAGATAATCATCAATCAATTTGCTCATAGAACAGGAAATCGGTGCCAAAATGCTTTGACACCGATTTATCGATTGAGAACGGCCATCCAAAACATGCTATGGTGCTACTTCGCACAACAAAATTCGGGATGACTCATGTTTGATTTATAGTCAATAAATGCCTATTATTTTTGCGTAACCTTCAAGGTGGTTCCCCACAGAGCAATCGCAATAACAGATAAGAAATAAAGGATATTGCGAGAATCAATTAAACCTCGACTTAAGGCCTCAAATTGATAGTCTAAGCCAATTTGCGCAAGAATATAACCAAACGAACCCATGAGTGATAATTCTGCTAATTTTCCTACACCATAGTACAAGATTAAACACATCACAAAGCCAATCACAAAAGCCACCACTTGATTATCGGTCAAAGAAGAGGAAAATACTCCCAATGCAGCAAATACACATCCTAGGAAAAACAATCCCATGTAAGAAGTCATTACAGCAGCGGAGTCAATATTTCCCTGCGGATTCCCTAATTGATAAATAGAGTAGTAATAAAGAAGCGTAGGCAATAAGGATAATAAAATCAGAAAACAACTAGCCAAATATTTTCCAAGAACAATTTCCCATGCGCCCAGTGGTTTGGTAAAGAGTAACTCAATAGTACCTGTTTTGAATTCTTCAGCAAAAGCACGCATCGTAATAGCAGGTATCAAAAACAAGAAAATGAATGGGGCAACTTGAAAAAAGGACGTTAAGTCAGCAAAACCATAGTCAAGTACATTGTCCTTGAAGAACCAAACAAATAGTCCAGTAGCGGTCAAGAATACGCCAATTACAATATAACCAATGAGCGAATTAAGAAAGGAATTTACTTCTTTTTGAAAAATTTGAAACATATTGTTTGTATATTTTTTACAGTCATTTCAACTGACACTCCTATTAAACGAATTTGCTAGTGAAGAAGTATTTCTCCACTAGCAAAAGCCTTTTATAATAAGTTTTTAACCTGATAGCTTAGTCAAAAATTGGTTTATCTTTCTTTACAAATGCTGCAATAATCAAAGAAAAGACAAATCCCAACAATATACTTCCCACTACTCCCCACACAAACATGGCACCTGGACTCATAAATACTTTGGACATTTCCATAGCTTGATCTATTTGCTCAGGCGAAAGTCCTTTTTTCTCCATATCAGCTTCAGCTTTTTTGAATATTTGGTCCATCACCGAAGGGTCGATGAATTTCATATAAACAAAGCTGTAAGCACTAGATAACAGTCCACTCACTGCAGCCATCAGCGCTCCGATACCGAGCCCTTGTCCATAGCTCATAAAACCATTGTTTTCTTTCTTGTAGGCACTCATAGCCATAAATACCCCGATGCCAATAATAATATAAGCAACGAAACCTATAGCTTGATTTCCTACCATTCCTAGCACCATAATAAGGGTACTAAATACGACACTACAAATACCAATAATAATACCCCATTTGAGCGCAACTTTTGTGGTAGTTGTTTGATTTTCCATGATTGATTTGTTTAAGTTTAGACTTTGGTTTAATAGCAGACCAGCGATTTGCTGATGCTATTTAACATACTGTCTACGATAATACAAAGAAATCATGATGGATGGTAAAATAGCAATAAGAGGGCGTTGTTTTACCTCTGTAAAGGCGATAGATACAGGATCAATAGCCTTAATACCAGCAATCAAATTATTAAAATAGACAAGATTAGTTTCTTTAATAATCTGCTGTTTGGCGGTGGTATATTCCTTCACGGCCTCTACCACAAACTTAGCCAATAGCGCCTGCCCATGCTCTGTTGAGTAAAATAAATACAAGCCTCCTCCAACAATAATCGAAGCCGTTAACGCTACTACAAAACACACAGACAAACCTTCCCAAAAGTGAAGTGTTTCATCTGGGTTATTTCTTCGATAGCTTTTTACAGCCAGTACAGAAGCAATCAAAATAAAAATATTGCTAGGGAATAACTTACCCGAAATCGGAGTAATTCCAATTAAATCAAGAACAATGCTATACCCCAAACAGGCAATGCCTGCTATGGCACCAAACTTGAGGCTATTTTTCCAAAATGTCTTATTAAACATAAACTTTTAGATTTTATGCAATCACTACCAAAGCTTTGCCTTTGAACGTTTTACCTAAGAATGGTGTATTTTTAGAATTTGAAAGAATAGTGGAATAAGTCCACTCCTTTTCAGGTTCAAATACTGTCAAGTTAGCCTTTGCTCCCTCTGCAATTTGTGGCTGTGCTAAGCGTAAAATCTTACGAGGTTGAATCGTTATTTTATCAATCAAGTCTTCTAGTGATAAACCAACGTTATAAGTATTTGCCACACCAAAAAGTGTTTCTAAACCAATAATTCCAAAGTCAGCCATATCGAATTCTAGATTCTTGGATTCATCATCTTGCGGATTATGATCAGAAACAATCGTATCGATGGTGCCATCTGCCAATCCTGCCCATAAAGCTGCTACATCCTTTTGCGTTCTGAATGGAGGATTTACTTTAAAATTAGTATCAAAACCCATCAAATCATCTTCTGTAAAACAAAGTTGATGTACAGCAACATCAGCAGAAATTGGTAACCCTTTTGCTTTAGCCTGACGGATCAACTCAACAGATTCTGCACTTGAAATACACGCAAAATGTAAAAGTGGTAAAGTAGTATCCACTTCTGCAAACGGCGTATCAACTACATATTCTAATAGTTTTAAATCACGCATCACCATGATTTCCTCTGCCATTTGAGGCATCCCTTTCATCCCGATAAGCGTACTTACAGAACCTTCGTGCATTTGCCCAAAATGAGTCAAATCAGTATCTTCTGGACGGTTGATTAAAAGACTTCCGATGGGCGAAAGATATTGTAGTGTTTTGAGGAAAATATCTGGATTTTGGATAGGGTGTTCTCCATCAGTAAATGCCACTGCTCCAGCGTGATGCAAGTCAATCATTTCGGTAAAATCCTTGCCTTCGCATTTAAGCGTAACTGCGGCTAATGGATGAAACTTGATAATATCACCCGATTTACGAAGATAGTGAACGCTTTCACGAGTCTGAACCGTTGGCTTGGTATTAGGCAACAATGCGATTTCAGAGAAACCACCCGCAAGGGCTGCTTTTTCTAGTGAATACAAGCTTTCTTTGTGCTCATAGCCTGGGTCTTTTGCGTGTACACGCATATCGAACCAGCCCAAAGAAACACATAGATTTTCACCTTCAATAATTTCATCAGCTTCGGTAGATATCTGCTCGCCTATTTGGCGAATCACACCGTTTTCGATAAAAATATCTCTGACCTGTCCATTGAGGTCAGCCCCTTTTTGGATAATTTTTGCGGAACGAATCAGGATTTTCATTGTGCTATTTACTCGAATCGTACTTCGATATATGGTCAAAAAAAAGCCCTGAAAAACAGGGCTTTATACAAAATAGTAATCTAAATTAAAGTCCAATGTGTTGTTTGTAAGTATCAACATCCATCAAAGCATCTACGTCAGCCAAATTTGATGGTTTGATTTTTACTAACCAACCTTCACCGTAAGCGTCAGAGTTAATTGTCTCTGGTGAGTCGATTACAGTTTGGTTTACTTCAAGGATTTCTCCAGCGATTGGCAAGAACAAATCAGATACAGTTTTTACGGCTTCAACTGTTCCGAAAATATCATTTTCAGCCAAAGTTTGACCTACCGTCTCGATTTCAACATAAACGATATCGCCCAATTCGCCTTGCGCGAAATCAGTAATACCAACGATGGCAACGTCTCCATCTACCTTAATCCATTCATGCTCTTTCGTATAGCGAAGTTCTGCTGGGAAATTCATCTCTTATGCGTTTACAGTTTGTAATTTGATAATTTTGTTGAAGAATTATGGTGCAATTTACTGGAAAAACATCAAAATGACAATCTTTCAAACAATGATTTAGTTTAGGTCAAACTAATGCTATAAATCAAAAGTGAACTCAGCTAGAATATCTTTCTGATTAGCAACTTCTTAATAAGACTATACGAAGGTTTTAAAACTATTGCAAATTTGGGATTTCTGATTTCGGAAATATAAAAATACACCTTCATTTTTTACCAAATATGGTTCAAAAAAAGTAGGTTATGCTTCCGAAATCCAACATCCAATATCCGAAATGGATGATTTTTATAATCCTTTGTACATTACTATCTCCTTCGGCTTAATCTGACAAACTAAATCTTACTTGGAAACCAGCCGCTATCGTTGAGCGATAATATAAAGTAGATACCCACGGGTTATTAAACATCTTATCTACGTACATATTCACATTCAATCGCTTGTTGACGTTGTAGCTTACCTGCGGTCTAAATTGGAAATTGACATACCCATTGGTCACCACAGTTTCAGCATCAAGCTTTCTTTGAATCGTTCGTGTATCCCTAACGGTCAAGTTCATCTGGAACTTCATGTCGTTTGGCAATCGAACTTTTCTACCATTTACCTTAAATGGCACTAACATATTTGCCTTAGTAAAGCCCATTCCAAAAGTAAAATCTTTATTACTAAGCTCAGCCACTTGCGAGTTTGATAAGTTTAAGCCTACACTTCTATCTTGTGCATATTCCAAACGAAGAGAGATTTTGTTTTTGGTAGTAGCGTTAAATCCTACAAATGGCCCAAATTTCTCTTCAAATTTAATCGTACTCATGACATATACAGGAATCAAAAAACCTTGCTCATTTACTTTACTTGAAAGTGGATATAGCATATTATCTATTTTCAACTCAAATGGATTATCATATTCCAACGACGACACAAAGTTGCCTACCGAATAGGTTGAGCTATAACGGTGTGTAATCGAGATATTTGAGAAACGCTCTTTGAACCAGCCAACATTGCTCAAACCATTGTAATCTAGTTGCCAGTTTGGCAAAGGAATATTCACAAATGGAGAGAAGCTTACTTTGTTTGGTGAAATACCGCTATACGCTGCAAAGAAGGCTGGAATCAACACATCTTGAGAATTAATATCATAAGATTCATTTCCAGTAATAACTCTCGACTCTTCTAGTCTTTTCTTGATGATATCTCTATACGATTTGAATCTGTTAAAAATACCCGACGACTCATTTGGTGCATTGCTGTCAAATGCTGTCAAGAATGATAGGAATGTCATCTGATAATTACCTGAGCGCACTGGACTTTGATGTTTGTAAGCCCCTCCCATTTCTGTCGGACGGTAAAACTCTTGGTAATTATCTGTTCTACTCCACTTACCTTCCAACTGTATTCTAAAATCTCTAAATGGCTCTATTGAACTGCCGTATGTGAAATTTTGCGTTTTGGTTTGGACAAATGGTACGTTTTGAACAATACTTTTCGACAACCAGCCATTGGCTGCTGCTCTGGTCAACACATCATAGTCTTGGCTACCTGTTACAAACCCAAACCCTGGTGCCGAGCCATCAGCAGCGCTCATACCCAAGATACCCGACCCTGGCATAAAACCTGGCAAAGTAGTAGATTCATTAATGGTATATCTGACATTGATACCACGAATAGCCATCATCAATCTTGTTACACTTCGTACAAAAGTTGGCTGAGGCTTGATAATATCTTCATCATCACCAGGGCTTCGAGCCACGTTTTTACGTTCAATTCTTGGCTGATTAGCCAAACGTAAAGCACGCACACGGTTGTACAATGCCACAAAGTCAATCTTACCATTAATACCTCTTTCACGAGTATTTTTAATCAAATTTCCTAATGGGACATCCAAGGAGTCGCGACTGTCATACGAACTTGCCAAGTATTGATAGCCAAATTTATGACTATATTCTGCAGACATCCAGTCGGTCAATGGCGACTTATTGAGCGGTAATCTCCAAACTACACCGAAGTTTTGGTCAAAGTTTTTGGTACGACCCAAATTCTTAATGCTTCTCCAAACCGAATCCTTTTTGGCTTGTGTATCAATCTCCCCTTGAGGTTCGTCGATAATGGCACGGGCGTTGGCAGCGTAGTTTACAATAACTGATTTGGTCAAATTCCAACCTAAGTTATACTGACGAGTAAACATCCAATATTTTTCAAACATTGGTGCAACGCCGTCGGTAGTCAGTTCGGCATTACGCAATTGTGTTTTCACAAAATTACGATCCATATCTGCACGCACCGTAATAGAGTTCGGCAATGGAGAAATGTTGATTTCCTTGATCCATCTCAACAAAGGATAATCCGATTTGATCCCTTTGAATGGTTCGATCGGTTTACTAGTTCCTGCATATGCATACATAATGCCTCCTCTATGCGAAACTTGCTTGTAGGCATCAATCAAAGTATTACTTCTGGTAAGCTCAGCAAACGAGTATGAAATGGCAATATTTTCAATATCCCACAAATGAGCCTTTCCTCCTCCAACTTTTATCTTACGAACATTGGTAAGGTTAATCGCACGGCGCTCAGAGTTATCTTCTACAATTTTCTGAAGCATAGCTCTTTTGGCTGGATCCGTAATATTATTGAGCGATTGTTCGAGCGGAATATCAGGATCAAGAGGGTTAAAATGTGGTGTCGAATTACTTTTATCGTAACTGATATACAAAGGAATTCTCAAGCCCCATTTATCTGGAAACAACTTATCTACGTTAATCGTAGCAGCGATTCCATACGCATAGGATGTCTCACGTGAACGCTCAGAAATTTTTGATTGTACACCTCCGAAACCATATCCTTTGTAGGAGGCATTTAGAGTAACATTAGCAAAATCGGCCAACTTGAGACCTAGTTTCCCTACAGCGGCATTGCCAGAAGTTTGATCAAATCCACTTGAGCGTAATTCGTTTACCCAAATACAAAATGACTTAGGCAACTCATCTGAGGATTTAGGATTTCTAACCCCAATCATTAAGGAAACTATAGCACTCAAATCAGGTCGTCCTACTACACGCACGCGATATAATTGTCCATTGTTACCCACAACACTATCCATAAGATATGGCGTAGTCAGTGCTACTTGAGCGTTGTCACGCTTTAGTTTTGCTGCCCGCAAAGCATCAAAAGGAATATCTATTTCGTTCTCGAGTGGCCACACTTCTTGTGGCAAATAAGATCCTTTGCCCTTTGGTGTAATTGATAAGCCACGCGTTTCTATCTCATAATAGTTATCTGTTTGATCTGTACCAATTCTTACAAATGCTGAAATATCTCCTGTTCTTGTATTTGCATCGTCTGTTTCGGCGTGGATAAACATTTTTAGATTTTTGTAATTCAAGAAATCAAATACGGTATTCTTGAAAACCGCACGCGAATCGCCATCACGTAAACCGTCGACACAAAGTGACATCGACTGTTCGTTCAAGGCAACATTGTTTACCGTAGTTACATCACGATCTCGTTCAAAGCCTGGTGGCACTGCATATGGTACAGTTTTACCAGCTTTGTTGGCAGGTCCATTCTCATCAATATTTACCGTCGAAACCTTAAAGTTTGCATCATAAGGCTCTGGAACTTCTTGTAGACCTCTTGGCGTCAATTCGCCAGTGTAGGTACGATATTGATAACCCGACAATTGGAAAGAAGCAAAACGAAATACTACAGGTGCTTCCCAATCAGTAGTAACCATTCGGATAAAGCGCATAGACTTAAATCCATTGATATTACCTACCTTATTTGAATAGTTTTTGATTGGTATTCTAAACAAATACCAGCTTACTCCTCCTTCTGTGATTTGGTCAACAATGTAATTTTGACCCACCGCCATTTTCTCCTTTTTCATATCGAGTTCATACTCGTAATAGGCATCTGTGTCAGTAATGGTGTTATCATTGTTCAAATCCTCTCTATCTGGTTGTTGATTACTAGCTTCTGTATAACCCGATGCTGTACTTGTTGAAGAGGGCGGAGAGTTATTTTCTAAGCCCATGTAATTTTTGTAACGTTTTACAAGGCTGGAAGTGCTACTATATCGTTCGTTCAGGTAGTGAATAAAGTCATCACCTGAAGGGTCTTCTTCAATTTCAGACTTGATATTTGCATCAATGTTCAACCCTTGGATGGTTCGAACATAATCAGCAAACTTTGCTTTTTCATTCCAAATATTATCAAAACTTGTTGGGTTATTAGGCAAACCGTCCAAACCTACGTCCTGCTGTTCACGACCATTTTGTAAGTCAAAAGCATTGGTTACAAATTGACGAGTAGGCGCAAGTCCCCAAACGGTAGAGTCTACATTCGCCAAAGAACCTTGGGTAATTTTTTGCCCTGTAGGGATACCATTTTCAAAATTGTAACGTCCATCAGGTATAAAATCTTCAGAAATATCTCCAAGGTTGAATATCAGTTTTCCACCGGTACGATTACGAATCAAACTAGCCTCCTTGTCTTTGTCAAAATCACCAGTGGAACGAACAATACCCGTTCTATTTCCAGAATTTGCTGTTGCGCCTGCATCTACCTCCGCAAATGGATCCATCATCCAAAACTCTAAGGTCTCGATATTGGCATTATCAAAGTCTGTATCTGAGCTAATCGCTCGTGTAATAGCGCCAAAATTTCTCTTTGGATTGGCTATAAATTGATCCAGTTTAGGATTGTAATTATATATCCCTCTCTCTCCTGGAAAATATGAAACATCCAAAATTCCGACAGGTATATTGATGTTGTTAACTACCGAACGGTTAGGAAATAAAGCTTGAGATGACACCACACGTTCGTAAGCATAGTTTGCTACGTCTTGCGAATTGATCCCCAAACTACCAGTTTCCAAACTACTAGTTCCATACAAACTGTAATCGACGGTATAAGCTGATATTTTTGCACGATTAAAATTGCTTTCCGTTGAGTTAGGGGACGTAATGGGCACAATTGTTTTTGGGACAGACCCAGGTCTCCAAGAGTTTGCTTGGGTATTTAGACTAAAAATATTTCTAGCAGATTCAAAATCGTCGATAAAGGCATTACTATTCACGGCACTATTTACCCCAGGAATAAGTCGAGCAAATTCTCCTTGAAAATCGATGGCTGAAGTTTCTTTGGTTGAAATCAATGGTAAAGCATCAACCAAACGGGTCAAGAGTAACGACTTTTTCTGAATAGCAGCATCCAAACCAAACATCGTATTATTGATTGGTTCATTACCCATTTGCACTCTTCGTAAGAAGTTAGGTGGTGTTTCTGAGAGACGCTGTAATGTTCCACCTAAGTGAATATCTTTACCTAAAGTGTAATCAATATGCGTCCCTAAAAGGGTACGAATCTGATTATTAAATAGGTCTGGTTTTTCATAACAGATTCTAATTTCTCTTCCTGAATTTGAAATTCCAGAGTTAAGGATTTTGACACGCCCTACTTGTGGTTCAACAATATAGTCCACCCCTGGCGTTAGTGATACCCCACCAGCAGTTACCTGAACAGAGTTACCGTCAACCCCCAAAGGCAAGTTTACATCTCCACCAAGTGATGATTGATAACTACCTTTTAAGAAAAATTTATTCTTACTCGCAATTTGTTGTGCATCGGCTAGTGTCGATGTATAGAGTTTATCGAATACATACTTATCAACCAACTGTGACTCATCTGCTTCAAATTTCTTTCTGAGAGTACCTCCAAATGGTTCAAGGACAGGAAAAATGATTTTACCATTTCTACTATCCACCGTAACTCCTTCAATAAAATCGAAATTTCCATCGGTTTGACGGTCACCATTTTGGTTCATTTTATCAAGTCCCAAAGCTTGAACTAATGGTATATCTTTCAAGTTTCGACCTTCCAACAAACTTGGATTGTCGATACCTGTATTATCGTCCTTGTAAATAACGCGTAATTGAAAACCTGTTTTAGAAATCTGAGAACCATTTAATGAATAAACGTTTTTCATCATCAAATTCCACATCGGGTGATTCAATACGTTACGAACGGTCGATGACTTCAAAAGCTTTAAAACCAATACTTCATTGTCTTGACGGTTTTGGTAGTCTTCTGTTAACTCTCCTACCTTATATTTTTGACCATTCATGGTATACTCATAAGATACCGCAAGCACTTCATCATTACGAAGTGGCGTAATCAAGGAAATATAACCCAATTCAGGACTAAAACGATATTCTCTTTCTGTAAGTTTTTTGGCACCACGCAATACGTCAAAATCGGTACCTTTATCCAAGCCATCGGCTACGAGCAAACTTGTAGTTTGGTCTGCTTTACGGATTTCTGTATTCGCAGAATTTGGATCTAAATACTTATTATAAAGCGTGTTATTTTTGTTGTTCACTGGTGTGCCCCCATTCACTCCCGAGGTAGGTACTACTCCATTATTGGGATTGTAAGGGTTGGTTGGCGCACCTTCACCCAAATCAGAGAAACCTACGATATTGCGTAGTGTTTCTGTATTTTGAGAACGGTTAGTAACATATACCTCTAAACGAGTAATGGTAATACCAGAAGAAATATAGGCAGTTTCGGTACTCGTTGTGCTACGTGAACTTTGAGATAAATCAGTAGAAGAAGTAGTACTATTCAAAGAATTGGTCGAAACGCCAGAAGACATTACCGAGACACTCTTCAGTGAACTTTCGTATTTATTACGGAAAAATGTCGATAGGAAAAAGTGACGGTTTTCGTCGTAATTATCTGCCCGAATTTCGAAAGTTTTACCCTGCGAACCACCTTTTAGGGTAATACAGTCTTGTTTGGAACGCTGTTGTGCAGCGACCAAAGTAACATCTACTTTACCAAAACGCATCAAAGTTTTCAGACCAAATAGGTTCTGAACACCTGGAATAAGTTGGCTATTGAGCGTCCAAGAGGTATTTCCTACTTCGATGTTTTGGAGTATATCTTCTTCATTTGAGCGCCAGTTAAGTTTGAGTTGATTTTGAAAATTGAAACTTGCCTTAGTATCAAAGTTGGTATTGAGATTAAACTTATTACCAATTTTTCCTTGAAAGTTAATTTGAGCTTGCTCGTTAAAGTTCAAGTTTCCGATATATCGTTGCTGAACAGGGATGGCTGGGTTATCGATAAACTGTCCAATGTAACCAATGTCGAGTAAGATATTTCCGTTGGGTTTAAAATCTATCTCAGACCCGCCAAAAATTCGGTCAATAGCAGGTGGAAGTTCTATCTTAGGTAGAATACCCCGCCCTCGTGTTTCATCTTTTCCATCTTGAGAGGCTGCATATTTTTCCAATAGTCTCGAACAAAACGATTTTGTTGCACTTGCTGATACTCTTCAAAGGTCATCTGTTGTGATGGCCTGTAATTGGCATCAGAGCCCGTTAGTTTCTCATAAACCGTTATACGCCCAGCCGAATCCAACTTAAATTCTGTGGAAGTCGATTTAGTATCCTTTATGATAAATGGAGAAGAAGGCGATCGATCCGAAAAACGGTTGGTGTAACGGTCTTTGATTTTATATTTGGGACGACGTCCCGACTTCTGTACCGTATCGGCGGGTACAGAAACGCCTAAAAACGGCTTGCTTGTCCAGAGAGACTCAGGACTACGCAGTGGGAACTCCCACGCGAGTGAAGCAAATACCGATAAAACTAAACTTCCAGAAAGTATGTAAAACTTTTTCCTTTGCACAGTTGATTGCTTAAAAGTCAAAATCTTGGTGAATTCAAAATGGCACAACAAAGCCAAAACGTCCAACAAGCTCTTATATTTTGAAGCATAGGCTTTTTTTAGAAGCCTATGCTATAATTGTAGCTGAATTGTCTATTAAATTATCGTAAAGCAAGCTTAATAAGTTGCTCAACGGAAAGGCTTTCGCCTTCTTTCTTGATAATGGTATCCAAACTCTTTTCTGCAACATTTTTAGGAATACCCAAAGTTACTAATGCTGCTAATGCCTCGCCACGAACCTTATTACCCGATGGGACTAACAATGAGGTTTGTGTACCTCCTATTAGTGCTTCTTTCTTTAACTTATCTTTCAATTCGATAATAGCTCGTTGAGCTGTTTTGGCTCCGATTCCTTTAATACTTTGAATCGTTTTAACGTCTTCATTTACCAAAGCCTGACGGATTTCGCCAGATGACAATGAAGAAAGCATAATCAAGGCAGTATTTGGTCCAATACCCGAAACGCTAACAAGGTCTAAAAACAATGTTTTTTCATCAAACTCTTTAAAACCATAAAGCACATGGGCATCTTCACGAATATTGAGATATGTATAGAGCTTACAACGTTCGGTTCCGTCTTGGAGTGCGCTGTAAGTTTGTAGAGATATTTTGATTTCGTATCCTACTCCTTGGACATCGATAATAACAAAGGCTGGATCTTTATGCGCAAGTTTACCATCTATATAGGCAATCATAATTATTTTTGTTTGAATAATAAAGTTTGAACATGGCTGAAGAAGTACTTCATGCAAATTAGAAAGAGGTATTTAATGCTGGTTTTGGAAAATATACAACTCAAGCTTTGCCTGTACTCATACCAAACTTGTAAGATTACTATACAAAATCATACCAGTTTATCGTGTGAGGTCTGGCATTTTTGGGGAAGTAATTACAATTAGGATAACAACTTTGCTTGAGTATTGTATCTTTCAAAAATACAGAAAAAGTCCGCATAAGCCAAATTGCCTTTATGCGGACTTTTAAATGATTTCATATCAGTGTAGGTAACCTATGATACACGAAGCTTCATTCCGGCTTTAACAACGTTACCTTTAATTCCATTCATTTTTTTCAACTTTTCTACAGAAATACCTCCATATCGTTGAGAAATATTCCATAAGGTATCTCCTTGCTCAACAGTATGGAACTTCACCTTACCTCTACGAATATCTTCTTTTTCTCTTACATTCGAGCGAGCATATTTCTCTGAGCTTGTAACTGCCGATTCCTTGAAAACAACCAATGTTTGCCCTGTTTGAATTCCTGACTTACGCAGTTTATTCCAAACTTTCAAATCATATACTTCTACATTGAATTTATCAGCAATGGCGAAAAGATTATCACCTTTGTGAACTTTATAAGTGATTTTCTTTGGCTTACGCTTAATTACATCCTCAACATCGTCTTCTACTAATGGCTCGACTTGTTTATTCTTTACGATTACATCATTCACCGAATCTCCATGAATTTCTGGACGATTTGCCACTTCTACGCCAGGCTCTATTAGCATATTCGTTGGCATTTTTGAGGCAGAGTCCATAATCATTAAACGATTAGATCTGAAATAGGCCAATTCACTTTTAGGGAGCTTTAGTGAAAAATTACGGGTATTATTTGGTAAAATGTGAGTCAGAATATGAGGATTAAGTTTCTGGATGCTTTCCAAATTGATATTAGCCATCATAGCCAATTTATCCAAATCCAAATAGGAGTTAATCTGAATCGTATCGTGTTCAATCGCCAATTCATAATTTTCTGGTACAATATCATGAGAATCAGCATGATTCATCATGTACAAAATACCGATATATTGAGGTACATAACCTCTAGTTTCTTTCGGTAAACAGTTGTAAATATCCCAGAAAGTTTGTCCCCCATTACAACGACGAATCGCACGACGAACATTACCCGGGCCTGTGTTATAAGCTGCCAAAACTAAATGCCAATCTCCAAAAATATTATACAATTGACGCATGTAACGACAAGCAGCTTCAGTAGCTTTTTCTGGGTCAAAACGCTCATCTACATATTCATCGATTTTTAACCCAAAATCAATTTTAGCCGTTTTAGGCATAAATTGCCAAAGTCCACCTGCACCTACACGAGACATAGCTCTAGGATTCAAGCCTGATTCAATTAGTGATAAGTACTTTAATTCGTCGGGTAAACCGTATTTCTTGAGATATTTTTCATACAAAGGAAAATACATATCCTTTCGTTCGAGCATTGTTTTGGTAAATGAAGGTTTACGAAAAGCAAAATACTCCACGAACTGGTGGGTAGTATTATTGTAAGTCAATGGAATTTCTCTCTGAAGGGCTTCTAAACGAGGCTTAACAATGTTGGGGTCAATTAACCATGTGGGCTCTACAACAGCTGGGGGTGCTGCCGTTTGCGGATACACTGGCTTTACCGAAAGCGAGTCAACTGTACCTTGATTTTCGGTGGTCGATGAGGCTGCTGATACCTGTGCTTGGCTGCTTATAGCAACCATCAACAGTGAACCTGCCAAAATCGAACGAATTGTAGTCAATGTCATTTAATTCTCTAATAAGGATTTACGGAATATAATATCTCTGGCGTGTTATGCGTGCTCAACCCGTAGGTAACATGAGAAGCTTTTGAAACACTTTATCTTTTCTAAATTCTTATGGGCAGTGTGTTTATCTGTTCTTTTTGAAAATTTCAATTTTCGGACATTAAACAAAGTTACTGATTTTTAACTAAGTAAACCACAATTTTATTGTACGACAAAAACAAAGTATTGAATTATTACAAGAAACATTAAGAATACTTCTATTTTAAGGGATTTTCGAAACTCATCCTCTGTGTGTATCTGTAGGGTCTAAAAAAATTGTGTAGACTAAAGTATTCCCACAAACAAAAAGTCTAACATCAATCTAGGTTTAGACTAATGTTAGACCTCAAACTTTATATTATTTTAGTCTTGACGGTCTGTTAACCGTCATACTAAAATTCTAATTTAAGCTCTTTGCAAAATTTAGCAAGGCCTCCTCTTGGAATGCTCCTGCCATAATTTGGAAACCAATTGGCATACCATCATTATCAACGCCATTAGGAATCGAAATAGCTGGCAAACCTACCACATTGGCTTGAACAGTAAACAAGTCACCCAAATACATTTGAATAGGATCTGATGTCTTCTCTCCTATTTTGTAAGCAGTAGTTGGCGTGGTTGGACAAACCAAAAAGTCATATTCAGATAATAATTGGTCTGTATACTCTTTAATCAACCTTCTCACTTTCTGTGCTTTGGTGTAATAGGCATCATAATAAGAGGCACTTAATACAAAGGTACCCAACATGATACGGCGCTTTACCTCTTTGCCAAATCCTTCAGCTCTTGATTTTTTGTACATTGACATCAAATCAGTAGCCTGATTGGAACGGTGACCAAACTTTACTCCATCAAAACGAGATAGGTTAGAGCTAGCCTCCGCCGTTGTTAAAATATAATACGTTGGAAGAAAATACTTGATTAATGGAAAATCTACCGCTTCTACTACATGACCTGCTGCTTTGAGCGCCTCAAGTTTTGCCCAAGTAGCTTCGCGCACTTCTGGTTGAAGACCAGTACTTTCAACAGCCTCTTTCAAATACCCAATTTTCAAAGTTTTATGGGTCGTATCAAAAGCTGAATATTGAGGCACATCGAGTGTCGAAACAGTACTATCCTGTTCATCTTTTCCTGCAATTACCTCTAATAATATTGCTGCGTCTTCCACCGATTTAGTAATAGGACCAATACAGTCAAATGAGGACGCATACGCAATAAGACCCCATCTTGATACTCTGGTGTAAGTAGGTTTTAAACCCACCAAGCCACAAAAGCCAGCTGGCATACGTACGGAACCACCTGTATCAGTACCCAATGACGCTAAACACATATCGGCCTGTACTGCAACCGCCGAACCACCCGAAGAACCACCTGCTACACGATTTTCACCAACAGCATTGAGACAAGCACCATACGCTGAGTTTTCGTTGGTCGAGCCCATCCCAAATTCATCACAGTTTTGAGAACCAATGATAATAGCATCAGCATCAATTACCCTTTGAACGGCAGTAGCATTAAATTGAGATTCAAAACCATCAAGGATTTTACTACCTGCTGCTGAAGGATGATCTTTATAGCATAATAGGTCTTTGATACCAATCACCATACCTGCCAATTTACCAGCAGTTCCAGCTTTGATTTTTTGATCAATTTCATCAGCTTTAGCCAATGCTTCTTGGTCAAACACTTTCAGGAAGGCATTTAATTGGTTATTTTTTTCAGCAATATTTTGAAGATAAAATTCTACAAGTTGGCGGCAGGTAATATCTCCTGCATATAAATCAGCTTGGATACTCTGTAGTGATGTATAATTTTTCAAGGTAACAGAAAGTAAATAAAATGGTAATGACTATAAAAAAACAAGAGCATAGTCAGGATTGCAATGCAAACCTAACTATGCAATTATGTAAGGTAATAAGTACAGGAAAACAGCGTGTTACGCACTATTTTCGGCCATTTGATTATGCTACGATTGGTACTGAGTTTTGAGACCCAGTTATACAAATCAAATATGAGCCAATACTATTTTGTATCGTCCAAACCTTTTGTAATTTGCTCCTGAACGTCTTTTTGTGCGTCTTTGAATTCTTTGATACCTTTACCCAATCCTTTCATTAATTCAGGCAATTTTTTTCCACCAAAGAATAACAACATAGCTAAGCCAATCAACAATAATTCGCCGCCACCTAAACCGTTCAAGAATAATAAGATTGAAGTCAGTTCCATTTCCGTATTGAGTTAAAAATTTTTGTAAATATACTTAATGATTTTGGATTATGGACTTTTCACTACCGATATTTTGGCAATTGAAGTCCTGAAGAATTTTGGTTTACTTATTCGATACTAAAGTCTTGAAAAAGTTGATTTCTTTCCCAAGCTTCAAAGTTCTCGATGTCTTCATGCAATGCTCTAAAAAGCCATAACACAATAGCAAGGTCGTCCGTCAAGCCAATAATAGGCAAAATATCAGGAATGACATCTATTGGTGACACAAAGTAAATCAAAACTGCTACAATTTTGAGAATTGTTGGCCAAGGTACTATACGGTATTGTCCCGATACGTACGCTTTTACCATTCTCGACAAGGTGGTAAGTTTGTCTGTTAAGACTTGACCCACACCTTTATTTTCTTTATCAGCAATATCTTTTGCTTTAGAAAGTACCTCTCTTAACAACTCCAAAAGAGCCAAACTACCCATGGCATATTTGCTGGCTTTTTTGGTTGCACTCTTAAAAAATATTGAATTTAATACTCTCGAAGCTAAATCGTCTTGTGCCATATTTTAAAGTTATTTAACAGAACATGGGCACTATTTTATCTATATTTCGCTTAACATAGTATAGCTAATTTTCAAAAATTGTTACCCTCAAAATTTACCGAAAGTTAGTAAATTTAATATTGTGGTAAAACATAAAACGCTACAAGCGGCGTTTTTGATATATAAACCGTTTAAATTATTCATAAATGATGAGATAAATCAATTGATAATCAAAAGATTGTTTGTCTTTCACATTTATCATGTACCAATAAAGTAATGGAAAAGGCAAATATACCATTTAGCAACTTTCCTATAAAAAATTTACATAATTTTAGAAATCCATGTTTTCAGAATGCCTAAATGCTTTACATTTGTAGGGTCTTGCTACAAAGACAAACAATGCAAAAAAGTAGATGTTTGAGCAAAATTCAAGGCGTTGTTCTCCATTATGAAAGCATTGATTGAATCATTCTATTTAACAAAACAATTAATCAAAAATCATCATGTCTAAAATAACTGTCGTGGGTGCAGGGGCCGTGGGTGCTACTACTGCCGATAACATTGCTCGTAAAGAATTAGCAGACGAAGTCGTGTTGCTGGATATTAAGCAAGGGTTTGCAGAAGGAAAAGCCTTAGATATGTTCCAAACAGCTGCGCTATTGGGCTGGGACACAACTTTAACTGGTGTTACGAATGATTACTCAAAAACTGCTAATTCAGACGTAGTAGTTATTACGTCGGGGCTTCCACGTAAACCGGGTATGACACGCGAAGAACTCATTGGAGTGAACGCTGGCATTGTAAAATCGGTGGTGGACAATATCTTGCAATACTCACCAGATGCCATTTTTGTAATCGTTTCAAACCCTATGGACACAATGACCTATTTGGCATTGAAAGCTTCGGGACTTCCTAAAAACCGTATCATTGGTATGGGCGGTGCTTTGGACTCGGCTCGATTCAAGTGCTATTTGTCATTGGCCATGAATGTTTCTCCAAACGACCTTCATGCTACTGTAATTGGTGGTCACGGTGATACTACCATGATTCCATTGAAGCGCCTTGCTACTTGGAACGGTACGCCTGTAGCCAACTACTTGGATGGTGCAACACTTGATAAAGTAGCAGCAGATACTATGGTAGGTGGTGCAACACTTACAGGTTTGTTAGGTACTTCGGCTTGGTATGCGCCTGGTGCAGCATCGGCAGCGGTAGTAGAATCAATTATCCGTGACGAAAAACGTGTGATTCCTTGCTCGGTATTCCTCGAAGGCGAATATGGTCAGTCAGATATCTGTTTGGGTGTGCCAGTTGTTCTTGGTAAAACAGGTTGGGAAAAAATCATTGATTACAACCTCAACGAAGAAGAGCAAGCATTATTTAGCAAATCAGCTGATGCAGTTCGTAATATGAACAATGTACTTTCAACACTTAGTTTGTAGTTGTGTGATTGATAAATGGGTGATTATTACAAAAACTCATTTCTCTTACTTAATTATCGACTAGCAGAACATAATAAAAGGCGGCCTCAAATTTGAGGTCGCCTTTTAATTTTCATGGAAAAAAGATGTATTAAATCTTCTCCTAAATATCTATCTTCCTTCTGGAGCGAAATCTAAACGTGTGACAAAGTATTCCGTATCTCCCATCCAAGAAAACTTCATATATCGTTGTTCATAATGCAAACGAACGCGCTTGCCTGTAAGCATAGCATCTTCTAACTGTTGAACAATTTTTTCATCGTTATTGTCTACCGTAAAAGCCCACATATTATTCACCATATTCCCCACTTGCCCTTGCGCACCTACGTTGAGTTCTCCTTCAAAAGTTTTGAACATTACCCCTTTTTTAGAAAACTTTGACACAACACCTGCGCGCTCTCCTTCTGAGTATGAGATTTTTGTAAGTAAAAAAGACCCTACAACCGCTAAAAGTGCGATACTGATGATACTGATAATTAATTTTCTAAAAAATGCACTAGTGGCTTTTTTTGCGGCGTCGAATTGTTCGTTGAATGCCATACTTGTTTGGACGTTTTGTGTGAAAATTATCTTGCTGTTTATGAAGTCGAAGCTATGGTTTATCCAAAAAGCATCAACAGCACTTCATATTTGTTTCTAATTCTTGTAAAAAGACCCTTGTGATAGTCTTTTCAAATTTGCGAAACTTTATGAAGCTTTACAATACATCAGACGAGATAAATTCGAAAGGACACTATTTTGAACGAATCGCGGTAACAGGGTCCATTCTGGCGGCTGACCACGCAGGAATAATTCCCGACAAAACTCCAATAATCGTTGAGGTAAATAAACCCCAGAAAATATTTTTAAAGCTCAAAATCAAAGTCAATGAGCCTAGCGGTAAAAAGGATAATAACCACACAATAGCAATTCCTACAAAGCCTCCAATCAAACTCAACAAGACCGACTCAAAAAGGAATTGGAACAAGATAAAGTAGTTTTTGGCTCCTAAAGATTTTTGAATACCGATGATATTGGTACGCTCTTTTACCGACACGAACATGATATTGGCAATTCCGAAACCACCCACTAACAAGGAGAATAAAGCAATGAAGAAGCCACCCACATTGAGTTGAGCAAAAATTGAATCGAAGAACTTCACCGCACCATCTAGTCTATTGATAGAAAAGTTTTCTTCCTGAGCAGGTTTTAAGCCTCTTCTTCCTCGCATCAAACCCGTAACCTCACCTTCGAGTGTTTCTTGGCCTGTATCCCAATCAAAAGCTTTGATAGCGATATCTGGTTCAGGTTGATCTTTTTGGAAAACATTGGCATAGGTAGTGTAAGGAATATACGCTCTATCGTCGGGCGAACCTCCCAAGCTAATCAAATCTTCTCCTTTCAAGTTCATAGTTCCAATGACTCTAAACTTGATACCATTTACTTTAATTTCTTCTCCAATTACATCGCTCTGGTTTGGAAATAGAGCCGCTTTTACCTTGGCACCCAAAATGATAGAAAAAGCAGAATTATCCGTCTCGCTCGGCATAAAGTATCTACCTTCACCAACTGGCACATCCGAAATGGCATTATAGTCATAACTTATCCCAGCCAATCGCACCTCCATACTATTGTTTTTACGTTTTAGGGTTGTCATACGACCGTCCATAATAGAAACTGCCTGAGCATTTTCTAAGTTATCCTTCAAATACTGGTATTCGGCATACTTCATATTGGGGCGATTGATGTACTTCCACCAAGGATAGCTATTACTCATGATCCAAGGCCATTTTCCTACGTAAACAACGCCTTTACCAAATGAATCAATTTGGCTTCTGATGTTCATATTCATTGAATCCACCACCGTAAATACGGCAACAATGGAAAATATACCCACAGTTACACCCAACAACGACAGGGTTGTACGTAGAAGATTTGTGCGTAAAGCTTGCCATGCAAAGCGAAAGCTTTCAAAAATTTGTCGAAGAAACTTCATATATGCTACAAGATGAATAAACGTACGAAGACACACTTTAGAGTTTTCTCATAAATGGTAATTTAAAATTACGAGAGTGTATTCCGAAATCAAATCAAGAAATGACCAATAGCACTTTCTGACAGCATGAGTGGCAATATAAGTTTAAGACTGGAAATAAAGTTGAAAACTTTGTTCATTATTGTGACATCAAATCCTAAATTTACGGATGGTTTTACCTACTCACTAACCAATTCTTTCATAATTGTTCAAATGACATGAAAGATTAGTTATTCTAATCCTAATGGCTCAAAGGCATGTCAAAAAAGCTTACGATTTCTAATTTTCAAGACTTGCAAGTCAATTTTGCAGGCGAGTTGTACTATGATAATTCGGCAGAGCATCAAGCTCAGAAGTTGATATATTCGACCGATGCCTCTGTTTATCAGGAAAAACCTATCGCTGTGGCTGTGCCCAAAAATGCAAGCGATATTCAAATTTTAATTCGTTTTGCTAACGAACATCAGGTAACACTGATTCCTCGTTCGGCGGGGACTTCCTTGGCGGGGCAGGTAGTTGGAAAAGGGATTATCGTAGATATTTCGAAATATCTCAATCAAGTTTTGGAAGTCAATGTAGAAGAACGTTGGGTGCGTGTGCAACCTGGTGTAATCCGTGACGACCTAAACGCCTTCCTCAAACCTTATGGTTTACTTTTTGGTCCTGAGACCTCCACTTCTAGCCGTGCGATGATTGGTGGTATGATTGGCAATAACTCTTGCGGACTGCATTCGATTGTTTGGGGCGATACCCGTACACATTTGCTCGAAGCGAAAGTATTGTTGAGCGATGGCTCTGAAGCTGAGTTTAAGTCCTTGGATAGACAGAGTTTTTACGAAAAAGCCAGATTGACTACTTTAGAAGGACATATATATCGAGAGGTCCACCGTGCGCTCAAC
The DNA here is from genome assembly GCF_002270355.1 of Flectobacillus sp. BAB-3569. GTDB lineage: Bacteria > Bacteroidota > Bacteroidia > Cytophagales > Spirosomataceae > Flectobacillus > Flectobacillus roseus. Next base: position 5,646 of record NZ_NJFZ01000023.1, on the reverse strand, counting down.
AACCCTTTTATTCAGGAGTCTATAGAAAAAGCTTTTCCTAATAAAAATCTTACAAGACGCAATACAGGCTATGCCTTGGATATGCTGAGTGACAACGAGATTTTTCAACCTCAATCTACAAAACCTTTTAACTTTTGCCGACTACTTGCTGGTTCTGAAGGAACATTAGCATTTGTGACGGAGGCTAAAATCAATCTTCTTCCCCTACCTCCTACCGAATCTGCCTTGGTATGTATTCATTGTAACTCGATTGGCGAATCGCTTCATGCCAACTTGGTTGCACTGAAACACCAACCAATGGCCTCAGAATTGGTAGACAAATACATTCTCGATTTTACTAAAGGACACCACGAATATCATAAAAATAGATTTTTTATTGAAGGCGACCCTCAAGCAATTTTGATGGTTGAATTTATGGCCGATACACAAGATCAACTTTCTAAGATGTGTGATGCCATGATTAAAGATTTGAAAGAAGCAAACTTGGGATACGCGCACCCAATCATCAGAGGCGCAGATACCAAACCCGCTTGGGATGTACGCAAGGCTGGACTGGGTTTGATTCGAAATTTGCCAGGCGATACTCAACCAGTCAATCTTATCGAAGACTGCGCTGTTGCTCCCGAACACTTGCCTGCATATATTGAAGAACTTCATGCTTTACTTGAAAAACATGGTTTGAATGCCTCATATTACGCTCATGCAGGCGCAGGTGAACTACACGTAGAACCAATGATTAACCTCAAAACTGAGGAAGGAAAGCAGTTATTCAGAACGGTCTTAGTCGAAACAGCGGCTTTGGTCAAAAAATACGATGGCTCGTTGAGTGGCGAACATGGCGATGGGCGTTTGCGTGGCGAGTTTATTCCTTTCATGATGGGCAAAGAAGTCTATGATTTGTTTAGAGAGATTAAAGGAATTTTTGACGAGAAAAAGATTTTTAATGCTAATAAAATTGTAGATACTCCTCCTATGAACGAATTCTTGCGATATGAAGCAGGAAAAGTTCCTAATAAGGTAAATACCATTTTCGATTTCAGCAAACAGGAAAGTATTTTAAGATTGGCTGAAAAATGTTCAGGTTCAGGAGATTGTCGTAAAACCGAAGTTACTGGTGGTACCATGTGCCCAAGTTATATGGCAACTCGACAAGAAAAAGATACCACGCGTGCAAGAGCTAATATTTTACGCCAATTCTTGACCAATTCTACCCAAGAAAATCCATTTAATCATCCAGAAATCAAAGAGGTGATGGATTTGTGTCTATCGTGCAAAGGCTGTAAAGCCGAATGTCCGTCGCAAGTAGATATTGCCAAAATGAAAGCTGAATTTCTTCAGCACTATTATGATGTCAATGGTATTCCTTTCAGAACCAAAATGATTGGAAGTTTTACCAAATCACAAGCTCTTGGAATGACATTCCCTAGGGTGTATAATTTCTTTGCTCAAAACTCAATCACGAGTAAATTCATTAAAAAGACTTTGGGTTTCGCACAAGAGAGAACTCTCCCTTTGCTTGGGCACATAACACTGCGTGACTGGCAATTGAATCGCTTGAAAACACAAGCCAAACGTCAAAAAAACAGTATTAAACCATTTAACCCAAAACCAAGTAAAATTCGTAAACAAGGAAAAGTATATCTTTTCTGTGACGAGTTTACCAACTACAATGATGTTGAATTAGGCAAAGTAGCCATCAAGTTATTGACAGCTCTAGGCTACGAAGTTCATATCCCCGAACACATCGAAAGTGGACGTACATATTTGTCGAAAGGTATGGTTAAAGAGGCGCAAAAAATTGCGATTCAAAATGTAAAACTATTGTCAAAAGCTCTCGAAGACCAAAGTCCAATCATTGGAATTGAGCCTTCGGCAATTCTTACCTTACGTGACGAATATCTGGATTTGGTTCCTGCCGAGTATCGTGCGGAGGCGGAGTTGGTTGCGGACAATACTTATTTGATAGATGAATTTTTGGCACAAGAAATAGATAAAAAACACATTTCACCAGATTGGTTTACCAAAGAAAAACGCTTAATCAAATTGCATGGACACTGCCACCAAAAGGCACTTTCGTCGCTGGTTCCTACCAAAAAGCTACTTTCATTACCTAAAAACTTTGAAGTACAGTTAATACCTTCGGGGTGTTGTGGAATGGCAGGCTCGTTTGGCTATGAGGAGGAACATTACGAAACGTCTATGAAAATTGGGGAGTTGGTGTTATTCCCAACAGTTCGTCAACAACCAGAAGATGTATTAATTGCAGCCCCTGGAACGAGTTGTCGTCATCAAATCAAAGATGGTACTGGAAGAACCGCGTTGCACCCAATCGAAATTTTATGGAATGCCTTGAACGAATCCTAAGGGAGGACTCAGCAAAAAAGAATATTGACATGTTATTAGTAAAACATCTTTGGGTAATACAAATGGTTTGTCAAGCATTTGTATTATCTTTAAAGGTGTTTTTTAGAAACGTATAAGACTTGCCACATAATCGTCATTTACTTACATTTGTAAGAGAATAACGCTCAAAATCAAGTTTTTTTGCGCAATACTTATTACAAAAGTAATTTACCCATTATTTTAATTGCCCCTTAAATACAACATCACTATCGAAAACCCGACCCTTAAGTATAGAAGCCCTTATTAAGATGAAAAAAAAATTACTCCTAACACTACTACTCAGTTATTGCCACTATAATTTTGCTCAACAAGCCATTTCGGCAGCCAAAAAAGATTCAGCCAATACCTTTATTGGTGATATGCGTGTAACCGAACGACTGGAGTCCGTTGGTACGGCTCGTAAGCAAACGGTAAACATACTTCGTTCAAAATTAGAAGTACTAGAAAAAAACAATCGAAATCCCCTAGTTGTAGAGTTCTCTTCTGTATCTAACTCCGCAGACAAATCCACGCCAACAGAAACTTTCGCTAGTCTTATTGCCAAACTAGACAAAAAATACAAAGCGGATATTCGTAGTATCGAAACAGACAATATCAGAGATATCTTTCAAATCGAACAAAAAAGCGAAATCAAAAGTCGCCATTCTGCGGTAGTTTCTGCACAATGTTTCTCCGCAAAAAATGATGGAAATTTTGTAAAAATGAATGACCTTGACGGAGAGGAAATCGTAGGATTTCCTCTCGAATCGTTCAGAGGCAACTCGCGCTATGGATTGGTTGAAAACTACCACCAAGGTTTTGCTCGCATCAAGAAAGACCAAGTGTTTGGATACTTGAATTATTGTGGCGACGAGGTGATTCCATGTCAATTTGAAAAAGCAGAGAATTTTAATGACGGAAAAGCGCTCGTCAAAAAATTCGAATGGTATTTCATAGATGTATATGGCAACGAAAGTGAAGCCCTTGAAAATGTTGTAGAAGCAAAGGCGCTCAAATATGGTATTAGCGTTGCTAAATTCAAAAATGGCAAATTTGCCCTTATCGACAACTCCTACGACCAGTCGAAAAAGGTACTATCTGAATACTACGATGAAATTTTAGCCTTCAACCGTGAACTACTTAGAGTTAGAGTGGGTAAGTTTTTTGGGCTTATCAAATATGATGGTACTGTCAAAATTGATCCTATTTACGATAACCTTAGCGCTACGACGGAACAAGGTAAATGGATGATTATTGAACAAAATAAAAAAATGGGTTTGATGGATACCGAAGGTAATATTCGTCTTAAACCTATTTTTGAAAGTATCATTCCTATGCCAGTTGACCCAAGTATTGCTAATGTCAATTTGGGCTTAGCCAAAGATGAAACTGGCTTCAAATTGGTAGATTTTAAAGACCTACGTACCAGCAAATCTTATCTTTCTATTGGAGAATTTAACCGCTTTGGCCTAGCTCCTATCAAAGACGGGAAATATTTTGGGTTTATCAACACAGACTTAAAAGTGGTTATTGATCCTATTTATCGTAGCTTGGGTAGTTTCAACCAATACGGTTTAATTTCTGCTTGTAAAGATGTGAATAATGCTGTTCGTTGTGGCTATATCAAACATGATGGAACAGAAGTGATTCCATTAGCATATGATGAAGTTGCTAATTTTAACAAATTTGGCTTGGTAGTAGTACGAGAAAATGCCAAAAACTGTAGTATCCCAGCAGGGAACTGTAAAGTAGATATGGTTTATGATAAAAATGGAGCCGTAGTTATTGGCAAAACAAACGAAGTAGCTCCAATTGGTATTAGATATGCGACCACAGATACTATTTTCAATGGTAATTACATTGTAATCAAAACCTTTACCCCAAATAAAGATGGAGATGAAGAAATGGAGTTTAATTTGGTAGAACGTGTATATGGGCGTCGTGTAACAACGCAAGGATATAAGTCTATTCGTAAATTTGATACTAACCAATTATTCCCAGTACAAAAAGAAGGTAAATGGGGACTCATTGACACATCGGGGCGTGTGGTTGCTAAACCCATCTATAAAGAAATGTTATATTCAACAGAAGGTTTATATGGTGTAAAGTTTGACAATGGTAAATATGGCTTTATCGATAAAAAAGGAAAAGTACAAATTGCCTTTGACTATGACGAAATACGGCCTTTCAATAATGGCTTGGCAGTTGTGTCAAAAGGCAATGGGAAGCTTGGTATTATCAATAAATTCAATGCGAAAATTGCTCCATGTTCATTTACTGAAATCAATATTTTGCCAGCAACTAAGCAATTCGAACTTATAGATTCATCGGGGGGGAAGTTTATTCTAAATAGTAGCGGCGATTGTGTCACAAACTGTACGAAGTTTGATGAAATCCGTAAAATGGCGAACCAATAAGATTTTTTACTGTAATTTTGCAAAATCCATTATCCTCAACGATAATGGATTTTATTTTTCTCAATAGTCAATCTTTGTAAAAGGTCAGAAGTATTATGTATTTGCAAAATGTAACTTTCAATATCGATACGCAGGCTGAGGTAGAATTTTTGTCATGGATGAAAACTCAACATATTCCTGAAATCATGGCGACAGGCTTGCCAACCAATTTCAAAATCTTAAAATTATTGACAGAGGTACACAATGGTGGATCTACTTATTCATTCCAATATGCCTTCGAAACTAAGCAGCATTATGATATTTATGAGGCAATCCATTTTGATGGACTCATCGCCAAAGTAGATGCTCGCTACAAAGGCAAATATGTATTCTTTGCTAGTTTATTGCAGGAAATGGACGTTTAGCTTCAAATTTAGTGATTGAGTAATTTAGCGAATGAGTGATTGTTTTCTAGTAGAGATGTAATGCTTTATGTCTTAAGCCAAGTCAGACATAATATAGTCACATTAAACATGAGTCATCCCGAATTTTGTTGTGCGAAGTAGCACCATAGCATGTTTTGGATGGCAGTTCTCAATCGATAAATCGGTGTCAAAGCATTTTGGCACCGATTTCCTGTTCTATGAGCAAATTGATTGATGATTATCTTGATAATAGATGGCCAATTCCTGATGAGTTTCATCAAGAAGTCGTAAATGAGCGTGACAATGGCTAATAATTTGAGGGTATTCTCGAAAAACCATAACCTTGGAGATTCAATAGCTAGCTCAGTTTTGGCGAATCTAAACGCCTGTTCAATATTCCATCGGTGCATGTAGCTATGACATATTTCCCAAGCATCCTTAGC
>NZ_NJFZ01000022.1 GCF_002270355.1 Flectobacillus sp. BAB-3569 | reverse complement strand
CAATAAATCTTATCGTGACTACATGAATCGATTCAGATATTTTACAGACGAAATGGGAAGAAATATTTCGTTGAGAGTGCAGTATAGATTTTAAAATAGGGGTTAGGGGTTAGGGTAGGGTTAGGGGTGCAAAACGCTCCCACATCCTATCTACTCACTTTTAACCCACTTTTTTCAACTTTTAAAAAAAACTAATGCCTAACCCCTGTTTCCTATACCCTAAAACACACTTTGTGCCTCTGTGCCTGTTCACTAAAAAACGCTCACCCCTATCCCCTATCCCCTAACCCCTCAACATTCAACACCTCCTCCACATACCACTCTGCTTTAGCAGCAGCGTCAGCATCTCTTAGGGCAAGACCCAATCTTCTTAGTAGTACATCTTCTTTGGTACAAGCCATTTCGTGACGTACGGCATAGACTACTTCAGCTTTGATAAATGGATGTCCCGCTACCAATAAGCTCTTCAGATCAGCATCCTTGTTTGACAATTCTAATACTTTTCCAGCATTGCTACCGTACTTTTTCATGAGATGTTGTGCTACCTCAATGGATACATTATATTTGTTTACGAGTATCTTCCAATCATCAAATAGATAACCTTCTCCCCCAAATAATACCTGTTGGTCGGTTGTACATTCTACAACAGATTGTTTCAAAACATTTTCCTGAACCATGTCCACAGTATCTTTCGCCATCAAACGATAGGTTGTCCATTTGCCACCCATGATACTAACTAGTTTAGAACGTTTATCTATTTCCACCTCATGGTCGCGCACAAGTGATTTAGTTTCAGAGTCGAGCGCTGTATGGAGTTTGGCTTCCAACAAAGGACGTTGTCCAGCAAAACCAGAAGTAACATCTTTTTCGGTTACAGGCGTCTCCAAATAGCGGTTTACATAATCTATTAAATAAGTACGCTCGTAATCTTCCAATTTTGGATTTTCGCTCAATTGGTCTTCCTCGTCGGTTGTACCCACCAAAAGATGGTCTTGCCAAGGAATCATAAAGATGACGCGTCCGTCGTCGGTTTTAGGAACTAAGATAGCCGCATCGCCTTGAAGAAACTTTTTGGGCAAAACGATATGCGCGCCTCGGCTTACTTTTATTCGAGGTTTCATCTTGCTATTGGCCATTTTACGAATATGATCTGCAAAAGGACCAGTGGCATTAATAAATGCTTTGGCATGGATTTGAATATCTTCCCCTGTAAGCAAGTCTTGTGCAAGAAGCGTTTTGATACGTCCTGTATCTTCGTTTTTGACAAACTTATTAGCTTGTATATAATTAAATGCCAGCACGCCCTTTTCTACTGCCGTTTGTACCAAGGCCAAACAATAGCGAGCATCGTCGAGCTGCCCATCATAATATAACACCGCCGAGTTCAGACGCTTTTTCTTAAGTTCAGGAATTAACTCCAAAGCCTCCTTTTTCGAAAGTCTTTCACTTGACGAGATATTCTGTGAACCAGCAATCCACTCATACATCTTTAGACCGATGGTATAATAAATACTTTCGATAAAACTAAAGCAAGGAGTAAGCAAAGCCAAAGGGCGAGAAAGATGTGGTGCGTTTTTCAGCAAAATCTCCCGTTCTTTTAGGGCCTTTCTTACCATTTTGTATTGTTCCCAGTCCAATTTTTTAACAGCCTGTTCCAAGTACCTAACCCCACCATGGATGAGTTTGGTAGATTTGGAAGAAGTCTGAGACGCAAAGTCATTTTTATCAATAATTACTACTTTCAAACCTCGTAGTACTGCATCAATCGCAATACCAGCGCCAGTGGCTCCTGCTCCTATGATACAGAGGTCAAATTGCTCGGTTTGGCGTAACTGTTGGAGTTGGGAATGTCTGTTCATTGTTTATATATTTGATTAGGGATATATAGAAGAGGAGACCTTCAATATAAAGAAATTACAATTTCAAAATCGTCTGAGTAAATCAATCTCGAAGTTTTCTTGATGAATGAAAGAATATTTGAGATAGTTTTGAGTATAAAGTACTATAAATAAACAAGCTACTTAAAAAATAGTTATAATTCTTGTTAAGTTCACAAAGAAGCCTAAAACTCCCTTTTTTTCCAAACATTTGTTCAAACTGAGGTATTTCTTCTACTTGATTATCAAATGATAAGAAGTTGAGCAGCTTGTCATAAGCTCACAAAAAAAGTCTTGCTAGTTTAGCAAGACTCCTTGAAAAATACAATAAAATTAACAATTTGATATATCCTTTTGATTACTCTATAACTTCAGCATCTTCAAGAATATAATTCATTTCGTAAATATCGTCAGCATTGAGTTTTAGTTTACCTGTAAACGTGTGCATTTCGTCAGTTTTGTATTTCTTAGAACTTCCTTTTTTAGGTTTCAAAGACATTACTGACTCGGGGCCAGCCCCTCCACAAAAGAAACATTGGCTGTAAGGAAATGCCGATAACACATATACATTAGTAGCAGCATCTACAGGAATCACATATCCTTTGATCGTAACTTCTTTATGTTCTAATTTCTTGATGGATGCTCCAAAAGTTGGATACAACATATAAATAGATTCTTGTGGATACCACTTCTTTTTGAAGACTACATCCTTCAAAATTTCCCAAGTAAGTTTTTCGCCTGGTGCAATCATGCGCAAGGCAGGATGCTCATGAGCCAATACGCTAGTACTCAATAGTAAACTCGCAAATACAAAAGAAAGAAAGCTCTTTTTCATTGATACAAAATTTAGTTTTTAGTGTTGAAATCGTAAATTCAAGTTGCCTGTAGGAGATTTTCGCTTTTTACAAACGATACTGAATTATAAGCAATTGTGCAGAATTTAGATTTGAGTTTTGTGTTTTAGGCACAAGGCAAAAAGTGTAAAATTGTTTTTTTAGTAACAATAAATATGTTTTTGCCGAATGCCCATAGCTAAAAGCCCAAAGCTCAAAAATGTGCTTGCCTAAATAAGCACTCTTACTTAATCGTCTGCCAAAGTTCTTGAAATATCTATTTTGTAAATACCTAAAGAAGGTATCGCTGCGGCCAGTAAACCTATTATCAAAGCTCCTGCTAACAACCACACTTCTTCGGCTAACAAAGATAAAACGCCAAAATCATAATGAAAGTTTTGTTCGACATTCTGTGCCATAACTCCTAAACCTAAACGACTGAGAAATACTCCCACCATATAACCTATAATACTGATAATCAATCCTTCGGACAGTAATAATAAAAATAATTTTGTACGACTAGCTCCCATCGACAACATCAAAGCCATTTCATATTTTCGCTCTTTTAACGAATTATACAATGAAACAAATACACTTATTCCCGAAACAATAATGATAACCAGTGCTATCAGCTTCAGTGTATCAATCCCAACACCCATCAAGGCAAACAAACGATTCATTTCAATAGCAGGCGTAGCAGTCTGCATGGTAGAGTTTTCGTTGATACTTCTTGATATCATCATACCCATGGCAGGATTTCTAAATTTTACGAGCATAGCTGTAATCTCCTTTGCCTCCTCATGATGCTCTTCGCCATGTTCGCTGTGTTCGTCTTCTGTAAGCAATTTCAAGGCATTGGCACCTTTTCCAGCCTCTTCTGCTTCATGATGCTCGTGTACAGCCCACACGCTTTCGAGTGGCGTTATCAATACTTGGTCAAGCACAGAGTTGCTTTGCTTAAGAATCCCAACCACTTTGAACTTACTTTCTTCGTGATGATCACCCTCGCCATCGTAGCCATGTTGACTGGCAAAAGAATCACCAACTTTGAGTCCTAAATTGCGAGCTGCTTTAGCTCCAACCACGATTTCTAAGGCATTTTCAAATGCTTTTCCTTGTTCAAATTCTCCTTGAAAATGCTCGATATATTTCGGAGTTGTACCAATAATACGATACCCTTGATAGCTATCGCCCATCGAAAGCGGAATAGCTGATTGTACCATCGGGTTACGGGTAAAACGCATGGCCTCATCCATATTGATATTGCCTGTGGGCGAGTCTATTTGATATACCGCCGCCAAAATCAATTGTAGAGGACTTCCTTTAGCACCCAATACCATGTCGATACCTTGTATGTTTCGGGTAAATTTTTCTTCTAATTGTTTCCCTACTAGAAGCAACAAGGAGATAATTGCAATCCCAAGTGACATCAATAAGATACTTAGGAAACTGGTTAGGGGTTTATCTTTAAGGTTTTTCCAAGAAATATGTAATAAATTCATTGTTAGTCAATTTTGTGATTTCCTACGTGATTTTCAAAACTCATTATAAGTACAAGTGCTTCTCGAAAACATCTTTGAGACGCTGATCGTGTGTTACTACCACAAGGCTTGCCCCTATTTCAGAAGTTTGAGTTTTTAGTAAGTCTATTACTTTCAAGCAGTTATCATCATCGAGATTGGACGTAGGCTCATCTGCCAAAATTACCGAAGCATTATTCATCAATGCTCTGGCAATACTCACACGTTGTTGTTCACCCTGTGATAATTGTGTAGTCTTTTTAGCAAGATGGTCTGCGAAACCTAGACTTTCGGCTAAGTGTTGTGCTTTTTCTTTTGCCAAAGACTTGTTTGCCAAATAATTAGCCAATAGCAAATTATCCAACACGCTCAGCGAATGTACAAAATGAGGTATTTGATAAATAATACCCACATTGGCCGCTCGAAAGGCCGCCGCTTGAGCACTATCAAAATGGCTTATTTCTTGGTTATGAATTTGAATTGAGCCACCCGTTGGCTTCAACAAAAGTGCCATAAGGTGCAAAAAAGTAGTTTTACCACGACCAGATTTTCCTAAAATCAACATGGTTTCGCTATCAGCACAGCTGAAATCAGGAAACGTAAATTGCTTCGTAGGAACATTGGATTGAGTCGGATACGCAAAAGTTAATTGTTGAGTAGCTATCACAGTTGATGAATATGTTTTGGGTTGATAGATCATTGAGCGAATAAGCCTTTGTACTTCATCAAATGCTATTTTCAAGCAAAATTTCTGCTTGGTCAGAATCGGATTTTAGGCATTGGTATAGTTTTCACTCCCAAAAGCTAATACCTTCATTCATTTCGCACAATACAATATTTTCTGTCTGTAAATGAGTCAGTTTTTATTACAAATATAAACACTAAGCTCATCAAAACGTACCGAACTGTGGGTTATTCAGAGGATTTAAAGATATTTTAAAGAAGGGGTTTTACATGGCTAGCAATATCTCGGCAGGGATTCCCAAATGATGATAGAGGTTTTTGATGACTTTAAGCGTAAGCGGTCTTTTTCGATTAAGTATTAATGTCGAATTGTGAATGGTGAATTACGAATGTAAATTATTAATACTCCATATCTAAAATTGATTCAATCTTACTCTTTACTATTATTTTTTCCTGAAAATTTGAAGTTACTAGTTCAAGCCTTAATCTTGAACTTATTCCTTTAAACAGTTTTGAAAACGGAAACGACGTAGAAATGAGAGTGGAAGGTTTGTAGAATTTCATGATGTAGCTATTTTACAGTTATTATAATCAAATATATAAGTTTGAATCGTTTTCTCCTAATTCGCTCATAACCCTGTCTATTCATCGCCTATAATGCAATTATAAAAGATTATCTAATAATTAGTTAGATACTTTAAACCTTGACTTTTGAGTTGTTTCTAACTTTTTTACCTTAGAGTAGAAAGCCCTTACAAACGGCTTTAATATTCTATCACAAATACCCAATGTATAGTTATCATTTGTTAATTATGCGTTTCTCAAAGCCCCATTTTGGTAAAATTTAGCATGTTTTTGCTAATTTATTATAGAAGTTTTCAAATTTAGAATAGCATAGAACAGCTAATTTGCTAAATTTGCGTCCACTTTTGAGGAACAGCAATTTTTGAGTAGAAAGCTATGAGTAACAACGTATTATATTTTGAACTAACCACCCCAGTTGAAGACGACCGCCCAATTTATATATCTGGCAATTTTAACGGGTGGCTCCCCGACAAGGAAGATTTTCGTTTGAAAAAAACAGAGGAAGGAAGATATGTTTTGAAGTTTCCACACTCTGTACCACTTCCTGAAAAACTTGAATACAAGTACACCAAAGGTGGCTGGAATCAAGTGGAGTTGGATGAATTTGGTAACGCTACTTACAACAGAGTAGTTACCAAGAAACTAGGTGTCATGCACGACTTTGTGCCACACTGGCGCTTAGATGGTTCGAACTTGCAACAGGATTTAATGCCTGAAATCAGACTAATTTCTGATTCATTTGATATGCCTCAGTTTGATACCAAACGTGCGGTATATATCTTGTTGCCTCATGATTATGACAAAACTGACAAAAAATATCCTGTCATGTACTTACAAGATGCCCAAAACCTTTTCCAAGAAGGTTCGGAATTTGGGAATTGGGGTATCGACAAACAATTGGCAGTATTGGCATCTCGTGGTCATGGCGACGTGATCATTGTGGCTATTGCACATGGTGGCGAAAACCGCTATAAAGAGTATTCTCCGTACAATAACCCTAAATTGGGCAAGGGCGAAGGTCGTAAGTATGTACAATTTATTAGTCGTACTTTGAAACCTTACATCGATGCCAATTTCCGTACGCTCACCGATCGTGAACATACAGGTATTGGAGGAAGCTCATTAGGAGGATTGGTAAGTATTTATGCAGGTTTGATGTATCCAGAAGTATTTGGGCGCTTGATGCTTTTCTCGCCTTCTCTTTGGGTTTCGCCAAATATCTACTTCGATGCGATTGACTTTTTGAGTCATTTACCCACCAAAATCTATGCATATGCTGGAGGTGGCGAAGGACATTCGATGATTCCAAATGTGGAAAAACTCAAGCAAACTTTGCTACGTCAAGGTAATAAAAAGATAGATATTAACCTTTCTTTGGATCCTGAAGGTAAACACAACGAATCACAATGGGGCAAAGAATTCCCTAAAGCTATCGAATGGTTATTCTTTTAATCATTGAGTGATTTTTTATTGCATAAAAAAGCCATCTTCCACGGGAAGATGGCTTTTTGCATCACACTACCTTTATATAATGTCGTTATTTATATTACTAGTTCAAGACCTAGTCACTAACTAGACAACAAATACAAGCGCATATTCATTAATTCACAAATCACTCATTCACAATTACTTAAAACTCAGGAAACGGATCTTCAAACTTCTTCTTGGCTTCCATTTGTTTGATTTCCTCTTCAGTACAAAGACAATCTTTCAGTTCTTGTATCAATAATTCTTTGTCTAAATCTTGCCCAATAATTACTAATTCATTGATTCGGTCCCCAAAGCGTTCGTCCCAACGCTTCATGATTTCGTCTTTTGAGTCTTGCCAAGCAGGATAAAAAGAACGCTCCCACTTGGGTACGCCTGCCCACCATTTTCCTGCATAGTCTGCACGAAGCGAGCCACCCGCCTGCCCCCAATTCAAGGCATCTTTGGGTCTTGAAGCTAGCCAGAATAAACCTTTAGAACGAATAATTCCCGCATGCCAATGTTGATTGATATAATTCCAAAAACGTGTAGGATGGAATGGACGTGTATCTCTAAAGACGAATGAACTAATGCCATATTCCTCCGTTTCGGGCGTATGACTAGGTTTTTCTAATTCTTGAATCCAGCCTGCCGATTGTGAAGATTTTTCGAAATCAAACAACCCTGTATTGAGAATATGTGAAGTTTCAATTTTTCCAAAAGTCGATTCGACAATTTTTGCCTCAGGATTAAGTTTCTGAATAATGGTCTTTAATTCAGCAACTCTCTTAGGTGGAAGTAAATCCGTTTTGTTCAAAACAATAACATTGGCAAATTCTATCTGATCTGTTAATAGGTTTACGATGGTGCGCTGGTCGTTAGGATCGTCGTCATTGAGACCGCGAGTCCAGACTGTATCAATTGAGCCAAAGTCTTTGGCAAAATTAAAACAGTCAACCACCGTCACCATCGTGTCTAGTTGGGCAAAACGTGAAAGGTCAATTCCGCTGTTTTCATCAACATACGAAAACGTTTGAGCCACAGGTAAAGGCTCCGATATACCCGTGGACTCTATGAGCAAATAATCAAAACGATGGTCTTTGGCGAGTTTTTCAACTTCTACCATCAAGTCTTCACGAAGTGTACAACAAATACAACCATTGGACATTTCGACCAATTTTTCTTCCGTTCTTGAAAGTACATTTTCTTGTTTGACCAACTGAGCGTCGATATTCACCTCGCTCATATCGTTGACAATTACTGCTACTTTCAAGCCTTCTTTATTATGTAAAATATGATTGAGCAAAGAGGTTTTTCCAGCACCTAAAAAGCCACTCAATACTGTTACTGGCAATTTTCTATTTGACATTTTTTACAAAATTTTATGTTAAAATAATGTGTTGTAATCAGCCCAAAAGAGGCAATCCATCCCAAATACTGCGCAAACCACACTTGGTCTTCATAAAGCAAAGCCCACGCAAAAACAGTGTACGCCACCCAAAGCCCTATTCGGATACGCTTAGGCGTATGCTTATGCGAACTCATCCAAACGGCGATGAAACCCAAACCTATAAAGCAATAATCCCAAGAAGGATGATGCGCAAACCCCAAGCTCTCTAACTGAAACTCCCATTTAAACAATAGTAAAATCGGCATCAGCATGCAATGTATGAGACATATACCCGAACTAATAATCCCTACATAATCAAAAGTATTCTTTTTGTAATTTTCCATAAATGCAACATTGTTGCAAATATAAAATATCAAAATTCATTTTTGCAACATTATTGCGAATATTTAAAATATGTTTTTATATTTGCAACACCATTGCATTAATTTAACTAAACAAAAATCAATAAAAACACTTTGTCAGACACTCTCAAATTACCATTTACCCCAACTGACATTGGTAGTCCTTTTTTTAATACAATCATTTATGAAAAACTTACGTAAATCCCTCACAATTTTGGCTTTAGCCCTTGCTGTCGTTACTGTTAGTAGTTGTAAAAAAGACGAGCCAGATCCTGTACAGGATAGTGAAAACCTTACTACTCTAAAGCTCAATTTTACGGCCGATGGAGTTACAAAAACCTTTGCGTTCAAAGATTTGGATGGAATTGGAGGAAATGCTCCTGTAGTAGATAACATCAGCCTAGATGCCTACAAAACTTACAATGTAACCGTACAAGTGTTGGACGAAAGTAAGAGTCCAGCGGAGGATATTACAACAGAAATTGAGGAGGAAAATTTCGAACACTTATTTGTGTACACGCCAACGCCAAGCAATTTGTTGACCATTACTCGTACCGATAAAGACAATAGAAATCTGGAAGTGGGCTTAAAAGCTTCGGCTGTGACTACGAATGCAGGAACAGGCACATTAAGAGTTGTTTTGTATCACCAACCACCACAAAACGGTGTTCCAATCAAAGATGGTACAGCTAAAGGAAGCACAGATTTTGATGCACAATTCAATGTGACAATCAAATAATTTGCCTAGTAAAATATGGTGTAGATAAAATACTTTTGGTATTTCATCCATTTTATCAGCGCTTTGTACCTATACCTCTTAGTATCGAATCTGCAAAAACCTCTATATTTGTGTGTTTTTGCAGATTTTTTTATGCTTATAACTCCTAAAGCTAAGTTTTTCAAGAATTTACAGAAAGGGTTATAAAATCTCATATACCAACCAATCTCGATGATTTCAGTAGCGCTTTGCACCTACAATGGTGCCAAATATCTAGGTGAACAATTAGAAAGTATTCTGAACCAAACTCGCTCGGTCAATGAAATCGTAATTTGCGACGACCGCTCTTCCGACGCAACTGCTGATATTGTCAAAGCTTTTCAAGACAAAGCTCCTTTTCCTATATATTTCAACAGAAATGATTCACAATTAGGCTCAACCAAAAACTTTGAGAAATGCCTTCAATTATGTCAAGGCGATATTATTTTCTTATGCGACCAAGATGACTTTTGGATGCCTGAAAAGGTTGAAAAATTAGTGGGTTATCTCGAAAAAAATCCCCAACAACAAATGGTATTCAGCAACGCTGGTATGATGGATGAAAAATCGGAGCGCATAGAAGGACATATCTGGCAGGAAGTAATGTTTGATGATACTATGCAAAAAATCTGGCAAGCAGGTGGCGCTGCTCAGATTTTGTATAAAGGATATGTGGTAACGGGAGCAACAGTGGCACTACGCAAAAGTGCTTTGGACAATATGCTACCTTTTCCTACTTCGGTAAAAGACTTGATTCATGATGCGTGGATGTCCATATCATTAGCACTCAAAAATCAGATTGGTTTTGTTAATGAAGAACTGATTTTGTATCGTCGTCATAGTGCTCAACAAGTTGGGTTTGGCGGTGGTGGCGAAGCTGTTAGCTTCAAACAACGTTTTTCGAGACCTAGAGCCGAAAAACTACTTCCTATTCAGGAGGAATTGCATCGTTTGGAGTCTACCTTGGGTTTGCTCAAACAACATTATCCAGAAGTACCTGCTAGTCAATTTGCCAAGCTGGAATCACATCGGGATTTTGTCAAATTTAGACTTGAATTACCTGAAAATCGTTTGTTAAGAATAGTCCCTATTGCATTCAAGTTTTTGGCAGGTAAATATTACGACCCTCAAAAACATTGGTGGAAAACTTTATTGGGGGATATGATAGAATGAAGGGACAATGTAAAAAAGGCATTAAGGCACAAAGTGTTTTACCCTATAAACATAACACATACTTTACACTTTGTGCCTGTTTACTCTGTGCCTGTTCACTTTTAATTTTATCAACTTAACCAGCAACACAATGTCCAAACATATAAAAGCTATTTCACATAAAAATCAGGTTGCGGTGGTGATACCGATGTATAAATCTGAGATGACACCGTTTGAGCAAAAGTCCTTTGAACAATGTATCAAAATTTTGGGGCATTATCCTATCGTCATTATCAAACCTGAATCTTTGGATTTGGAGCATTTGAAGCAATCTCATGCTGCTATTCAATTTCAAAATTTTGAGGATAAATATTTCAAAGGCATAGAAGGCTATAACGCTTTGCTAACGACTGTCCATTTTTATGAAGCATTTTTGGCTTACGAATATATGCTGATTTATCAGTTGGATGCTTTTATTTTTAGTGATCAACTAACTGAGTGGTGTAATGCAGGCTTTGATTATGTAGGCTCACCACATATCGAACCCGAGCGTTGGAAAATTGGAGACAAACTTCCAGGGAATTATCATCAATTCCGTAGAATTTATATGAATGGGGGTTTTTCTTTAAGAAGAGTCAAAGCTATGATTCGTTTCTTAGAGATTTTGAAGTTTTTCAAAAAGGAGTGGATTTCAAATGAAGATGGTTTGTTTTCGCTTCACTTTATCCAGCTTCGTCCGTATAGACCATTGTTAAGACTTCCCAATTGGCAACAAGCGCTACAATTTGGTTTTGAACAACATCCCCAACTCTGCTATCAGCTCAATAACCAACAACTTCCCTTCGGCTGTCATGCTTGGGAAAAATATGATCATGGGTTTTGGGAAAAATATATGAAGTAGCTATGAGCATTCGGCTCTCGGCCTTCGGCAAAGTAATTAATGCTGAATGCCGATAGCCGAATGCTGAGAGCTAATTTAATTTGTTGGCTTATCGGGTACTGGTGCTGACGCGTGGTAACCATCAAATACCACTTGTGCATATTTATCCAAAAGCTCTTTTACACGTTCCTGCGATTCCGACTTTACAATTACGCCTACATGAAACTCTTCGTCCATACGCCAACAAACCTCTGTATCATCAAAAATCATGGGGTCGGTATATCGTTGACGCGTCAAGGAAATCAAGATACCTGCGTACATATTTTGTACTTCGGGTAAAGTATATTCCAGATTACGAGCCATAGCTGTTTCGATATTGGCCCATTCGCGCCATAGATTAATACCTGTAGCAGCCTCTACCATTTCGGCCAAGTGTGCCCCTCCTACTCTAGAGGCAGTTTCTAAGAAGATAAATTTCCCTGTAGCATGATCTCGAATAAACTCGGTGTGACTAGCACTAAATTTCATTCCGAAGGCTTTCAATACCTGCTCATTCATTTCTTTCAAAGCTAAATCCTCCTCCGAGCCAACCTCCACAGTCATAGAGCGAAATACACCTCCGCCATGCGCTACTTCCATCGGAGTAGACAAATAACGACTACAACGTGTAAAAATTGGTTGACCACCCACTGTCAAAGAATCTACGTGGTAGACATCACCGGGGCGAAACTGCTCGACCAGATATTCAGAACGGCGCTCGCCTAAATAATGGACCACCTCCCACAACTGTTCTGAGTTATGGACTTTACGAATCCCCGTAGCCGAAGCTTCCGAGCGAGGTTTGACCACACAAGGAAATTGAACTTTTTGAGTAAATTCAAACACATCATTATCGTTGAATAAAGATGAAAACAACGGCACGTTGATTCCAGCTTCTTCTGCTTTCATTCGCATCGCCAGCTTGTCTCTAAACAAGCGCCCTGTCGTTTGTCCCATACCCGGAATACGGAAATGCTCTCGCAAATGAGCAGCCTTTTCGACATCAAAGTCATCGAGTGCAACAATACGGTCTATTTTTCGGGAGCGCATCGCATAGCCCAAACCAAGAATAATTTCTTGAATATCGATACTACCATCTGGTTTTTCTTCTACATAAAAAAACTCATCGACGGCTTCGCGTGCCCACGGACGATGTTCTAGTTTTTTATTAGTCAACAAAAAACCCTATTCCCAGCTTGCTTACAAGCACGCAAAAACTCATTGCCTTTGAAATAGGTTGAGATACACAAAAAGGTTAATTCTTTTGTCATAAAGTAAAGGGCTATATCGGTTTTGGTTAGAGTGTCTTAGAGGTACACCAGAAGAAGATACCAGAACTAAAAGGGCAGAAAGTCTCAATGCGATGCTGCAATACGACTTTATTGATTAAAGCCTTTGATACCTTTCTTAAATATAGCAAAAAAGATGGGATTGGAAGTAAAATGGAAAGGAAATATTTAGGCAATAAAGACAAAGTAAGAAGTAATCTGATTGAAACATTTTCGTCACGGGTGAATAAATTCACCCGCTAAGTGGAATTGTTGATCAACAGCTAATGCTGTACGAAGGATTTCCAATAATTGCGGATTTGGGATTTCTGAATTCGGAAATAAAGTAAAATACCTTTATTTTTTACAAAACATAAAAGATTATACTTCCGAAATCCCATATCCGATATCCGAAATAGGCAGTTTTAGAATCCTTCGTACAACCCTAATCAACAGCTATCAATGGGTGTATTTCAAAACTATTAAACACTCTTTGCCTTATGCCTCTTTGCCTGTTGCCTGATTACTACAATACTCCTTCAATAAAATCTATCAACAAGCGAATACCAAAAGCAGTACCCGCTCGACTTGGAACAAATTCGGTATCGCCAAAGGCCGTGCCTGCAATATCGAGGTGTGCCCAGTTGGTATGATTTTCGGTAAATACTTCTAAAAACTTGGCTGCTGAAATAGCCCCAGCCATTGGTTTTCCCGAATAATTTTTAACATCAGCTATGTCAGAAGCTATATCTTCTTTGTACAAATCCCACAAAGGTAATCTCCACAAACGCTCTCCTGTATGCGAACCAGCATTACTTAAACGAGTAGCTAATTGGTCATTATTGGTAAATAGTCCTGCCGCATGATAACCCAATGTTGAGATACAACTTCCTGTCAAAGTAGCCAAGTCGATAAGATAATCAGTTTTATAGTTTTTGACCATATACCCCAAGCCATCTGCCAAAATCACACGCCCTTCGGCATCTGTATCAATGATTTCGATGGTTTTTCCCAAATACGAACCAATAACATCACTCGGCTTAAAAGATTTGGCGTCTACTGCATTTTCACAAGTTGGCACAACACCGATAATATGTATTGGTAGCTTTAGTTTAGCTGCTAATTCTACTGTACCCAACACAGCAGCAGCACCTCCCATATCCGATTTCATAAGGTGCATATTCGTTGAGGATTTGATAGAAATACCGCCCGTATCGAAAGTTACGCCCTTACCTACCAAACCAATTGTTTTTTGTGGCAAAGGAAAACGATATTCAACTACAATCATCGCTGGGTCATGCTCGCTTCCTTGACCTACCGCCAATAATGCCTCAAAACCATCTTTCTCCAAAGCAGGTCGGTCGATGATATGGGCAACATAACCAAATTTTTGCGCAGAAGCTACAGCCCAATCACACAAGACTCGCGGTGTTTTTTTGTTGGCAGGAGCATTCATCAAATCAAAAATCTCCATCTGCGTTTCGGCTGTGGCAATACCTTTATCGACTAAATTTTGGGCATTTTCACCGAATAATTCACCTGTAACAAGAGTAATCTGCCCATTTTCGCCAAAAACCTCTGAAGGCGTTTCGCTTTCTGTTTTGTATAGCTTGCTATTGTATTGTCCCAACACAATGCCATTGGCAACCCATTCGAGTTGCTCAAGATTCAAAGACGAAACGATAATATCTATTTTGGCAGCTATTCTTGTTTTTTGGTGATGAAAGAAATAGCGTAAAGCCTTTATTACTTGTGCAGAGTCAGCATTTTTTCCTAATCCTAAGAAAAATACTTTTTGGGCTTGAGCGGTATAAAACGAAAACGTTTCTTTTAAATCAGCCTTAAACTCCTTCGCTAAAATATCTGCGTCAAATGCTTCAGACTGGGCAATAGCGTGTAACTGTGTGGATAAGTTATCACTTTGATTTAGTACATATAAGCGGCTTTGTGCCTGTGTATCGAGAGAAGAAGAAAGAATAAGAGACATAGCTTTAAAAGTTTACAGCAATCGAGTAATAGCTTTTAGCATTACTGACTACCAAATGGACCTCAACCAAAAATGCCACCTTAGGGGTGGCATTTTATGGGGATTAATTAATATTCGTCTTCATTAAAGAAGAAGTCGTCTTTTGTAGGATAATCTGGCCAGATTTCTTCGATACTCTCGTAAGGTTGACCATCATCTTCCAATTCTTGTAAGTTTTCGACTACTTCTAATGGCGAGCCTGTACGGATCGCATAGTCAATTAATTCATCTTTTGTTGCTGGCCAAGGAGCGTCTTCTAAGTAAGATGCAAGTTCTAGTGTCCAATACATATTCTTTCTCTAAATTTGGTTACTGGTTAAACGAAGGTAATAGAGCAATCTACTGACTATAAATCAATTATGTCTTTTATAAATGCTTATTTTACCCCTATTTTTTGATTGATTTAATAGGACTGCAAAAGTACAAGTTTTTTGAAATTACCAACATTACTGGTTTGTAATTATTTAGATAATTCAAATAAATTTTCAAAATGATAAATATGGGGTTATTTGCCTACCTTTTTTCTCTATTTCTACAAAAAAGCCCAAATATTACCTCTATTTTGATTTTCTCATGCGTAATTAACTAATTTTTCTATAAAAAAGTATATTCAAAACCCTGTTTTTTTACGAAAAGTGCCTTTATTTTTTGGGTTTTTCCCGAAGATATAGATAACTAATTGATAATGAATCTATATCCACTCATATCCCAATAAAAATATCATCAAGATGCTTTTACAAAAACAAAATTCAAATTGTTGTCATGCAGGATGTCCTGTCACAACTATATTTGTACCATTGTATACACTATGTTAATTATTCTCACTCTATGAAACACGCTAGCATGAAAAAGCTTCTTTACTACGCACTATTCTTATTATTCTCACCTGTAGCCCAAGCTCAATTTATCAAAATCGACAATGGTGTTCTGTTTAGTTCGTTCCGAAATGAGCTCAAGCTCGATATTCTTACTCAAAGAAATACTAATTATGCCACCGCCCTTGGGATTGATTATTTACAGAAAAAGCATTTTTATGTATCTTCTCAAATAGGTTATCTACAAGTAGGTGGACATGAGCAAGACGATACCCTTATAGGTACAGGATTCGATCAAGCTTGTGAACAAACAAGTTTTATTCATATCAATACTCAATTTCGCTATTTGATTACTACAGAAAAACCCATTAGCCCCAGCGTTTTTATTTCACTTGGTCCATTTGCCAATATTCTTTCTGGAAAAAAAGAATTCAAAAGTTATTATCAAGGTTATAACTTTCAAAATTTGTATGGAGGTCTTAAAACTGAACTCGGTATTACCAAAGACCTACATAGTGTAAGACTAGGACTTGTCGGAAGCTATATGTACAACCTCTCTCCTACGGCCAAATCTTCTGCCCTTGAGCTAACCAGTCCTAGCTACAGCATTATGTTTACCCTAGGTTATCGTATCTGAGCTATTCAAACATGAAACTTTGGTATTTTTTACCGTTAAATAAAATCTTGTTAAGTACTTATTAAAAATTTTTATTAAATGACTCATCAAAAGTCACGTGAAATGATACCTTTACATATATTTTAAAAATCCCTTTTTTCTGATAATATTTTATGAAAATTGAAATTTGCGCTTACTCGCTCGAATCATGTATCGCTGCCGAGCAAGGAGGTGCTAATCGTATCGAATTGTGTGCTTCGCCTTACGAAGGTGGCACGACTCCATCAGCAGGCCTTATTCAACTAGCCAAACAACATACTTCTATCGAAGTTCATGTCATGATTCGTCCACGTGGTAGCGATTTTTGCTATTCTGCACTTGAACTAGAGCAGATGAAACAAGATATGCTTGTAGCTAAACAACTAGGAGCCGACGGTTTTGTTCTTGGCATTTTAGAGAAAAATGGTCGTGTCAACGTTGAACAAACCAAAGCTTTCGTCGAATTAGCTCATCCTCTGCCTGTTACTTTTCATCGCGCTATCGACATGACTCCCGATTATCTGCAAGCACTTGAAGATATTATTGAAGCAGGTTGTAAACGTATCTTAACTTCAGGACAAAAAAACTTGGCAGAAGAAGGCGCAGAAAACCTTAAAGCTTTAATTAAACAAGCCAATGGAAGAATTGACGTTATGATTGGTAGTGGGGTCAATGTGCGAAATGCCTTAAAACTAGCAGCATTAGGCGCTGATGCCTTACACTTCACAGGCAAGTCGACTAGAGATTCGGAAATGGAGTTTAGGAAAGAAGATATTGCGATGGGCGGACTTTCGGAAGTTCCCGAATATGGTGTAATGTATTCAAACGTCGAAAAAATTCGTGCGGTCGTAGCGCTATTCAAATCCGCTTAGCATTTTTGAGTTTTGTTTTTAGTGATTGAGAAACAACTTATTTAAATAACTGAACATACCTCCACTCGTACTTTAAAACATCCAATTTCTCAGATATGAAACGTCGTACCTTTATTCAACAAACCTCTGCTTTGGCTGGACTTTCTGCCTTAGCAGCTAATCAGACTCAAGCACAAAATTCAGCTCCTGCTGAATTTCCAATTATTATCTCTACTTGGAACAATGTCAAAGCTAACGAAGCAGCTTGGGCGATGGTTCAAAAAACAGGTCGTGCTCTCGATGCTGTAGAGGCAGGAGCGCTTATTCCAGAAGCAGACCCTAACGAAATTACCGTAGGTTATGGTGGCTTGCCTGACCGTGATGGTCACGTTACACTAGATGCCTGTATCATGGACGAAAAGGGCAATGCTGGTTCTGTAACATTCCTGGAAGGCATTATGCACCCTATTTCGGTAGCTCGTGCCGTGATGGAAAAAACGCCTCACGTAATGCTATCAGGAGCAGGCGCTTTACAATTTGCTCTTTCGCAAGGCTTCAAAAAGCAAAACTTATTGACTGAAAGTTCTAAAAAGGCTTGGTTGAAATGGAAAAAAGAATCCAAATACGAGCCAAAAGTAAATATTGAACGTCACGATACTATTGGACTTTTGGCATTGGGCAAAAAGGGTGAAGTATCTGGCGCTTGTACCACTAGCGGGATGGCATACAAAATGCATGGTCGCGTGGGTGACTCTCCAGTAATTGGAGCAGCCGTATTTTGTGACGATGAAGTGGGTGGCGCTTGTGCTACAGGCTTGGGAGAGTTTGTACTCAAGACCTTAGGTTCATTCCTCATTGTAGAATTGATGAGAAATGGTCGTACGCCACAACAAGCTTGTGAGGAAGCCATTATGCGTATTGTCAAACGTTATAACTACAAGGAATTCCAGATTGGTTATTTAGCCGTAAATAAACAAGGAGAATATGGCGCTTATTCAATTCAAAAAGGCTTTAGTTATACCCTCACGAAAGAAGGCATAACCAAAGTTTATGAAGCTGATTATTACATGAAATAAAGAAATAGGCTACAAATCAACAATACACGGTTAGTACTGTACGAAGGATTATGAAAACTGTTTATTTCGGATATCGGATGTTGGATTTCGGAAGTATAATCTTCTATATTTTGTAAAAAATAAAGTTTTTTACTTTGTTTCCGAAATAAGAAATCCAAAATCTGCAATAGTTTGACTTCGTACAGCACTAATACACGGTCATTTTTATATGACTACGGTATTTTTGCGTTACTACTTTCAGAAAAAATCTGGCAAGTTTATTTTCAAAAAAGCCCTCAAGTTATCATGATGACTTGAGGGCTTTTTTGAAGGCGAAAAGAATAACTTATTATTCGGGAAAAGATTTTCCTCCTACGACTTAAAGAACTATTCAAAGAAATAATTGTACATACCTTATTCTAAAGAATAGAATAGACCTGCATATAAAATGGTAAAAATAGTATATATTAAAGTCATTATATTTACCACAAGGCACATATCAACCACAACATTCTGATTATTAATAAATTACAACAAAAGCACATTAAT
This sequence comes from Flectobacillus sp. BAB-3569, assembly GCF_002270355.1. GTDB lineage: Bacteria > Bacteroidota > Bacteroidia > Cytophagales > Spirosomataceae > Flectobacillus > Flectobacillus roseus. The sequence goes on along the minus strand of NZ_NJFZ01000022.1, from coordinate 201,342 downwards.
GACGCATTTGGATTTAGCTGATTTTAGGGCTTTTATTGATATTTTTTAATAATTAGATTTTATTAAGAAAAGCCCCAAATAGCCCATTTTGAGCCAAAATAGAAATATGGCTTTAAGTTTCCTATTCACTGAATATACTTATATATTAGCAACCTAATAGCTTGGTACAAGCAGCCAAACCTTATAACTAAGAGCCGATGGAAATACAAAATCCTTTACAATCTGCTACCCAAAAACAAAAGATATTAATAGAAATTGCCTGGGAAACCTGCAACCAAGTAGGTGGTATTTATACTGTAATTCGTACAAAAGTCCCCTCAATGGTGGAAAAATGGGGCGATGACTACTTCTTGCTAGGACCGTACTTCCCACAAACAGCATCTGCCGAATTTGAACCTATTCATGATTTAGATGATTCAGTTTTAGGTAAAACTGTTCAGAAGATGCGCTCAATGGGCTATGGCGTGCACTATGGTTACTGGCTCGTAACTGGAAAGCCTCGCATTGTCTTATTTGATTTTTGGTCAATCTACAACAATATCAATGCCCTCAAAGCAGGCTTGTGGGAGCGTCATCAGGTATCTACGTTGAATACTGAGGAATTGGTAAGTCATGTAATTGCTTTTGGTGAAATGGTTCGCGTGTTTTTGACCGAATTAGCGAAGGAACAACAAAATAAAATTGATATTGTAGCCCATTTCCACGAATGGATGGCCGCTTCTGCTATTCCAGATTTGCGTAAAGACCAAATAAAAGTAGCCACTGTATTTACTACTCACGCTACCATGTTGGGTCGTTACTTAGCTGGTAATGTTCCGAATTTCTATGATAAAATAGATACCTTCGATTGGCTCAAAGAGGCTCGTCATTATGGTATTGAGGCTCAAGCCACACTTGAGCGTTTGGCAGCATTGCAGGCGCACGTTACGACAACCGTAAGTGATGTAACCGCTAAAGAATGTGAATACTTGTTAGGAAAAGTACCAGATTTGATCCTTCCTAACGGTTTGAATATCACAAGATTCTCGGCTATGCACGAGCATCAAAATTTACATACCAAATACAAAGATCGTATCAACGAATTTGTGATGGGACACTTTTTCCAAAGTCAACCATTCAATCTCGAAAAAACATTATATTTCTTTACCTCAGGGCGTTATGAGTATAGCAACAAGGGCTATGACCTTACGCTCGAAGCATTGGCTCGCTTAAACTGGAAAATGAAGCAAGCTAAGATTGATAAGACGGTCGTAATGTTTTTTATTACCAAACAACCTTATCATTCAATCGACCCTGAAGTATTGCATTCGCGTGCTGTAATGGATGAAATTCGTGAAACTTGTAATTCTATCGAAAAACAAGTAGGTGAGCAGCTTTTCAAAGCATCTGCATCGTCGAGCGATTTACAAATGCCAGACTTAAACAATTTTGTGGATGAATATTGGCGTTTGCGTCTAAGAAGAACGATTCAGACTTGGAAAAACAATAAACGTCCAAAAGTAGTCACACACTTGCTTAAGCAAAATGATGGTATCACAGATTTTGTTCAGAAATCTAATTTGATGAACAATCCTGAGGATAAGGTAAAAATTGTTTATCACCCAGACTTTATCGTTTCTACCAACCCATTATTTGGACTTGATTACGGACAATTTGTACGTGGTTGTAACCTTGGGGTTTTCCCAAGTTACTATGAACCATGGGGTTACACACCGCTCGAATGTATCGCGCGTGGCGTACCAACTATTACTTCTGACTTGTCAGGTTTTGGTGATTATATGATGCAAATCATGCGTGATTACGAGCATTGGGGCGTTATGGTGGTCAATCGTAAAACACAAGACTTCTACAAAGCAGCAGAACAATTATCGGAAATGTTGTTGAAGTTTGTCAAACAAAGTTTACGTGAACGCATCACCCAACGTAACCGTGTCGAAAGCATTTCGGATACCTTCGACTGGTCGAATCTAAGAACGTATTACGATACCTCTCATGATTTGGCATTGAAAAGAAGAAAATAAAACGACTTTTATGTTAAAAAAGAAGAATAAGATTTAAGTTACTAGGCAACAGGCATCAGGCAAATAGTTTTTAACCACAGCCTTATTTCGCTATAAGCTAAAAAATAAAGATGTGTTCATACAATTATAAAAACCTGTTGCCTAATGCCTAAAGCGCATCACTTAAATCTTATTTTTGCACTAATACTTAAGTTAGTGGGCAAAATAAAATTTAAGATTATACTTTGGGCTTTTAGGTAACGGCTTTCAGCAGTGGGATTTGGAAAAAAGCATGGCTATGGGTAATAAAAAACATTTTAACACTCTTTGCCTTGTGCCTGTTGCCTAAACTCATAACTTAAATCTTACTTTTGCATTACTACTTATCTTGCTTGTCTTTTGTGCATTATCCTTATTCATCCTCTAACTCTGACTTTTACCACCTCATTCAGTCTTCAAGCGCTATTTTGTGTACTTCTTTAAGTTGTTTTCTGAATAAAAAATAAATCTGCATTTGCGCAGAAATACCTACGAGTTAGTTTCCTGATATTGACACAATCAATTTATTCTGTTAAGTTTGTTTAGAACACTTATAAGATTTGTTAGCGAATGGATTTTCTAAATGAAACGCTAGTTTGGCTCATGAAAAAGCGTCTTCCTCGTATTCAGGCTTTTATGGATAAGCCTATGGATACGCAAGAGACGATGTTTTGGCAATTAATCCAAACGGCTAAGAATACAGAGTGGGGTAAAAAATACGATTTTCGTAGTATTTCTTCTATTCGGGACTTTCAACAACGTGTTCCTATTTCTTCGTATGAAGATTTGTTTCCTTTCATTGAACGTACCATGAAGGGAGAACAGAATATTCTTTGGCCTTCCAATATTCAATATTTCGCCAAATCTTCTGGTACTACCAACGCCCGCAGTAAGTTTATTCCAGTATCAAAAGAATGTCTCGATGATTGTCATTTTATGGGTGGTAAAGATATGATGACCCTTTTGGTAGAAAACAAACCTGATACTGAGGTTTTTAGCGGAAAAGGTTTGTCAATTGGGGGAAGTTTGTCGTCCAATCAATTGAATTCGCGCAGTGTCATGGGCGATGTGTCGGCGGTAGTCATGAAAAATTTGCCTATTTGGGCTCAGATTATTCGTACGCCATCCTTGGATGTAGCGTTGATGGATGTCTGGGAAGAGAAAATTCAGAAAATGGCAGAAGTTACCTCTCAAGAAAATGTCACAAGCATATTGGGAGTTCCTACGTGGACATTGGTATTAATTGATAAAATTTTAGAAATCACAGGTAAAGACAATATTCTGGAGGTATGGCCCAACTTTGAATTTTTCATTCATGGAGCAGTGGCATTTCATCCTTATCGGGATATGTTCAGAAATAAAGTTTTTCCTTCTGAAAGTGTTAATTATCTAGAGATTTATAATGCTTCTGAAGGATTCTTTGGTGTGCAAGATGATATTTCACGCAAAGACGAAATGATGCTGATGCTTGATTATGGTATCTTTTATGAATTTATTCCAATGGAAGAAATCGAAAAAGAATACCCAAAGGCTGTTTCGTTAGATGAGGTAGAAATAGGGAAAAACTATGCCGTTATTATCTCTACCAATGCAGGATTGTGGCGTTACAAAATCGGCGATACAATCCGTTTTACGACCAAATATCCTTACCGTTTCAAAATTTCGGGGCGTACTAAGCAATTTATCAATGCCTTTGGAGAAGAAATTATCGTTGAAAACTCAGACATTGCTATCACTAAAGCATGTGAAGCTACGGGCGCAATTATCAACGACTATACGGCAGGACCTGTGTATATGGACGGGGGTAAAAGTGGCTGCCACGAATGGATTATCGAATTTGATCAAGAACCCAACAATCAAGAAGTGTTCAATCAGGTTTTAGACCAGACGCTCCGCTCTATCAACTCTGATTATGACGCCAAGCGCTACAAAGACATGGTACTGACTCCACCTAAAATCAACGTGGTTCAGAAAGATACCTTCTATTCGTGGATGCGTAGTAAAGGTAAATTGGGAGGACAACACAAAGTGCCACGATTGTGCAACTCACGAGAATATTTAGATAGTGTTTTAGCTGTAGTTCATCAGAATAATACTGCTAATGTGAATTAACTAAATAGGAGTCATCACAAATTGAGTGAATGTTGAATGGGTGATTTAGTGATGACTCATGTTTCATTATATCTGATTTCCTAAAATTTCAATCCAAAATCAATCACTAACTGGTTGGTTTTGGTAATCATATCAGCAAATGAGCTGCCTCTATTAATTTCTGAAAGTCCTCTTTGATATTGCAATCCAAAGAAAAAGGCATCTGTTCCTGTTCCTAATTTTTTCTCAAACCCAGCCCCCAATAACAAGTTGGCTTCTCCAAAACCAAAAATCCCTGAATTCGGGGATACTCTGTCGCGGTATTGCACTAAAGCATTTTTGGCGTAATTGACAGGCTTTTCTGCAATATTAATATCCAAAGTACCTCCAAACTGGATATAAAAAGGCATTCCCGGGGTTACTTGGTCACTAAAGATTTTAAGCGAAACAGGTATTTGAAGATATTGAAGATTGAATTCTGCGGCATTTGCTTTAATCTCATCTTTGGTCAAAGGCTTTTGCACAAATACGTCGGTATCATAAAAACTATTGTAAATATTATACGAAACGCCTTTTACCGTATACCACAAACCAGTACTAAAAGCATATTTCTGAGCAAAATAAAAATCTGCGACCGGCCCAACGGTCATATTAATTTTGGCTGCACCATCTGACATTCCTCTAAAGTTTTTGACACCTTCGAAAGAAACAAAAGTAATCGCTGGTGAAAATTTAAAGCCAATTGACATGTTATTGAATCGACCGCCCCAATATTCGCGAGAAGCCGCCGACAAACTCGATGACCATAATTGATTCTGTGCTAGCACATTTGTAACAGTAGCCAGAATAAAAAGGGTTATTAATACGTTTTTCTTCATAATTTTGCAGGTACTTACCTGATATATTTTGATTGATTAAGTAAGTTTTTATGGACTGTTGTGTAAGTATACTTTTGATTTTCAAACTATAAAACAGACAATCATTCAATTTATTTTGCCAATGCCGTTGGTAAGAGCAATACAATACCTCGTTTTAATAAATAAAGGATACGCTTTAGACTATAAGCAGAAGGCATCAGGCAAAATGTTTTTATTCTTTTATGAGAGATCATTTTGAACTTTCGGCTTTCAGCTATGGGCTTTCGGCAAAAACATATCTGTAGTTACTACAAAATATGTTAAAACTCTTTGCCTTGTACCTGTTGCCTAGTTCCTCAACACACAACTTAAATCTCATTTAGCACGATTAATTAATACTCATAATAAATCAACTCACTCATTTGAACCCTGATTGCTTTCAACAGCTACCACAAGCATGAAAATTTTTGCAAAAATAGGACTTCTCTTTTTAGTTTCAGTATGCCTTTGGGCTTGTAACAATAATACAGATGGCGAACCCGATGTAAGTAATGTTAAAGTCGACGTTAAGATTCAGTACTTAGACAAAGAACTTTTTGCTTGTAAAACCGAACAAGATGTACTGGTTTTTCTACAAAAGTACACAGAGTTTGCTAGTCAATATTTTAATACAACGCCTGCTTCTTTTCCTGTTTTGGCCAACAAACTGTTTACACAAATTAGCAGTCCAGCTTTACAAGAGTTTTACCAGCAGTCTCAGGAAAAAGCATTTTTTGGCAACCAAAATCTTGAAAACGACTTCAAAGAAGCCTTCCAGCATATCAAGTACTATTATCCAGACTTTAAAGAACCTAAAATTTATACTATTTTTACAGGCTTTTTCGGTCAAGGAACAATCCTTAATCCAGAGCTACGCGTAAGTGATTCGACAATTATTGTTGGAATAGACTATTTTATGGGTGAAAAAGGTAAATATCTACCCGATATTTATGATTATCAAATCAAAAAGATATCACCTGCTGTGGTAGTACCTCAAGCCATACTACAACTTTCGAGCCGATATAATACCTCTAATCCACAAGATAGAACACTACTTGCTGAAATGGTTTGGTATGGAAAAAGTTATGTTTTTGGAAAAGTAATGATGCCTTCTAAAGCTGATAGCGTATTTTTGGGCTATTCTAACGAACAGCTAAACGCTACCTATGCTAATCAAGAAGTTGTATGGGCATATTTTATTGATAACAAACTCTTGTATTCGACCCAAGACCCCGCTAAAGGAAAATATATTGGCGAACGCCCTTCTACTCCAGAAATTGGCCCCGCTTGTCCTGGTAGTATTGGAAGATGGATAGGCTTCAGAATCGTTTCGAAATACTATTACGATGACGAAAAACTAACCATTCAAGATTTGATGAAAGAGCCCGATGCGCAGCGTATTTTTGAGGCTTCAAAATACAAAGGACTACCTGACGAAGAATAATATCAAGTAGTCAACCATTTGGCTCGATTTTATGTTATCATTGCGAGATTGATTAAAGAAATTTAAGACTATTACCTTAATAGTCAAACCAACTAATAATTCATTTAATATCAACTGTTTTCATCAAATTGAGAGCAGTGTTATTCAAATATGGCAAAGCGAAGCGATAAGTTTGGAGACGATGCATCTCCACAGGATAAAAAGAAAATTACGAAAGAAGGACTAAGAAAAGCGTTATCGATTTTTAGATTTACAGCACCTTACAAAGGAACATTTGCGATTGGTTTTATATTTTTGATTTTATCACAAATCACCTCCATGAGTGTGCCTTTGTTGATGGGTCAAATGGTAGCGTCTATCCTTTCGCCCAACGATGCTCAACAAATGCAGGCCATGTCCAACAACCCTATGATGCAGCAAATGCAAAGTAGCTCGGTCATGAACCTGCCAAAGCTGACACTCGACCAAATGACCTTGTTATTCTTGGCGATTTTGGCGGCACAAGCTTTGTTTTCGTTCTTTAGAGTTTACACCTTTTCGAGAGTAACAGAACGCTCGATTCGCGATATTCGTAAAGAGCTTTATGGCAAAATGATTTCTTTGCCTGTAACGTTCTTCGAAAAAAATCGTGTAGGCGAACTAATGAGCCGTATTACTTCGGATGTAACTCAATTACAGGATATTCTTTCAGTAACATTAGCTGAGTTTTTCCGCCAAATCTTTACGTTGATTGGAGGTATCTGTTTGATTATTTATTTCTCAGGAAAACTTACGCTATTCATGCTTTCTACCTTCCCGATTTTGGTGGTAGCTGCCTTCTTTTTTGGAAAGTTTATTCGTAAAAATTCTAAAAAAGTACAAGATGAATTGGCACAAACCAATGTAATTGTAGAAGAAACCCTTCAATCAGTTAATGTCGTAAAAGCATTTACCAATGAAGCTTTTGAAGTAAATCGTTATACGACTTCGCTCGAAAAAGTATTGAACTGGGCGCTTCGCACTGCCACTTTTAGAGGTAGCTTTATTTCATTTATCATCTTTGTTTTGTTTGGAGCTATTGTAGGGGTAGTTTGGTACGGTGGTCATTTGGTACAAAATCATGAATTGACATTTGACAAACTATTGACATTTATCATCTATACGGGCTTTATCGGTGGTTCTGTAGGTGGTTTAGGTGATATTTATGCTCAAATCCAAAGAACGATTGGAGCGTCTGAACGTATCCTCGAAATTTTGGATGAAGAAGGAGAAGTCTCTACCAACGAGTCTGTAACACCTGTACACGTAAAAGGTGAAATTGTGTATGACAATGTTGCCTTTGCATACCCATCTCGTCCAGATATGCAAGTATTGAAAAATATTTCACTGAAGGTAGAAGCTGGTAAAAAAATTGCTTTAGTTGGCTATTCAGGTGGTGGGAAATCGACAATCGTAGGTTTATTACTTCGCTACTATCGATTGAATAGTGGTAAGATTTTAGTAGATGGTCAAGACGTTCAATCATACAACCTGACTGCTTTACGTCAAAATATTGCCGTTGTACCACAAGAAGTCATGTTGTTTGGAGGTACCATTCGCGAGAATATTGCTTATGGTAAGCCCAATGCTACAGAAGCTGAAATTACGGAGGCAGCCCGCAAAGCCAATGCCTTAGATTTTATTGAATCTTTCCCTGAAAAATTCGATACCATTGTTGGCGAAAGAGGCGTCAAATTATCGGGTGGACAACGTCAGCGTATTGCCATTGCAAGAGCCATTTTGAAAGATCCTGCAATTTTGGTACTCGACGAAGCGACTAGTGCATTGGATTCTGAGTCAGAAAAATTGGTACAAGATGCGCTTGATAAGTTAATGCAAAATCGTACAACGATTATTATTGCTCACCGTTTGGCAACCATCAGAAACGTTGATACGATTTATGTATTGAGAGATGGAGAAATAGCTGAGTCAGGAAGTCATGAGGCATTGCTTTCGCAAGAAGAAGGTATTTATGCCAACCTTGTGAAACTACAATATGAGTCTAGTATTTTAAGCGAGTAAACGTATGAATGCGAGCGCAATTAAAAGCACCTTGAAGGCCTATAGCCTTCGCCAAACAGAATGTCGCGAAGAGATTCTAGATATCTTCTTGACCAAAGCTTACGCATTGGCTCATGCTGATGTGGAAACCCAAATGTCTGAAAAGTTTGACCGTGTAACAGTTTACCGTACACTCAAAACATTTTTGGACAAAGGGCTTATCCACAAAGTACTCGACGATGAGGGTGGTATCAAATACGCCCTTTGCAAAGACAATTGTCATGCCGACGACCACAAGCATCATCATGACCATGTGCATTTTAAATGCACTAAGTGTGGGCTTACCACTTGTCTCGACCACGTAACTATTCCGCAAGTTGCCTTGCCAGAAGGATACCAACGTGTCGAAACCAATTTATTAGTACAAGGCGTTTGTAAAACTTGTAATCAGATACTTTAGGGTTTTTAAATATATTTAACACAACCCAACACTAGGCATATCTCAAACCTCTCTGAAAATGAGAGGTTTTTTATTTAGCTTTGTAAAAAAATCAATAGCTCGTTCGTTCTTCGACTATATACCAACCTTTGCTTAGGCATGAAGATTTTAGATTTATATATTTTAAAAAAATTCCTCAAGACATACGTTTTTGCTGTTTTGATTATTGTTGCCATTATTTTGGTGATTGACTACACCGAAAAGGTTGACAACTTTATCAAAAAACAAGCGCCTACTTCGGAAATTCTCTTTAGCTATTACCTCAACTTTGTACCTTATTGGGCCAATTATATTAGTCCTCTAATGGTATTTATTTCGACGGTATTTTTTACGGCAAACCTAGCAGCTCGCACCGAGCTTATTGCAATTTTGAGTACTGGGGTAAGTTTTCTGAGATTAATGCGACCATATTTGATGGGTTCGGCATTTGTTGCGGTTATTACCTTTTTCATGGTTGCGTGGATTATTCCGATTGCGAACAAAACTCGTATCAAGTTTGAACGGAAATATGTTATTGATACCTACTATTTCAGTGGTAGAGATGTCCATATCAAAGTTGCGCCAGATACGTACGCCTACATGGAAACGTACGACAACAACTCGAATACAGGCTACAGATTTACCCTAGAAAAAATTCAGAATAATCAACTAATGAGCAAGTTGATGGCAGAAAGAATTACTTGGGATACTACTCGTCATAAATGGACTATCCATGATTATCGTATTCGTGCCTTTGAAGGTGAGGGAAAAGAAAAGTTGACGTATGGTGCCAAAATCGACTCAACGATTAATCTTTCGCCCAAAGATTTTGACAGTAATTATCAACTTCATGAAACCTTTACGCTGCCAGAGTTAAATGCGCATATTGCCAAGTTAAAATCTCGTGGTGCCGATGGTGTTGAGGTGTTTGTGGTAGAAAAATACGTGCGATTTGCCAACCCTTTTGCCATTATTATCCTAACCATGATTGGTTTGATTGTATCAGCACGAAAATCTCGTGGGGGCGTTGGATTTCAGATTGCTTTGGGCTTTATGCTGGCCTTTGTTTACATCATGTTTTTTATGATGAGTAAAGGTATGGCCGAGTCAGGTACGATGCCTCCTCTCCTAGCAGTGTGGCTACCCAATATTATTTTTAGCGGTATCGGGGTATTACTATACTATACGATTCCTCGATAATAAAGATGAATAATGAGTTGTGAATTAAAACTTTAACTATCAACACCTTATACTCATCATTCACAATTTGTAATTTATAAATCCTCTAAATGAGTTAACTTTTCAGTTATGAAACAGCGTGTCTATGGACTAATGTTTACTAACTCAATAGTTAACTCATTTTGTTTATACTCCACTTTTATTTCATTTGTTCTAAAACAAGTATACCTTGGTTGATTAAACAACAGATTTTATGCAAAACAAAACTACCAAAGACTATGTCCAATTACACTTTATTGTATTGTTACTTGGTTTTACGGCGATATTAGGGACGCTTATTTCTGTACATTCTTTGAGCACTGTATTTTTCAGAACTGCCATTGCCGCTGTCGGAATATATTTTGTTTTAAAGTTTCGTCAGGTAGATTTAAACATAAATCGTTCGGGTGCAATCAAGTTATTGTCAACGGGATTTTTGATATCATTGCACTGGTTTTTGTTTTTCTTTGCAGCCAAAATATCCAATGTAGCCTTATGCTTGGCGGGCTTTTCCACAGCTACTTTGTGGACAAGTATTATCGAGCCTATTACTTACAAACGTAAAATTCGTCCACATGAAGTGTTGCTTGGTTTATTAGTCATAGGTGGACTTTGCATGATTTTTTTATCGGAAGTAAAACACATTTGGGGCTTGATTTTAGGTATTTTGGCGGCTATGCTAAGTGCCTTATTTTCGGTAATTAACTCCAAACTTGGTAAGTCGTTCCCTTCGCAGGTTATTACTTTTTACGAAATGACAGGCGCAGCGATTACCTCTTTGATCCCATTGCTCTATACACTCAAAAGCGGATATTTAACCATCGAGCAAGTAATCCCACACGGTTGGGACTGGCTCTGGTTGGCAATATTGTCTTTGGTTTGTACTGTGTATGCGTTCAGTGTCACGGTTGAATTGTTAATCAAATTTTCGGCTTTTATTTTCAATCTTGCCCTCAATCTTGAGCCTGTGTATGGGATTATATTTGCCTATCTGATTTTTGGAGAAAAAGAACAGATGAACTTGGGTTTTTATGCTGGAACAGGCGTTATTTTAATCGCTATTTTGATTTATCCTATTTTGAATAAAAGGTTTGGCAATTGATTCTTTTCTTGATCAAAGTGAGTATTTATTAATTGGCTAACAAGAAAATCTAAGAAATCAGGTAATTTTGTTAGAGCTATCTTTCAAATATGCTCATTTGAAAGATAGCTTTGAAGGCAATAAGCATTTAGGAATTCTAAAATTCTTATTACCAGACATCGTCCTATAAGTCTGAGTAGACTTCTTTCATATTCATTCACTCAAGTTTACGTTTGGTTTTGAAACTTATACAAACTAAGGCATTTTCGCATTCGATTATCTGGGTAATTTTCTTACTTAGTGTAGTGCCCATTGCTATTTTGGGCTATTTCAATCATCCATCTGTAGCAGACGACTATTGCTTTGCTTACATGACCCGTGATTATGGATTTTGGGAGGGTCAGCGTTTATACTACGAAGGCTGGTCGGGACGATATATCTCTAATATGCTATTTCATGCCTCGCCGCTAGCATTTGGTTATTTTGGCTTTGTCAAGATTATGCCAGTCCTCATTTTGGTGCTACTATTTCATTCATTTTACCTGATGATTGGAGAGTTTATTCCAACCAGTCGTAGCAATAAACTAGTGCTGACTGGATCATTTTTGAGCCTTTACATTGCTGAATCTGCGAGTATAATTGACAATTTTTTCTGGTACACTTCAGTCTTTATTTTTCCCATATCGGTGTGCTATTGGATGTATTTGGTGGCTGTGCTCATACGATATTATTCTCCACAATATCAATCCCTTCAGAATGCCATTGCCTTACTTTGCGCCACATTAGTCTTTTTTATTGTAGGTTCAAACGAAGTAGTAATGTTGATGATTATTGCTTTTCTAGGGCTAGTTTGGCTATATTTTCGTCTTTTTGAAAAACGTTTTGACAAGTTTTTTAGCATGCTTGGCATTGTAGCAGTGTTGTGTGCGTATTTCTTGGTCATCAAAGCCCCAGGCAACCAAGTGCGAATGCAGGGAGGTGCTTTGAGTGGTAATATCGTCTTGGCAATAACGAAGGCAATCAAATCAACATTCAAAGATAGTTTCCACTGGGTAGTTTATAGTCCACTCCTGCCTATGACTCTTTTGTTTGCGGCATGGTATCAAAAATTTGTACCCAATACCAAGATAGCATTATTCAAAACCAATTTGCTTTATACCATCGCAAGCCTTGGGATTTTGCTCACCTTAATGTTTTTTGCGATTCACTACGGCAACCCTGATGGCGTGCCCGATCGTGTCAAAAATGCCATTTATGTGTTTTTCTTAGCAGGTTGGTTTTACTTGGCATTAAGTATCCTCAATCAGTTTCCAAAACTGATTACGTTACCTTTGCACAACGTCATTTTTGTACTGGGATTAACAGCATGGTCGTTATTTGCCTGGTCAAAAAGTACCAATCTACGAATTATGTATGCGGATATTCGCTCCGGAAATGCCAAAGGATATGATGAAGAAATGACGGCTAGATACAAGCTAATTCAGGAGTCAAAAGCGGATACCATTTATGTAACACCTTTGAAACACGCTCCTAAAACTTTGTATTTTGATGAAATCAAAGACAATCAAGACCATCTTTGGAACAAGTGCTATGCGACTTATTTTAAAAAGAAGGTGATTGTGATGAAGAAATAAATCTGCTAACACATCCTTTCCTTAATTGAGTGATTTTTCGATTGAGTGGATGAGTGATTATTGTTAATCTACATTTTACTAGTAAAGACTCAATGCTTTGCGTCTAAAGAGGTACCCTGTTGAAATACATTATCAAAAAAGGCGGTCGAAATTAGTTTTCGACCGCCTTTTTTGATTTTACCGTGCTAGATATGAGGCTGATTAAGACGCAATCATTGCGTCTCTACTGCTAAAGCTCAGATTTTTAACTACTAAAGTCAAAATGGTTTCTATTTTCAACTTATCTACCAATAGCCACTCTTCTCAAAATGGTATCGATTACCTGCATAGTTGTGATACCATCGGCCTCAGCTTCATAATTGAGCATAATACGGTGGTTCAGTACATCAGGGGCTATTTCTTTAATATCTTCTGGTAATACGTAATCTCTTTCGTCAAGATAAGCTAGCACTTTTGCAGCAAGGTTGAGGTTAATGGTAGCACGTGGTGATGCTCCAAATTGCACATAGCGGGCTTCGTCTCTCAAACCATAATCTCCAGGCTTTCGTGTCGCAAAAATCAATTCGATGATATATCTTTCGAGTGTTTCAGAAATCGTAATTTTATTGATTTCTTGACGAATATTAGAAATGTCTTCTTTTGTCAAAATAACTTTGGGCTTATAATTAAAGTCCATATTTGACATTTTTTGCATTACTTCTAGTTCTTGTTCTTTGCTCAAATATCCCATAAATACCTTTAGCATAAAACGGTCTACTTGGGCTTCGGGCAATGGAAAAGTACCTTCTTGCTCTACAGGGTTTTGGGTAGCTAGTACCAAAAAAGGCTTATCTAAAATGTAGCTTTCGTCGCCAATCGTTACTTGCTTTTCTTGCATCGCCTCCAACAATGCTGACTGTACCTTGGCAGGTGCACGGTTGATTTCGTCGGCCAAAATGATATTGGCAAAAATAGGACCTTTGCGTACTTCAAAATCGTCAAGCTTACGGTTGTAAATCATCGTCCCAATCAAATCAGCAGGCAATAAGTCTGGAGTAAATTGAATACGGTGGAAATTCAAATCAAGGATTTTGGCAAGGGTATTTATCGTAAGGGTTTTGGCCAAACCTGGCACACCTTCCAAAAGAACGTGCCCTCCAGTAAATAGCCCAATCAACAATCTGTTGGTAAGGCGCTCGTGCCCCACCACGATTTTACCCATTTCATCAAATACCTGTTTTATTTTTGCGCGAGAATTCATCAGTCAATAAGAAGTAAGTTTTTGTATCAATTTGCCTAATCACAAGCGAGAAGTTATTGTCATCCTCCTTTTCCAACAACGCTATTCCCCTAGGCTTTCTTGACAAGTTTACGAAAAAAAGCGCAAACTGCCAATCGTATCAGGTTTCAATGATTGGAAGCTTCTTTGCTCTAATTAAAACCTTCGAGTAGGTCAAACGGCTATGTTTCATTCATTTTTCCAAAACTTTACCTTTGAAGTTGGGATAAAGGGTTTGATTTTATGGAAAAAACCATACAAATTTACTAAAAGCAAAGAGTCTCGTTCTATGCTATTGTATTACTCGCACAATTCCACTTTCTCGTGAAACAAATCTTATCTATCTATATCAATAAACCTGTCTATTGGGGATTTACCGCCCTAATTAGCCTTTTCTGTTTAGCATTTGTATTGCCTTGGCTTTTCAATGTTTCTGTGTTATTGAGCTTGGCCTTTGGAGGAATGCTTTTGGTAGACTTAGCCATGTTATTGGGTAGTCAAAAAACGTTTCTTGCCAAAAGATTTATTCCAGAACGTTTGTCCAATGGCGACCAAAATACCATCGAAATTGCCTTAGAAAATCGTTATGGATTTGAGGTAAAAGTTAGCTTAGTCGATGAGATTCCTTTTCAATTTCAAAAGAGAGATTTTCAAATAGATACTACATTAGAAAGTAACACAACACAAAATTTACAATACACCCTCCGACCTACCGAGCGAGGCGAATATCTATTTGGTGCCTTAAATGTTTTTGTAAGTTCACCTGTTGGTTTGTTACAGCGTCGTTTTCAGTTTGAAAAAGATAAAACGGTAGCCGTATATCCCTCATTTTTACAAATGCGAGAATATGAATTAATGGCGATCTCGAACCGTTTGACGGATGTGGGTATCAAAAAAATCAGACGAATTGGGCATACGCAGGAGTTTGAACAAATTAGAAGCTACGTACAAGGCGATGATATTCGAACAATCAACTGGCAGGCTACAGCCCGACGCAACGAGCTGATGGTTAATAGTTATCAGGACGAACGAGCACAGTCTATTTATTGCCTTATCGACAAAGGTCGAATCATGCAAAGTCCTTTTGATGGACTCACGCTATTGGATTATGCCATCAATTCGAGCTTGGTATTGTCAAATATCGCTTTACACAAGCACGACAAAGCAGGCATTATTACTTTTTCGAATAAAATTAATCAAACACTTTTGGCCGATCGAAAATCTGGGCAGCTTCACCGCATTTTGGATATGTTGTACCACCAACAAACACTTTTTCAGGAAAGCGACTATGAAGCATTGTATATCCATGTCAAAAAGCAAATCAAGCAACGAAGCCTGTTGATAATTTATACCAATTTTGAAACGGTCAATTCTATGCGTCGCCAACTTCCTCATTTTCGAAAACTTGCTAAAGAACACCTAGTTTTAGTAGTTTTCTTTGAAAATACGGGACTACAAAATATCCTTGAACAACCCGCATCGACAACGGCAGAGATTTACCAGAAAACTATTGCAGAAAAGTTTTACTATGAAAAAAAGCTAATTGTAAAAGAATTAGAGCAATATGGGATTCAGGCGTTATTGACAAGTCCTCAGCAATTATCCATTAATACCATCAATAAGTATTTGATGTTGAAAGCTAAAGGAGCGATTTAAAGGAGTTATCAGGTATTGGTTATCGGCTATTGGCTTTTGACCTGTTGATTTATACAAAAAGCACTAAGCAATCGTAAAATTATTGATTGCTTAGTGCTTTTAACTTTTTGTTTTGTAATAAGAAAAGGTAAATGAATAAATATATTTCACCCAAAAGCGGTCAAAAAAGGTTTTTCGACCGCTTTTTTGATACTGCTTAAGACACAAACATTGCGCCTCTACAGATACCGATTAATATCCACCTCTAAATTTGTAGGTATCAGCTACTTTTTTGATAGCTACAATATAAGCAGCAATACGCATTGGAACATTAAATTGTTGAGAAGTTAGGAATACCTTATCAAAAGAATCTTTCATGATACGATCAGAACGGCGATTGATACGGTCGAGATTCCATTTGTAGCCCATGCGGTTTTGTACCCATTCAAAATACGATACAGTTACACCACCAGCATTAGCCAAAATATCAGGTACAACCAAAATACCTTTTTCATTAATAATATCATCAGCCGATGCCGAAGTTGGACCGTTAGCACCTTCTACAATCATTTTTGCTTGAATAAAGCTAGCATTATCGTGTGTAATAACGTCTTCCTTAGCAGCAGGCACTAATACATCTACATCCAACGTCAAAAGCTGCTCGTTAGTGATTTTTTCAGCGCCAGGGAAGTTTTCTAAAGTACCACGATTCAAATCTCTATATTTGATAGCACCTTCGATATCGATACCATTTTCGTTGTAATAAGCACCTGAAATATCAGAAATAGCCACTACTTTTACGCCTCTTTCATGCAACAAAATAGCCGCATGCGAGCCCACATTACCAAAACCTTGAATAGCCGCTGTAGCCTTGTACGGATTGATTTTTAGTTTGTCCATACCCGCCATAGCCGAAACCATCACACCTCTACCTGTTGCCTCTGTACGACCCAACGAACCACCCAAAACTAGTGGTTTACCCGTCACGACAGCATTTACAGTCATACCTTTTGCTTTTGAGTATTCGTCCATCAGCCAAGCCATCTCACGCGGACCAGTACCCATATCAGGAGCTGGAATATCACGATCTGGACCAAATACGTCTAACATTGCTACCGTGTAAGCACGCATCAAACGCTCCATTTCACCCGCAGACATTTCGCGAGGGTTACAAGCGATACCACCTTTTGCACCACCGTAAGGAATATCCACTACGGCACATTTCCAAGTCATCCAAGCTGCCAAAGCACGAACTTCATCGATGTTTACAGCTGGGTCAAAACGAATACCTCCTTTGGCTGGCCCGAGGATGTTTGAGTGTATAACTCTGTGACCCTCAAATACTTTGATTCTTCCATCGTCCATGGTAATTGGTAATCCAACCGTTACTTGACGAGCAGGTACTTTCAAGATATAGTACATTTCTTCAGAGATACCTAACAACTCTACAGCCTTGTCAAATCGCTGCATCATGGATTCCAAAGGGTTCTCCTTATCTTTGATAGGAGCTGGTTCTATGTATGTCATAGCATTATCACAGTTTGTTGAAATCTATTGAATTTCATAAAAAAATTGAGTGATTTTTCTCATAAATTAACCACCAGTTCGTTCTTTATAAAATACAAAATAAACTTCTAAAAAATCAATTTGTTAATGAAATATTCACAATATTGCAACCCTTAAACGAGAATGTCAAGTGTCTGGTCTGTAAGTAGAAATACCCGATTTTTTAGCCAAAAACACAATTTTGCACAATTTTTCATTTTTGCTTTTTAACTTTATGGGTAATACAAGCATTTACCAAATAACCATTGGCAAAATTGGTAAATTACCAAATTGTTATTTTTCGGAAAATTTTTATTATTTCTTGAAATATTTCAATTACTAAAAATTTACCACGTATATTTGCGCAATTTTAAGGATGTTCCCTACGCAAAGGGACTTTGACTCACTAAAATCATTGGTACAATTATGATGAATACAGGTTCGGTAGAAGAAAAAACACGCTATTCTGAAGAAGAATTGAAGGAGTTTGAAGAGCTAATCACTAAAAAATTAGATGATACTCGTAGTGAATTAAATTACATCCGTGAAGCTCTACACAAGCGTAACGACCCAGGTACTGATGTGACTTCGGGAAGCTCAAAGTTGATGGAAGATGGTGCTGATACTTCTGAAAAAGAAAGTATGAGCCAGTTGGCTGCTCGCTTACAAAAGTTTTCAACTCAGTTGGAAAATGCTTTGATTCGTATCAAAAACGGCACTTATGGTGTTTGTATCGATACTGGTAAGTTGATCCCTAAAGAACGTTTGAGAGCTGTGCCTCATACACAACAAACCATTGAAGCAAAACTCATGAAGCAACGTTAATCACGTTTGTCAACCGAGTTTCTAGTGCTTTTACTTAAAGATTGGCTAGCCTCTAGAAAATCTTCTGGTAATTCGTGTGCATTTATTTTAAAGCTTTTTATATAGACACCATTCTCAACGTGGTGTCGCAAATTTTTATCGTCTTTCTTTATCAACCAACTTTTCACACTATGAATTACCGCTACTCGTTTAGCATTAGCATATTAAAGCGGGCAACCGCTTTTTTGCTTTTAATGCTTACTCATTTATCGTTTGCTCAAGTGGCAGACAGCTATTATTTGCCACAAAATGTGAAGTATGACCCTGCCATTCCTACCCCACAGCAGTATTTTGGCTTCCAGGTAGGCGAATGGCATATCCAACACGAGCAACTTGTTGGATACATGAAAAAAGTCGCTGAAGTTTCTAACCGTGTCAAGCTTGTCGAATACGGTAGAACTTACGAAAACCGTCCGCTCCTCCTCCTGACGATTTCTTCTCCAAAAAATTTGGCTAATATCGACCAAATCAAAGCTGAACACCATAAACTTGTTGAACTAGACAAATCGTCGAGCCTCAAAACTGCCGATATGCCAATCGTTGTTTGGATGGGATACTCAGTACATGGTAACGAAGCTAGTGGGACTAATGCCTCTCCTTTGGCAGTATATTATTTGGCAGCAGCACAAGGAGCCGAAATAGATTCAGTGTTAAATGAATCGGTGATTTTGGTAGACCCACGCATCAATCCAGATGGTGGCGAACGTTTTTCGAGCTGGGTAAATGCCAATAAAAGCATGAACTTAGTAGCTGACCCAAACAGTCGTGAGTTGAATGAAACTTGGCCAGGTGGTCGCTATAACCACTATTGGTTTGACCTTAATCGTGACTGGTTGTACACACAACACCCTGAAAGTAAAGGCCGTATTGTGAAATACCATGAGTGGAAGCCAAACATTTTGACTGACCACCACGAAATGGGTAGTGGCTCGTCATTCTTTTTCCAACCAGGAATTCCAGCACGTACGCACCCGATTACGCCAAAGAAAAACATTGAATTGACTGAGAAAATCGGGAAATTCCATGCCTCAGCATTAGATAAAATCGGCTCTTTATATTTTACGAAAGAAGGTTACGATGATTTTTATTACGGAAAAGGTTCGACCTTCCCAGATGCACAAGGTTGTATAGGTATCTTGTTTGAACAGGCTAGTTCACGTGGACATTTACAAGAAACGCCTAACGGTCCGATGAGTTTTGCCTTTACGATTCGTAATCAATTCACGACGACCCTTTCGACACTTCGCGCTGCCAAATCAATGCGTCAAGAATTGTTAGATTACCAACGCACGTTTTATCAGGAGAAAAACCCTAGCGCTACGCAAGCTTACGTTTTTGGTAATACAACAGATCATGTGAAGACTCATGAAATGATCCGTATTTTACGTCAGCACGACATTGAAGTATATCGTTTGTCAAAAGATGAAACAGTAGAAGGTAAATCATTCAAAAAAGAAAATTCATATGTAGTGCCACTTTCACAACCACAGTATCGTTTGGCTCAGGGTATTTTTGAAAAACGTACCAAATTCGAAGATTCACTTTTCTATGATATTTCAGCATGGGGAATGCCATTATGCTTCAACGTACCTTATGGCGAAGCAAAAACTCCTGTAGCATTAGGTGAAAAGATATCTAAAAATGATTTCCCTAAAGGTCGCGTAGTTGGTACAAGCAATTACGCTTACTTGTTTGAATGGGACGGATATTTTGCTCCACGTGCAGCCTACGAATTGCAGAAAAAAGGCTATAAGCTCAAAGTTGCCACAGAGCCATTTACAGGCGTTATCGAAGGTGGTACCAAATCTTTTGACTATGGTACAGTCGAAATCACCGCAGGTGGTAACCAACTAAGTAACCTCGACGGATTACGTGCTTTGTTAGAGAAATTGGCAGAACGAGATGGCGTTGATTTCTACGCTGCTCCAACAGGCTTAACGCCAACAGGTATAGACTTAGGAAGTAGCTATTTTGCCCCAATGCGCGCACCACGTCCATTGATGATTACAGGAGCAGGTATCAATCCAAACGATGCAGGAGAAATTTGGCACTTATTGGATACTCGCGTAAACTTACCGTTGACGATGTCTGATATTGCCCAAGTAAACCGTATGAGCCTTGACAAATACAATACCTTGATTTTGTCGAGTGGTGAGTATAGTGCCTTGAATGAAGAGAAAATCAAAAACTGGGTACGTGCAGGTGGTACGCTAATCGCTGTAACAGATGCTGTACCATGGGTAGCTTCGAAAGGACTTTCACCTGTAAAAATCAAAAATACGCCAGCAGATACCACTTCAAGTCCAAAACCTTATGCTTTGGCTGAACGCTACAAAGGCGCTCAATTGATTGCTGGAGCTATTTTTCAAGTAAAATTAGACCCAACTCACCCTATTGGCTACGGTTACAAAGAACCAACTTTGAGTGTATTTAAGGACAATACGATTTTCTTAGAAAAAATCAAAGATCCATACAATGCACCACTAATTTACTCAAACGATCCGTTGGTTAGCGGGTACATTACTGAGCCAAATAGAAAGACGATGAAGAACACTCCAGCGGTAGTTGCTACGGCTTACGGAGCAGGAAAAGTTATCGTGATGACTGACAATCCTAACTTCAGAGCTTTTTGGTATGGAACTAATAAGTTATTTTTGAATGCTATTTTCTTCGGAAGCAATATTCTTTCTGGTATCAGAGGGGGCGACGAGGATTAATATATAGCCCGAACCCTAGTTCGGAGTTCATTTATAAACCTCCGAACTAAGGTTCGGGCTGATTCAAAAATATGAAACTTTTAGAACCCAACGGCTTGGTCGATAATTTGTACAAATATGTACAAACTCAGATTGAACTTACTCAAATAGAAGTTCAAGAACGCATTGAAGCAGCCATCAAAAAGCTGGTATTGCTACTTGTTTTGGGCATAGTTTCTGCCATTTTCCTTGTCTTTGTCTTCATTACTTTTGCCCTTTATCTAAATCATGTTACCCACAGTGACTTTTTAGGATTTGTGATTGTCACAAGCCTATTAGGTATCATAACAGGGCTAGTATTTTATCTTCTCAAACAACCTTTACAGGAAAATGAGCCCCCTAAAACTAACTCAATCGAAACAATTGAGCAGTAGTCGGTAACTCATTTTTACAGAATTTTTACAGAAAAGAACACTTTTTTTCCTAGTTTTGAACGCAAAGAGCTTTCAACACGCCAAGGTCGTGCGTGTGCTTTATGCTTCGATTGGTTATTCTTTAGTTTACAAAAACATATTTTTTGTGCTAAAGTCCTGTTTTTTCACACTGTTGAAAAGGTTTATAAATCGTTTTTCAAAAATCTTTCGAGATAAAAGCCCTATCCCTTATGTTACCAGCATTGAGTTCTCAAAACATAGCTGCTCGTAAAGAGCAATTGCAACAAGAAGCACAGGAATATAAAAATAAAATAGACACACAAGTAATCACTCTCAAAACCGAAGCTACTAAAGTTGGTACAGCCACTTTGGTCATTGGTGGCGTTTTGTTTGGAACCTATTTGCTCTTCAAATGGCTTTCGCCTGCCGATAAAAAAACGAAGGTGAAAGAAATTGTCTATGATGAAAATACTAATCTTCCCGTAGCCGTTAAAGAACCCAAAGAAGAATCATGGATTATTAGCTCAATCAAAGGATATATTATGTCCTTTTTGATTGCCATTGCTAAAGACAAAATCTTAGAGGCGATTTCGCTGATGAAAGAATCTATTAATGCTGATGCAGACGACAACAACAACCTTACTCCAACAACTGAATAGTTTTCGACAACAAGGCAAAAAATCTCTTGCTGTCCTTATCGACCCTGATAAGGTAGATGAATCTTCTTTATCGAAGTTGTTGGGACTGTGTAATATTTCTCCAATCGATTTCTTTTTGGTGGGTGGTAGTCTCATTACCACTCCTTCTATACAGTCTGTGATTAGTCAAATCAAATCACAGACCTCCAAACCAGTCATTCTTTTTCCTGGCAATAGCTTGCATATCGAGCCATCGGCCGATGCTATTTTGTTTCTATCACTACTTTCTGGACGCAATCCTGAGTTTTTGATTGGTCAGCATGTGGTAGCAGCTCCTTTGCTCAAACAAAGTCAACTAGAAGTATTATCGACAGGCTATTTGCTTATTGAGAGTGGTCGCCCGACAACGGTTTCGTATATGTCTAACACCACACCTATTCCCAATAACAAGCCTGAAATAGCAGCTTGTACCGCTTTGGCAGGACAATATTTAGGAATGAAATTGATTTATCTGGATGCAGGAAGTGGCGCAGAAATACCTGTTCCTGCCAAGTTGATTCAGGCAGTGAGAGGGATGATTGATATTCCGTTGATTGTAGGAGGAGGCTTAAATACACCAGAAAAGGTAGTTCAAGCCCTAGAAGCAGGGGCCGATATTATCACGATTGGCAATGCCTTTGAGGACAAACCAGAGTTTTTGGAAGAAGTAGCAAAGGTTTTTGAAAAATACAATCAAGCTTTTGTTTGATTTTGAGCCCTTTCTTCATTTTTCTAATGATAACACTACTCATGATAGCCTTGAATTTGGGGTTAACAGATGTTTTTTTAACATTTTATTAAAGTTATCATTTTTTCAAAAGGTGTTCTATCTGCTCTAATTGCACTTGGAATGGATAATTAACATATACCATATTATCTTCATTCAAAGAATATCCTGTTTTATTTTCATTCTGAGCTTTCAAAAGGCAATTGTATGCTTCACTAATGCGATGTAGAGATAGAAGGGTTTTTGCTTTATAAAAATTAGCGTCGCTTAAATTGGGATATTTATCTAAACACTTATTGAAATTTATCAGAGCTTTCAAGTATTTTTTTTGCTTTAGCTTCAAAACTCCCGCATAATACCAATCCATATAATGTGTTTTTTCCTCAGGTTTTGAAATACAGATTTTAAGGTATTTCTCAGCTGAATCGAGCGTATTGAGCTTTAAATAAGATACTCCTATGTAGAAATAGTAACTGTGATCCATTTCAAACGCATTAGGTTGTTTTTTAGCTATTGCCATAAAATCAATAATGGCATTTTTGTAATCTCTCACAAAAATGCATTCCATAAACCCTTTGTACCCAAGCCAACGTGCTGTGTCTAACTCTACTGCTCTATTTAGATTTTTCATGCCATTATAATAATCTCCATTTTTAAAATATGGCATCGCCTTCTGCTGCCATAAATAGGCATTACTTGGATCTATTTCAATCAGTGAATCAAGACAATATTGCCACTCATGAGTTGTATAGCTGTACTTTTTCCAAGGAGTGGCGTTTTGACTAATAACTGAAAGAGAAGATATGAGAATAAACAATAAACTATGGAATGATTTCATTGACTTGGCCATTAACTATTTTGAACGAAAAATAAGCATAATAATTTATCGGTACTGTCGTCCCATCTTGATTTGTACCAACAAACTTTTCCCATTTTTTAATCCCTTAACCAATTCTAGAATATGTACTTTATAGTTTTCGGGGAACTCTCTCTTTTGATATTTATCATCTATTTCGTACAAATGAAAAAAGCCTGAATTACCGTGACAATTCACAACAAATCTAATCGTGATGATTCCATTAATTTGAGGATCATACTTGAAAAGCTTATTCAAGGTTTTAGCACAGGAATCTACATTGAGAGGATATTTATAGCGTAAACTGTAATATTGATATATAGATTCTTTTTTTCCACAAATTGTGAATCCAGAAGTCGTATCAAATGGGTATTCTCCAGCGCCAAAATGTTCTATAATTGTTGCATTTTCTTGTGCAAAAAGATTGAGAGAGCCTAGATAGAGTACAATGAACACTAAATATCGTAATTTCTTATAGAAGCACATGAATATATGGGTATAAATTACAAACATAGTTATCCACTATAATTTATCTTACCAAGTATTCGTTTTTTATCGTTGAGATTTAAAAATTACATTAGTGACTTTGATATATACAATGCGTCTATCGGATATAGAATTTAGAGTTAGTACTGTAAGAAGGATTTCATGATGTTCGGAAACATTCATTTCATGAGCATTTTTGCCGTAGCGGCAACCCTTGCGGTTGCCATGTGGAGGTGAGCAATCGCAAGGGTTGCCACTACTACAATTTTATCTTAAATACAAAACTTAATCCTTCATACAGTCCTGATTTAGAGTTATTAATTTTTAACGATAGTTTCTACCAATGGATATATTTTCTACAAATCTGATACGATACCGACAAAATTTAAACCTTACTCAAGAATATATTGCTGAAGAACTTGGCATTAGACAAAGCACCTATTGTGAATGGGAAAAGGGACGCTCCCCAAAACTAAAATACCTACCGAAGTTAAAGGAGATTTTGAGACTGAAAAGTATTGACGAGCTTTTTAAAGATTCTTACCTTCATAAAAACGAACAGAGTGAAATATAAACGATTTCAAGAACTCCTATTTTGTACTATTTGAGCGCCTTATACACCACATCCATTACTTTTCTACGAATACCTAAAGTATTTATTTTGGTATTTTCGGCTGAAGTATTTACTCTATTAGACAAAAATACAAATACGATTTCTTTGCTTGGGTCTACCCATACGAGCGTACCCGTGTAGCCTGAGTGTCCATACGAGGTGGGTGATACCAAAGAAGATATATAGCTACTAGAGCCTCCTGCTGGTAATCTATCCCAGCCCAATGAGCGATGGCTTCTTGGTGATTTGGTTTGGGTAAAATATTCGACAGTACTTTCTTCCAAATATTTTTTGCCAGCATACGAGCCTTTAAGTAAATTCATCTGCATCAAAATAGCCAAATCTTTTGCCGAACTAAACAAACCCGCATGACCTGATACACCTCCCAACATGGCAGCAGTTTGATCTTGTACCGTTCCTTGTAGCAATCTCTCTCTAAATACCTTATCGTTTTCAGTAGGTGCCATTTGTACTTTTGGAAAACGTTGTAAAGGATTATAGCCCGTAGTGGCAAGTCCTAGAGGTTGATAAAAGGTGTTTTTCACCAATACATCAAGGGTTTGTCCTGACACCTTTTCTACCAAATGTTGCATCATAATCAAGCCCAAATCACTGTAGACAAATCCGTAGTGCCCCTCTTTGTCTTTTTTGCCAGTCAATGATGATTGAATTACCCAATGCCAAACAGAATCACGAATGGCAGTTTTGGCATACATTCCTTCGGCTACTTGCAATGGATATTCCGACGATTCGGTATTGCTATAATATTCATTTTTCCAACCTAAAGATGTACGTGTACGGCTCCAAAAAGGAATGTAAGCTACCAATCCTGCCTGATGCCAAAGCACATCTTTGATAGTCATATGTTCTTTATTCGTGCCACGTAACTCCTCTAAATAAAAAGAGACCTTTTGTTCAAGGTCTATTTTCTTTTGATCATATAAAGCCATAATGGCTTGTAAGGTGGCAGACACTTTGGTCACTGATGCCAAATCATAAATCGTTTGGTCGTTGACAGGATTGCTGGACGACTCATAACTTAGTCGTCCGAAGTTTTTTGATACACAATTTGCCCTTTACGAGCTACCACCACTTGACAGCCCGGGAAGGCTTTCTGTTCAATGGCATTCTGAACAATCGTATCTATTTGATTGAGGGTTGTGGTATTAAAACCCAAACCTTCAGGATTACCATCTTGTACTAAACCTGTTTGATTGGTAATGATACCATCCCCAGCTTTGTAAAGTCCTTCTACAGATACTGGAAGTTTTCCTTTGGCTGAAAGTCTACCAAATATTACATTAGCAACTGCTTTGTGCGCTTCTGGTACATCCTCATAGCCACAAATAACAGTTTTTGACTCGTTGAAATATTTTAAACTATAAGGGTTTCCAAAAACGCATAGAATAACATTGGTTTTCTTTTCTAGTTTTTTGATAAACTCCTGCATTGAAGTACTTACGCCATAGCGTGTGTAGGGCGTGTTCTTCAAATCATGAATACCAACAACCACCGTACTAGTTGAATCTACCGAACGAAGGACTTCATTGTAAAATGCCTCAGAATTTTTGCCTCCACTAGTAAAATGTTGGAAGTTACCGTATTGATCTAATGCTCTTTCAAAACCATTATCAGGATTAATGTCGATGCCCACGGATACCAGTTTTTTATCGGCTGCACTCATGGGAAGTAAAGTTTGGTCATTTTTTACCAAAGTCACTGCATTGTTAAATAACTCCTGACGAATCGCTGCCGCCTCTTGCGTATGAAGGTCTTGATACAAATTGGTAGTTTCGACGTACTTGAATTTATTTAACCCTACCCAATATTTTGCATGTAAAATTTTCTTTACTCTATAATCTACCTCCGCTTGTGGAATCGTACCATTTACGATAGCTTCTTTTATTTTTTTGATACCTTCTGGAATATTTTCAGAGTATAGCAAAATGTCATTTCCTGCTAAAAAGGCTTGTAAATCTACGCCTCCAGGAATATGAGGCGACGTTTGAACGCCACGCATATTCAAGGCGTCTGTAATGACTAAGCCTTTGAAACCCATTTCTTGTTTTAATAAATTCGTTACAATCGTTGGAGAAAGCGTAGCTGGTTTCCAATCATATACTGGTACTTGGAGGTGCCCAACAATAACAGACTTAATAGAATCATTAATCAATCGTTGGAAAGGATATAGCTCCATATCCTTAAGGCGCTGTGCACTGTATGCCAATTGCGGCAAAGTACGATGCGAATCGCCATGAGTATCGCCATGCCCAGGGAAATGTTTGGCGCAAGCAAGCAATTGTTCGGCCTGCATTCCACGCATATATGCACTACTTTTGGCTGCTACGTTTTCACGCAATTCACCAAAAGAACGGTGTCCAATAATTGGGTTGTTAGGATTGCTGTTGATATCTACTACTGGAGCAAAATTGAGGTGCACACCCAAACGCTTACATTGTCGAGCAATTTCTTGCCCCATACGATAAATCAGGTCGTTGTCTTGAATTGCACCAAGGGTAATTTGTTTTGGAAAAGCCATCGTATAATTCATACGCATCGCCAAACCCCATTCGCCATCGATGGATACTAACAAAGGAACACGAGCCTGCGACTGAAGACGGTTATTGATTTGAGCTTGAAGGTGAGGTTCGCTTTTGAAGAAAATTACGCCGCCTACTCCATAATTGTTGACAAGTGTTTCGACTTTTTTGAAATGCCCTTCGCCATTATTAGGATGCACCGCTAACATAAAGAACTGACCAATTTTTTGGTCGTCAGTCAAGGTTGCAAATACACTATCAACCCATTGGTTTTCAAGTAAAATACTGCTAGTGTTGAAAAGAGGAGCATTAGGCGGTGTAAAAACCATATTTGCAATTGGGTGCGCAATTGCCACACGACGCACGCGTGCACGACTTTTGCGTGAACGACTGCTTTTACGACTCACATGGCGACGCTTTCGGGCTCTTTGTTGTTCAAGAGGTGAAGCCGACGAAACATCTGTTGCCACAACAATGGCACCTAACAATAGTGTTATAATACAACTTAACGCTAATAATCTTTTCAACATCATCTTCTCTAATTTCCTATTCAGTCTATTGCTAAACTAAACGAATTCAATGGCTAGGTTATCTTTTATTGTCCGTTTTGACAATCATTTTCCACAAAAACCTCTCCTCAATCCTAAATCCACAAAACAAATTTTCTTTTAAATAACAAATTTACCATAAATACTTTGGCATTAAAAACCTGAAACCAAACTTATTATCAATTGAGTGATTTGTGATTGAGTGTTTGAGTGATTTAGGTATTAATACAGAATTGAGAGTCATGCATTAGGGTTGTACGAAGGATTTTATTTTGGTCAAAAGAACTCTTTTGCTTAGATTTTTTGATGTAGTGATAAGGACATTTTCTAGAATTACATTATTACCCTTTTAAAGAGCTCTGTAGGAGCTGATGAAAAAATTAGTTTCTGAAAAACTCCCGAGTAAACTACCATAGCGCTGTAGTGTAATTAATAAGGCTAATTTTGCACCAATATGTGTCAACCCGAACTTTAAAACAAAGATGATTCTATAAATTTCATTAAAAAAGCGGTCGGAAATTGTTTTTCCGACCGCTTTTTTGGGTAATAATATGCGGCTTTAGACGTACAGTATTGCATCTCTACAAGCAATATTCATATTAAAAATAATCACTAAATCGCACAAGCACTCATTCACTCAATAAACCCCAAACTACTGCTCCATCAAATACGCTTTGATAAATTCATTGATTTCACCGTTTAATACAGCATCAGTATTTGAAGTCTGATAGTTGGTTCTATGATCTTTTACACGACGGTCGTCGAGGACATAACTACGAATTTGTGAACCCCATTCTATTTTTTTCTTTCCTGCTTCTACCTCGGCACGAGCGGCATTACGCTTTTCGATTTCGATTTGATAGAGTTTGGATTTCAACAATCGTAGGGCTACTTCTTTGTTTTGTAACTGCGAGCGTTCCTGCTGACAAGCAATAATAATTCCAGAAGGCTTGTGTGTCAAACGAACCGCAGTTTCTACTTTGTTTACGTTCTGACCACCAGCACCACCCGAACGGAAGGTATCCCATTCAATATCGGCAGGGTTTACATCAATTTCGATTGAATCGTCGGCCAAAGGATACACATATACAGAGGCAAATGAGGTATGACGACGAGCATTAGAGTCGAAAGGTGAAATACGAACCAAACGGTGTACACCATTTTCTGACTTAAGATTTCCGTAAGCAAATTCGCCATCGATTTCGAGCGTTACCGACTTGATACCCGCCACATCGCCATCGTTATGGTCTACTTCTCTTACCTTAAACCCGTTTTTCTCGCCCCACATAATATACATACGCATCAGCATAGCGGCCCAGTCTTGCGACTCGGTTCCTCCTGCCCCAGCGTTGATTTCTAATACGGCAGACATATTATCGCCTTCGTCAGACATCATTTTACGGAATTCGAGTTCTCCAAGTTGGATTTCAAGTTTTTCACCTTCAGCATCCACTTCATCTTCCGAAGCTTCGCCAAGATCATAAAACTCAAAAATGGTCTCTAAATCACCCAAATGTCCGTTTGCTTTATCAAAACCTGATGTCCAGAATTTCAATTCACGCATTTGACGCATGATGCTTTCCGCTTTTTTGGGGTCATTCCAAAATTCAGGATCTAGCGTGATTGTTTCTAATTCAGAAATTTGGTACTTCTTGTTATCGTAGTCAAAGATACCTCCTCAAAGCCTCTACTCTGGCTTTCAGGTCATTGAACCTGTCTCTTGTCATGTTGTTTGATTGTTTTGATTGAGGTGCAAAGATAGCGCATTTTTAGGGAAGAAATAACAGCGACTTTGGTATTCGGATTGAGGATATTTGATTTCAAATTTGTACTAATTTATCAAAATAGGGCTGGTAAATTTTATTCTGAAAGCCAATTCACCTATCTCTATTTCGTCACCCAATCATGTGAAATAGTCTTTAAAACGGCTTTTCTGAAAAAGCCTCACTATGAGTATTTTAGAAAAACGTTGCCTTTTTTTGACCACATCATTGGGTGATAATTAAATCTGAGCCTCAATTCTCGACGTTAGTTAGATACACAAGTCTTCAAAAGACGGCTTTACGTCCTTTACTTTATTCCCTTAAATTATTCCTTATTTATGAAAACTAACAAATTCCTTACATTGGCCCTAGCTGTAATGGGCGCTGGTATGATTCAATGGTCTTGTAGCAAAAACGAAGATAGCATCGAGCCTGTTCAGCAAGACCCTAACGCACCCAAAGGTCAAGTACGCATTGGTGTGACAGATGCTCCTATCGACAACGCCGAAGTCAAAGGTGCTTTTGTTACTATCACAGAAGTACGTGTTGATGGTAGAGTTTTCGATGCTTTTAAAGGTCCCAAAACAATTAATATTGCAGAGCTTAACAACGGTAACTTCCTTACACTCGGCGAAGGACAGTTACAAGCAGGTACTTATTCGAAGTTGACTTTTTTCTTTGATTATGAAAAAGATGCCATGGGAAATGCACCAGGGTCTTACATTCTTAAGGCTGATGGTACAAAAAGTAAACTAGTTATTTCGGGAAATGCTCGTAACTATCTTGACTTAAACACCAAACCATTTACTATTAATCAGGATGGAACAACCGACTTGATGGTAGACTTTGATTTGAGAAAAGCCATTAAAACATTCAATGACAATGCGCAAAAACAATACTCTTTTGTAACGTATGGAGAGTTGCAATCTTCGATTCGAGTAGTCAACAAAACGGCTACAGGTACGATATCTGGACAAGTGAGTGGTTATAATTCAGCCACAATGGGTAATGTCGTAGCCTTTGTGTATAAAAAAGGCGAGTTTAACCAAAATGTTGAAACAAAAGGTCAGGGAGAAAGTGCTGTAGAATTTAAAAATGCCGTATCGAGTGCCAAAGTAGATGCCGCAGGTAATTTTAAAGTATCATTCTTGGAAGAAGGTGATTATGAAATCCATTTTGCTTCCTTCAAAAGCTCTGGCGAGGCAAACTCCTCGGTGGCACTAAACTCATTCTTGAATCTTTCAGGAAACCTAGATTTAACAAAACTATCTGTCAAAAGTAGTACAGAGGTACGTTTATCATTGTCGATCAAAGGTTTTCTAGGCTTGTAATAAGTAATAGAGCATAAACAACTCATGTTTTATCCGAAAAACACTGGCTAAAGAGTGCTTATACCTTGAATTTATATCTTAACTTAATTTGTTTTGACGATCCTCCTTCGAGTTTTTGAAGGAGGATTTCGTTTTTTACCGAGAGGCTTTACTGCTTTTGAATATTTATACTTCTTCCTCAATACCTTGAAGTTATCAAAATTGATAGATGAAGTATAAACTGTATAAGTTTAGCCAAAAACTTGTAATTAATCACTTAGCAGTTGACAGCTTATAACTATATTTGTAGCCAAATTGTACTTTTCCCTTTAAAATAGAACAAAATGGCAACAACTTATGATTTAATAGTGATTGGTTCAGGACCAGGTGGATATGTAGCTGCAATTCGTGCGTCTCAGTTGGGTTTGAAATGTGCCGTAGTAGAACGCGAATCGTTGGGAGGTATCTGCTTGAACTGGGGCTGTATTCCTACTAAAGCTTTATTGAAATCAGCGCAAGTTTTTGAATACATCAAACATGCTTCTGATTACGGTATCACTGTTTCTGAAGCTAGCGCAGATTTCGGTGCTGTTATCAAGCGTTCACGTGGCGTTGCCGATTCCATGAGCAAAGGTGTTCAATTCTTGATGAAGAAGAACAAAATTGACGTAATCATGGGTAACGGTAAAGTAAAACCTGGCAAAAAAGTAGAAGTAACCGCTGCCGATGGTGCTGTTACAGTATATGATGCCAAAAATATCATGATTGCTACTGGCGCACGTGCTAGAGCTTTGCCAAATATCCCTATCGATGGCGTAAAAGTAATCGACTACCGTAAAGCAATGTCTCTTGAATCTCAACCAAAATCATTGGTTGTAATTGGTTCGGGGGCAATCGGTGTTGAGTTTGCTTACGTGTACGCTGCTATGGGTACAAAGGTGACGATTGTAGAATTTATGCCAAATATCGTTCCTGTTGAAGACGAGGACGTATCTAAAGAATTGGCTAAACAATACAAAAAATTAGGTATCGATATTCATACTAACTCATCTGTTGAATCTGTAGATACAGCTGGTGAAGGTTGTAAAGTATCGGTAAAAACTCCTTCTGGTAATATCACAATCGACTGTGACATCGTTCTTTCGGCTGCTGGTGTTATTTCTAACCTTGAAAACGTAGGTTTGGAAGATGTTGGTATCATTACTGACAAAGGCAAAATCTTAGTAAACCAATGGTACGAAACTAACATTCCAGGCTACTATGCTATCGGTGATGTTACGCCAGGCCCTGCATTGGCTCACGTAGCCTCTGCTGAAGGTATTATCTGTGTGGAAAAAATCGCTAACCACCCAGTTCATCCATTAGACTATAGCAATATTCCAGGTTGTACTTACTGCTCTCCAGAAATTGCTTCTGTAGGTCTTACTGAGAAAAAAGCAAAAGAAGCTGGATACGAAATCAAAGTGGGTAAATTCCCATTTGTAGCATCTGGTAAAGCTACTGCTGCTGGTGCTAGAGACGGTTTTGTAAAAGTAATTTTCGATGCAAAATACGGTGAATTCTTAGGTGCACACATGATTGGTTACAACGTAACTGAAATGATTGCTGAAGTAGTTGTGGCTCGTCGCCTTGAAACTACTGCTCATGAAATCATGACGGCTGTTCACCCTCACCCAACCATCTCTGAGGCTATCAAAGGTGCAACTGAAGCAGCTTATGGCTGTGCTGTTGACTTATAATCAGCGTTGATATTTTTCTTAAAGGCCGTGTAGAACCCTCTACACGGCCTTTATTTTTTGTATAACTTAGGGTAAAAGTAAAAGGCAGAAGATATTTTTGAAAGAACTCTATCTGCTCTCTACTATAATCCTCTTGTGAGTCTTCTCAATATTTAATCCTCTATGAAAAAATTTGCTTTCCTCTTCGTCTACCTCATTCCCTTTTTGAGTTTCGCACAACTAAAAACAGACGTTCTTGTGATTGGTGGAGGTGCTAGTGGCGTGATGGCAGGTATTCAAGCTGCTCGATTAGGCGTAAAGGTTACCATCATTGAAGAGGAAGCTTGGCTTGGAGGAATGCCTACCTCGGCAGGCGTCAGTGCCATAGATGGTAATCATCATTTACCCAGTGGACTTTGGGCAGAATTCAAAAATGCACTTATCAAACATTATGGTACAGCCACAGCCTTACAAACAGGCTGGGTTAGCCAAGTGATGTTTGAACCCCAAGTAGGGCAACAGATTCTTTCCGAGATGTGTAGCAAAGAACCAAACCTTGATGTACTATTGGGCACTCGTTATACGCAGATTATTTCTCAGAATAACCGCTGGCTTATTACTTTAGTAGGAAATACGTCGTCAACAATTCAAGCTAAAATCATTATCGATGCTACCGAATTAGGCGATGTAGCTGCCTTATTGGGTGTCAAATATGACATAGGAATGGATGCCCAGAGTACTTATCAGGAAAGAGTAGCCCCTCAACAAGCCAATGATATTATTCAAGACTTAACTTATGTTGCAGTACTAAAAGACTACCATCAGGTTCAAAAGCCTGTAAGCCCTTCTGCTGATTATCGTAGAGAGGATTTTATTTGTGCTTGTGAAAAACTATGCCCTGACAAACAAATGCCTAGGCTTTGGGATTGTGAAAAAATGAAAACGTATGGGAAGCTACAAAATGACCTTTACATGATCAATTGGCCAATTCATGGTAATGATTATTATGTCAATATGGTAGATATGAATGCCGAGCAACGCAAACAAGCTATCATAAAAGCCAAAGAGCATACCCGAAATTTTGTGTACTTCATGCAAACCGAACTGGGCTGGAATACCCTCGGATTAGCTGATGTTTTTGAAACAAAAGATTCTCTTCCTATCATTCCCTATCACCGCGAAAGTCGACGCATCAAGGGACTGGCGCGAATCAATATGAATCATCTTGAAAAACCTTTTGCGCAAGTCGAGCCACTCTATCGCACAGGTATCGCCGTGGGCGATTATCCTATAGATCAGCATCATGGCAAAAACCCCAAAGCACCCGATTTGTACTTTGTTCCAGTACCTTCTTTCAATATTCCTTTAGGGAGTCTTATCCCTGAGCATGTCAGTAATCTTATCGTTGCTGAAAAATCTATCTCCGTTTCCAATCTCGTCAACGGAGCCTCTCGCCTTCAGCCTGTTGTCATGGAAATAGGACAAGCAGCAGGCGTTTTGGCAAGTCTTGCCGTACAAAATAAGGTTTCTCCCGAAAAAGTATCTATTCGAAAAGTACAAAATACCTTAGTCAACCAGAAAGCCTACCTTATGCCTTATATTGATGTATCTCCTGAGCATCCTTATTTTAGAGCTATTCAAAAAATGGGAGCAACAGGTATCTTGAAGGGAGAAGGTAAAAACGACAGATGGTCGAATGAAACATGGTTCTACCCAGACTCCACTGTATTGTTGAAAGATTTCTTAGAAGGTTTAAAACCTTACTATCCAAAGCTCAAGTTACCCACATTTACAGAGTCGGAGTTGAGTTATCCACTGAGTTATCCACAATTGAAAAGCATATTTATCCATATATCCCCAAAACACCAAGTAAATCTTCCACCGACAGGAACTATCCAAAAAGGAGAATTGGCTTATCTTGTGGATAAAGTTTTGAATCCTTTTTATCAAAAAATAGATCATGAAGGCTTTTTGACACAAGAAATTAGCATAAAAAATCCATAGATTTACCTCCTATTTTATGCTAATTTTAGAAGGGTAAATCTATGGATTTTGGAAAAGTATTTTATCGGGATTATCCTATTTTAGCCAATGATTTTAACCAAACTTTTCCCGAAAGATTTCCCTTCTAACATTAAGTCTAATTTTGCTGGAACTTCCTCTAAACCAATCTCATGACTGATTAAATCGAGGTTGTCTAACTTCCAATCGCTGGCTAGATGTTGCCAAATTTCTAAGCGTTTGGACATTGGACATTCGGCTGAATCTATCCCTAACAGAGCATTGCCTCTTAAGATAAATGGAAATACCGAAGTCGGTAAATCAGGAGATGCCACCAAACCACAAGCAGCAACGGCTCCGCCATAATGAAGTGACTTCAAAATAGTGGCTAAGATATTCCCTCCTACGGTATCCACTGCCCCTGCATATATCGACTTTAACATTGGACGACCAGAGGCATCGTTCAAACTTTCGCGACTGACAATCTCCTTTGCGCCTAAACGTTGAAGTAACTCAGCGGCTTCGGGTTTGCCAGTGACAGCCACTACTTCAAAACCTAATTTGGCTAAAATAGCTACCGACAAAATTCCTACCCCACCCGTCGAACCTGTTACAATCACCTTTCCTTTTTCTGGACTAACACCATACTTCAACAAAGCATCGATACATAAACCTGCTGTAAAACCCGCTGTACCTAAAATCATGGCTTCTGAAAGGCTCAATCCTGCTGGCAGAGCAATAACCCATTTGGCAGGCACACGAATGTATTCGGCCAAAGCACCCGAAGTATTCATTCCTAAATCATAACTGGTGACTAATACTTCTTGCCCAACCGAAAAATTAGCATCAGTACTTTCAACCACGACACCCGATGCATCAATCCCTGGCGTATGTGGATAATTGCGAGTTACTCCCTTATTTCCAATCGAAGATAAAGCATCTTTATAGTTCAAGGTAGAATAGTGGACTTTGATTAATACCTCTCCTGCGGGTAAGTCTTCGATATTGCGTTGAGTGATAGTTCTTACATATTGCTTTTCAGCATTTTCGGATACCACAAGGGCTTTAAATTGGCTCATAGTTTTGTTATGTTAATGGGTATTTTACCCGCTTTAAGCTTTATACGTTACTAGTTTAAGACTTAGTCTTGGACTCATTTTTTAACAGTTTTAAACTGTAAGTTCAAACATCAGGATTACACTTTCTTGTTTTGTTCAATATCAGATTATCACATGCAAAATCTATAAATTACTTCTAATCAAATATTTATTTCAAAATTTCTATTCTTAACACAACATCTCAATTGAACTTTAGCTTGCTCTCTAGAGTGCTTTCAGATAAAATTCATTTATTTTGCTTTCTGTCATAAACTTCTATAAAATATCCGTGAATGTCAAGGGATTACATTAGGTACAGATACTTACAAAAAATGCAGTTTTGCTGACTATCAGTGTTTTATTTTTTGAAAAATGGAAAAAAATCTTGTTGAATATAGCTGTCCTTCGGATGTATTTATGAAAGTCTTGAAGGGAAAATGCAAAACCACTTTATTGGTACTTATCAAAAAAGAGGTAAATCGATTTGGGGAAATGAAACGTGCGCTTCCAACTATTAGCGAACGAATGTTGGCCAAACAATTAGATGAACTCGAAGCTGACGGTATTTTGAGTAGAACCGTTTTTGCAGAAGTTCCTCCACGTGTAGAATATGCTTTGACCGAATATGGCGAAACGATTTATCCGATTGTGAAAGAAATTCGAAAGTGGGGACGTATTCATCAAGAAAAAACTTTACAAAATATGTAATTTTTTTTAACCCTACTGACATACCCTTGTCACTGAGCAGTAGTTATTTTGTGATGTCTTCAAGGTAAAGCAAAATGTTGAACCTTAAAGACCGAGTGAATTTATGTAACCCATTGCAAAACTTCTTATACTTTAAACTTCACAATCAAAATGACAACGAAACAAATCCCTGCTCAGAAGTATTTCATTTACAGTACCGAAACAACCTTGCCTCATGTCAACGCTATTGCTATGCGCGAGGTAGAGCCTTTGTATGTGACGGCAACACAATTAGGCTTAGAAGCACAAGGACCTTTAGAGTTTATTTATTGGAACGCTTCTGGCGACCCTACCAAACCTTTTACACTCGAAATCGCATTGCCTGTCAATGATGTAGAGGTTGAGTTACCTGAAAAATATACTTTAACCACACACGAAAGCTTCAAGGCTATGGCGCATGTGCATCATGGCGATTTCAGTAATATCGAGCCTGTGTATGAAGTTTTATTTAAGGAACTATATGGCAGTGGAGCAAAACCCACCAATCAAGTTCGTGAGGTGTATATTAATTGGGTAAATCTTACTTCAGCCGAAAACGTTACGGAGATTTTATTAGGAATAGAATAAAGGATTCATCTCATTTCGTCAAAACTCAAACCTTATTTGCTATGATTAAGTTTGCTTATACCATTTTGTATGTTTCAGATGTTGAAAAGTCTGTGGCATTTTACGAAAAGGCTTTTCAATTCACGACGAAGTTTATCAGCCCTGACGGTACATACGCTGAGTTAATTACAGGTGAAACAACTTTATCTTTTGCTCATAAATCATTAGCAGAAAGCAATTTACCAGAAGGTTTTCAGGAAAGTAGTCTATCAACAAAGCCCTTCGCTATCGAAATAGGCTTTACTACCGATGATGTTGAAGCTTTGGTAAAACAATCTATAGAAGCTGGCGCAACCTTAGTAGCTAAACCCAAACAAAAGCCTTGGGGGCAAACAGTAGCTTATGTGCGTGATATTGATGGCTTTTTGATAGAGCTTTGTACGCCGATGGGATAAGGATATTGAGTGGTGATATTTTAAAAATCATACTCCAATTTCTATACAAAAAAAGGTTGTCAAAGCTTTATAGCCTCGACAACCTTTTTTCATTCTTTTATATCAAACCTACAACACAAAACCAACTCCAACAGTTGAATGTGAAAATTCGTCAATCAAAATAAAGGCTCCATTAGATGGGTTATCTTCATATTTATCTGCAAAAATTGGTTTGGCCGTTTTGATTGTTACCTCTGCAATTTCATTTAATTTCAATTCTGAGAAATCAGCAATAACATCGTGGTTTACGACATCGTACTTTTTGTTCAAGCTTACAACTTTAGCTTTTGAATCGTTGATGCCATGTTGTAAAATATAGTTACGACCCGAAGTCAAAGCTTGAGAGTCTAACCAACATACTTTTGCATTGATTTCTTTCAACTGCGCTGGTTGGTCATCTGATTTTACCAACATATTACCGCGCGATACATCTACATCTGTTTCGAGGGTAATTACTACTGATTCTTTTGGACCTGCTGTTTCGAGCTTTTGACCAAATTTCTCAATCGTAGCAATTTTTGTACTTTGTCCAGTTGGCAATACCGTTACAGTATCTCCTACCGCAAATTCACCACTCGCAATTTTACCAGCGTATCCTCTGTAATCGTGGAATTCTTCAGTTTTTGGACGAACCACAAATTGCACAGGGAAACGAGCTGAGTGCGAAGCACCAACTGCTGTTTCTGGATGGAATTGCTCTAATTCTTCTAATAATGGCAAGCCTTTGTACCAAGGCATTTCGTCTGATTTAGTAGAAAGGTTTTGTCCGTACAAAGAAGACATAGGAATGAAAGTAATCTCTTGTCCTTCGAAAGATACTTTTGAAGCTAACTCCTCAACACTAGCTTTGATTTCGTTGAAACGCTCTTCGCTATAACCTACCAAGTCCATTTTGTTGACACAAACAACAACTTTTGGAATTCGCAAAGTAGAAGCGATAAAGAAGTGGCGGTAAGTTTGTTCCAACACGCCATTACGAGCATCAATCAAAATCATTGATACTTTGGTGTTCGAAGCACCAGTTACCATGTTACGCGTATATTCGAAGTGCCCAGGGGTATCGGCAATGATATACTTGCGTTTTGGTGTCGAGAAATAGATATGTGCCACGTCGATTGTGATACCTTGTTCACGCTCAGCGATTAGGCCATCTGTCAACAATGACAAGTCAAGAAAATCAAGACCTTTTCTTTTCGAAGCCGCTTCAAGTGCTTCGATTTTGTCTTTTGTAATAGATTTTGTTTCGTATAATAAACGTCCAATTAATGTACTTTTTCCGTCATCAACCGAACCTGCTGTTGCTATTCTTAAAATGTCCATCTACTGAGTGTGGAGTTTTGAGTGCGGAGTGAGGAATTAAAATTTTCATCAACATTGATGTTTTTCTCACTCTCAACTTTAATTTTTATTATTTTCTTTTGCCGTTTTACCAGATGCAATAAAAATGGCTACCAGCTCATTTGCTTCATTTATCAAACTTTGCAGTAATACCTCTTTTATCATTCCTGACTCAACTAATAATTCCATCCAGAACAATGCTTCATCTGCTTCTTCTATCACAATGCCAATTTTTGAGATAAAATCGGTTTGAGATCTTGCTCTGCAAGAAGCCCGATAATTAGCTCCTACAGAAGTACCACAACGAAGTAATTGTTTTCCAATAACTTGGCAGGATAAATTATTTGGTAGTTTATCAACAAGATTGATTATTCGGAGTGCAAATGCTTTAGTACGAACTTTAAGATTTTCGTGTTTCATTTTGTAGAAAATAAAGAAATAGGTGATTTTTATTTCTTAGTAATTTACAAAAAGTTAACTCAACATTCATCACTCACAACTCATCACTTAAAAATATCCTTGTTGCTTGCGTTTTTCCATGGCTGCTTCAGAGCGTTTGTCGTCGATGCGGGCACCACGTTCTGAGATTTCTGCTGCGAGGATTTCGCCAATAATATCGTCTAGCTCTACTGCTTCTGAAGATACAGCTGCTGTACAAGTCATGTCGCCTACTGTACGGAAACGTACTGTAGCTTCGAATGGAATTTCGTCAGCATCTTTGTTTAGGTATTCAGAATCAGCCCAAAGCATTCCATCTCTTTCAATTACCTGACGTTTGTGCGAGTAATAGATTGAAGGAATCGCCATTTTTTCTTCCTTAATATAATTCCAAACATCTAATTCTGTCCAGTTTGAAATAGGGAATACACGCACGTTTTCACCAATCGAAATACGTCCGTTTAGCATATCGAACAATTCTGGACGTTGACGCTTAGCATCCCACTGACCGAAGTCGTCACGTACTGAGAAAATACGTTCTTTGGCACGAGCTTTTTCTTCGTCACGGCGTGCACCACCGATACAAGCGTCAAACTTAAATTCTTCGATTGTATCAAGTAGGGTTACTGTTTGCAAAGCATTTCTGGAAGCATACTTACCTGTTTCCTCTTTTACTTTACCTTGGTTGATAGAGTCTTGCACATAGCGAACGATAAGGTCGGCGCCTACTTCGTTTGCTAGCCAGTCTCTAAACTCAACGGTTTCAGGGAAGTTATGGCCAGTATCGATATGTACTAATGGGAAAGGGATTTTCCCTGGATAAAACGCCTTTTGTGCCAAACGCACAAGGGTAATAGAATCTTTACCCCCTGAAAACAACAAAGCAGGACGCTCGAACTGCGCCGCTACCTCACGAATAATATAAATGGCTTCATCTTCCAACTCACGAGGAAATACACCCCATTTTGGTTGTGCTTCGGAAGCTACTTCAACATCTTTTTCTATCGATACATTACTCATATTCTATTATTATTTAATCAATATTCTTCTATATATTGAGTGATTTGAGAATGAGCGATTTTGACTCATTCATGGTCAAAATTTCGGCTGTTGTCGGCTATGGGCATTCGGCAAAAGAATTTCTCTATTCAATGAAATTTTTTGGCATAATACCTAAAACTTATGGCCGATAGCGCATTAATTCAATTTTATTTTGCTGCATGCAATCCGCACTCTTTTTGAGATGCTTCCCACCACCAGCGACCTGCACGAGGATGCTCTCCTTCGGTAATAGCACGGGTACAAGGTGCACAACCAATCGAAATAAATCCTTTGCGATGCAATGGACTGTCAGGAACACGGTTAGCTTTGATATAGGCCAATACCTCTTCGTAAGTCCAGTGGATTAATGGATTGAATTTAATGATTTGATTCGCTTCGTCCCATTCTACAATTGGCATATCCGAACGGTTATCTGACTGTTCAGCTCGCAAACCTGTAATCCACACCTCTGCACCAGTTAGTGCACGTTTTAATGGTTCGATTTTACGAATAAAACAACATTCTTTGCGATTCTCAACAGAGAAATAAAAACTATTAAAGCCCTTTTCCTTTGCCAATGCTTCGACTTTGGCTGTATTTGGGAAATACGTTTCGAATGATTGATTGTACTTAGCTCTAGTAGCATCCATCAAATCGTACGTTTCCTGAAACAAACGACCAGTATCAAGCGTAAAGACACGAATGTTGAGAGCAGCATTGGTAGGATTGTTCTTGTAGATTGCGTCGGTAATTACCTGATCTTCCTGCCCAAATGAAGTAGAAAACACTACATTTTGATAATTTTCGGCTACATACTGAAGCGCTTCGCCGAGAGAGAGTGATTCTAATGTTTGTTTTAACGCGAATAAATCTGCCATTTTCACATAAAGCAAGTATCGTACCTTGCTGATTTAGCGAGGCTTAGCCCCATTTCAATTCTACCACAAATATATATAAAGTCTAGTGATAAAGTAGTCTTGTTAGGTGAAATATTTTTTATTTACATGAAATTTTCTCAATCTAAAACTGTTATCTTTAAAAGCAATAGTGACAACTACGTGTGTCGAGCATAAATATAAAAAGCTATGAATCAGAGACTTGTTTCGTATTTTGAAAAAACAAACAGTCGCAGCCGCATGTCGGACATGGACTTGAAGGATTTGAAAAATCTTGTGCGGAAAGGAGAAGGCAGTCAACTAGAATTCAAGCTAAAAGCCAAGCATCCTGAAAAAATTATTCGTGAAATAGTAGCCTTTGCCAATACCGATGGAGGAACCTTATTGTTGGGTGTCGGCGACGACAAAAGTATTCCAGGCTTAAAATTCGCTGACGATGAGGAGTTTATTCTGGTACAAGCCATTGAAAAATTTTGCGACCCTCCTATTAATTTTCAACTCGAACGAATGGCTATTACCAACGAGCGTGATATATTGATTTTTACGATACCTCAAAGTAATGAAAAACCGCATTTTGTAAAACTTTCGGCTACTGAGCCTCCAAAGGCTTATGTAAGAGTACAAGATCGCTCGGTACAAGCCAGCAAAGAGGTTAAGCAAATTTTACGTCGTGAAAATGAAGAAGGTATTCGATTTGTATTTGGTGAAAAGGAAAAAGTGTTGATGGAATATCTAGCTCAACATCAAAATATTACTTTAGAAAAATTTGCTGAGATAGCCAAAATTCCTCTATGGCTCGCCTCAAGAACGTTGGTGTTGTTGGTATTAGGTCATGTGTTAAGAGTACAACCCAACGAGTTAGTAGATACGTATGTGATTTATTAGATTAATACGCAAAATTAAATTTAAGTTTTGTATTGAAGGCAAGAGGCGACAGGCACAAGGCAAAGAGTGTTAAAATGTTTTTTAGTAACGATAGATATATTTTCCCGAATGCCCAGAGCTGAAAGCCGTAAGCTCAAAAATTAAATTTTATTTTGTCCACTAACTTAAGTAATCGTGCAGAATAAGATTTAAGTTATGTGTTTAGGGACAAGGCAACAGGCACAAGGCAACAGGCACAAGGCACAGAGTGTTAAAATGTTTTTATTAACCACAGCCATGCTTTTTTACAAAGCCCACCGCCGAAAGCTGATACCTGAATGCCTTGGGTACAAAAATTAAATTCTATTTTGCCCACCAACTTAAATAGAGTGTGCTTAAAGCGTTTGAATAATACTTACTTCCCTTTACATTTCTCGAACCTCCAATATGAAAAATTCTTACTCCAATTTGTTATTTGGGGCTTTTTTGGGTGTCTTTTTACTTACCCTAGGTTGCTCCAAAAAATCTATTGATAGCACTGACGCTACTACAGTATCCTCTTTTGACTTAATTCAGCAAAAATACTCACCCCCTCATGTGCTACCTCTGGTTGTCATGCCTCTACTAGCGATAATACTTATGCCCAGCATGGCTTAGTATTGGAAAAATCGGTAGCTTATCAAAATCTTATTGGTGTAAATCCCAAAAATGATTTAGCCAAAACAGATAATCTCCAAAGAGTTAAACCTTTTAAATCTTTAGAAAGTCTTCTGTTTCATAAGCTCGAATGGGATGCCAGTCATCATAGCAATAAACAATACGGACTTCCGATGCCACTTGGAAGCAATCCTTTATATGTTGGACAAATCGAATTTATCAGAAGATGGATAGAAGCTGGTGCGCCACGCACAGGCGATGTGGTAGACAAAACTTTGTTGGATGACAAAACACCTAGTTACGCAGCGAATAGTGCTCCTTTCGAAGCACTCAAAAGTCCACAAGAAGAAGGAGTTACTGGTATTCAACTACACGTGGATGCTTTTAATGTAGCGGCTAATTTTGAGAGGGAAATTTTTGTTCGAAAAAGTTTGGGCAACTCTAGCGATGTGTATGTGAATCGCATCAAGCTCAAATCTCGTCCTAATAGTCACCACTTAGTGCTATATGATTTTAGAAATAAAGATAACGCTTTGCTGATGCCTACCATTGATATCGTTCGTGATTTGCGTAATGCTGATAATTCTCTGAATGCTCTCACAGTTTTACAAATGTCAAATCATATCTTTTTGGGCGGTGGCACCGACCCTAATCAAGATTATACTTTTCCAGAAGGTATGGCATTGAAACTTCCAGCTGGTACCGCAATAGATGTCAATCCACATTATTTCAATAAAACAAATCAACCGTTTTTAGGCGAAAATTATGTCAATCTTTACACTGTTCCTGCTGCCAAAGTTCAAAAAATAGTGCAAATGATTGATTTTAATAATACAAGCTTTAGTCTGCCAGCCAATCAGCGCACCACTATTACTAAAGATTTTAAATTTGATAGCAATGTCACCATTGTTTCACTTACTTCACATAATCATAAGTATGGTGAAAAGTTTGTTATCAAAATCAAAGGAGGCACACGAGATGGCGAGACCGTTTATGAAAGCACCGACTGGGAACATCCTAAAGTGATTAATTTTAGCACTCCTATACAACTAAAAAAAGGCGAAGGATTAACTTCTGTGGTAACCTATAACAATACTACTAACAAAAACTTAGGCTTTGGTTTAACCTCTGAGGATGAAATGAATATCATCTTTGGATATTACTATGTTAACCCATAAAGCCAAATTCCAAATCATCAGCGACTTAATCCGTTCATAGATAAAATATATCTTTCATTAATTGGGGAACTTTTTCTTGATGAATAAATCAGAAGAGATATTATATTTGCTCACTTTTAGCACTTTGAAATATTATCAGACAAATATCTATTACAAAACCCCTAACTTTTTGTGTTTTTTATAGATTAGAGAAACATGCTTACCAACAATAAGTCATAATTTACAGATACTCAGACAAGTAATTCTAATCATTATTATAAAACACAAGCGATTCCATCTATGGAACACAAACATACCGACAAAGCCACAGCAGCGGGTCTGCTAGTGGCAATGGGAATTATCTACGGTGATATTGGTACATCCCCACTCTACGTAATGCAGTCTATCATAGGCTCCGCTCCTATCAATGAAACAACCGTTTTGGGCGGTTTATCTTGTATTTTTTGGACATTGACCTTACAGACAACACTCAAATATGTTATCCTGATTTTGCGAGCAGATAACCGAGGTGAGGGTGGTATTTTTGCTCTATTTGCTTTAGTTCGTCGTCATGCCAAATGGCTTACTGTTCCTGCAATTATTGGTGGCGCAACCCTCCTGGCCGATGGTATTATCACACCTCCCGTGTCTGTCGCCTCCGCAGTAGAAGGACTTCGAATGATAAAACCTGATATTGAAACCGTACCGATTGTACTCGCAATTATCACTGTTTTGTTCATGTTTCAAGTACTAGGTACCAAAATGGTAGGTCGTGCATTTGGCCCTATTATGTTGATTTGGTTTAGTATGCTTGGTTTCCTAGGCATTGTATGGATCGCCAAAGACTGGAGTATTCTAAGAGCGTTTTCACCGCATTATGCGATTCAATTATTGACCAATCCTTATAATGGAGAAAGTGGTTTCTGGACATTAGGTGCGGTATTCCTTTGTACTACTGGTGCTGAAGCCTTGTATTCAGACTTAGGTCACTGTGGTAGAGGTAACATTCGTGTGAGTTGGGTATTTGTAAAAATCTGTTTGATTCTTCAATATTTTGGTCAAGGAGCATGGTTGATTCATCAAAATGGTAGTCTTTTGAACGGACGTAAACCTATTTTTGAATTGATGCCAGAATGGTTCT
The DNA here is from genome assembly GCF_002270355.1 of Flectobacillus sp. BAB-3569. GTDB lineage: Bacteria > Bacteroidota > Bacteroidia > Cytophagales > Spirosomataceae > Flectobacillus > Flectobacillus roseus. The sequence goes on along the minus strand of NZ_NJFZ01000022.1, from coordinate 156,355 downwards.
TACTTTGGGGTATTGTGATTGCTACGGCTGCTGCCATTATTGCCAGCCAAGCCTTAATTTCGGGTTCATTTACCTTGGTATCGGAAGCAATTCGTTTGAACTTCTGGCCAAAAGTTCGTTTGAACTACCCTTCTGACCAGAAAGGACAACTATATGTACCAAGTGTAAACATCTTCCTTTGGTTGGGTTGTATGGGCGTAGTATTATGGTTCAAAGAATCTGCTAATATGGAAGCCGCTTATGGTTTGGCTATTACCCTTACCATGTTGATGACTACCGCTTTGATGGCCTATTATTTACATGTCAAAAAATTCGATATGTGGTGGATCGTAGCATTCATCGTAGTATATGTATCTATTGAAGGCTCTTTCCTTGTTGCCAACCTACGTAAGTTTGTCCATGGTGGTTATGTTTCATTGATTATTGCAACGGCAATTATTGCCCTAATGATTATTTGGTATCGTGCATTTATCATTAAAATGCGTTTGACCGAATATGTCAAATTGGTAGATTATATCGAGCCGTTGAAAGACTTGAGTCAAGATATGAGTATTCCAAAATATGCTACTCACTTGGTATTTATGTCGAATGCGGCTCGCACGAGCGAAATCGAATCGAAAATCATTTATTCGATTTTCCAAAAACGTCCAAAACGTGCTGATATTTATTGGTTTGTTCACGTAGATACCCTCGATGATCCTTATACAATGGAATACAAAGTGGACATCATTGAGCCAGACGATGTGATTAAGGTAACTTTCCGTCTTGGTTTTAGAGTAGAACAAAAAATCAATTTATACTTCAGAAAAGTAGTTGAAGAATTGGTAAAAAATGGAGAAGTGGATATTACTTCACGTTATGAGTCACTCAATCGTCAGAATGTAATTGGAGATTTCCGTTTTGTGGTTCTTGAAAAATTCTTGTCTTACGACAACCAACTATCTATGTTTGAGTCTTTAATCATGAAAGCGTATTTCTTTATCAAAGACTTTACGCCATCTGAAGACAAATGGTTTGGTTTGGACACCAGCGCTGTAAAAGTAGAAAAAGTACCATTAGTTATTCGCCCTGCCGAAAACATTCGTTTGAAGCGTATTGACTAATTTTTCAATCATATTCAAATCGTGTTCTATCAAGCTTCTGCGTAGAACACGATTTTACTTTTAATAAACAATCATATATGAAAATTTTGATTACAGGAGGAGCTGGTTTCGTTGGCTCCTCTCTGGCGATTGCTCTAAAAACAAACTATCCCTCATACGAAGTTATTTGCCTTGACAACCTCCGTCGCAAAGGTTCAGAATTAAACCTTCCTCGTTTGGCACAAGCTGGTGTTACATTTGTACACGGCGACATTCGTAATAAAGAAGATTTTGACGCGCTTCCTATCGTAGACGCCCTTATCGAAGCTTCGGCAGAGCCTTCTGTTTTGGCAGGATTGGACGGTACGCCTGATTACCTCATCAATACCAACTTGGTAGGTACAATCAACTGTTTGAACTTTGCGAAAAAAAGTAATGCTAACTTTATCTTCTTGTCAACTAGTAGAATTTATCCAATCAAAACGATTGAAAAATTAAACTTCGTTGAATCAGATACACGTTTTGCCTTAGCTGATGAACAACCAGTAAGAGGTGTATCGTCAAAAGGTATTGCTGAAGATTTCCCATTAGATGGCGCTCGCTCTTTGTATGGCGCTACGAAGTTGGCTTCTGAATTAATGATTCATGAATACAATGAGTTTTATGGTTTAAAAACTGTTATCAACCGTTGTGGTGTATTAACAGGACCATGGCAAATGGGTAAAGTTGACCAAGGTGTAATGGTGCTTTGGGTAGCAAAACACTATTTCGAACAACAGTTAGCCTATATCGGTTATGGCGGTTCAGGAAAGCAAACCCGTGATATGCTTCACGTACTTGATCTATATCGTTTGATTGATTTCCAATTGCATAATATGGATAAAGTAAATGGCGAAATTTTAAACGTTGGTGGTGGTGTAGAAGTAAGTGCTTCTCTACAAGAACTTACACAGATTTGTCAGGAAGTAACGGGTAAAACAATTCCTATCAACAAAGTAACTGAAAACAGAGCTGCTGATATTCGTTTGTATGTAACTGACAACTCTAAGGTAACTGCCTTGACAGGATGGACGCCAAGCATTTCAATGAAACAAATTGTTTCAGAAATTACAGCATGGTTGACTGAATACGAAAGCCAGTTGGCTTATGTATTGAAATAGCTTTCGGCTTGGGGCTTTCGGCAATCGGATGCACAGCTTTGCCTCTGAAGATGTATCGTTCTAAAATATAGTATCAAAACATGAGTCATTCCTAATTTTTAGGATTGGGATTATTCTCCAAGTTTTTATTAAAAAGCGGTCGAAAAAGCATTTTTTCGACCGCTTTTTTGATGCTACTATGCTAGATATAACTTGGCTTAAGACGTACTCTTTGCGTCTCTACTACTTTTTAACATAATCACTCCATTCGACATGATTTATGTTTGATTTTCCGTTTGATAATTATTTGATTATCAAAGTTGTAAAAGACCATTTTTTTCTTATTTTTATATAAATTTCTCCTAATTGCTCCGCCCATATCGATCTTATACATTCAGTAATCACATCCTTATCTTGCCGTTTTTAACTTATGCCACTTTGTGATTTTACTCACTTATTTGAGACCTTGATATACTATGAAAAAAACTCTACTTACAACTATTCTTTTTTTGTGTATTTTACATTTTGGCAGTCTGGGGCAAATTCAAATTAGCTCAGGATTTAGCTATATTGGCGAAGGCGGATGGGGCAACAAAGCTCAATATGCAGGTTCGGGTATAGATATTAGTGCCAAAAAGTATTTGACCGAAAACCTCAGAATCGGTATGAACTGGGGCGTATATGATATGCGAACCAATTTGATGGTTCAAACACAAAGTGATGCCTTACCCATTGTGTATGGTCGAATTCTCAAACGTATCGTACCTCTAAATGTCTCTGCTGATTATTTTTTATGGAAAAAGCATCTCATCAAGCCCTTTGTAGGATTAAGTACGGGTACCTACATGAGCCAATACGATACACAAATTGAGAAAGACTATGAGTATCTAACACCTCGTAAAACTTTTGAAAATAGTATCAACTGGGGTTTTTCGCCAAGCGTAGGATTTCAATTACAAGAATCAGCCGACCGTTTGGGACTTTATCTGAAATTTAGTTATACAGGTATTCAATACAGTTCTTCGCAAGGAGGATATACATCTTTTTATGGCGTATATGCAGGCTTTAGTTTTAAGTTTGGGAAAAAAGTTTACTGGCGCCCTCCTGTGCTGACAGTTCCCAAACCCGCTCCTTATTTCGAATCCAAAGACCAACGATAACAAAAAAGCCGAGACTCTCGTCTCGGCTTTTTAATTCATCATCGAAGATAAGCCAAAAGATGAACTGGACACCACTCCAAATACACCGCTCCTCTTCCTTTTTTTGACTCTTGATGCTCAAACCTAATAAAAAATATTTTGTTGTAGGCTTTAAGCTGTAAGCAATAGGCATTTGCCTATGACTTTCATGCCTTCTAATTACAATAGATTGTTTTTAGACAAATACTCTGCAATTTGAACAGCGTTTGTAGCAGCACCTTTACGAAGGTTATCCGCAACAATCCACATGTTCAATGTTTTTGGTTGAGTTTCGTCACGACGGATACGACCAACAAATACTTCGTCTTTACCATGTGCATTGATTGGCATAGGATAAACAAAGTTTTTCGGATCATCTTGTACGATTACACCTTCTGTGTTTGACAAAAGATCAAATACTTCTTGCAAATCGAACTCGTTTTCAAACTCAATATTTACTGACTCTGAGTGACCACCAATCGTAGGGATACGAACCGTAGTTGCAGTCACAGCAATTGAGTCATCCATCATGATTTTCTTAGTTTCGTTCACCATTTTCATTTCTTCTTTGGTGTATCCGTTGTCCAAGAAAACATCGATGTGTGGCAATACGTTCAAATCGATTTTGTGAGGATATACCGCAGGTACATCTGTACGACCTTCACGTTCAGCAAACAATTGGTCAACCGCTGCTTTACCAGTACCAGTAACTGATTGATAAGTTGAAACAACCACACGCTTGATTTTGTATTTCAAGTGCAAAGGGTTCAACACAACTACCATTTGGATAGTCGAGCAGTTAGGGTTTGCAATAATTTTATCTTCAGTCGTCAATGTGTGAGCGTTGATTTCTGGAACTACCAACTTTTTAGTTGGATCCATACGCCATGCCGACGAGTTATCTACCACTGTAATACCTGCTTCAGCGAAAAGAGGAGCAATCTTTGTAGATGTACCACCACCTGCAGAGAAAATCGCTACATCAGGCTTCATCTTGATAGCATCTTCGAAGCCTACTACGGTGTACTGCTTACCCTTAAACTCAACCTGTTTACCTACTGAACGTTCTGAGGCTACTGGGATAAGTTCTGTTACAGGGAAGTTACGCTCCGTTAAAACTTTCATAATTTCGCCACCGACCAAACCTGTGGCTCCGACTACTGCTACTTTCATTGTTTTAAGTACTTTTTTGGTTATAGTGAAAAAACGCTGTATGCTTTAGTTAATCAAATTAAAACAAGCATTTAACAGCCGAAAATTTAAGTTAGCGACAGCTAACTCATTACTTAAAAAGTCTGTTTCCAACCTAAGCCAATGACTGGCGTTTGATCAGATGTTTGATTTATACTCAACCCAATTCGACTTTGCTGCAATTGCAACTGATTGTATCGGGCAATAGACTTCGACAAATGGACAGTCGAGCGAAAATTCAAATAAGTGGTAATCACCAAAGCACTGCCTAGCGAAGTCCAGTAAAAATTATTTGAAACCTTATCTCGATTAAAAATTGTATAAAGCGAAACCCCTGCTGATGCAATATTGACCCATTGCATGGCTTTTCGTTGACTCTTAAACTTCAAGAACCTGCTGCTTACTTCAGGGTCTTGCATTTGTAGTAATGGAATTTGTAATGCCAATGGGTTTTCGATAGTCTGCCTTTCGTAGATATATTTCATACCCCAAAAATTGCGCTCCACTGCGATATACTTTGGCTTGGGAAATTCTGTCTGTCCCAAAACTGCCTGAGAAATACCCCAGCATAGCACCACACACCAACCTATTTTTGCATACTTTGATAAACGCATCATTCCATACTTTTTAAGTGTCAAATAGGGCTTTTTCTACAAGTTTTTGACAAATCGTTAGTAATTTTCTGATTTTCACTACGTTGCGACCCGTCAAAAAGTCCGCAAAATTACTCCATAATCTCCGAAGAGAAAAGAAATTTCTTTAGTTTGAATAATATATTCCTAATATTTTAATAAAATACTATGCTATACTGTTCCCAAAGGGTTCTTTTTCAGTTTTTTACTCCAAATTCATAACATCTTTGTGGACTCACACAAAAATCGAGCGGAATGTCCCATTCGCCTACTTCCTCTATCAATGGCACTGCTTCTTCAAGACACAAGCCTATTTTTTGTACTTCTGGTCGACATTCTGTCAGAAATCTATCATAAAATCCTTTGCCATAACCTACTCTATTTCCTTTTTCATCAAAAACCAATAAGGGTAACAAAACCGTATCAATCTTTTGAGGCGATACCTTTTGTGAGGAATCAGGCATAGGCTCTGGAATACCCCACTCACTCAAGGTGATTGTTGCGACATCGTACAAGTAGTGTCCCATCTCAAAAGAGTTAGGCACAACCCTCGGTACTACCAATCGCAATTGTGGATATTTTAACTGAAGCTGCTCAATCAGCGGAAAGGTATCTATTTCTTTCTGAATGCGAATTGGCAAAAAGAGATGCAAATAATGTATTGTCGAAAAATCGAAGTTTTCGATAACTCTCTCCACAATTCGCTCACAGCGCTGTTGATATTCAGATTCAGAAAGGCTATTGCGTTTTTCTTTATATTGTTTTCGTAATTCCTTTTTGGTCATTGGCTCTATGATTTTGTTTTACGGCATTTGTCGGAGCAATATTTTACCTCATCCCATACTTTCTCCCATTTCTTTCGCCATGCAAAAGGTCGCTTGCAAGTTTCGCAAATTTTTGAAGGCAAATCTGCTTTTTTACGCATTTTCATCACAATATTTATTTTAAAAGTCTAATTTATTATGACTTTTAAACCATTCAAAACAGCTAAATGTTAAAAAACAAGCTCTAAAAAATGACTTTTGCAAGTTTCTGAAAAAACTATTATTACCAAATTCCTTCCATTTTTTGCCAAAAACTTTCCATTTATGACAGTTCATCGAATACAAATCATAAGCCCGATTTTCAGGTATAAATTTGTATCAACAATAAGGCAATAAAGTTAGAGAGAAAACGATGCCTAGCCACTAAAAAAACATTACGTTGTGATTCTCAAATAGATTTTAAATTGGTGCAGCTTTTTAAAGTCAAAAAAATAAGGTCATGACACACCAAAGTTAAGGATTCGATATTACGCATCCGCCAAGTTTACTTCAAATTAAGGGCTTGAAGTAAATTCAATAAGTAGAAAAAAATTTCATAAGTAGGAGAGTTAGAAGGGCAATAATCTTTTAATGTTGTGCAAAAAGGTGTATCTGTAATCAGGTACACCTTTTTTATTAGTTGTGAGTTTTGAGTGTAGAATGCTGAGTTCTCCTACGTCCGAAATCAGAAATCCCAAATCTGAAATTATTTGAAATCCTTCGTACAACCCTAATGGGGAATGGAGGTAGCTACATCCTTTATTTCTCCTTTACTTATTTTCAGGGTATCGACTCCCCTTTTAAAAAGGTTTTTGTACTTTTGCAGGAATTTTGGGGCAAGTTGTTATGTTTCAGTAATACAAGGGGTTTCACAACTTCATCAACGCTCCAGTTTGGCAAGTAACAAAACGTGCTTTTTAGCAAACAGTTTATAATGAACTTCAAAGAATATAAAAACCTAGACTACGCTCAGGTAGCAGATGAAATTTTGCAATTCTGGCAAGAACAAAAGGTTTTCGAAAAATCCGTCGAAATCCGTGAAGGGCAACCTACTTTTACTTTCTATGAAGGTCCTCCATCGGCCAATGGTACACCTGGTATTCACCACGTGATGGCACGTGCCATTAAGGATATTTTTTGTCGCTACCAAACCCTCAAAGGCAAGCAGGTAAAACGCAAAGGTGGTTGGGATACGCACGGTCTTCCTGTAGAACTTCAGGTAGAAAAAGAATTAGGTATTACAAAAGATGATATTGGTAAAAAAATCTCGGTAGAAGAATACAACAAAAAATGCCGTGAGACAGTAATGAAATTTACTGACCTCTGGAATGACCTTACCGAGAAAATGGGCTATTGGGTAGACCTTGATGACCCGTATATCACTTACAAAAACGATTATATTGAGTCTATTTGGCATTTGTTGAAGCAGTTGTACGACAAAGGTTTGTTGTACAAAGGCTACACCATTCAGCCTTATTCGCCAGCAGCAGGTACAGGTTTGTCTTCGCACGAATTGAACCAGCCGGGTTGTTACCGTGAAGTAAAAGATACTTCGTTGACAGCGCAGTTTAAGGTAAAACTTACAGGAAAATCAGGATACTTGTTCGACGCTGCCGATAGCGATAATATCTATATCTTGGCATGGACAACTACGCCTTGGACACTTCCTGCTAACTCAGCCTTGACTGTTGGAAAAAATATTGATTACGTTTTAGTAAAAACATATAACCCATATACTTACTTGCCAGTAAACGTAGTATTAGCTCGTGATTTGGTAGGTAAATATTTCAACGAAAAAGGAAAAGACGCTGACTTTGAAGCTTACAAAGATGGCGACAAAGTGATTCCTTGGACAGTGATTATGGAGTTGAAAGGTGCGCATTTGGAAGGTATCGAATATGAGCAATTGTTGCCATATATCCAACCAGACGCTCCTGCTTTCCGTGTAATCTTAGGTGACTTTGTTACAACTGAAGACGGTACAGGTGTGGTTCACACAGCTCCAACTTTTGGTGCAGACGACTTTAGAGTGGCTCAGCAAAATGGTGTACCTGCCATTTTGGTGAAAGACGAGAATGGAAAAGAAGCTCCTATCGTAAACCGTCAAGGTCGTTTTGTCTCTGAAATTACTGACTTTGCAAACGAGCCAGTAAAAGAAGCTTACCTTTCGGACGAAGAGAAAGAAATCGAGCGTGAAAAACAAGGCCGTGACAAATACCTTTCTGTAGATGAGCGTATTGCGATTAAGTTGAAAACTGAAAACAAAGCATTCAACGTACAGAAATTTGATCACCCTTATCCTCACTGCTGGCGTACCGACAAACCAGTCTTGTATTATCCACTTGACTCTTGGTTTATCCGTACTACTGCCGTAAAAGATAAGTTGATTGCCTTGAACAATACCATTAACTGGAAACCTGAATCTACAGGTACAGGTCGTTTTGGTAACTGGCTCGAAAACTTGGTTGACTGGAACTTGTCACGCTCTCGTTATTGGGGTACTCCGCTTCCTATCTGGCGTTCGGAAGATGCCGAAGAAGTGTGTATTGGTTCAACGCAAGAGTTAATCAATGCCGTAAAACACGCCTTGAAAGATGATGCTTTGAATGCAGAACAAAAAGAGAAAAACCAAGCATTCTTAGATGCCGCTGATCAAGATATCCTTGATTTACACCGTCCGTTTGTGGATGAAGTATATTTGGTATCTGCTTCGGGTAAGGTAATGACGCGCGAAACAGACCTTATCGACGTTTGGTTTGACTCAGGTGCGATGCCTTTTGCACAATGGCATTATCCATTTGAGAATAAAGATATTTTCGAAAAATCATACCCTGCTGATTTTATCTCTGAAGGTGTTGACCAAACTCGTGGTTGGTTCTTTACCCTTCATGCTATCTCAGCCATGATTTCGGATTCTGTAGCATTCAAAAACGTCGTTTCGACAGGTTTGGTATTGGATAAAAACGGTAACAAAATGTCAAAACGTTTGGGTAACGCTGTCGACCCATTCGAAACATTGAAGAAATACGGAGCTGACCCAACTCGTTGGTATATGATTACTAACGCACAACCTTGGGACAACTTGAAGTTTGACTTGGCGGGTGTAACAGAAGTACGTAACAAGTTCTTCGGTACATTGACTAACACGTACAACTTCTTTGCTTTGTATGCTAATTTGGACGGCTATCAGCCAACAGGCAATTTAGATAAGAGCATTGCCACAGAACTTGACCGCTGGATTTTGTCAAAACTTCAAACTTTAGTGAAAGAAGTTGACGAGTCATTCAATACCTACGAACCAACCAAAGCTGGTCGTGCTATCCAAGAGTTTGTGAGTGATCACTTATCTAACTGGTATGTACGTTTGGGAAGAAGACGTTTCTGGAAGGGTGATATGACTGATGATAAAAAATCAGCGTATGAAACCTTGGCATATTGCTTAAAAACAGTTGCTCAATTGATGTCTCCAATCGCTCCTTTCTATGGAGATTGGTTATTCAAAAACTTGACTAGCAACCAAGCTGGTGCACCAGAATCGGTACACTTAACAGATTTCCCTACAGTTCAGGCAGAATGGATTGATGAAAATCTTGAAACTTCGATGGACTTGGCACAGCGTATTTGTTCGTTGATTCACTCTTTGCGTAAAACTAATAAAATCAAAGTTCGTCAGCCATTGTCGAAAATCTTGATTCCCGTATTGAGTGAAAAAACGCGTGAGCAAATCCGTAGCGTAGATGATTTGATTAAGTCAGAGGTAAATATCAAGTCGGTCGAATACCTAGATGACGCATCGGGTGTATTGTCGAAAAAAGTAAAACCTAACTTCAAAGCATTAGGTCCTAAGTTTGGTCCACGCATGAAAGAGGTAGCAGCTTTGATTTCGGCTATGAGCAACGATGATATTGCTGTTTTGGAAAAAGAAAATCAATACACGCCAGCAGGTAGCGATATCGTAGTTACACCAGAACTTGTTGAAATTTTGACAGAAGACCTTCCAGGTTATCTTTCAGCCAAAGACAATGAGTTGACAGTTGCATTAGACATTACAATTACTGACGAACTTCGTCAAGAAGGTATTGCTCGTGAGTTTGTCAACCGTGTTCAAAACTACCGTAAGGATTCTGGTTTTGAAGTAACTGACAAGATTAAAATTGAATTGTTGGATACACAAGCTGAAGTTTCGGCAGGGGTATTGGCATTCAAAGAATATATCTCACAAGAGGTTCAAGCGGTTTCGTTAGAAGTAGTAAATACTTTGAGCGAGTCAGTTGAAGTTGAAATGGAAGAATTGGTGCTACAATGGAGAATCGTAGTAGTCTAGTTTATTGAGTGAGTTGGTGATTAAGTGGTTTAGTGATTTTTAACTCTTAATTACTTTTTCAAATAAATAAGCGCGTAGGTAGCATAAGCTTGTTACACCTACGGCGCTTTCTTTTTTGTCTATGAAGGCTCTAAAATAAGATTGCACATTACTAGTTCAAGACTTAGTCTTGGACTTATTTTTCAAACAGTTTAGAAACTGTTTTACGATCAATCTCGCCTCTCTCTCTTTCTTGTTAAAAAGCTTACAGAATTAAGTATAAAAACAAGGGTTGTGATACACAAGCCAATAAGCTGCATTTGCGTAAAGTCCTTTGCAAAAAGTAACAGCACACCTATCGACACGATTGAACCTAATAACGAAAAGAAAAGCAGGGCATTTTTCAGTGTAGTATTCATGATAGTTATGATTTGGTTTAAAATAATCCTTTAATTCGTAATGATAGAAAAATGATTGGCACTTCTATTTACCTTCTAATTGGTATATATGGAATAGGCTCTTTGATATAAATGACTACTTCCGTATATCGAAAGTTTCCCACATATTTCGGACTAACAGAGGTAACAAGGGCATAAGTAAGATCTATTTCTTGTCCATTGATGAGCATATAATATTCATAATACACAGGTTTGGATATTCCCAATTTTAATATTTGGGAGTTTTTGTTGTTATAAATAATAATGGAATCGGAAACAGATAAGTCTTTGGTGAGTCTTTCTAACTGTTTTACAGTATTTAAACCATTCGTTCGATCTACAGGTAATGCAGTTTCTTCTGATTTACAAGAGAAAAAAAAGGAAGTAATCAAAAGTAGTGAGCAGGGCAATAGGTTTTTCATTGTGAATGAGCTGTTGTTTATGTATGTAGAAAAATTATTGATAACGCATATAATCAATGACTAAATTAAGTGTATTCTTCTAGAAATGCTTATTTTTTTGTTATAATCCACAGAATCAAGAATATAGACAAATATATTTTTAAAAAATATCAATCCTAGCAATCCAATATTTCAACTGTCCCGTATATATTTTTGAATTCCAACATTTGTGAGACAATTAAAAAAACGATAGCATGCCTTCATTGGCATGGGTTTCTCTGTATTGTCTCTATTTTACGTTGAGCTGTCCTAAATCCATATATTCCACATTTACAAAAACTCATTTTTATTATGAAAAAGCTTTTTATTTTATCCGCACTAGTATTTGGTTCTGTTGTAGCATCTCATGCACAAGCACTTACAGGAACTCTTAATGGCGTATTAAATCCAGTTGTTGGTAACCTTAATGCTCCTGTAGCAACATCTAATGTTGCCAATCTTACAAGCCCATCAAACGGGGGTCTTACGGTTGTTTCAGGTACAAGTGGTTTAGTTAATACTGCAACGAGTAACGTAGCACGTTTGAATACATTTGCAGTAGTAAACACATTGTCAAACAACCCTACAGTAGCTAATCTTAATGTTAGCAATACACAAGTATTAGGAAACAATGTAAACAACAATACTACGGTTGTAACTAATTTATTGAACAATACCTCTGGAGCAAAATATATTTCGGCGACAGCCCCTACGACAGTAACAGGAGGTTTGGCAAATATTGGCATTACACCATCAGCTGCTGTGATTATTCATAAATAATTTTTAAATAAGGAGTTGTTTGTAAATATTTTACCCGCCATAACTCCTTAACCCGTAAAAATCAATTGGATAGCTGAAGCCACTGATAGGCATACGTGCTGAGTCGGTGGCTTTTTTATTAAACCATCAACAACCACCAGTATTTTGGTTGACCTATGAAAACTTTTTTCTTCATCATGACTTTTTTAGCAATAAGTCTGATGCCTGTCCGAGCGCAAAAGGTTTGGAATCTTCATCAATGTATCCAACATGCTCAAAACAATAACCTTCAAATCAAGCAAACTCGACTCAATCAAGAGTTAGCTTTAGAAAAAACTATTTACACCAAAACCGACCTCTACCCTACCGTTCAGTTTTCGGTTAGTCCGACGTTGGCTATGGGGCGTTCGCTTGACCCTACCACTTATCAATATGCCACCAATGGCTTTATCAATAATATTATGGGGGTCAATATGAACCAAGTATTGTGGGCGGGTGGTCGTAAAAAAAACTCCCATCAACAAAGTATCGTTGAACAAGAAATAGCGAGTTTACAAGAACAAAAAAATACTGTTGCCATCGCCATACAAATCACGCAGGCTTATTTTCAGATATTATTGCAGCAAGTTTATGTCAAAAGTGCTGAACGTCAGCTCGGTATTTCGAGTGAGCAATTAGCCGTTTTTCAAAAAGCCAATACCAGCAACCCCGACACAGCTTATAGCGTTTTGGAATGGCAAGCTCAAGTAGCCAACGATGAATTTACATTGACAAAGTATAAAAATGAGTTGAAAACAGCTCAAATTAATCTTGGTACACTTTTGGCATTGCCTGACCCTTTGGGCATCGAAATCGCAGAAATAAAAGACGAAACATTTACTGTAGATAGACCTATCGGTCAAAAAAAGGGGGAATATGACTTGTTTTATAAAATGGCGTACTGGCATCCGTCAACCAAAATAACGCAACTCAATCAGAAACTTGTAGCCCTGCAATATGATGCTGTCAAAGCCAGTGCCTATCCTACGATCTCATTGGCTGCAGGTGTTTCATTGCCTTTTTCAAGCCTTTTCCGTGAAGTTGACCAAGCTTATCTGGTTCGTACCGATACCATTCCTGTGTATTCGCAAGGGCAACTACGTTTGGCACTTTCACCCAACTATGCATACAGTTATAAAACAACCTCCTTTTTTTCGCAGTGGAAACAACTAGCAAGTGCGTATGTAGGTTTTCAAATCAATTTGCCTATTATAACAGGAGGTCTTCGAAAATACCAACAGCAACAAGCTGCCATTAATATCGAAAATGCGCATATCTCGATGCTTTCGGCACGAGCTGAGATTTATAAAGAAGCACTCTTGTCGACTAATAATTTGGAGGCTGCTATTTTACAATATCAAGCAGCACAAAAAACCTTACAAGTTTGGCAGGTATATTTTAACACTACCTTACAAAAGGTACAACGAGGAGAGGTAAAAATAAAGGATTTTGAATCCGTCAAAAATAGCTTTTTCACGATTCAACAAAATGCAGAAATCGCCAAATACGATTGGCTTTTGAAAAAGAAAATTTACCAATATTACAGCACTGGCAATATGGAAGATTTGTGAGTTATTGAGTGAATAATGGTTGAGCGATTATTTTAAAAATAGCAGTAGAGACGCAATGATTGCGTCTTAAGCCGAGTAAAATCTAGCAATTTTTCATCAAAAAAGCGGTCGAAATAATTTCGATCCGCTTTTTTGATACTATTTTTTAGTCTGCTATTGACATATAATTTTTTCACCTTTTTTAGTCACTACATCATATTCATAGTACTTTTTGGTGGTTTCTGTCGCTAAAGGTTGCCCAACTACCGAAACAGGTTTTGCACCATCAATACATTTCAAGAGCGGGTTTGACACTGTTCCTTTGGCTAGTTTTGCCCCTTTGATTTTCAACGGTACTTCAGAACGAATACGGCAAGTACCCCCCAATTTTGAGAAGATAGTAGCCTTTTGAAGTTTACCATTTTCCCAAACGATATCTACCTCAAAGCCTCCACGAGCTACCAATCCTTTTACTTGTCCTTTTTGCCAAGTACTTGGCAAAGCTGGTAATAAGTGTACTGCGCCCGAATGCGATTGTAGCAACATTTCGGCAATACCTGAAGTCGCACCAAAATTTCCATCAATCTGGAATGGCGGGTGAGCATCAAACAAGTTACGATATACACCTCCTTTGTGATAGTCATATCCGTCAAAGCCAATAGGACTCAAAAGGTTTTTGAGGATAATCATTGCGTGGTCGCCATCCAATAATCTCGCCCAGAAGTTCACTTTCCAGCCCATTGCCCAGCCTGTACCTGCATCACCTCTACGCAATAATGAATTTTTTACGGCTTTGAATAACTCAGGAGAAGTCCAAGGGTTTACTTGATTACTTGGGTGCAAGGCATACAAATGCGAAGAGTGACGATGGTGAACATCTGTTTCTTCAAAATCCTCTGACCACTCCATCAAATTACCTTTATCGTTGATTCTGAAAGGTTGAAGTTTCGGCAATAACTCTTCCAATTGCTTCACAAAAGCAGGGTCTTGATTCAATGCTTTGGCTGCTTGATAACAATTGTTCAATAACTCACGAGTCAAGGCTAGGTCCATAGCTGTTCCTGCTGAGATAGCTAAGTTTTTTCCTTGATATTTATATTGATTTTCGGGAGATACCCCAAAAACTAACTCATAATAACCTGCATCGTTTTTATCCAAGAAACCAATTACAAATTCGGTGGCCCCTTTCATAACTGGATAAAACTCTTGTAAAAACTGTTTGTTGCCTGTGTACAAATAATGTTCATACACATGACTACACAACCAAGCTGCCCCCATTTGCCAGTTGGCCCAAACAGGGTCGCCTGTACCAAAATCACCCACAGGGGAAGTCAAACCCCAGATATCGGTATTGTGGTGCGCTACCCAACCTTTGAGGTTATAGTGTAGTTCAGCCGTTTTTTAACCATTTACCGATAAATCTTTAATCAAATTCATCAATGGCTCAGTCAATGGCGAAAGGTTACACATTTCGGCAGGCCAGTAATTCATTTGCACGTTGATATTGGTCGTATAGTTAGAACTCCACGGCGGACGTACCATATTATTCCAAATACCTTGCAAGTTAGCAGCCTGACCACCATGACGAGACGACGAAATCAGTAAGTAACGACCATAATTAAACAAGAGCGCTACCATTTGTGGGTCAGCATCTTTGGCATAGTTGACAATACGCTTATCAGTCGGGATATTGGCTGTTCCTTTACTTTCCAATGCCAAGTCTACACGGCCATACAGTGCGTGATAATCTTGATAATGCATTTTACGAATACTTTCATACGAACGCCCTGATGCCAAACGCATCCATTCTCCAGCTTGCTTTGAAGGCTCTAAACCCTCCAAACCAGGCGATTTGAAACGTCCATTGTAACTTGTTGCAGCTACCACATACACTTCTGCCTCAGAGGCATTTTCTAGGACCAGCTGATTATCTTTAACACTTACCTTACCTGTGGCAGATTTGATTTGTACCCAAACCTCCGCTTCCATTCCTTCGCCATTCCAATCGTCGTATTGAACGGCTTCTTCTGGCTTAAAGCCTCCTCTGTAATTGGGTTCTACATGTTTAGGTGCTTTCAATCTGATTTTTAAGATATTACCATCAACCCAAACTTTATTCTTCATCAAAGACGAAGCTCCAATCGTAAAACCTAAACTACGCCCCCCGTTAGCAGTCAAGCGCATAGCCATTGCTTTATCTGGAAAACTAACTAGCAATTCACGCTCATAAGTAGCCTTAGGTGTGCTATAGCGAACATGAGTGGTAGAAGTATTCAAATCCAAGTCACGGTAATACTCTCCAATTTGGGTAGTATCCGAAAATGTCATCGTAAGATCGGCAAGAGGCTGATACGACTGTGTAAATGCGCCTTGGAGTTTTTTAGAAAGCTCCTCTGCTTCGGCGTATTTCTTTTGTTTCATCAATGCCTTTACTTCAGGGAAGTACTGAGCTGCATTGTGATTGTTCCAATCTTTGGGAGCACCCGACCAAAAATCGGTATGGTTAAGCTGAATGAGTTCTTTGCCTGTACGACCAAAAACCATAGCACCCAAATGACCATTACCAATAGGGAGCGCTTCTACCCATGTTTTGGCTGGTGAATCGTACCAAAGTTTATCGGTTTGTGCAAAAGACTGCACACCTATAAGCGAAGCACAAGCCCATAAAAAAAGTTGTTTCATGAATGAATTGAATTTAGATAGTTTGATTATCAGTAGGAAGTATTAGTGCTGAATTATTAGTTGTAAGTAGGAAAACGTTATTAGTTAACAGTATATTGGTTATTTGAAGATATTCATAATCAAAAGGTTATAGTCAACTTTTGCCTCAGATATACTATTAATTTAATCTTTCCTTTTACTTAAATTATGAATGTAAAATAATATTTTACATTGAGTAGAAGCACCAAATTTGATTTAAGTTGTGTGCTTTAGGCTTTCAGATAACAGCTTTGGGCGGTGGACTTTGGATATTAAAAACATTTTAACACTCTTTACTCTTTGCCTTTTGCCTGTTGCCTTGTGCCTCAACAAATAACTTAAATCTTATCCTACATGATCACTTATTACTTAAATAATCGTCTTTAAAACACTGATAACAAAAGGGGAAGCCTCTCAAAACTACTCAAAGGCTGTCCTGCCACAGAAACTTTTGCGCAGGTCAAGGTGTTTTTCTTAAAAGCTTAGGTCCGTAAACATTTTCCAGCAATTACAGACCTAAGGATTACATTTTCATTTTTTAAACAAAAACCAGATATGTTAAACTTTGAATTGCAGAATCCTACCAAAATTCTTTTTGGAAAAGGACAAATAGCCAACATTGCCAAAGAAATTCCTGCTAACGCTCGTGTATTGATGACTTACGGTGGTGGTAGTATCAAAACCAACGGTGTTTACGAACAGGTTATCGAAGCCTTGAAAGGTCATGAAGTAGTGGAATTTAGTGGTATTGAGCCTAACCCTACCTATGAAACACTCATGAAAGCTGTAGAAATCATTCGTACTCAAAAGCTTGATTACGTATTAGCTGTTGGTGGCGGTTCGGTGATTGATGGTACTAAGTTTATCGTAGCGGCAGTAGACTTTGAAGGTGAACCTTGGGATATTTTGGCAAAATCTATCCGTACAACACAAGCTATGCCATTTGGTACAGTATTGACTTTACCTGCTACAGGGTCTGAAATGAACTCTGGTGCAGTAGTTACTCGCGTAGCAACACAAGAAAAACTGAGTATGGGCGGACCAGGTTTATTCCCAAAATTCTCAGTATTAGACCCAGAAGTAATTAAAAGTATTCCTGTTCGTCAGTTACGCAATGGTATTGTAGATGCTTACACACACGTATTGGAGCAATATATGACTTATCCTGCTAATGCTTGGCTTCAAGACCGTTTTGCAGAAAGTATTTTACAGACTTTGATTGAAGTTGCACCAAAGATTTTGGCCGACCCAAGTAATTATGAAGCTGCCGCCAACTTTATGTGGAGCTGTACAATGGCACTTAATGGCTTGATTCAAAAAGGTGTGCCAACCGACTGGGCTACACACATGATTGGTCACGAACTTACGGCTTTGTACAATATCGACCATGCCATGACATTGGCTATTATTTTCCCGAACCTATACCGTAATCGTTTTGACAACAAAAAAGAAAAGTTGGCACAATACGGCGAACGAGTATGGAATATTACCGAAGGTTCTATCGAGGAAAAAGCGAATGCTGCTATTGAACGTACAGTAGCTTGGTTACATGAATTAGGAGTAAAAACACGCTTATCTGAATACACAAGCGACTATGCTCACACTGGCGAGTTTATCGAAAAGCGTTTCACCGAAAGAGGCTGGAAAGGACTTGGCGAACGCCGAGATATTACTCCAGAAGTTGTAAAAGAAATTGTAGAAATGAGCTACTAGGAACAAATTTGAGTGATGAATTGTGAATGATGAATTAGGTCTTTCAAACCATTGCGGATTTGGGATTTTTGATTTCGGAAAAAAGGGCTTAAGTATTAGTCCTGTACGAAGTTTCAAATTTTGTTTTAAAAATAAAATTGCAGTAGTGGCAACCCTTGCGGTTGCCCAACTCAACATGGCAACCGCAAGGATTGCCACTACTGCAAAAATGCTAATGATAAGAACACTTTTGAACAAAATAAAATCTTTCGTACACTACTAATCCGATATTCAAAAAAGAGAATGTTTGAACTTCTTCGTCCATTCACAATTCATCACTCACAATTCATCACTCATACTTACTCCCCTCCGATATAGAATTGATTCTTTCATTAATTCATAGCTCATCATTCTCAATTCAAAAAAGCTAGCTTATCTTTGTTCTTACACACTTGCTTTTGAGAACAATTTCTAGAATGAAAAGCTTCTTTCTTTTTCCCATACCACTAAATAAAAAATTACACTTTACTGCAACAATTCTTTTTGTATGCTGTTTAGGAAATCTAAGTCTTGCCCAACCTGTATTCAACAAAAACCAATTCATGGAAATGAGTGCAGCACAGCGTTATCGCTATGTGCATGATTATCCATTCTGGAAAGTTGCCAATGTAAATCAATTATCTTCACTACTGGCACAAATGGTTGAAGTCGCTGACTTCAAAAAGGACTATCACACCCAAATAGCACTCAGCTATTACCTTGCATTAATTGGAAACAATGTTGGTTTTAAGTTTCCCAAAGGAAAACCAGCGAGTATCTTCGGAGAATTGGAAGAAATGCAAAAAATTGCTATTCAGCAAGGTTATGAGGCTGAAGCATTGATTGCCGCTGCTTCATTAACCAATAGTTTGTATCTGGGTCAGAGGATTTCGAGCGAACAGTATTATGTAGATATACAAACCTCTCTGGAACAACTAAAAGAGCTTGGATTTGAAAAGTGTAGAGACTATAACATTGCCTCTATCCTATTTGACTTTAGTAAATGTCTTTGGGATTTGGGTGATTTTGATAAAGCCTATTTATACCTACGCATTGCCGAACGATATATCGAGCCTACTATAGAGGGTGGGTTTCATTATACGCAGGTATTAAGTTATTTACAAACCTATTGGAAAAATAAAAAGGAGTATAACAAATCGATGATTTATGCAAAAAGGATTTTAGCTTTTCATCAAAACTTCCACTCAGATATACCCGAACACAAATATTGGAGTGAATTTTGGCTAAATTTTGCTTCTATCGACATAGCTTCACTATTACTAGATCAGGGAAAAATTAAAGAGGGAGAAATTTATGCCAGTAAAGGATTTCAGCTTATCAAATCGCGCCTTTCATTAGATACTGTTGTATCAAAACAAGCCGAATTTGATGCCTTGATGGTATTGATTCCTGTAAAATTAAAGCTAAAAAAATCAATGAAGTGGCTCCACTTCTAAAGCTTGCCAATAATATCAAATCCTCACTAGAGCCAAATGGGAAACTTGACTATTTCAAACCATTACGACTTTATAAATATTCTTCAGAATACTACGAAAAAGTAGGTGGTTACGCGGAGGCTTTACGATATACGCATTTGGCGCAAATGCTTCAAGATAGCCTCAATCGCCGAAATGATGCCCAAAAATTATCGCAAATGCAATTGCGCTATGAAGTAGAAAAGTATGCCAACCATGTAAAAGCCATTGAAAGTGAAAAGCAATTACAAAAGTATTTGCGCAACGCCATCATTTTGATTCTACTACTGGTGCTAGGATTGGTATATGTCAACCACCAACGTCTGAGACATAAACACCGCGAGCAAGAAAGTGAGCTGGAAACGGCACAAAAAGAACTTGCTTGGCAAACCAATCATTTTCGGAGTATGTCGGAGCTTATTGAAAATCTTCGACAAGAAAATGAAAAGCTCAATGCTTCTGACAACCAGCATGAGCATTTCGAAAAACTTATTTCGTCTACCATTCTTACTGATGAAGGTTGGACAAACTTCAAGCGTATGTTTGAAAAAGTACACCCAGGTTATATGCAATCCGTCAAAGAAAAATACCCTGATCTCACCAATGCCGAACTCCGATTGTTGATGCTCGAAAAACTAGATTTGAGTACACAAGAAATGGCGAATATGATTGGCGTAAACAAAAACACGATACATCAGACTAGATTACGTTTAAGAAAAAAACCTTGGATCGAAATTAAAAGATCTTTATAAGCTTCTGTTTATGAAAAAGTTGGCGTTTTGTCAACTTTTTGTCATGCCCATTTTATACAGTTTCCCAACCTTCCTTATCATATTTGTCGTACTAATCTTGTTAGGATTTGGCACGACAAATATGCTTTGTGCTTGTAGGTTCAAAGCGATTGTTTCCTAAATACAAACCACTCTACCTAAGGCCTAGACCTGAACCCAATTAAAAAATATTAATATAAGGTTTTTACTTAAGCTGTAGCTTATCGTTAAAACTCATCTGATACTATAGGATTACACGAACAAATTTATGGTACTACCTCTTACCTTGAGGGCAACGGCACAAAGCGTTTTATAATGAAAGGTATTTTGTTATGAAATAGAACCGCACTTTGTGCCTAAAGCCTTTAGTTGTTGATCAGTCAAACTTGAATTAGTTAGAGAAGCAAAACCAACTTGGCACACTTTAAAGTTTATAAAATCATTATTCCTTTTCTCGTAATACCTCCTATATACACCATCGTAAATACTTTAATGATCATGTATGTTTTCTAAAATTCAGTAAAAAACTTATGCAACAAAAAACTACTTTTAGTTTATTCCTTCTTTATGTATGTCTCATTAGTTACAGCAATGTAACAAAAGCCCAATCGCTAGGTGGCTCTTCTCATAAATTAGGTCTTAGTTTAAACCTTGGCACTACCCCAGGGTTAGATATTGGCTATGCCATCAGTCCAAAAATCACTGCACGCTTGGGCTATAGCTATTTCAAATACAACACAAACACCACTGCCAAAACTTCGGGTGAAGACGTAAAGTTGGGAGGAGACGCCAACGTATCTATTGCTAGTCTTTCATTTGAATATCATCCATTCAAAAAAAGTAGCTTCAAACTAATTGGCGGTGTTTCATACTTTGATAAAGGGCAAATTGCGCTGGTAGTAACACCAACAGGCACTTACAAATTTGGGAGTACGACTTTTACCCCCGAAGAAGTAGGGAATGTACAGTTTACAGTAGATTATGGCAAACAATA
The DNA here is from genome assembly GCF_002270355.1 of Flectobacillus sp. BAB-3569. Lineage (GTDB taxonomy): Bacteria > Bacteroidota > Bacteroidia > Cytophagales > Spirosomataceae > Flectobacillus > Flectobacillus roseus. Next base: position 135,132 of record NZ_NJFZ01000022.1, on the reverse strand, counting down.
TGCGCCTTTTGCTGGCATTGGCTTTGGGCGAACTGTTCCTAAAAGAAGAGTTGGTTTTGGCTTTGAAGTAGGTTCTTATTATACCCAAACACCTAAAGTTACCTTAACTGGTGATAAAAGACTAAGCAGTATGAGCGAACAACAAGCCAAAGTTCAAGAAAACATGAAAGACTGGAAATACTGGCCAGTTGTCAATCTGAGGTTAGCCATCAGACTAGACTAAACTTTTCTCTTTTAATCCATCTTCTTTTTATTTCTGATGAAAAAAATATTTACTTCTATACTCCGTCCTGCGGTACTTCTTTCGCTTGGACTAGCTCTTACTGTTGGCTGCCAGCAAATTAATCCACTTGAAGGCGTAGAGCTTACTGTCAACAACAACGTTTATAAATCTCCTATTTTGATTGAGTTTGTTGATGCCAATCCCAACAGTAAAACTTTACCCAACGATTTAACTGTAACAATTTCAGGGCCTGGCAAAGACCTTGTTTTTACAGATCTTGGAGGAAAAGACTTTAAGGTAGCAGGTAATTTGCTTTCGGTAGTATTAGGACAAAATGCCAACCCAACCGAAAGTGCCCCTGTAGAATTTACAGTTTCTGTCAAAGGTCCCAATTACGTGTCTACCAACTACAGTATAGTAGTAACCGATTTAGAAAGTGCTACTTACGAAGTGCCATTGACAAACCTTAATGCATTACCAGATGGCGTTGGCGCTATTTCCAAAACAACTTTATTAGCCACTGGCGAAACTATTACGGTTCCTGCTACATCTTCAAAACCAGAGGTAGCCAAAATCTCTATTGCACCTGGTACACAACTAAAAGATGAAAATGGTTTGGTGATTAACACTACCAACGTTTCGAGTACCATTGTGCAATACGGAACAGGTACAGAAGAAGCAGCCAATAGCCTACCAAACGAAGGTGAAGGGAATACCATTAAGTACAAAGATGGAACAACTGATTTTGGGACATTCCTATCAGCAGGTTTTTTGGACATTGAAATGACTGCTGGAGGCAAAAATGTTAAAAGTTTCTCAACGCCATTGGATGTAACACTTTCGCTTAATCCAAGCTATGAAGATCCAGAAACAGAAGCTCCCATGAACGTAGGCGATCAAATTCCTGTATGGAGTTATGATAAAGCTAAAGATGAATGGACAGAAGAAGGAGTTGCCACTATTGCAAAAGATGCCAATGGAAATTTGGTTGCCAACTTTAAAGTATCCCATTTGTCAATATGGACAATTTCTAGAAACTATAAGGGCAAAACTTGTGGCACCAAAACTATCAGAATAAAAGTAAATTCTGACGTTAGATATGGTACTTCCAAATTTAGTGCAAAGATTACATACTCTAAAAATGGAAAAGCAAAGTTAAGTAAGAGCTTTAATAATTTTAAAATATCTAATGGTTCAAGTTATAACATTAAAGTAAAACGAGTACCTAGTGGTTATACAGGGCGTATTGTTGTTACTCCTGTTAGTACCTCTCCCAATACTACTTCGAAAGGTGGCTCTAAATCTTTTATGTCTTGTAATAACTCTGTAGTGATAGTAGATGTAAAAGTTAAAGCAACAGCTCCGGACATTCCTACACCAACAACCACCACTGATACCGAATCTGACGCAGTAAAAGTAAATCTTGACTTTACAGCGGCTTGTATTAGCAAAAATATCAGTATCAAACCTACAGTTTGGCTAAAACTCGTAGATGATACCAACACAGAACAATTAGTCAGTGTGGTGGAAGGAAAAGCTATTATTGGTATGAAGAAAGGGGTTAAATATACTTTAACTGCTACTTATAATGGAATTGATTTCTCTGGAGAAGTTACCATCAACGGAGATAAGGCTACCATCGTTTCGTCAACAGGTCTGAATGGTTCTTTCCCAATTGATGCAACAACTGGGGAAGTTAATGCTACTGTCATTTATCCACTCAATAATTGTCAGTAAATAGATACAAAAACGCCATCAAGTAATAAATCTCACAAGGACTTTATTACTTGATGGCGTTTATTTCGCTTTCCACTAAATAAAACCTGAACTCATGAAAACGTCTATCGCTTCTATAAGCCGTAGCGGTTTATTATTATTTATGATTCCTCTTTTGTTTTCGAGTTGTCAAAATATTAATCCGTTTAATGATATTCGATTTCCCAATAATACAAGCAACTATCATACTCCAATCCTCATTGAGCTTGTAGATGAAGAGCAACCCAACATTGTGTTTCCTAAAAATCTAACCATTTCAATTTTAGGCCCAGACAAAAACCTAGTACTCAGTGACCTTGAATGTAAAAATCATAAAACCGCTGGCAACTTGCTATCGTTGGTACTTTCGCCAAATGCCAAGCCAAGCGCTCAGCATCCTATTAGTTTTACGATTACAGCCCAAGGAAAGCACTACGAGCCAGTTAGTAAAAATATCACTATTTCGACTTTATCAAATCAATCCTTCACGATTCCGCTGAGTAATAGGCTATGAAGATTTTATTCCATATCTGCTTTTGAGGCATTCTTCCGAATCACACTATTCTTGCGACCATAAGTATAATAAATCACCATACCAATTGCCATCCACACAATCAAACGAATCCACGTATCCAATGGCAAGAATGCCATCATTCCTACACAAGTCAATATTCCCATAATTGGTACGAATGGCACCCATGGCGTTTTGAATGAACGTGGAGTATCTGGGTTCGTTTTTCTTAAAACTAATATCCCTCCACAAACTACGACAAAAGCTAATAGCGTCCCAATACTGGTCATTTCGCCAACGACATCAATAGGAACAAGAGCCGCAAATAAGCTCACGAACACACAGAATAAAATATTTGATTTCCAAGGAGTACGGAATTTGGGATGTACTTCAGAGAAGATTTTAGGGAGAAGTCCATCTTTAGACATACTAAAAAATACTCGTGACTGCCCCATCAAATCTACAAGAATTACAGAGGTATAGCCCACCAAAATAGCTAAAATCACCAATTGAGATAACCAAGCATACGGTGTTTGTTGAATAGCCACCGCCACAGGCGCTGCATTGTTTTTGAAAGTAGTATAATGCGAAAGACCTGTCATCACGTGTGCAAAAAGCACAAATAAAACGGTACAAACCAACAAAGAACCAATAATACCAATAGGCATGTTACGCTGTGGGTTTTTAGTTTCCTGTGCGGCTGTCGATATAATATCAAATCCTAAAAACACAAAAAATACCACACCTGCACCACGCAAAATGCCTGACCAACCATATTCACCAAATATACCCGTGTTAGCTGGAATATAAGGTTGGTAATTTTGTGGTTGCACATAATTCCATCCCAAAGCAATAAATACCAGTACCACCGCCACTTTGAGCGATACCACAATAGCATTCCAAATAGCAGAACCTTTGGTGCCACGCATCAAAATAAAGGACATAAACACCACTACTAAAGCCGCAGGTAAGTTGAACAAACCATGAATTTGTTGTCCATCAGCCAAAGTGACTGTTTCGAATGGAGAATGTACTAATTGAGGAGGAATATAAAGTTGATAATAAGCCAAAAACTTCACCAGATAGTTTGACCAACTAATAGCCACTGTAGCCGCTCCAACAGAGAACTCTAGCACCAAATCCCAACCGATAATCCAAGCTACTAATTCGCCGAGTGTCGCATACGAATACGTATAAGCACTACCCGCAACAGGAATCATTGCCGCAAACTCTGCATAACATAAGCCTGCAAAAGCACAGCCTATTGCTGCTACTACAAAAGAAAGCGTCACCGCTGGACCAGCATTATTAGCCGCTGCCAAACCTGTAAGTGAAAATAAGCCCGCTCCAATAATTACCCCTAAACCGAGCATAATTAATTGAAAGGCATTAAGAGAACGTTTGAGTGTTTTTTCGCCAGACTCCTCCGATTCTTGGATGAGCTGTTCGATGGGTTTGATGTATTTCACTGTGATTTAGTTTGTTGAATAATATTTTACAAAGGTAGGTCAGGATACGCTTATTTACTAGAGTAATATTATAGATTTTGTATAATTAACAGAAAATGGCAAATTTGGCTTTAGCCCATATGCCGCAAGTATTAGGCAAAATGTTTACTGGATATGCGATAAAATCCTCTGGAACTTTTAGCTGATAGTTTAAAGCTAAAAACTATGAACGCTTACACCTCATTCCCACACAACTCCGTAAGCGTATCCCTCAAAAAATGCTTATCTTGCATATTCAATCAACCTTTGAAACGCTTAATGAAAATAACGCATTACTTCATCAAAACCTTAGCTATCCTTGGTTTGGCAAGTTCGGGGGCTTTGGCTCAATCAGAGCTTTTTCCGAATGCCAATCAAAAATGGGTAGATTCTGTATTTAAAACGCTGACAGTTGACCAAAAGATTGGTCAATTGATGATGCCTCGTGCTAATTACAACGCTACTTATGATACGACTCGCCTCAACCAAATCGTAAAAGATTATCACGTGGGTGGATTAGTATTCTTCGCTGGAAACCCTAGCAAACAAGCCATATTAGTCAATAAGCTACAAGCGATGGCTAAAGTACCTATGCTCATTGGCATGGACTTGGAATGGGGCTTAAGTATGCGTCTCGACAGTACAACGCGTTTTCCCTATCAGATGGCTTTAGGGGCCATGCAAGGCAATACCCAGCTACTCGAAGAAATGGGTTATCAAATTGCACTTCAGTGTAAGCGTATTGGTGTACATGTAAATTATGCGCCAGTTGTTGATATAAATAATAATCCCAACAACCCTGTTATCAACTTCCGCTCATTCGGCGAAAACAAATATCAAGTAACGCAAAAAGCCATTGCTTACATGAAAGGCTTACAACGTGGAGGGGTTATTACTTCTGCGAAGCACTTTCCTGGGCATGGTGATACTGGTACTGATTCTCACTACGATTTGCCTTTGATTAATCATAATCGTACTCGATTAGATTCTTTGGAACTGTATCCTTATCGTGAACTTATCAAAAATGGTTTACAGGGAGTTATGGTAGCGCACCTAAATATTCCTGCTTTGGATACCACCAAAAACTTAGCTTCGACGCTGTCAAGAAAAGTCATTACGGATTTATTACGTAAAGAATTAAATTTCAAAGGTTTAGTATTTACGGACGCCATGGATATGCAAGGAGCCGTAAAGTTTTTCCCTGAAGGAACCGCCAACGTAAAAGCCATTCTTGCAGGAAATGATATTCTTGAAACATTTGTGGATGTTCCTGCGGCATTTAATGCCATCAAAAAAGCTCTTTTAAGTGGCGAAATCTCTCAAGCTGATATCGACGAACGTGTAAAAAGAATCCTATTGGCTAAATCATGGGCTGGGCTAGATAAGTACAAAGCGATTGATACCAAAAACTTGATTGATGACCTAAATCCTCGTTTTTCAGATTTGCTCAATCGTCAGTTGGCTATTAATACGGTTACTTTACTTCGTAACAAAAAAGATCTTATTCCTTTACAGAACCTTGATACCTTAAAAATTGCCTCATTGGTTATTGGAACACCTGCTTTTGGCTCAAAACCTGTAACGGATTTCCAAAAAATGTTAGGCAATTACACGGCTGTAGAACATTTTAACTTAGACGAAAACTCGGCTGATAGTACAATTGCCAAAGTTGAGGAGGCACTCAAATCGTACAACTTGGTAATTATGGGTGTGAATGGGCAAAATATTCGCCCTGCTAAAAATTATAATATCCTACCTAAAACACAGGAGTTAGTAAAGAGATTTAGCAATGCCAAAACCATCATCACGCTTTTCTCGAATCCTTATACATTAGGGAAATTTGAAAACTTGGAAAATGCGGCAGCTTTGGTTCAAACGTTCCAAGAAACACCTTTTACACAAGAAGCTGCAGCACAAGCCATATTCGGAGCTACTCCTATTACAGGTAAACTTCCTGTGACAGTAAATACTGCGTTCAAATACAATGATGGTATTACGACCAAAGCTCTTCAGCGTTTTGAATATACTGTTCCAGAGGCTGTAGGGATTGATTCAAAATATTTGGGTGCTCGCATTGATTCAATTGTAACGACAGCTATCGACCGTAAGGCAACGCCAGGTGCGGTGGTTTTAGTCGCTAAAAATGGTAAAGTAATTTTCCATAAAGCTTATGGAAAACATACCTATGAAGGAAATCAAAAGGTAGCTTTAACTGATTTGTATGACTTGGCTTCGGTTACCAAAATTAGTACCTCAGTAGCCGCGATGATGCGTATGAGCGATGAAGGTAAATTCTCTTTGAGCAGTACCATGGGTGATATGATTCCAGACTGGAAAAATTCCAATAAATCTGGCTTGGTGTATAAAGATATTTTGACGCACCAAGCACGCCTAAGAGCATGGATTCCTTTCTGGCAAGATTGTATTGACTCTACCAAAATGTTATTGGCAAGCAAAGTATATCAAGATAAAATTGCTGCACACGGATATCCAGAAGGATATAAAATTACGTTCTGGGAAAAACTCTTCAGTCGTAAAAAAGCTTATGCTCGTATCGAAAAAGCAATACAGTCTGACAAAAAACTTTGGGCAGAATGTGTGAATATCGCGACACAGCCAACCATTTGGAAGCACCATACTTTTGCTGCTGAAAAATCTAATGATTATTCTATCCAAGTAGCTGAAAACCTTTGGATTCATAAAGATTACCACAATGTGCTTTATAAGGCGATTGAAGATTCGCCCTTGCGTGAGAAAAAAGAATATGTCTACTCAGATTTGTCGTACTATATGTATCCACAAATCATTCCTCGTCTAACTGGTAAAGATTGGGAATCTTTCTTGAAAGATACTTTCTACCAACCATTGGGTGCTACTACGTTGACTTACAATGCTCGCTTGCATTATGATTTAAACAGAATTGTACCAACAGAATATGACTCCCTTTTCCGTAAAACACTCATCCATGGACGAGTACATGATGAAGGTGCTGCTATGCTCAACGGTATTTCGGGACACGCAGGTTTGTTTGGAAATGCCAACGATTTGGCAAAATTGATGCAGATGTATTTGCAAAAAGGATATTATGGAGGTAAGCGTTTTATCAAAGAAAGTACTTTGAACGAATGGACAAGCTATCCATTCAGTGTAGCAGAAAATAGTCGTCGTGGCATTGGCTTCGATAAGCCCGACCGCAAAAAGCCAGGCATTAGTGCTGCTCCAAGTGCCCCAGCTTCGAGCTTTGGACACTCAGGTTTTACAGGAACTTATACTTGGGTTGACCCCGACAATCAACTGGTGTATGTATTCTTAGCCAACCGTGTATATCCTACACGCAACAACTCCAAATTGTCAGACCTCAATGTTAGAACCAATATCAATGAGGTAATCTACGATGCCATCAAACGAGGCATTAAGAAATAAGATTTGAAAATAAGAGGATTTGTGGATTTGAAAATTTGATGATGTGACGATTTGAAAATGCAATAAACCTCCATTTTGATATAATTGTAAAAGCGCACTGGATACGACAGATAAAAGTTGTCATATCTAGTGTGCTTTTTTTATCACTGGTTCAAGTCTGCGACTTGAACCTATTTTTTCAAAAGTTTATAACTTTACCGTGAGCTAGACGTTAGGAAGAATTTCTTTACCCCAAAGTGATTAATTCAATCTCAAAATCTGATTTATTTAGTGCTTGCAAAATCGCATCTACCCCGTCAAGTGCAGAACCCATATCAAGTGTGAAGAGATAGACGTTTTTCTTTCTCTTTTCATAGCTGAAATTATGGACTAAGCCTAAGTTAGTCATGTCATTTTCATCAGAATCATCTTTTAGAAGGCTTTTTTGATTATACGATTCAATGGTATTCCCGATAAATTCAGCTAAAATTTCGATGTTTACAGTGGTCTTTATCCTAATGCCAATATCTGGAAATGAAGAACCAAACCAGCCCATTTCCCGAATCTTAAACCGATAGAGCTTTTTGTCTATCATAGCTTCTTTAGAAGGACGTTTCCACAAATACTCATTACGCTCAATTATCTTTTTTAATTGTTCTTGTGATGGCATATTTTCAATCCAAAAACTGATCTCTTTGTCTGTTACATCATCAGAAGGTAATATAATATTGCCATCTGGTGAACGCCAGTGAAGTTGTACATCTGATACCAGACTGTAAGCTGTTTTATCAATACCTATTGACAATGATTTATAGTAATAAAAGCTATCTTTATCAATTGTTGGAGTATAACAACCAATCCATAGTAATGAAGTATTCATGTGTACTGAAAATTCAGACTTTAAATAAATCTTTAAAAATGACTCTACTTTTTTAAAGAATGATTCTGAATACTTACCTTCTGAAATATTTATTTTCATGATTTTAACATTGTGGGCTTTGCTTTAATTCTCTGTAGACTGTATTAACTGGAACAGGTGTCGCCACACTATATTGTTTTTGTATAAATAATTGGAAAAGATCCTATTCCAACGTGATTAATGCAATCTCAAAATCTGAATCATTTAGTGCTTGTAAAATCGCATCTACCCCATCAAGTGCTGAACCCATATCAAGTGTGAAGAGATAGACGTTTTTCTTTCTCTTTTCATAGCTGAAATTATGGATTAAGCCTAAGTTAGTCATGTCATTTTCATCAGAATCATCTTTTAACAAACTTTTTTGATTATACGATTCAATGGCATTTCCGATAAATTCAGCTAAAATTTCGATGTTTACAGGGGTCTTTATCCTAATGCCAATATCTGGAAATGAAGAACCAAACCAGCCCATTTCCCGAATCTTAAACCGATAGAGCTTTTTGTCTACTGTCGCTTCTTTAGTAGAACGTTTCCACATATATTCGTTACGTTCAACAACCTGCTGTAATCGTTCTTGTGATGGCATATTTTCAATCCAAAAGCTGATTTCTTTGTCTGCGACATCATCAGAAGCTAATACAATACTGCCATCTGATGAACGCCAGTGAAGCTCTACATCCCAGATTCTCAATGCGGCTTTTGCAACTAACACGTCAATCATGCAAAAGTGGTATATTGAATTATTAACATCGCTTTTACGAATATATAACCCTATCCACAAAAGTGATTCTTTAACATGGGGACCAACTTCCGATTTAATAATAGGAACGACAAATGATTCGACTTTTTCTAAGAAGGAATCTGAACACCTACCTTCTGAAATATATATCTTCATGACTTTAACTTTGGGGTCTATGGTTTAATTCTCTGTAGACTATATTACAACTGGTTCAAGTCTGTGACTTTGACCTATTCTTTCAAAAGTTTATAACTTTATCATTCCATTTGTCACTGGCATAATTGTGAAGATAGGGACAAGTAAACAAACTTTAGTTCTTAATAAACTAGCTAACATAAATTTAATTTCTACAACAACATGAAAAAAGTACTTTTAGGCATTGGGCTTCTTATCTCATTTTTTGTCATCAGGCATTTTACCTTGCAGAGAGTATGGGATTTTGATATTTATGAAATGGATGGAGGCATCACGTGTTCTAGTGTAAATACGCCATTTCGCGCGAGTTTACATAAAATAACAATTGAAGGATATTTGGAAAATGATGCCTTATTGTCAGTCATTTATTATGCTGATGATTCACGTTGGTATGAAAGAAAGGAGGATTGGGGTAAATCATACATCCAAAATCCATTTGTAGCCCTAAAAAAAGGCAAAATCAGAAAAGAAATTATCACAGAAGACAGTTTAGCGCCAGTTGACCTTTACAATATTGTATTAATCCCTCAAGAAGCTCTTAAAGCTCCATATAAGAAGTCTCAAATAGGGAAATTACATATTCGAGTGGAACTCTATCAATATCGAAGTCCATTATTCTTGTAACTCTTGTTTATTGGAATTCAGAGGTTGAAGCATTGCGTCTCTATCCATAAAACTCATTTTAAAATAATCACTCATTCGCTCAATCACTAAATTCAGTCTAGTAAAAACACCTAATCTCTTCTTTGCCAGTACTTAATCTTTTTACTTTTTCAGGAAATTAAAACTTTCTACTAATAACCTGAAAAATAAAGGGTTGCGAGACTAAGGCTAATTGAAAAATTGCCTGATAAGCGTAAAAAAATGTTTTCACAATCCATTTTTTAAGAGTATTTTTACTGTGTTAATACAAGAAACGCTTGGTTTTTATCATTATTTAATGATTTGTTAATACAAAACCAACCTCACAATTATTCAATCACAATTTGCGAAATGGCAACAGCAACTTTCACGCTCGAAAGAGATACTGAAATTTTTAACTTGATTAACCAAGAAGCACACCGCCAAGAATTTGGTATCGAATTGATTGCTTCTGAAAACTTCACATCTAAGCAAGTAATGGAAGCACAAGGCTCTGTGCTTACCAACAAATATGCAGAAGGTCTTCCAGGCAAACGTTACTATGGTGGTTGCGAAGTAGTTGACCAAATCGAAAATATCGCTATCGAACGTGCCAAAGCTCTTTTTGGTGCTACTTGGGCTAACGTGCAACCTCACTCTGGTGCACAAGCTAATGCAGCCGTATTTTTGTCTTTCTTGAACCCTGGCGACAAAATCCTAGGTTTCAACCTTGCACACGGAGGTCACCTTTCTCATGGTTCTCCAGTAAACTTTTCAGGTAAATACTTCCAACCATTCTTTTATGGTGTAGAAGAAGAAACAGGTTTGATCGACTGGGACAAAGTAGAAGCTACAGCCTTGAAAGAGCGTCCAAGATTGATTATCTGTGGTGCATCTGCGTATTCTCGTGACTGGGATTATGCTCGTTTGCGTAACATCGCTGACCAAGTAGGTGCTTTGTTGTTGGCAGATATTTCTCACCCTTCTGCTTTGATTGCAAAAGGTTTGTTGAATAACCCAATGCAACATTGCCATATCGTTTCTACAACAACGCACAAAACGTTGCGTGGGCCTCGTGGTGGTTTGATTATGATGGGTCAGGATTTTGAAAACCCATTCGGTTTCAAAACATTGAAAGGTGATTTGAAAACAATGTCTGCTTGTTTAGACGGTGCTGTATTCCCAGGAACTCAAGGTGGTCCTTTGGAGCACGTAATCGCTGCTAAAGCAGTTGCTTTTGGTGAAGCGTTGACTGACGATTTCCAAGTATATGCTGAACAAGTACAGAAAAATGCTAAAGTTATGGCTCAGGCATTCTTAGACAAAGGTTACAAAATCATTTCGGGTGGTACAGACAACCACTTGATGTTGATTGACCTTCGTCCAAAAGGATTGACTGGTAAATTGGCTGAAAACACTTTGGTAAAAGCTGATATTACGATCAACAAAAACATGGTGCCATTCGATGACAAATCTCCATTTGTAACATCGGGTATGCGTGTAGGTACTGCTGCTATGACAACAAGAGGCATGAAAGAAGCTGAAATGTTGCACATTGTTGACCTTATCGATAGCGTATTGATGAACCATGACAACGAAACTTACATTGCTTCAGTAAAATCAGAAGTAAACAAATGGGTTGAAAACTTCCCACTTTACAAATAATTCTCTGATTTTGTCGATATGAAAAAACCCTGACACCTACAAAGGTTGTCAGGGTTTTTTGCTTTTTTCGTGTAACTTTGCGAATAAGCACTTGATATATTTCGTTGTCAAAAACGAACTTATCTGGCAAGGAGCTTTCAAGATTTAGTATTGTATAAAAAATACTTTACTCGATTTTTGGCTTCATCTTGTTTGTTTTCCTGTAAGTAAAAGACTTTCAGGCATTTGCTCGATACAACATCTCATTTTAATTTTTAAACTGACTAATGGCACTAGACCAAGAATTTGACGAAGAACTAGAAGAAGGTATCGAAGGAAAGGAAATGACCTTCGTAGAGCATTTAGAAGAACTTCGCTGGCATTTATTACGCTCGATTGCGTCTATTTTGATATTTACAATTGTTGCTTGGATTTACAGAGAAGAAATTTTTGGAGGAATCATCATGGGACCTGCCAAGTCTGACTTCTGGACCAATCGAATGTTGTGTAAGGTAGCTGACGCTACAGGTATGGAAGGGCTTTGTTTTAAGCAAGCAAGCTTTATTTTGCAAAGTCGTGAGGTATCAGGTCAATTTATGATGGCACTTACCCAGTCGATTATCGTAGGCTTGATGTTTGCATTCCCTTATTTCTTCTGGGAAATATGGAAATTTATTCGCCCAGGATTAAAAGACACCGAAAAATCTGCCGCTCGTGGTGCGGTATTTTGGGTATCGCTTTTGTTTTTCATGGGTGTGAGTTTTGGCTACTTTGTGGTTTCGCCAATGGCGATTAACTTCTTGGCTAACTTCAAACTTGATGATAGTATTCAAAACCAGTTTGACATCAACGATTATATTTCGTTATTGTCGATGATGACATTGGCTTGTGGTCTTACGTTCCAACTCCCAATGATTGCTTATGTGCTTTCGAAAGTGGGTATTTTAACGCCAACTTTCATGAGAGAATACCGCCGTCATGCCTTGATTGTGATTTTGATTGTGGCAGCCATTATCACACCATCGCCAGATGTTATTTCACAGTTATTGGTAGCAACCCCATTGTTTGGTTTGTATGAAATCAGTATTTGGGTTTCGGCAAGTGTAAATAAGAAAAGAGAAGCTGAAATGCTCTAAGTGTAAGTGCTGAGTTGTGAATTGTGAATGTAAAATTAAAATTACTTAAAACTCAGTATTCACCCTTAATACCATTAACAAATAAGCCTTAGTACGAGTTGTACTAAGGCTTATTTGTTTTAGTTGGAATGTGAACGCAACGCTTCCTTCAAAAAAACTGTCATGTTTGTATCGTAAGTATTCAGTAAAATACGTAGTTTTCCCTTTCATTTGTAACCAACCGATTGTATGAAAAAAATACTTTTATTGTATTTACTCTTTCTCACGCATCTCACCTTTAGTCAAGAGAAGAGTCTTTACTCTACTTCACAACAAAACAAACAACAAGCTTTATCTCTGGAAATTAGTAAACAGGAGGAAAATGAATACCAAAAAGCATTAGAAAAAGCCAAGAGTCAAAACTGGCCTATTAATGGTGTTTATAAAGATGGAAGAGTCTATTCACTTAAAGGATTAGATGCTACAGGACAACCTCTTTACTTAATTACACATAGTAACGCCAAAGCTGCTGCTGCTACAAGAACTACCTCCATGTACACAGGTGGCAGTCTAGGATTAAGCCTCAATGGTAATAGTAGTTACATGAGTGGTAAGTTGGGGATCTGGGATGGTGGACGTGTGTATTCGAGCCACGTTGAACTTACTGGTCGTGTTACTCAACAGGATAATGCTGCAACTTTTGATCAGCATGCCACCCACACTTCGGGAACAATGATTGCGACGGGGATTTCGGCACAAGCAAAAGGGATGTCCTTTGGTGCTAATCTTCGTGCATGGGATTATAACAGCGATAATACGGAAATTAGTGCTGCAGCCAGTAGCTTACTTATCTCAAATCACTCTTATGGTTATCTAGCAGGTTGGAATTATGATTCAGACGTCAGCAGATGGCGTTGGATGGGCAATGTCAATATCAATGCTTTTGAAGATTATAAATTTGGCTTCTATGATAGCAATACACAAACTTTAGACAGAATTGCCTATAATGCCCCTTATTATCTTATCGTAAAATCGGCAGGAAATAACCGTGGCGAAACTGGTCCAGACCCTGGCACAGTTTATTACTTAGGAAATACTTCAGATACTAGCTCAGTAGTAAGAAGTAAAAATGATAGTTATGATATTTTGTCAACGACGAGTACTGCCAAAAATATCTTGACGGTTGGGGCTGTAAACGCCCTTGATGCGGCACCAACAAAGCCTTCAGACATTAAAATTTCTGATTTTAGTAGCTGGGGACCTACAGATGATGGTCGTATCAAACCAGATATTGTTGGGATAGGTGTAAACGTATTCTCTACATCTACAGGCTCAACTACTAGTTATGCTACATTAAGTGGAACATCGATGTCTAGTCCTCAGGTGGCGGGTAGTTTATTTTTGCTCCAAGAATTATATGCTAAGCAGAATGATGGGCAGTTTATGAGATCAGCAACGTTGAGAGGACTTGCCATTCATACCGCTGAGGACGCAGGCAACGTGGGTCCTGATTATATTTATGGTTGGGGTTTGCTCAACATGGAAAAAGCAGGAAAAGTAATTTTGAATACTTCAAAATCAAATTTACTTCAAGAAAAAAGTCTAGCGCAAGGAGCTACTTCAACACAAACTGTTGTGGCATCTGGTCAAGAACCTTTACGAGTAACCATTGTTTGGACTGATCCTGAAGGTACGATTACTTCGACATCAGCATCTAACTTAAATAATCGCACTCCGAAATTGATAAACGATTTAGATGTAAGGGTTTCCGATGGCACTTCTAATTATTTGCCTTTTACGTTAAATCCAGAAAAGCCTTCTGACTTGGCAACAACTGGTGATAACATCAGAGATAACATTGAGCAAATTTTAATCAATAATCCACTTCCTGGAGTTACTTATACCATTACAGTAAGCCACAAAGGAACCTTGACCAATAGCAAACAAGATTTTTCTTTAATTGTTAGTGGTACAGGAACTGTAACCTACTGTAGCAATGCTGTAAGTGTGGGTAGCGATGTGATTGAATCCGCTAGCTTACAAGGTGGAAATAATGTTTCAAGTAATCAAGCATTAACTTTAAATGTATCAGTAAAAAATACAAGTAACCATATCTTAAAAGCATTTATTGACTGGAATAGCAATGGAAGTTTTGATGATGATGGTGATCTAGTAGGTACAAGTACCGTAAATGGCACAGGAGCATACGCACTAAACTTTACTGCACCTCAAGCAATCAATTTTGGCACAACACTACGTATGCGTGTGATTTGCTCACAAGCAGCTAGCGCAAATGCTGTGACAGCTTGTGGCGCGGTATCCAATGCAGAGGTAATGGATATTCCTTTGGCTGTTACAAGAGCCCTTAGCGATGTAGCTGTAAGCAATTTGGTGACACCAGAAACGGGTTTATTCTGTAGTAATACTGCTTTAACTCAAATAAAGGTTAGTATTACCAACAATGGATTAAACAGTATTTCTAATATTCCAATAAGTGTGACGGTAAGCAATGCTTCTGGTGCTAGTGGAACATTTGCAGGTACTTATACAGGAACGTTGGCTTCTTTAGCCACAGCAGAAGTAACTTTAACAGGAACTTTGAATGTTGTTGCGGGACAAAGTTATAGTTTTGCCACACAAGCGACCTTAGCAAGTGACCAAGATTTAAGAAATAACCAAGTTACCTTCACTCGTACCGTAAGCACTACGGCTGCTCCAACGGCAGAGGCTATTGTTTGTGATGGAGCAAGTACAGCCATCATCAAATCAGCTAGTTCAGCATCAGTACAATGGTTTGACCAATCTGTGGGAGGAACGCTTATCTATACTGGAGGAACAGGCTCATTTACCTTGCCAACAGGAACAAGCAAGTTGTATGTTTCGACAGGTGAAATTTCGGGAAGTATTGGAGCAAAAACGAAATATGAATATGGTGATGGTTCTTATTTTGAAAACTTTGGTCCAGCGATTGTAATGACAACTCAAGCACCAATCGTAATTAAGTCTGCCAGAATTTACGTAGGTACATCAGGTAGTATCACATTTGGAGTAGTCAATGCAGCGGATGGCGCACCAGTTTCTTCTGTGACAATTCCTGTACAAGCAACCAGAACCACTGCCAATTCGACAAGAAGTAACTCTCAGTTGATTGATGACAAAACAGACCAAGGTGTTGTAGTGAATCTAAACCTCAAACTACCTGCTGCTGGAACATACTATATTACCCAAACATGTGCTGACGGAGCATCCATTTACAGAAGTAATAAAAACCTTACTTCAACGGCTACAGACTTGGTGGGCTATCCTTTCTCATTAAATAATACTGCAAGTATTACAGGAGCATACTTCAATGGGAATATTATAAAAACAGGATATTACTATTTATATGATATTAGTTTAGGTGCATTAGAATGTCCAAGTACACGTGCTGCCGTAACTATTCAAAGTGTAACAGCTCCTACTGTCAGTATAACACCTTCAAATACGATTAGCTTCTGTCCAGATGGTGCTGGTACGTTAACAGCTACCTTGGGCAATGGCTATACCTATCAGTGGTTTCGTAATGGTGCAACATTGAATGGTGCCACAAGTAATACTTTAAATGTAAGTATTGCAGGGAATTATACGGTTAGAGTATCAAATGGCGGAGCTTGTTCTACTACAACTTCGAGTGTGACAGCCACTGTATTTACCCCAATTGTACCAAGTATTAACTGGACGAATGGAGTACTTTCCGTTTTGACAGGAACCAACCCTTCATGGACTTTGAATGGACTTGAGTATGCTTCAGCTAAAGGCTTAGCAAGCTTCACTCCTATCCAATCAGGTTTTTACAATGCTAAAGTGACTGATACAAATGGCTGTAGTGCGTATTCGGCAGGAGTATCTGTGACTATTACTGCTATTGAAGAAAATTTGCTATCGGATGGTCAATCTAAAGTGTATCCTAACCCAACTTCTGGTATAGTAACGGTCAAAGTTCCTGATAATAATTACAAGGCAGTTACCGCTGAAGTTATTTCTTTGGTAGGAAATACACTAACTCAAAAATCAATGGAGCGTATCGGAAACGATTTCTGGACAAGTTTAGATTTAAGTCAATACACTGCTGGACAATATTTCATCAGAGTATATACTGATGCAGGCACAAGAGTCTTGAAGGTAGCTTTACAAAAGTAATTTCAATGATCAGTAATTTATAATTAACAAAAACCCCGATAAGAGTTTATTTCTTATCGGGGTTTTAATTTTATGAAAATAGAAAAACTATTCTCCAACCACGCCACTGAGTGTAGAAACTCCATTTTCATTAAATGCTTCTATGGCATAGTAGTATTTCTGTCCCAAATTCAACGCTCTGATTTGCAAAGATGTTGGTTGGTCGGCATATACCTGATAGGTTTGATACAGCTTATCTTTTTCTATTCCCCAACGAATATTATACCCTACGGCATTGGGTACTTTTTCCCAAGAAATATCCACATTTCGTTCATCTTTTTGACGTTTTGCTACTAGTTTTTGAGGTGTCGTTGGTGCTTGTCCGAGGCCATTCCCAAATACACGGATTTCGCCAATGGCAAGATTTTGAGCTTTTACATATACGTGTTCATATTTGATAAAACGACCTCTATATGGTTTTTCTAGCTCGATATAGGCACATGGTCTATCTCGTTTAGGCTCTTTGGTAAGGTCACGCAATAACTCCCATTTTTTTCCATCTTTTGAACCCCAAATTTTGAATAAAGTATACACACTCGAATCAGAATCGAAGACATTGTTTTTGTAGTCAATATAATTTACCTGCAATGCTCTTACTTCTGATTCTCTTCCTAAATCAATACTTGCCCATTCGCCTGCTTTGTTTTGTTTAGCAACCCAAAAACTTTGTCGTCCTTCATCAGTCAGATTTTTAGCTACATGAATGGTATCTTGCTGAGAAGAAACTGTTACGGGTTTTTTATAGGAAAGAAGCATCCAACCTGTAAAAAGGGCATCACGATTGTCCCATTTTCCTGTTGGCAAATAATGAGGCCAATCTCCAAAACGAGTATTCGAATACATTTGTCCTTCTTTGTCAAAGCCTGCAGGGAACATCGAAATACGTCGTTCCATTGGCCAGTTTACTGCCAACCATGGTGTACCAGTATTCCAGTAGTTTCCATAAACATCTTGAAAAGTATTCCCATGTCCTGCTCCTGTCATATAGCCCCCGGGGCGGTAAGAAATTGGATTATAAGATGCATAGGTAAATGGCCCAAGCGGATTATCTCCAACATAAGTACCATTGCCATAAACATTATATTCTGTCCCAGGCCCTGCATACTGAAGGTAATACTTCCCATTATGCTTGGTCATCCAAGCTCCTTCAATAAATGGCTTAATCATATCGGAATGGTCTGGACCAAAACGCTCCCAGCCGTGCTGGTATTGGTCTAAAAATATCAAGGGTTTATAATCGGTTTTGTCTTTATAAGTCAAGTTTCGACTTTTATCTAGCTCTGCTCCGAAAATAGGATACACATTGGAAGAGCCCCAATACATATACCATTTATCGGTATCGGGATCATGAAAAAGAGCTGGATCCCAAGGACCAATATCTTTGGGTAGTTGAGGCAACCAACGATTGAGGAATTTGAGTTTTCCTTTTTCGGGCTCGGTCGAATAAAAAATAGGGCGTTGTTGAAAAGTCGACTGGAACAAATACAAGGTATCTCGCACCGAAACTGCTGCTGGTGCGCACATATCTTCCATAGGCCATTTGTCGGGAACAACATAGTTCCAATTGACTAAATCTTTGGAATGCCACCAGCCTCCAGAAATAGTTACGAACAAATAGTATTCGTTTTTGTGCGTAACAATTACAGGGTCAGCACCCGAACGGTACGAAATACCTTCGTTCATTTGCTCGAAGTTGTAGCGATAGCCAATGTCGATAGGATTACAGTACGTAGCCTGCTTATTTTGAGCCAATAAGGCTATTGATAAACAAGACAGTAAGAAGCTTAAAAGGGATTTTTTCATATATTCAATTTGAGTTTATAAAAATTCAAATCAAATGTAGGATTTTTTTAGGTAAAAAAATTTCAGCTCAAGAATCGGGGCAGAATAAATGCCTCCAGTGGAATGAACTTAACTATAACATGAAAGAGCACTCGTCCAAGGTATTATCCCTAAACGAGTGCTCTTACTATATTGGCATATTTCATTAATACGCTTTATGCTATAAGCAGTGGGCAAAATAAATTGGGGCTTTCAGGTATCGGCTTTCGGCGGTGGGTTTTGAAAAAAGCATGGCGATGGGTAATAAAAAACATTTTAACACTCTTTGCCTTGTGCCTAAACACATCACTTAAATCTTATTTTGCACTAATACTTATTATTTCTTTCTGTAGCTTTTACCAATACCTTTAAAGTAGGCACTTGAAGTTTTCTTTGATTTAGAATCCTTCACGCTCGATTGAAACTTTTGTTGAGATTCACTGACAATCAAAATTCTTCCATCAAGTTCACTTCCATGAAGCGCAGCGATAGCCGCTTTGGCTTCCTCCTCGTTGGGCATTATTACAAACCCAAAGCCTTTACTTTGACGAGTGATTTTATCAATAATAATTTTTACAGATTCAACCTCTCCATGAGTTTCAAAAAGGGCTTTCAAACCCGCTTCCTTCAACTTAAAAGGAAGACTGCTTACATATATATCCATTTGTTTTGAATGATTTTACGTTAAAAAAAATTAAGTTAGTGGGCAAAATAAGACTTAGGTTGGCTGCATTAGGCAGAAAACCTTCTACTATTTCATGAGAAATATTTTTGCCATGTGCCCATAGCTGACTGCCAAAAACCCAATCATTTAATTTTGCCCGCCTAAAGCATATTAAAACAGCGCCTTAAACTTTCCTGGTAGTGGTGTTTGAAAATTAAAAACTTCTTTTGTTACAGGATGAATAAAGTTCAATTCCCATGCGTGTAAGCCCAATCTTTTGATAGGATTTACTTTTGATCCGTATTTGGCATCGCCAATCACTGGGTGACCGAGATCTTGCATGTGAACTCTTACTTGGTTTTTACGACCTGTTTCCAACTTCACTTTTACAAGTGAATAATTGCTATTGGACTTAATGGTTTCGTAATGTGTAACGGCTTTTTGTCCGTTATTAGGATTTTGTGACGAATACACAATATAGGCTTTACTTTCTACCAAATACGATTCTACCGTTCCATAGGGGTATTTCAACTGCCCTTCTACTACCGCTGCATAAACACGCTCCTTAGTTTCGTGCCAAGATTCTTGCAAAAGCTTTTGAATCTTTTCGCTTTTGGCATAAATCATTACGCCAGAAGTTTCGCGGTCGAGGCGATGTACGATAAAGATACGATTCGTGGGGTTCTCTTTTTTGACGTGATCACTCAAAATTGAGTAGGCCGTTTGGTCCTTTTCACGATCAGTTGCAATCGACAACAAACCTGCTTCTTTGTTGATAACAATCAAATATTGGTCTTCAAAAATAACATTAAGTCCTTTGTAAGGTTTTTCTTGATGTGATTTCAAAGCCTTAATTTGAACTTCCTGCCCTGCCACCAAAGGGTGGTTAAATTGAGAAATGGCTTTGCCATCGACTAATACTTGTTTGTCACGAAGAAGACTCTTGATATTGATTCTACTTTTATGTGGCATCTTGGCAATCAGGAACACCATCAATTCGGTATTTTCGGTTACCTGAAATTTTGCCTCCGAAGATTTTGAAGGAGTACCCTCAGGTTTGGGACTCCATTTATTTGGTTTCATGGACATTACTTTTACGCTCAATCTCTCTGACAGTTTTTATATACAACTCCTCGACTTTTTGTCTAGCCCATGGCGTTTTACGCAAAAACTTCAAACTCGATTTTACACTTGGTTCAAAATTAAAACAGCGTATTTCAATGAGTTGCCCCAATTGACTCCAGCCATAATAAGCCACCAAATGATTAATGATCATTTCGAGCGTGATGCCATGTAAGGGATTATTTACTTGCTGATTCATAAGTACAAAGGTATGAATATTTTAGCGAATCGCCTTACAACATTACTAATGCTACAGCTGCTAATGTCATAACCAACATGGTAAGTGCTCCCATTAGGTTATCCAATCGAGTATTGACAAATCGTCTCATAATCGTTTTGTTATTACTGATATGCAAAATAATAGCAATCAAAATGGGGGCAATCATCCCGTATAAAACCGCGGTATAAATCAAGGCTTTGATAGGACTAATTCCTATAATATTGACAAAAAGTCCAACAAGCATCGAAACGATTAGTGTAATATAAAAACCCTTTGCTTCATGAAATTTTTTATCTAAACCTTCTTGCCAATCAAAAGCCTCCGCAATCATATAGCTCAAGGCCCCTGAAAGCACAGGCACCGCCAACAAACCTGTACCAATTACACCAACCGCAAACAACAAATAGGCATTGTCTCCAGCCAAAGGTTGTAAGGCACGGGCGGCTTCTTCCACAGTATCTACATGAAAAATGCCTGCTTGATACAATACTACACCTGTTGTAAGAATGATAAAAAAGAAAACTACATTGGTCAATAGCATTCCCCAACGCACATCGCTTTGCATAGAATGAATTACCCGTTTGTCTACAACCAAATGACGTTGTTGGATTTCTTCGACTTCCATGGAGGCTTGCCAAAAGAATAAATACGGAGAAATAGTAGTTCCTAAAATACCTACCAAGGCAACAAAATAGTCGGATGAATATTCAATTTTAGGAATTAAGGTGTCATGCAAAACTGCTAACCAATTGATTTTTAACATAAAGGGAATCGCGATATAGCTAAACAGCACTATACAGAGCCATTTGAGAATCATAGCAATACGACGATAAGATAAAAAGACAATGCCAAGTATAAGTAAGGTCGTAAAACTAATCGAGCAAATAAAAACAGGTATTTCAGGAAAAATCAAATGCCCGACCGCTCCCATTCCTGCAATATCTGCCCCAATATTAAGAATGATAGAAGGAATACTGACCAGTAAAATCAGGTATAAAATGTAAGGAGGATAGTATTTTTTGATAGTCCCCATAAGTCCTTTTCCTGCCACCAAACCAATTCTGGCACACATTTCTTGAATAGATACCATGAGCGGATAAGTTACAATGGCTGTCCACAGCAATTTAGTGCCAAATTGTGCTCCCGCTTGTGAGTATGTTGCAATACCAGAAGGATCATCATCGCTTGCACCTGTGATTAAACCTGGGCCTAGAACTTTCCAAAATGAGATTATTTTTTTCTTAAAGGTCGTCATTGGGTTTTGTATTAAATGTCTCAGATAGTACGGTAATTTATAAAATATCTTTCGAGAAAATCTCTTTGATTAAGTTTTTAAATAAAACAAAAAGGTCGACTAAAAAAGTCGACCTTAATATTAGAAGTAAAGATTGTCAAAGGCTTAAAGAATGTTGAATTATGGTAAATTCAACAAGAAACCGATGGTAAAGTTGGCATCCCAGTCAAATATAAATTTCTTACACCCTGTTGTTTCTGCCACAGACTTATAGATATTCAAACCAGCTTTTGACTTTGCATTGTCTAGTTTATAAGCCGAAGGAGCATCTAAAACAGTATAACGCTCATTTCCTTTGCGAACCGCTTTAGCCAATTCGAACGGCACACCACCAATGATAAAGCAAGTTTCACGGTTTGCAGAAGGAATTTGTTTTGACTTTGCCGATATTTCTTTGGCTACAGTTTCATCATCGATACTATTTTGAAAGTACTTCGCGCCATACGATTCTAGAGAACGAATAGCAGAGCCTTCATGCCACGAAATCTTGGTATTGCCAGAACCAATATCAACTACAAATGAATTATCAGCAAATTCTTTGGGTTGTACAACTTTCAATCCAAGTACACCTTCTTGCTCTGGAGTTACAGTATTTACGTAATAGTTAAGAGACTTGAGTGCTTTGATAATTTTTTGGGTTACCTCCGCTTTTATGGCTCCAGAACTAACGACAAAATGAATTTCTTTACCTCCAACGCCATAATCTAGCATACCTCCAATGTACTTTTTCAAACCAGTTCGTACATCTTCATCGGTTGCCATATTCTCAGTTACAAGGCTATTACCAAATTCTGCTTTTTCAAGCTTCCAGTTCTTGTCTTTGTCGATACGAACAATAAATGAGTTGAATCCGCTAGCTCCCAATTCTACCACGCCTTTGAGCTTGCCAGCAATCGGTACAGGTGCTGTATAGTCAAAAGAGGCTTTGGTCGTTGAGGTAGCCTCATCGTTACTATTACTACTTGCTTCGCTCGAACTATTTTCTTCGGCAGGCAAAGTACTAGAAGTTGTCGATGCTGTTTGAGTCGAATCTGTTGTTTTGAATTTTTTGAGTAACTCCTGTCCTCCCAACTTAGAGAATCCAAAATAAAAAGCCGCTACTACAAGGGCTGTGATAATCAATCTACCAGCTACTGTAAGACGTTGCATAGGAATAAGGTTTTGATTTTGAAAAATATGAGCTTGTTGCCCAATATGGTTTTGCAATACTACAAGATACAAAATCGTTTGGCAAAGCTTTTAGTTTTTTCGGTTAAAAATAAAGATAGTTGGCCAAATGATAGGCTGAATCCTTTTTAAAACCCTTTCCTTATTTTACTCTTCCCATTCAAAACTACGCGTAACCGCTTTTTTCCAGTAATGATATAGTTTTTCTCGTTGTTCTGACGGCATATCTGGAGTCCAAGTATGAGCTATACCCCAGTTTTGCTTTAAATCATTCAAATCTTGCCAGTATCCTACCGCCAAACCTGCCGCATAGGCAGCACCCAAAGCAGTGGTTTCGATCATGGCAGGACATACAACGGGTACATCCAACATATCTGATTGAAACTGCATCAGCATTTCGTTTACGACCATTCCCCCATCAACACGTAATGATGATATTTCAATTTTGGCATCTTTTTCCATGGATTCCAATACTTCCAATGTTTGAAATGCTGTCGCTTCCAAGGCTGCACGGGCAATATGTCCTTTGTTGACATAGCGTGTCAAACCTGCGATAATACCACGAGCGTCAGCTTTCCAATAGGGGGCATATAAACCCGAAAACGCTGGAACAAAGTAACATCCGCCGTTATCTTCCACTGATTTAGCAAGGTCTTCTATATCTGAGCTTTTCTCAATAATTCCTAAATTATCTCTTAACCATTGTACCAAAGCTCCCGTAATCGCCACCGAACCTTCCAAGGCATAATGGACAGGTTCTTTTCCAAACTGATAAGCTACTGTTGTTAATAATCCATGAGTCGAAGGAGTGGGTGTTGTACCAGTATTGAGTAGCATAAAACATCCCGTTCCATAAGTATTTTTGGCTTCGCCAGCCGCAAAGCAGGTTTGTCCAACCAAGGCAGCTTGCTGGTCGCCCAAATCTCCTGCAACTGGAACCCCTACTAATAGTCCCTTAGCCTCGGCATATACTTCGCTACTTGAGCGAATTTCTGGTAATATTTGCTTAGGAATATCTAAAATCTCTAATATTTCATCGTCCCATTGCATGGTGTGGAGGTTCATCAATTGGGTACGGCTGGCATTGGTTACATCTGTGACATGGATACCGCCATCGGTTCCACCTGTCAAATTCCAGATTACATAAGTATCCATATTGCCAAAAATGGCTTCTCCATTTTGTGCTGCTTCACGAAGCCCCTCTACATTATCCAACAACCACTTGATTTTCAAACCACTAAAATAGGTAGCTAGCGGCAAACCTGTTTTTTCTCTAAAACAGTTTGAGCCTCTCGATGCTTCCAATTCTGCTACAGTATTTCCGACACGGGTATCTTGCCAAACTAAGGCATTATAATAAGGTTCGCCAGTATGTTTATTCCAAATAACAGTAGTCTCACGCTGGTTAGTAATACCCACAGCAGCTAAATCCTGAGGGGACAAATTAGCCTTACCCAAAGCCAAACCAATGACTTCTTGTGTGTTTTGCCAAATTTCGGTTGCATCGTGCTCTACCCATCCTGCTTGTGGGTAAATCTGTGCATGTTCTTTTTGACCAACCGAAATCATATTACCTTGTTTGTCAAAAATAATAAATCGCGTACTTGTTGTACCTTGGTCAATTGATCCTATGTATTGCATAGTTATTGTTAGGATTTAGGGCAACATTGTAACGTAGTCTATTGATACAATTCTCAAAAGCTATTTTTACGAATATCTTTTCACTTTATACCAAAGTCCTCAAAACAATCTTGCATTATTGATTATAATATATGGGAGATAGTTTGCTTATTTTTTCACAAAATAGTCATATTAAATCTTGCACACAATCAATTTCAAGGAATTAAAGCACACAAAAAAGCTAGCTACTCATTGTAACTAGGCTTTTTTGTGGTGTTTTGTTGATATTATTTAAAAAAGCCCACAGGGTCTTCTTTTTTGGCCATTAATTCTTGCACATAATTCAAATCGACAAAGCTCAAATCCAGTACTCGGCATTTGTGGAGATAATCCCACGCTTTGTCATAATGTTCTAACTGAAACTCTGCAATAGAATATTTGAGCCAAGCATTGGCATTAGTCGAATCTAGTTTTACTGATTTTTCTAACAAAGCCAAAGCATCGTCAATATCATTACAATCTTTCTTTTCTTTAAAACAAGCAATTTGAACCGTTGCCACGTCTACCATCAACACGGTATTATCAGGTGAAAGGGATAAGCCTTTCCTCAAAAATACCGCTGATTGCTCGAAGTTGTTTCGTTGGTAACTAATCGAACCTAAGCCCCAGTACACATCCATATTATTCGGATTGAGCAAATAAGCAAGATTAAAGCGATAAGTAGCAGTATCCAATAGACCTTCACTCAAATACTCCCAACCACGTTCGGCAAAAAACTTACTAGCTTCTTCTTTAGTCGAAAAGTTCGTAATACATTGCTCTACAAAGTCGGCATTCTTAACGAGTTGCTTTTGTAAGGTTTCTCTACTTCCAAAAAGGGGTAAATAACGGACATCCTGGCTGTCGAGATTGGCAGTTTCTTTCTTAGTAATCTGCCTCGAGCTAGCTAATTGAGCTACTTCTGTTTGGGCAAAAGCCTGAACGGTCGAACTCAAAATGAAAAAATAAAGTAACTTTCTCATAAGTGGTGGTAAACGCACTCTCTATCAAAAAAATAAAATTTCGAGCTTTCTAATTTAGCCTTTTAGATGAAATGTAATTAGGTCTCTGCTGAGATTTTATTCCAAATTACAAAAAAATAAGGAACTACACTAGTGTGTCGCTCCTTATTTTAACGCATAGAATACCAGTTTATTATCTACGCTTTGTATTTCTTCTTGAAGAACTCCCTCCTGCCTTCGCACCAAAACTACCATTTTTAGGTCCTTTACCTCCTGCTACGATCTTTTTCTTTTGGCGTTCCTGCTTTTCTTTACTCTTTACTTTAATATCTTTTTTCTCGTGAAAAGCTCCTTTAAAAGTTGGGTCTTCCTTCTTACGTTGAGCATCTATTTCACGAAGCATTTCTTGATTTTCGATAAATGGCGTCTGCTCTATAGTTAAGCCTTCTGGTAGCTCATAACGAGGAATCTGCATCTTGATGATTTTCTCAATCTTCTTGATATGATATTCTTCGGCAATGGTCATGAAGGTAATCGCCTCACCCGTTTGATTGGCACGACCTGTACGACCAATTCGGTGTACATAATCTTCATAAATGATAGGAACGTCAAAATTGATAACGTGACTTACCATCTGAATATCAATTCCTCTTGCCGCTACGTCGGTGGCTACCAATACCTGAATATTTCCTTCACGGAAATCATCCATTGAATTGATACGGGTATTTTGCCCCTTGTTGGCATGAATCACTCGGATTCTTTCTTCAGGAACGACTTTTCTGGCTAAAAATTTAAAGATATTATCTGCTACTTCTTTACTTCTACAAAAAACAATCACACGATTGAAACGCTCCGAATCGGTCATTAACGAGCCTAACAGATTGATTTTGGTTTTGAAGTTTGGTAGTTCATACAATATCTGATTGACCATTTCGGCTGTTGTAGCCTGTGGACTTACTTCTACTTTTTTGGGAAACTCCAAAAACTCATGCGACAGGTTTTCTACTCGTGGTGGGAATGTGGCAGAAAACAATAGATTTTGGCGTTTTTTAGAAGGTATTACCTCCAAAATACCACGAATTTGTGGCATAAAACCCATATCCATCATTTTGTCGGCTTCGTCAAGCACGAGGGTTTTAAGTTCTTTTACCACCAACTCGCCCTTGAGGTAAATATCCATAAAGCGCCCTGGTGTAGCTACCAAAATGTCAACACCTGCTTTAATAGTTTCTATCTGTGTTTTAGGACCTAACCCTCCATAAATTGCCACGTGGCGAATATCCGTATAAGTCGCCAATTGAGTGATAGTAGCATCTATCTGCATCACCAATTCACGGGTGGGTGCCAATATCAATACGCGTGGGTGCATACCTTGGGCGTATTTGATTTTCATCAAAATTGGCAACAAATACGCTGCTGTTTTGCCTGTACCCGTTTGTGCGATTCCTAATACATCATGCCCTGACATTACCAATGGAATAGCCTGTTCCTGAATCGGACTTGGAGTCTCGTATCCAGCATCGGCAATGGCATTGAGTAATTGTCTATTTAAATCAAATTCTTCGAAAGTCATAACTTGTAACTTACTGATTCGCAAGCTGTTTTTCTTTTGTCGCTCGCCTCAGCCAATTTTTTTGTGAACTGCAAAGTTACGGAAAAGTCTTGCCATCACCCAGTTTTTTCAGAAACTATCTGATTAATCGTCTATTTCTGAGCAACTTCTGGCAAAGCTTTTAGGCGTAAATAACACACTTGCAACACATAGATAAGGGTTATTACAAATGCCCATTGCAGAAGATATTCTAAGGCATAACCCGCATTCGATAATTTTGCAAAACTATCAAAAACTGGATTGTTGTGATACACATATACAAATGGTTCGACAATCAGGAGGAAGTTGAGCAACAACAAAACAAACAAGAATTTACCATCTTTATGTTGCCACAACTCAAATACAATGATGACTAAGTAAATAAACATATAATACGCCATCGCACTTGGCAAAAACAACTGCATCAAACCATAAGTTAGAATAAATAACAAGGGAAATGCTTGTACGAAAGACTTATTTCTAACACTAAAACCAATCCATGTGGCTAGTGGCAAAAATAGCCCAAGCCCCAGCCAGTTCATTTTGGTGATATTGACACTAGCACCAATCAAAGGACGCAAAACAGAAAATAAGTTGGGAGAATATGGGTCTTCGGTATGTTTAATCAACATCAAAAAATCCCAACCAACTAAGTAATAGAGCAAAGCCAAACTTGGAATGCCAACCACAGCCATACTCAGGATAAACTTAAATTTATCTTTAATCAAGAAAAACAGCGGGAATAAGAAAAACGCCACAGTTACTTTTAAACAAAGTAATGACAAGGCAAACATCAATCCCATACGAAAATCGCTGTTGGATTTTTTCCAAATCATTAAGGCTCCCAAAGCAAAACCCCACAACCAAATATCTTCTTGGCCACCTAACAAACATATAATAATAGGCGCTGGCAACATCAAATAATGAAGCAGTTTGGCATAAGCCTCCGATGATACAGTTTTATAATGCTTGTAAGTCAACCACACACAAATTAACTCTCCCACCATCATCAAAGCAACAATTGAGCTAGCATGATCGACAATCAATAAAGGCAAAGCAATAATATAGGAAAAAATGGGGGCATGAAATGACCAAAAATCACGATAAACCAAATCGAGATGCACCGCATGAGAGGCCTTGTAATAAAAGAAGGGAACATCGCCTCGTGGTTCTTCTTTGAGAATCACAAAGACTAAAATAAATGGAATAATACGTGTTAAAACTACCAAAGCACTAACTACTCCTATTTGATTTTGAGTGAGCCATGTTTGAAAGCTTGCATATTTTTTCCATAAAATATACTGGGCAACAAACGCCAAGCCCATCGCAATAAGCTTAGCAATAAATACTCCGATAATTGGCATAAGATATGATTTGCTCTAAGGACTAGTGACTAAACTTCACCTTCAAAGCTAATAGTTTTTGTTCTAAAAAGTGGAAAGATAAACTTGCTACCGCAATCGTCAAACCGATGGTTAGCCCATACATGACCAAGTTATACACACCCAGCGACCATGTTTGTTGATAAGGCTGTAAAAGGTTCATAATAGCAACGTTGATAGCAATATGATAGATGTAAAGTCCGTAGGAAATCTTACCCAAATAAGAAACCACTGATTGCTCAAGATTTATAATCGACTGAGGGTTTACGGCAACATTAACGATAAAATAGCAGAAGAAAACACTTAATAATTCAAGATTTATTCCCTTAAACTCGTAGCCTGAGATAATAATTGTCAGTAAAATACCATATACGACAAATTGTACTTTTCTCTGAAATAGAAATGCTAGAATTGAATGTTTGGTAAAGACCAAATAAGCTCCTATTCCACCCATAACCATCATCATAATACGAAATTGACTAAAAAAGAAAAATACATATTTAGGCAATTCGTCGATGGTATTATTGGTAAAAAAGAAAAAGTAAATCAAGAAGATAGAGGCTGTACCTAATATAAAAATAGCAATAATCCCTAATCTGGATTTCCACGAATTAGCACGAATCAACCAAGGCCAAAGGTAATAGAATTGCTCTTCGACACCAATCGACCAAGTTTGTGAACAGAGATAGGGTAGCTCGTAAAAAATAAAGCTAAGGTTAGGCAAAATCATCATTAGCAATGACAGTCGAGGCCAAAAAGCCTCTGCATTGCTTAATACCTCCGCAGCAGATTGCCAATAGAAAAGTTTGAAATGAGGTAACACCAAGGTGCCTAAAAGTACAATAATGTAATAAATAGGCCATATACGAAGCACACGACGAACATAGAAGTTCTTGATATTGATACTATTGTTTTTGCTTTTTTCACTAAGCAACAAATAGGTAATCAAAAAACCACTCAAGACAAAGAATAAGCCAACGCCCTGTTTTCCTGCGTGTTTGATGATATGATTGGAATATAAATTGGGCAAACCAAAAGCAGCTTTTGCTTGCTCGATATGGTGTACCAACACACTAAAAGCCGCAATAAACCGTACTCCATTAAGATTAGGGAAATATACTGATTTGGATTTTTCCGTGTTAGGTACTGATGTCGATGCCGAAACTGATTCTGATAAGCGATTTTTAGCCATGAAGTTGTAATTTTTGCAACTTTAAAGTCAACTACTTAGCCGACCATTTGCCTTTGGATAAGGTTTGCAAAATTATAGCTTCTCTAGCTAATCACAAACGAAGGATTGAATTATTTAGGGAAGGGCTTTTGCTACAAAAAAGCGAGAGACATATTATTGCCTCTCGCTGGGGTAATTAAGTTAGTGGGCAAAATAAAACTTAAGATTATGCTTTGGGCTTTCAGGTAACGGCTTTCGGCGATGGGCTTTGGAAAAAAGCATGGCTGTGGGTAATAAAAAACATTTTAAGACTCTTTGCCTAGTGCCTGTTGCCTAAACTCTCATTCTGCAAAATTACTTATTCTAACAAACCTTTATATCCTGAATCCTTCGCAGGAGGAATATGTGGTGTTGAAGAACCAGTGCTTGGTGACGAATCCAGACTGATCAATTTGAACTCACCGCTATTGTAAGCTTCAAGCATGGCTTGACCTTTGTCGGTCAAAATACCATTTTGAATATCTACACCATTGATAAAGTCCATTGACAAATCCATCGCACGCTTCATTTCTCCTAGTTTCTTACTCATATCGTCTTGGATATATTCCATCGACTCATCGAAGTAGAATTTTTTATCAGGATTTCCTTTAAAAATACTGATGGCTGTTTTCAAGGCATTTGAGCTACTTTTTACTATTTCGTATTCAGCCTCTTTCAATTTCACCTTGATTTCGGTTTCCTTGATAATATAATCTGCTGATGATTGTACCTTTTCCATAAAGCTCAATACAGTCTTCATGTTACGTTGTAAAGGCAGCAACTTCTCATTCATTTCTTGCAAACCAGCTCCTTCGATTGTTGCCAACGAGGCAGCTTCTCTCATCCCTGGCTTATCAATCATCGTATTTGCCTTGTTAGCCTCCGCAAATTTTTGCTTGATTTGGTCATTATTTTCATTGATTTTCTTATTCAATTTAACCAACTGACCTGCCAAAATATCGATTTGACCGGACATTTTTTGACGCTTTTCTTTCAAATCTTCGATATAGATTTTCATGATTGCGATAGGGTCTAGCTGAATCACCAAACCTGCAATTTTACGCATCGTAGTTTTGAACAAGAAAAATGCCGCTGTACGAACATCTTTACTCGTTATCAAAAACACAAACAAACCTAATACCGCCAACAAGGCGCCCAGATAAAGCGTATTTTCAGTTACCTTAATCAAAAACTCAACAATCTTGTTGAAGTAATACAAGCCTACCGCTCCTGCTGCGCCTAAGAACAACAATGAGGTAACACCTTCAGGTTTACTCCAAAATGATTTCTGGGGAGCATCACCTCCTCCAATCTGTGATAAATCTGCCATTAGTTTAATTGGTTTTGGTTAATTTCTATTCGTGCATAGTTAGTTTTGTAACGAGACACGAGTAAAGTAAAAGTTTAGAAGCTTATTTCAACAAATGTTCTTGTATCTTGAAAATATCAGACTTGATTTGGTCTACAAAGAAATCATGTGTAACCTGATAGCCTGCTTTGTTATTATTGATTTTGGCACTTTGTTCTTCAATATCTCCCGATACTTTCTCAATGCTACTATTATTTTGTTCTATCTTCTTTTGTAAAGCAATAATCTGTTCGGCCATTTGCTTGTTTTCATCTTGCATTTGTTTTACCTGATTTTGCAGATTGCCCACACGCTCTTTAATAGCCGCATCGGCATCTTTCAGAAAGGCAGCTTTGTCATTTTCAAGCATTTGGACATATTGATTGGCGGTATTGACCAATATATTAATGTCCGAAACACCTCCCATCGTTCTAAAACTTGCCCAAGCGGCCTGAAACTGCTTTTCTTCAGATAAGCCCAAGCCCGACAAGCTCTTCATGGTTTGCATAAACTCAAAATAGTCGGCTCCCGGAAGATTCGCTTTTTCGAGTAGTTGTACAAAATGGTCAACAAACTTCTTATCCGTACTAGCATTCGTCTCTGGTGGTCGTACTACATTCTGACTAACAGGTGTAGCTTGAGGCTCAGGTGCTACGCTTTGGCTGGGCGTAGCTGGCGATGATTCGGGTACATCTTGAATAAAGAAACTCAGAATTTTCTTCCCAATGCTTTTTTCTTCTGTTGACATAGTTTTGATTTTGAGGGTAAAGTATGAATGTAGATTTGTAAGGAATGAAATTTACAAAATCTTCTCGAATTACTTGATACAATATTATACAGTCGAGGGCTGTCCTCTAAGAAAGATTGTAAGAATGGTATGCGGACTTTAAGAATGGCTACAGGGTTTGATGGGTATCATGTAATTTGAAAATTTGATGATTTGAAAATAGAAAAGAATCATTTCCCTTTGTGCCTTTGCTCCTACAAGCCTTTATCCCTTTTCAAAAAAAAATATTTTTTTTCAATCTTCATGCAACATCTCTGCTTTTGCCTGCATCTTATGGATAGAATTCGCAAAGAAAAGCCCTGCCTTAACCGTTAATCCATATATCCTACCAGTTTAGTCAATATCTCAGCAATTTGTACCGAGATTTTTACCATTCAACCGACTAGACGACCGATTATGGTATTTTGTATTGCAAGGTACTGGCTTAAACATATATCTTTGACACAAGAATTCAGCACAACAATTAAGTAAAAGATTCAAAAACAGTTTTAAAAATTAACTCTCAATCAAAGCTTTTCTTCTTGATCACGTAATCAAGCATTAAGGTTTAACTTTCTAAACATTTATAAAAGTCATGAAAACGTTCGCTCAACTCTTCTCAATCTCTGCATTAACAGTTTTATCTGTAGTTAGTTTCGCAAACAACGACAACAACAACGCAAATAAGACGAAGACGTTTGAAGTTGGCATGTTCAAAAGCAAAAATTCACTAAACATGAATTTGATGCTTGAAAAAGTAACCGATAAAAAGGTAAAGATTATCTTGAAAGACCCTTCGGGAAAAGTATTACACCAAGAGTATGTTGCGAAAAATACCCCTTCGTATTACGGTAAGTTTGACATGAGCCAGTTGGAAGACGGAGTTTATACTTTCGAAATCACTGACGGAACCGAGAAAATTATTAAGACTGTAAACCTTCAGTCTCCTGAAACGCAAGAAACAACAAGAAACCTGACAGTTAATAAATAGTCCAATCCTAGCGCCTGACGAACGCTATACATCTGGACATCGGTGGTCAGGTATTGGTAATAACTGATAACTGACCGCTGAAAATTGAAAGATTACAAGTCATGCAAAACCTCTTTTTTTGAATATATATAAAGGCTAAACCTCTTTTTTGAATATATAAATTGCTGAAAGCCACGAGCCGACAGCGCAGTAAAATTCCTCTTTAATCTAATATGCTGAATGTCTGAAAAGACGGTAAGCCTCATTTAAACTTCTCATTCAATAATATGAAAACGCTCTTTAAACCTGTAGTATTAATTTTAATGGCTTTGACTTCGTTTGTCTCATTAGCCGACAACAACGACAACAACAGTAACTACACTGCCAAAGCCAAAACATTCAGAATAGGCATGTACCAAACCAAAGGTGCAGCCAAAATGAATATCATGCTTGAAAAAATCATTGGAAAATCGGTAACGATTACCATTAAAAATGAAGATGGTGAAATCCTAAATACCGCCACGGTTCGTAAAAATACAGAGTCGTATCATGGTAAATTTGATATGTCTGAGCTTGGTGATGGAAAATATACTTTCGAAATCAGCGACGGTCATGAAACGATTCGTAAAACTGTAGTGCTAGATACCTCTAAACCCACTACGTTGACAAGAACAATGGATGTGAATAAGTAAGTGAGTATGAGTGCTGAATTGTGAGTGATGAGTTTTGAAATTAGAATGATTCTCTCAATTTCATAAAAAAGCGGTCGAAATTATGATTTCGACCGCTTTTTTGATGCTACTATGCTAAATATAAATGGCTTAAGACGCAATCAGTGCGTCTCTACTGATAGAATATAAATTATTTACTCGTTTTTCTAATTTGCATCATGTTTACAAAGAATGAAAATGCCATTGAGAAATAGATGTATTGTTTCGGGATATGGAAATCTAATCCCTCAGCAATTAGCGTAACTCCAATCATCATTAGAAAACATAACGCCAAAATCTTCAACGATGGATGTTTGCTAATAAAGCTACTAATAGCCCCTGCTACCGCCAACATAATCGAAATAGAAACAATTACGGCGGCATACATTACCCACAGCTCATCTACCAAACCTACAGCCGTAATAATACTGTCAATAGAAAATACTAAATCTAGCAATAAAATCTGTCCGATGATTGTGGCAAAAGATTTAGACACTGGTGCCGAGTTTGTATGCTCTCCCTCTTCCGTTTTTTCAAAAATCTCTTTATTACTTTTATACAATAAGAAAAAGCCCCCCGCAATAAGAATTAAGTCTTTTCCTGAAAAATCTATTCCTGAAATTGTCATCAAAGTTTTGTCGAGCTTCATAATCCAGCTAATACCAGCCAATAAGATTAGACGCAAAACTAGCGCTAGACTCAACCCTACCAATCGCGCTTTTTTTCGCTTTTCGACAGGAAGTTTATCAGAGAGAATAGAAATAAAAATAATGTTGTCGATACCCAAAACGATTTCTAACACAATCAGGGTAAGCAGTGAAATAAGAATTTCGGTTGTCATTGTTTATTTGTCTGTTTGAAAGGAATCAAAACCTTGTTATGGTGGCTTTTTCCTTTGCTATTTGAACATGCAAGTTATACCAAAAGTTAGCGCTACAGGATTAGATTTCAGTTAGATTTTGGTTCAGCAAAAAGTGCAGAGTAGCAAAGGCACAGAGGCTCAAAGTGTTCCAAATGAATCACTTTGTGCCTCTGTGCCTTTGTCACTTGACGCCTTTTATTGATTTGGCTTCAATACCTGCTTACCCGATTTAACTTTTTCTACATCTTCTTTTCGAATAAGTTCTCCTCTAAATTTACCTTCTACATACATACGAGCTTGGTCATCGTAATGTTTGCTCATAAAATATCCCGATTGTCCCGTTGGGTTTATACTTTGTCCTTCAAAAGGTTTTGAGAAATCTATCACACGACGCAAAGCTGGCCCATAACTAACCTTGTAATATCCAGAAGAATCTAGTGGAAAATCAAGATTGTTGATTACTTCTTTGCCCGCCATAGCTGGTAAAGGTCCTACATTAAAGAGTTTGTTCAAAGGCTTTTGTCTACCTACAGGATGCACGTGTTCGAGCGTATGAACTTTTTGCCAATGCCATGCCTTTTTATCCGCTCCAAGTTGAGCTGTCAAATCTGCATAAGCCTGATTTAGTGCTGATTGAATAATCTGTGTGCGAGTTTCCACATTTTTTGTATCCTTATTATCCCACCATTTAGAAGTATCATTAACAATAAAGTTTTGTAAAGAACGCTTCATGGTTTGAGAATTAACAAATGCTTTGAATCCTTCAGCACCTAGCTCATCTCTGAAAGTAGCCTCATACATACGGTACAAAAATCTGTAATAAATCGTTGGTTCGATATCTTCCAAATCGTGTGTACCGTCCCAAGTAAGCAACTCACTATGTCCTGTTGATTTAATAATTGGAGCAATACTTTGAATCACGGTTGGCGCCATGGCGCTTTTATGCTCAGTAATCATTTTGTGCATATCTTCTACCGTCCAATCATTTTTTGAAATATTCAATAGTTGCTTGATACGAGTAGCACGGTCTGGCGCAACATAGTAACCCGCCACTAAGCCCGTACCCATATCCTCAGGTTGGTTATTGGCTGAGTATACAAAACCACTAGCAGGATTTACAGCATGTGGATTTTGAGAAAAATCTAACCAGCCCTCTATCTCATCTTTGCCACTAGCGCCATCCAAAATCATATAAGGTTTTACATGAGCAGGACGTTTGGGGAGTTTTGCTGATGCCCACCAAGCAATATTTCCCTTGGCGTCGCCATACATTACATTCAGACCAGGGAAATGAATCATCGAAGCGGCAGCCTCTGCTTGTTTGACATCGGTAGCATGTGCCAAATCATAGAAGACTTTTAAAGAACGGTCAGGAAATTGTGTTAATACCCACCACAAGGCCACTGGCGATTTTTCATGAACAAATTTCTTATCAAACTCATTAATCAGAACGCCATGTCTTGACGAGCGATATTGAACAGCCACATCTGGTTTCCCTTTTACTTTAATGACTTCTTTTCTAATAGACAAATCTTCCCAATGGTCTTTAAACCAAACCTGATTGGCATTTGCAGGATTTATTTTTTCTCTGTAAAAATCAACATCATCATTTTCAAACATTGTTAAGCCCCAACCAGCTTTGTCGTTATGCCCAATCACAGCCATAGGAATTCCTGCAATGAAGTTTCCATAAAAGTTTTGATTAGGATAAACCAAATTAGCCTCAAAAAATACCGAAGGTTGAGAAAACGCAATATGGGTATCATTACTAAAAATCACACCTTTACTTTTGGTTTTGCTACCAGCTACAACCCATGAATTTGAGCCATGAAATGTAGGAAACGGCGCTGCTTTTTGTAATTCAAGCACTTGGTTGCCCAATGCCAACAAGTTTTGTACAGATTCAGCACCTTTGCGAAGCGCTATCTCTTTTTCATTGCCTTTGGTAACAGGGATTTTTTCGGCATTAGTTGCCCAAGTTGTTACCAAATCCTTGGTATACTCTTCGCCAAGACTTTGTTGAATATAGGTCATCAAAGGGTCTGTGCGAAAAGCATCCGCAAAAGAAAAACCCATATATCCTTGAATAATATGTAAATCTAGATTTGAAAAAGGCGTTTTCGGAATTTTCAACAATTCAAACTCTACAGGCGTATCTCCATTTTCGATAAAAGCATTGACGCCATTCACATACGCCGAAGCGGCTTTTACGTATCCTTCATTTTTAGGATATTGTGCGATGGTCTGTTCAGCATATTTTCTAAAACCAAGACTTCTAAAAAACTTATCACTCTCCAAAGCCATATCGCCAAATACCTCCGAGAGACGTCCATCTGCCAAACGACGAAGGGCTTCCATCTGGAAAAGTCTTTCTTGTGCATGTACATATCCCAACGCAAAATAGGCGTCTTCTTCGGTTTGGGCATAAATATGAGGTATTCCAAAATCATCCCACAGTACCTCTACAGGTTGTGTGAGCCCTTGTAGATTTATTTCTTGATCATGATTTGCTACTTTGGACTTGAGCCAGACAAATACTCCAAGCCCCAATAGCACGACTACAATAAGTAGTCCCATTAAGATTCGTTTGATAAGACGCATAGTTTTTAATAAGTTTTCACACAAAATGAAAGACCTTCTTGTCTAACACCTTGTCCGCTAAAGATATTGAAGTGAATTAATTTTTGAAGTCCTTTGTATCAAAGCACTAAGCACAAATTTAGTCTTTTCTAACACAACTCAACCACCCTTATAGCATCTAAAAACTATCCTAATTCAACTTTTTTTAATTATATTCACCTACAATTACAGAACAGTATAGAACACACGTAGTTTTTTGGTTAATTTTGGTATTATTCAAAAACGTATTTATCTATATTGGTTTCTTTCAAACTATCCAATTACAATTTATTATGAAAAAATTAAGGCTCGCCTTAATGGCTCTCTTCTCTTTAGCCATTCTCTCTCTAAAGGCACAGACCTCCAATCCTTTGCAGGGCAAAAAAGTACTAGTGTTTTCCAAAACTGCTGGTTTTCGCCATAGTTCAATTCCATATGGCATTAAGGGAATGCAAGACCTTGGTCAGAAATACGGCTTTGGCGTAGATACTACCGAAAACGCATCAAAGTTCACGGAAGACAATCTTAAAAAGTATGCAGTTGTCATCTTTATGAGTACTACAGGCGATGTGCTCAACCCTGCGCAACAAATAGCCTTCGAGCGCTATATCCAAGCAGGCGGCGGTTTTATGGGTGTGCATGCGGCATCAGACACCGAATACGACTGGCCTTGGTACGGCAAGTTAGTTGGTGGGTATTTTAATGGTCACCCTGGCAAAAATGTATCGAATGTTCAGATGGGTAAATTTACGGTAACCGATAAAAACCATATCTCGACAAGTACTTTGCCTACGACTTTTGAAAGAAAAGATGAATTCTATGATTTCAAAGAGTTTAACAAAGACGTTAAAGTGCTAATTACGGTAGACGAAAACTCTTACAAAGAAGGTAAAATGGGTGATTTTCACCCTATGTCTTGGTATCATGAATATGACGGTGGACGTGCATTTTATACTAACTGGGGACATACACACGAGACTTTCTCAGACGAAATTCCAATGACACATATTTGGGGAGGCTTGCAATGGGCAGCTTCTGGTTCGGCATTAGACTACTCAAAAGCTCGTAGCGAATATGCGCCAGAAGAAAACCGTTTTACCAAAATTGTATTAGACAAAAACCTTGATGAACCAACCGAATTGGCTGTTTTGGATAATGGTAAAGTGTTATTTACTGAAAGAAAAGGTTTACTAAAAGTATATAATCCTGTTACGAAAAAAACTAAAGTAGCAGCTGACTTGCGCGTATATTCAAAATTTGAATACGGTTTAATGGGCATAAATATTGACCCGAAATACAATCAAAACAAATGGATTTACTTGTTCTATAGTCCGTCTTATGAAGTTGCTGGTGCTGATACTGCCAACCGACTTTCTAGATTTGTTTATGACGATGTAAAAGATACACTGGTATTTGCTTCTGAAAAAACGTTGTTGAGAGTTCCAGTAAAACGTACTGACTGTTGTCACACTGGTGGCTCTATCGAATGGGACAATAAAGGTAATCTATATCTCTCGACTGGCGATGACACCAACCCATTTGCGTCAGAGGGCTTTGCTCCTATCGACAACCGTGCAGGTCGTGCAGGTTGGGATGCTCGTGCTACCTCATCAAATACTAACGATTTAAGAGGAAAAATCTTAAGAATTAAACCAACTGACGACGGTTCTTACACCATTCCAGAAGGTAACCTTTTCCCTGTAGGTACTGAAAAAGCTCGTCCTGAAATTTATGTAATGGGTAATCGTAACCCTTATCGTATTTCAGTAGATAAACACACTGGTTATTTGTATTGGGGAGAAGTTGGTCCAGATGCGGGTGAAAACTCAGACAAATATGGTCCTCGTGGTCATGACGAAGTAAACCAAGCTCGTAAAGCTGGTTATTTTGGTTGGCCTTTGTTTGTTGCTGACAACCGCGCTTATAATCAACGTAACTTTGAAGATAAGTCAACAGGTAACAAGTTTGACCCACTGAAACCTATCAACGATTCGCCACATAATACAGGTTTGAGAGAATTACCTCCAGCACAAAAAGCCTTTATTTACTATCCGTATGCCGACTCGCCAGAGTTTGGCCCTATTGTTGGTAAAGGCGGACGTAATGCCATGGGTGGCCCTGTGTACTATATCAATGATTATCAAAACTCGAATGTCAAGTTTCCGAAATACTTTGATGGAAAATTCTTTGCTTATGACTGGGCACGTGACTTTATCAATATCGTTACGATGAAACCAAACGGTGATTTTGTTTCGATGGAGCGCTTTATGCCAAATACGGTATTTAGTCACCCAATGGATATGCAATTTGCTAAAGATGGTGCTTTATATGTATTGGAATATGGTCAAAACTGGTTTGCTCAAAATGAAGATGCTCGTTTGTCTCGTATCGAATTCAATGCTGGCAACCGTAAGCCTGTTGTACAAATCAGTGCTGATAAGGTAGCTGGCGCTGTGCCACTCAAAGTAAATTTCTCTTCTGTAGGTACAAAAGATTATGATGGCGATGTACTTAGTTACGAATGGTCGTTTGCAAAAGGTGCACCCAAAAGTAAGCTAAACAACCCTAGTTTTACTTTTACAAAATCAGGTATTTATCAGGCTACACTCAAAGTAAAAGATGTAACAGGTAATGTATCAGAGGCTTCTGTAGAAATTAAAGTAGGAAATGATATTCCGAAAGTAGCCTTGAACATCAAAGGCAATAAGTCATTTTATTGGAATGATGAGAAAGTAGCTTACGAAGTAAAAGTTGCTGACAAAGAAGATGGTTCTTTAGATAACAAAAAAATCAAAGCGGAAGATGTACAAGTAAATATCGACTATCTTGAAGGATTTGATAAAACCATCATTGCACAAGGTCACCAACAAAATATGAGCGTATTGTCAGGAAAACGCTTGATTGAATTGTCTGACTGTAAGGCTTGTCACTCAATTGATAAAAAATCTATCGGACCAGCTTACAAAGAAGTAGCCAAAAAATACAAAGGTGCTTTCCAAATAGAAGGTAAACTTTCTGACAAAATCATCAAAGGTGGTGGTGGCGTTTGGGGCGAACAAGCTATGGCTGCGCACCCACAAGTAAGCAAAGCAGATGCTACCGAAATGGTAAAATATATCTTGTCGTTGGCGGATGACAGCAAAGCAAGCAAGCCTGTAAAAGGTGAATATCTGACCAAAGATACTGGCAAAGCTGGTACGTACATTTTCTCAGCTAGTTATACCGACAAAGGCGCAGGAAACCTTGGAGCTCAAAATGCTACCAAAACTGTTACCTTGAGAAGTGCCAAATTTAGAGCAACAAGCTATGATGTTCAAAAAGAAACTCAAAAGCTAAAAGTTGATGGTTTGGGTGAAATCGTAGCGGCTACTAAAAACCAAGGATATATTGGCTTCGAAAACATTGACCTAACAGGTTTAAAAGCTTTTGATGTGGCAGCTTTTGCCTCTGACGAGCGTACCGTAGGAGGTAAAATCGAGTTGCATATTGGCTCGCCAACAGGTAAAGTATTAAGTTCGGTAGAGGTAGGTAAAGGCAATACACAACCTGTAAAATTAGGTTTGGCAGATGCTACAGGTACACAAAACCTCTATTTTGTTTTTGTAAATCCTGAAGCAAAAGACAAAGCTCTTTTTGCTGTTTCGGACATTACTGCGGTAAAATAAGAAATGTATTGAGTGATTTTAGCATATAAAACATGAGTCATCTCTAATTTTTTAGGATTGGGATTGTTCTCCACGTTTTATCAAAAAAGCGGTCGAAAAATAGTTTTTCGACCGCTTTTTTGATGCTACTATGCTCAATATAAATGGCTTCTGACACAATCATTGAGACGCAATGATTGCGTCTCTACGGGTAGAATACAAATTTTTGCATAATTACTCACTCAATCATAATTCACTAAATTGTTTTCTTTGTCAATATTTCAATAAATCTTACGCTTTCTCTATTTTTGCTTGAGGTTGAATCTCCGTTTTAGCAATTTACCCTAAGACGTAAAGCATTACGTCCCTATGTAAAAATATTCATCTAACTTATTCAGCAATCATTCTATTAATTAAAAAGCTAATGTTTAAAATACTCTCTCAGCCTTATCCTCATAACGCAACTCCTCGAAAGAGTATAGTTTTATCAATTGCCACTGGTTTATTTATCGCCTCTTTTTTGAATTACTTTCAACCCTTTGGCTCTGCTAATTGGCACGACCCAAGCAAACCTTGGATATTGTCAGGTTTTGGATTGGTGAGTACCTTCATGATGTTGTTCAACTATTTTGTAATACCTCGCATCTTTTCGATCAGCTTTGCAAGCGAAAATTGGACTGTAGGAAAAGAAATGCTCTATGTTGCATTTAACCTATTTTCAATTGCTTGCGGCAATGTTGCCTATAGCGCTGCCACTCATTTGACAGATGTTCAAGTTGATGGTTATGTTGCCATGTTGATATACACCTTGGTTTTAGGCATATTCCCTGCCACTATGATAGTGCTTATCAATTACATTTATCACCTCAAAAAATACGCCCTAGCTCCTACCAATATCGTTGCACCTTCTACTACTCAAACAGAAGAGGAACTACTATTAAACTTGGTAGCCGAAAATGAAAAAGATAAAATAGTGATTCAGGTCAATCAACTTCTTTACATCGAATCGAGTGATAACTATTGCACGGTATATTTTCTAGAAAATGAAACTTTGTGCAAAACCATACTTCGTAGTAGTCTTACAAGATTGGAGGGGCAAATTCCTGAAAACACCCATATTCTCAGATGTCATCGCTCATTCATTGTCAATCTATCTCAAGTAGAAAAAATATCAGGAAATGCGCAAGGCTATCGCTTGCATTTAATCAATCAAAATGGACAAGTACCTGTAGCAAGAAAATATGCCTATCTGGTAGAGCAAATTAGGACTGGGCTTTAAGTAATTTGTGATTTAGTGCATGAGTGATTAATATTCTAACACTACAGACGCAAAGCATTGCTTCTCTACCAGTAAAATTCAGATAATAATCACTCATTCGCTCATACACTAAATTTGAGATGAATAGTTTTTATTCTATCACTGCTATTCGAATTTCGGTAGGTTGCTGTATATATGTAAGTCCTTTGAGTTTGAATTGTTGTGTGAGAGATGAAATAGGATTCAATTTAATATCCATACTATATTTTTGGTCAATATGATCGTAAACTTGGTTTTCAATAGGAGTCTTAATCAAATCTGCTACCGCAGCAATTATTTCAGGAATACTCATATTAACTACAGATAACTCCGAACCATTGAACGACTTACTTTGAACCATTCCGGGCATCAGATTTTGGGTCACAAATGTTGCTAACTTCTTTGCATCATCTACCGAAAGTACCCATCTATCCTCTATCTTATTTTTATATCGTACTTTCTGGTTATATCTTTTCAGCAACGAATCCATTAGCACCATTTTTCCATCTTCTAATAATAGCGAATCTGTGCGCAAGATTACATTGACATTTTCGGTCTTTACTATTACATCTGTAGGCTTTTCTAATGAAATTTTCTGCTCTGCCAACAGCATACGATAGACTTCAAATAAGTTGTAGTTTTTGAATTGTAAAAAACCACTTCCTTTGGCAATTCCAGAGGATAATTCGGGGTTTCCTGAGCTAATACTAATGGAGATACTTTGCCCAAACGCTTGATTGCCTAGGAGCCAACAACAAATGAAGAGAGAGATACCAATGTGTAGTTTCATGAATTTTAAATTAAGGTGAAATTTTATATAAATACTTTCTACCCTAATTTACCAATCCTTTGCTTTATTCTCTACTTTTCATCGCTGTTTCGTAAATAGACTTATTTTACACAAACAACGTCGTAATACTTATAATCCAAAGGATTGGCATAACGAAACTCATATCCAGCCTTGTTGAGCAATTTTGTAGCATCAATCACTTTATAAGGTACGGTTGTTTCTGGTTCAACAAAAATAGGCTCGGCAAAACCTAGCTCTGCACAATTTTTTAGATATACTTCTTTCCTAACAGGATGCTCTGGTGATACGACATTGAAGGTTTCTCCAAATATTCCCTTTTCAAGAATTGTCGTTACCACGCCAACTGCATCTTCCTGATGTACATAATTGACGGGAATAGCGCCCGTATTGATAGTTTTTCCTGCAAAATACTTCGCAGGAATACGCTCTTGTCCCATCAAGCCCCCACAACGTAAAATGGTTACGTTTTCTCCTAAAGCATTTTTCAATAAGTTTTCGACCTGAATCAAACTATGAGTTGGGATTACCTCGCTATCTTCTGTTGCAACTTGACCCAGATCAGGATATACAGAGGTCGATGAAATATATACTACTTTTTGAATTGTTGACTTCTGAAGAGTAGGTAAAATTCCTTTCATTTGCTCTACGTGAAAAGAGTCACCATATTTACCCGCTCTTGGCGGAATAGCAATTACCAATAAGTCTGCCGCTAAAAAATCAGATAATATTGCTTCGTTGGCTTCAGGATTGAGCTGCAATACCACAGGCTGAATTCCTGCCTCAGATAAGGGAATAGTTTTGGCTTCGGAAGTGACCGAACCTACAACTTGATGACCTTTGGCTACAAGATTTTTTCCCAAAGGAAAACCCAACCAACCACATCCTAAAATCGCTATTTTCATCTTGGTGATATTTATTGATAAAACTTCTTTCTCTGAATATGCTCTTCTACGTCTTCGGGCACCATATATCTTATCGGCTGTCCGTTTTTGATACAATCACGAATAAATGTGGCCGAAATATCCAACGATGGCGCTTTTACCAATTGGACATTAGGATGCTTTTCTAAGTCACTCGGTTCAGAGTTTGGTCTTGGGTAAACATACAAGCCAAAGTATTCAAGAATTTTATCTGCATTTTTCCAATTCGGGAATTGTGCCAGATTATCCCCACCGATAATTAGTTTGAACTCATAATTCGGATGTTTTTCTTGCAAGCGAATCAAGGTATCAATGGTATAAGAAGGCTTTGGCATCGAAAACTCGATATTCGATACGCGAAAAAGTGGATTATCTTGAATAGCTTTCTCGACCATATCCAAACGGTCGAACTCATGCAAAAGCGATTTATTTTTCTTGAAAGGATTTTGTGGCGAAACTATAAACCATACTTGGTCGAGGTCGGTAGTAGTAGCCATTACATTGGCAACAATCAAGTGCCCCACATGAATGGGATTGAAAGAACCAAAAAACAAGCCTATTTTCATTCGAATAGATATCAAAACAAAAGGGTTGTTAGCAAATCAAT
Organism: Flectobacillus sp. BAB-3569; assembly: GCF_002270355.1. GTDB lineage: Bacteria > Bacteroidota > Bacteroidia > Cytophagales > Spirosomataceae > Flectobacillus > Flectobacillus roseus. The sequence continues at coordinate 90,657 of NZ_NJFZ01000022.1, read as the reverse complement.
AATTTGATTTACCAACAACCCTTTTGTGCGTTATAATTATTTTGTAAAATCGTCAAAAAGCTTTTGTGCTTTTGCTACGGCTTCATCCAAATTGTCGTTCAACAATACTACGTCAAATTGGTCTTGGAAAGACATTTCGAAGTTCATTTTAAAAACTCTTTTCGAGATAGAATCTTCAGAGTCGGTACCACGTTCGCGAAGTCTTTTTTCTAATTCTTCTACGCTAGGTACTTTCACAAAAATTGACAGCGCGCGTTCCTGATAGTACTCTTTCAACTTTACGCCACCACGTACATCCACATCAAAAATCACATGCTTTCCTTCTGACCACAATCTTTCGATTTCTGATTTGAGTGTACCATAATAAGCGCCTGGGTATACCTCTTCCCATTCTACGAATTCTTGTTGAACAATTTTTTGTTTGAATTCATCGGGTGTCATAAAGTAATAATCCTTTCCATTTTCTTCGTTACGACCACGTTTGTCACGAGTACATGCCGAAATAGAAAAACCCAAGTTAGAGTTATTAGCCAAAAGGTGCTTTACGATAGTAGTTTTACCTGAACCAGATGGAGCCGAAAAAATGATAAGTTTGCCGTTTTCCAATGCTTAAAAATTTTAGGGAATAAAAGATTGGTATTGTGATTTTATAAAACGCTTCTTCCTAAAGAGAAAAGTTGTATTTCACACACCAATTATTTTTCAAAAATACTCATTATTTATTGATATGACAAAGCGAGCCGAGTGCCCCAAAAGCAAAAGGTTATTAAGTCGTATCCAAATACTAGGACAACCTAATAACCTTTCAAAAGCTCTGCTTAGTGTTTGTTATTTTACAAGCCGCTTATTTTTTTCTTGATACAATCAATCAAAGAAGTAGGCACGCATTTCTTTTCTATTCTTAATTGCATGGCGTCTTTGATACATTTCTCTAATTCATAGCCATTCTCGCATGGCAAGCATTTTGCCATGTTATTTTTGAATTGAGCCATTTGCTCCTCTGTCGCCTGTCCATCTACAATGAGTTGAACAAGTTTCATACATTCGCCCTCATGTTCGCAATGAGTCTTCTTTTGTTGGGGAGTCCCTTGCACCTTCTCAGCCTCGGAAATCATGTCTTTATAGAATTAAGCAGTTAACTTGGTTATTTTCTAATGAATCTATTTGTCAAAGCAAACGATAAACTTTTTGTATTTTGATATAAATCAAGTAGTTATTGAACAGAGTGACAAAAAAAAAATTCCAGTTTTGTAAAAAAGTTTTTCAATTACTGATTTATGTCACCTATCGGATAGCTAATTTTCTGCCAAAGTGTCAGCATTGACATCATATCCTAAATTTTTGGCATAACTTTTCAGTTTCTCTTTGAGGAGCATACGAGCACGGTGTAAGCGTGAGCGTACAGTACCAATAGGAATATCTAGGATTTTGGCCATTTCTTCATACGTAAATCCTTCGATGTCGCAGAGGATAATCACTGTTCTAAAATCTACAGGAAGCGAGTTGAGCGCATTGGCTATTTCGTCTCCAATCAAGTCTTGGACAGTTTCGGCACGTAAATCTACTGTTTGAGTAGTTTCAGCATCTTCCTCCGAGTTGTAGGTTGTTTCTACATCTTGGTAATCTACTTTTGAAGGTTCTTTCGATTTCTTTCTGAAATCGTTGATAAAGCTATTCTTCAGGATTCTGAACAACCAAGCTTTGGCATTAGTTCCTTCTTCAAAAGAATTGATAAAGCGAAATGCTTTTAAGTAGGTATCTTGCACAAGATCATTGGCATCGTCCTCATCGTTGGTAAGACGAAACGCAAAGTTGTACATAGAATCTATATGGGGCATAAACTCCTTTTCGAAAACTCTATGTTTTTCGGTTTCCGAATAGGTTTGGAGAGTTGGGATTTCTTCTTGCTCTGACATAGCTGATGATGAGTCTCTTTTTTAAAAACACATTATCCAATCGTTCGACAGAGTACAGCTCTACTACATTCACTATCTCGTTGACTCTGTCTCTAAATTCTCAAACGCTTGAATACTATCATGTACAAACAATCTGCCAAGAATGATTTTTATCAATTTTATGACAAAAAGGCATAACTGGCATTCTTCATTGTAAAGCTCTCTCCAATCAATAAAGCAGGAGTAATATGGAAGTAAAGCTCTACCGACGACTCGCGAAATCCAAACAAACAACTGTTTTTCAAGATATTCCTTTATTCTTTTCTGAAAAATTGCAGAATAACAATAACAGTGTTAGTGAAAATAATACTAGCTAAGACTTTGAGTATCACCTGAAAGAACAAGCCCCAATCAGATGCCTCTAACATGAACAAAACAAAGTGGTGAATCAGCGTAAGAATACCTAAGTAAGAAATAAACCAACCAAAGCCCATCGAACGCAACGTGAGTACTTGACGTTCGTCATATCCTCTTTGGGGCGTTAATAAGGTAATGATTGACGGTCGCAAATACGCAATCAATGTTGTTGCGGCCGCATTAGCACCAGTGGTATTATAAAATATATCTACAAACAAACCTGCTACAAACCCTAGAATTACCAATTGCAAACGGCTCGTTTCAAATGGTAATAACAATACAGCTGCTACATAAGCAAAGCAAAATGCATAATCAAAGAAAACTAGCTGTCGTACAAAAAACACTTGTAACAACAAGTAGAATATAAAAGTTAAAACTTCTGGGATAATATTTCGAAGAGTCATTTACTTGGTTCTTAATTTTCGGTGAGAGTGGGTAGCTCCTTTTCTACTTATGGTTTAGTTGTTTGTGGCGCTTTTGAAGTCTGAGGAGTTTTATTCTCAGGAGTTTCTTCTAATTGCTTCACTTCCTTCTCCAACCTATTCTTGATTACGTAAACATACGAGAGCGTGTTGAAATTAGTTGCTACTTTCAACTGAATATCGTGAAAAGTCATATCTTTTTTGACACCAACTTTGGTCACATATCCAATCGCAATATCTGCTGGGAATACATAATTGTAATCAGAAGTTACAATGGTATCTCGTTGTTTAACTAATTTATAGCGAGATACATCGGTCATTTCCAAAAGCTCAGGATTTTTCCCGTCCCACTTTACCGAACCAATTTCGTTATTTCGTCTAATCTTGGCTGACATGGTGTATTCGGAGTGTAATACCGAAATCACACGTGACATATGTTCTGAGCAGGATTTGATTTTACCAACAACACCCGTCGAAGAAATCACCCCCATACCAGGAGCCAAGCCATCGGCAGTACCTTTGTCGATGGTGATATAGTTATTGAACTGATTGGTAGTCAACTCTGTTACTTTAGCAACAATCGGCTGAAAACGTGCAGCTACGATAGAGTCTGCTTTATAATTTACCTTAGGCTGTACCAATTGCTGTGCTTGAAGCTTCAACACCGTTTCCCGCAACTGCTTATTTTCCATAGCTAAATCTTGATTGACATTACGGAGATTATAAAATTCAGCGATAGAATTGGACGTTTCGAGAGCTTTGGCTGCGTAGTAATTAGTCGTATTGAAAAAAACAGCGTTGGGGTAATTATTATATGAATAAAACATCCACAAACTCAGTACTTCCAAAAGTACGAACACAATAAAAGCTCGTTGCTTTGAAATGAACTGGAATAGTCTATACATTTCTTTTTGAAGAGTAAGGGGTTTAGTGAGTTAGTTTTGAGCTATCAGCTTTTAGCATTCGGCAGTTAAATTCTTTTGATTGCTGATTTCTAAAAGTTCAAAACTATAAATAAACATATTGCAACAAATGGGTATTTTTCTATTGCTCTATAACAAAAAAGTGAATGAGAAATTGAGCTAAGCTATTTCCCATTCACTTTATCCTAAATCGTGATGATTACGAAATTAGAATTGGCTTGTAGTGGTCGAGGTGTTTCAACACTTCACCTGTACCTCTTACAACCGCTCTTAATGGGTCATCGGCAATATGAATAGGAAGCTTGGTTTTGTTAGCAATACGTTTGTCCAAACCATGCAACAAAGCACCACCACCTGTCAAATGAATACCGTTATGGTAAATATCTGCCGAAAGCTCTGGAGGAGATACTTCTAGTGCTTTCATAACTGCTTCTTCAATTTTGGAAATAGATTTATCCAAAGAATAAGCAATCTCAGAATAGGTTACTTTAATCTCTTTTGGAATACCTGTCATCAAGTCACGACCACGAATTTCGTAATCTGCTGGAGGATTTTCTAATTCTGGCAATGCCGATCCAACTTCAATTTTGATTAACTCCGCCGAACGCTCACCAATCAATAAGTTGTGCTCACGACGCATATAATCTACAATATCACGTGTAAATACGTCGCCCGCAATACGAACAGAAGCCTCACAAACAATACCAGAAAGGGCAATTACTGCAATTTCAGTAGTACCACCACCGATGTCAACAATCATTGAACCATTTGGTTGCTCAATGTCGATACCGATACCGATTGCCGCAGCGATAGGCTCGTGAACCATATACACCTCTTTGGCACCTGCATGCTCACAAGAGTCTTTTACAGCACGTTTTTCTACCTCGGTAATACCCGATGGAATACAAACAACCATACGATGAGAAGGTGTAAAAAAACGACTACCAGTATCAATCATCTTGATCATACCACGAATCATTAATTCGGCAGCCGTAAAGTCTGCAATTACACCATCCTTCAAAGGACGAATTGTTTTAATATTTTCATTGGTTTTTTCGTGCATCTGCATCGCTTTGTTACCAATCGCTAGTACTTTATTGGTAGCTTTGTCTAAAGCGATGATTGAAGGCTCGTCAACCACAATTTTATCTTTATGAATGATAAGGGTATTAGCCGTACCCAAGTCAATAGCAATGTCGGATGTAAGGAAACTAAATAATCCCATTTTATTAGTTCTTCTTGGCTTGTTTTAAAATCTTTAAACTCTACTATACTTTTAAAATCAATTAGTGGTAATACACTTAGGTTTATAGCTTGGTATAATACACCCGATTTGTCTCTATTACAAATTCACTCACGCAATGTCGCTACATCGAGTAATTACGCCCTCGCTCCTTTCCTAGTGTCTTATAGCTCGATTTTCTTGCCTGTATTGATAACGTACTTGGATTTGTTATCAATACCAGAATGTCATATCGCCACAAAATCCTCAATAACTACTCGTTTTTCTGCAAGTTATCGAAAAGTTTAGACTATCACAAACTCTCTTATACGACCATTTTCTTGTAAAAGTGCAAAATTAGAGAGAAAGTTGGAGATTTTGCCCTTCTATTTCAAAAAAATCTATCGGAAATTTTTTTTCGAAAAAATAGTATGCACGCATACCTTTTACTATATTTGAATCATTATATCTAAGGTATTAAAAGTACCAAATGTTAATTAATATCTACACTCTTATATTACAGATAATCAAGCTATAATAACAAACGGTAGGTTGAGTCTTGATGGTATTACCGTTCAATCAATTGATCATCAATTAAACTTTATTTTAAACTATGACAACAGCATTAAATGGACTAAATTTTCAGTTTACAGAAGAACATTTGGCCGTACAACAAGCCGCTAGAGACTTTGCTCAAACAGAGCTTCTATCTGGTGTAATTGAGCGTGATGAAAAGGAGTTTTTTCCAGAGGAATTGGTCAGAAAAATGGGCGAAATGGGTTTCCTCGGAATGATGGTTTCGCCAGAATATGGTGGTGGTGGTATGGATACCGTTTCGTACGTACTGGCTATGGAAGAATTATCCAAAATTGATGCCTCTGCCTCGGTAATGGTATCAGTTAATAACTCCCTAGTTTGCTATGGACTGGAAGCTTTTGGCACGGAAGAACAAAAACAAAAATATTTGGTTCCGCTAGCCTCAGGGCAACATATCGGAGCTTTTGCCTTATCCGAACCCGAAGCTGGTTCGGATGCGACCTCTCAGCATACTACTGCCGAAGATATGGGCGATTATTATCTGCTCAATGGTACCAAAAACTGGATTACCAATGGCGGTCGTGCCAATACCTATCTGGTCATTGCACAAACGCATCCCGAAAAAGGACATAGAGGGATCAATTGCCTTATCGTGGAAAGAGGCATGGAAGGTTTTCAGATTGGAAAGAAAGAAAATAAATTAGGAATTCGTGGGTCAGATACGCACTCTCTCATGTTTACAGATGTGAAAGTTCCTAAAGAAAACCGTATTGGTCCTGATGGTTTTGGGTTCAAATTTGCGATGTCTACGCTCAATGGAGGTCGTATTGGTATTGCTGCACAAGCCTTAGGGATTGCTTCAGGAGCGTATGAATTGGCTTTACAATATTCTAAAGAGCGTAAAACATTTGGTAAACCTATTGCTGAGCACCAAGCTATTCAATTTAAGCTTGCCGAAATGGCAACACAAATCGATGCTGCAAGATTTTTATGTTTAAGAGCCGCTTTGGACAAAGACAACCACCAAGACTATGTTAAGTCGGCGGCTATGGCCAAACTCTATGCTTCGCAAGTAGCAATGGACACAACCGTAGAGGCAGTACAGATACACGGAGGTTACGGCTTTGTGAAAGAGTTTCATGTTGAGCGACTCATGCGTGATGCCAAAATTACACAGATTTATGAAGGCACTTCCGAAATTCAGAAAATTGTAATCGCTAGGGAATTATTGAAGTAACATATTACAGGTTTAGTAAAGTTGTTAAAAAAAAATTGAGTCAAATTTTCAAGCCGTTGGGTCACTTAGTCAGAACCCAACGGCTTTTTTTGTACTTTTTTTATAAAGATTACATTAATCTCAGACCCTAAATTGCTTTTAGCGTAAAAACACCTCTTTTTAGTGATTTTAGGCTCAAAATCTTTACTTTTTTTGCCGATTATCTTGAAAAAACACAAAAACTATGAAATATTCAAATATTTTCAATACTCAATTAACCTATCAAAAAAGCACCTTCTTAGGATATTACAATAATAATCAGCCTAGTATGGAGAATTTATGCAAAAAAAATCCTGATACTTTTTTTATTTATATTTTGGAATTTTAATGCGATTTATTAGTTTTGTCCTAAATTTATCTATCATTGTTTTCAATTTATAGAAAATAAGCCGCAGAAATGGAAGATTATAATAAAATCATAGAGTCCCTTGGTGTTAAGTTCATCAAGTCTCGTAACATTAGAATATTACAACCAATCAGAATCAAGAACTTTTACGACGTAGAAAACACACTCTTGATTTTGTACAACGGTGAGGTATCATTTGGTGAAGAAGCTGTTCACGCAGAGGTTGGCGATATGCTCTTTATCCCAGGTGGAAAGATGCTGTCATTAACTTATGGTAATGCAGACAAACCTAAGATTGTATCTAACGAAGAGTTCATGACTCATCGTGAATTATACTTTGAGCCAAATCTTGAACCAGCTAGAATTGGTCAAGTAGAAAACTCTTTTGGCTTAGTAGCTTTCGAAGCAAAAGTATTTGATTCGGTAAACTTCTTTACTTCATTAGACATTCCTCCTTTCTTGATCAAGAGAGACGACAAGTTGGCTCACATGATCAACGAAATCTTGAAAGAAGATATGTGTGATGTATTAGGTAAAGGTCGTGTAATCAAGATAAAGACAGAAGAAATCGTTATCGAGATTATTCGTTACATCATCAAAAACCGTTTGTTTGTTGAGCAATTAGCCACTAACAGTACTTACTTCAAAGACCCACGTTTGATAGACATCTTTGCTTATATCAAAGACAATATCGGTGGCGACTTGTCAAACAAAGTATTGGCAAACGTAGCAAACGTATCAGAAGATTACGTAGGACAGTATTTCAAAATGTTGACGGGTATCAACCCTCAAGATTATATCGAATACCAACGTATGGAAGCTGCTGTAGGTTTGTTGCGTACATCTAAAAAGTCGATTCGTGCTATTGGCGCTGAGGTTGGTTATAAAGATACCGCTTACTTCTGTCGTCGTTTCAAGATGATGTTTGGTATCCCAGCAGGAAAGATGCGTCGTCGCGAATCATTAATGAACTTGTAATTTCAAGTTTTGTCGGCTTATACGGTACAAGATTTCACTTTCAAAATTATATAAGAGCCTCTGATTTTATCAGGGGCTTTTTCTTGGTGGTAGATATACCTCTAAGGTATTACAAAAGTAAAAAGGCGGTATCGAAGTAAATCGACACCGCCTTCTCAATAAATATAGTCTCAAACGAACCTACACAAAGTATTTCAACTTGATTACTTCTTGTTCTGTCAAGAATCTCCAAGTACCTCTTGGTAAGTCTTTTTTGCTTAAGGTTGCAAATGTAGTACGGTCAAGTTTTAGTACTTCATAACCCAATGATTCGAAGATTCTTCTTACAATACGGTTACGTCCTGAGTGAATTTGAATACCTACTACCATGTTATCTGGTGTTACAATTGCCAATTCATCAGCTTTGATTTCACCATCTTCCAAGGTAACACCTTTCAAAATCGCATCAAAATGTTCGGTTGTAAGTGGCTTATCCAACTCAACTTGATACACTTTTGTAATTTCATTTGATGGGTGAGTCAATTTGTCAGCCAATTCACCATCGTTTGTTAACAACAACAAACCTGTAGTATTTCTATCCAAACGACCTACTGGGTAAATACGCTCTTGACAAGCATTAGATACCAAATCCATCACCGTTTTGCGTTCATTTGGGTCTTCGGTAGTTGTGATAAAGTCTTTCGGCTTATTCAACAACAGATATACCATTTTCTCACGGCTCAACTTACGGTTACCGTATTTTACAATATCACCGTGTTTTACCTGATACCCCATTTCTGTTACAATCTTTCCGTTGATTTTGATTTCGCCAGCTTTGATCAAATCGTCAGCTTCACGTCTTGAACATACACCTGCGTTAGCGATATAACGGTTCAAACGAACTAAAGATGAAGAGCTTTCGCTTTTCTCAATTTGCTTTTGAACTTTCTTTGGTGCTGTTTCTTTGTATTTATCTAAACGGTATGTTGGAGTCCATTTATCTGATTCTTCTTGTGGACGGTGCGCTTTGAAGAGGTTTTTTTTCCTCCAAAGTTTGCTTTTGCCGAACCATAAGTTTTTTCAGTTCTCTCTGTTCTTGGTTTTCTTTCCGAACCTTCTTCTCTACGCTCGTTACGTGGAGCATCTTTGTCAAATCTTGGACGGAATTCACGCTTTTCGCCATCAAATCCGCCTTCACGACGTGGACGTGAGTCTTCGCGGTTGAAGTCACGTTTTTCGAAGCCACGACCTTTATCTTCAAATTTTGGACGGAATTCACGCTTTTCGCCATTGAAACCGCCTTCGCGACGTGGACCACGTGAGTCTTCACGGTTGAAGTCACGCTTTTCAAAGCCACGACCTTTATCTTCAAATTTTGGACGGAATTCACGCTTTTCGCCATTGAAACCGCCTTCGCGACGTGGACCACGTGAGTCTTCACGGTTGAAGTCACGCTTTTCAAAGCTACGACCTTTATCTTCAAATTTTGGACGGAATTCACGCTTTTCGCCATTGAAGCCACCTTCACGACGTGGACGTGAGTCGTCACGATTAAAATCTTTTTTCTCGAAATTTGGTTTGAAATCTTTGCGGGCAGGACGCGACTCGTTTGAGTCAAATGATTTTTTATCTGAGTAGCGCTCGTTTTTAGCAGGAGCTTCACCTCTTAATTCACGTTTTAATTCTTCTCTTCTCGTACGTGATTGTTCTCTTCTTTCAGGACTAAATTCTTCTTTTTGAATTCTCTTTCTCATCTTTTTGATTTGTTAAAAAATTGCAACATCACTGCTGTAATCAAATTATTAAACTTCTTTTTGTTTAATAATAAAAATAAAAGGCCATAGCCTTGTAACCTACTGACTATTAGAACACTTATCATTCTAACTATTAAACTCGGGGTGCAAAGGTACAATATTTTTTATGATAAATCCCAACTTTTGAAAGTACAATTTTTTATATTTTTCAAAAACCCCTATTTTACTCATTCTGAAAGGTTTAACAATAAGTATATTACATAAGTACAATCATTTTCAGCTAAAATTCGTTTAATAAACGGTCAAAGTACCTAAATTCGTAAATAGTTAGGTTTGTCTTGTTATAATATTGTTGAAAAACAATATGGTGGTCGTCTAGCTCTTTACTTATTAAGTGAAACTCACGGTCTTAGCATAAATGTAGTTTCTTGTCCAAGAGGAATATAGTTGTATCCTAAAAACTTTTCCTTTTTCTACATAAGTTGTCAACGATTTTTGCTTGGATTGTGTCTTTACCAAAAATAAGTCTGTAAGAAATAAACAAAAAGTTTAAAATTCTTTTCTAATTTAAGTGGCCTAAAGCCTATCGCCGTTACAAAAAATCTATTTCTATATGCAAAAACTTCGTACCTCAATATACTTATTGTCCACCGTATTGATGCTCGGGAGCTGTAACTCGGCTTTACAGTCGTTTAAGAAAGGACAGAAAAAGTTTGAAAACGGAGAATATGAATTGGCAATCAAAGAGTTTCAAAAATCGAGCTCTGCCAATTACGAAACTGCCAAATCCGCATTTTTAATTGCTGAGTCATATCGTCTTTCTAACCGCATGCTTCAGGCAGGCGAATATTATGAGAAAGCCTTAACTGCTGGTAGTCGTGAAAACGATATTCGTTTCCATTTAGCTTATGCCCAAAAAGCACAAGGCAAATATGAGGATGCTGCCAAAAACCTTGAGAAATATCTTTCGGGCGTGCCTAGCAAGGAGTTCAAAAACAAAGCTATTGCTGAGTTGGATATGCTCCCTGAAGTTTTGGCGCTTGCCAACAAAAAGACTTTCATCGAGATTCAGCCTGTAAGTATCAACTCTTCTGGCTCAGAATTTTCTCCTATTTTGATTGATAAGGATTTGATTTTTACGGCTTCTCGCAAAGAATTGACTTACAAAAACAATGGCTTACCTTATCTTGGGCTTTATCGTGCGCCACTCAATAGTCCAACCGAGGTAGGAACTCCTCGCTTGTTTAGTACAAATATTTTCAAAGACAACGCCAACGAAGGTACTCCAGCCTTTACCCGTGATGGGAAAACGATGGTTTTTGCCCGTGGTAATACAGGAAAACGTTCTGACCAATCGCCCGATGTGGACTTGTTTATCTCTAAACTAAATGATGGCGTTTGGAGTGAACCAGAGTTAATTTCGGTATCTGACTCATTGGCTTGGGATGGTAGCCCGTCGTTTTCTAATGATGGTCGTACCTTGTATTTCAGCTCAAACCGTGCTGGTGGTAAGGGTGGCTTAGATTTGTACAGAGCCAATATTGATAATGCAGGTCGTTTTGGGCGTGCTATCAATATGGGCGCTGATATCAATACGGCTGGTGACGAGATGTTTCCTTATGTGTCGGGCGATGGAAAGTTGTATTTTGCTTCTGACGGACACCCAGGCTTAGGTGGTCTGGATTTGTATATGGCTACTCGTAAAAATGGAGAAATTCAAGTAGAGCATTTAGGCTTGCCTCTCAACTCTCGATTTGATGACTTTGGACTTGTAGCAATAGATTCTACAAAAGGATATTTTGCCTCAAATCGTGATAGTGGTAAAGGAGACGACGATATTTACTATTATGAAAACACCCAGCCGGGCAAGAAGTACCAAGAAACGCCTCCTGTTATTGTACAAAAAGATCCAGCTAAGAAAACGATTCGTTACTTTTTGGCAGGTATCGTAAGCAATGTCAAAAATGAAGGGATAGACTCTGTACGTGTGGCTATTTTGGACAACGAAAGTCAACAAGCATTAGAAGAAGTTTTTACAAAAGCTGATGGTAGTTTTGGTAAAATTAGAGTTGAAGCAGGAAAATCTTATACTCTTGTGACTGATAAAAAAGGTTATTTTATCAAGCGTGAGCCTTTTACCATGATTGGAAAAGAAATTCCTTTAGAAAAATTGACTAAAGCCGAAAACGATACGACTTATTATGTAAATATCTCCCTTGATAAGCCAGAAGTTGGCATAGAAATTACGAAGCTTTTTCATATTGCACCCATTTATTACGACCTCGACAAATCGAACATTCGTAATGATGCGAGTGTGGAACTAGACAAAATCGTTCAGATTTTACAAGATAATCCAAACATTAAATTAGAATTAGGTTCGCATACCGACTCACGTGCTTCGACAGATTACAACCAAAAATTAAGTCAACGCCGTGCCGATTCTGCGGTTGAGTATATTATTTCAAAAGGTATCTCACGCGCTCGTATCGTAGCCAAAGGTTATGGCGAATCTCAGTTGGTCAACAAATGTGCCGACGGCGTGGAGTGTACCGAAGAAGAACACCAAATGAACCGTCGTACCGAGTTTAAGGTATTGGAAGTAAAATAGGTATTGCTCTTTGCCAAAACAAAGCAAAGTTTGGCATTAGACTCAAGTTAGATTTTGAGTTTTTTCAAAAAAATTAGCAAGGAGTTATGAGTTATGGGTAATTTTGTTGCCACACTCATAACTCCTTAATTTTTCCTCCATGAGCTCTATTCTAATCCTCAATGCTCAAGTTGTCAACGAAGGCAAAATTCAAGTTGCTGACATTTTAGTAAAAGATGGTTTTATCGACCAAATTGGCACTAATTTAAGCGGAATCTCAGCCGACAAAACCATTGATGCGACAGGCAAATACCTCTTACCAGGTGTAATCGACGACCAAGTGCACTTCCGTGAGCCAGGTCTTACACACAAAGCATGTATTCATACTGAAGCTCGTGCAGGTGTGGCGGGTGGCGTAACCACTTTTATGGAAATGCCTAATACCGTTCCGAATGCCCTTACTCAAGAGTTACTTCAAGACAAATACGACATTGCTGCTCGTACCTCTTTGGCGAACTATTCTTTTTATATGGGTGCTTCAAACGATAATATCGAGGAAGTTCTCAAAACTAATATTCAAAATATTTGTGGTATCAAAGTTTTCATGGGTTCATCAACAGGCAATATGTTGGTAGATAATGAGAAAACGCTAACAAATATTTTCTCGAATAGCCCAACTTTAATTGCTACGCACTGCGAAGATGAGGCTACTGTTCGTGCAAACTCGGCGCTTTACAAGGAGAAATACGGAGATAATCCACATCCAAGAGTTCATCCAGAAATCCGTAATGTAGAAGCTTGTATCAAATCGTCTTCGATGGCAATTGAATTGGCTCAACAACATGGTGCTCGTTTGCATATTCTTCACATCACAACAGGCGAAGAAACGCATTTATTCCGTAATGATATTCCCTTAAAAGATAAGAAAATCACTTCGGAGGTTTGTGTTCACCACCTTTGGTTTGACGCTCGTGATTATGAAACATTGGGCAACCAAATCAAATGTAATCCTGCCGTAAAAGCTGATGGTCATAAACAACAATTGTTGGCAGCCTTGCTCGATGACCGTATCGACGTAATTGCAACCGATCACGCGCCACATACTTGGGAAGAAAAACAGAATCCTTATTGGTCATCTCCTTCGGGTTTGCCGTTGGTACAGCATCCATTACAATTGATGTTAGAGTTTTATAAAGATGGTAAAATCTCTTTAGAAAAAATCGCTGAGAAAATGTCGCATGCTGTAGCAGATTGTTTCCAAATCTCAAAAAGAGGTTACATCCGTGAAGGTTATTGGGCAGATTTAGTATTGGTAGACTTGAATGAGGAAGTAACCGTTACGAAAGAGAACGTTCTCTACCAATGCGGCTGGTCACCACTAGAAGGCACTACACTTCGTTCTAAAGTGACACATACGATTGTATCAGGGCACTTGGCTTACGAAAATGGAGCATTCGACGAAAGTAAAACAGGTCAAAGACTTTTATTTGAACGTTAGATTTAGTGAATTGTGATTGAGTGGTTGAGTGATTATTCTTCAAATCTACGGCTGAATATAAGTATGAATGCAAAGTAAGATTTAAGTTTTGTATTTTAGGCACAAGGCAAAGAGTGTTAAATTGTTTTTAGTAACGATAGATATGTTTTTACCGAATACCCATAGCTGAAAGCTCAAAAATTAAACTTTATTTTGCGTACTGACTTTTCAATTAGGGTGCGACTTAAGTCGCACCCTAATTGAAACACATAACAGAATTCCATTAAACACAAATAAGAGATCTATACAGGAAGGACTTATATTTCTTATTTTCGGCTAAACCTACTTCAAGCCTATTCGTCCAAATTAAGCTTTCTGCATTTTTTGCTTATACTTTCTTCTTACACGTCCAATAATTATTCCTCCGATAACGCCTGGGGCTATCCATGCCACTAATGGAGGTAATACATTGTGATTGTTCACTACCAAAAATGCGGTTACTGTAGCAATATATGACCCTCCCATACGGCTAATATGATTGAGCATCCAAGGTTGATTGATTTTTCCTATGAAAGTCAAAATATCTGACATAGCGATAATCAACGAGAACAAACCAAACAAACCGAATAGCACAAAGTAAAAAGTCACACCTTGTTGATAAGCCCAAATGCCATAAGCAATCATCACGATACCCGAAACTACTGTAATTAATGCGGCAATCCAGTCTTGAGCTTGCCAGTTATTTTTACGACCCACTAATACCAATCTACGACCTGTAAAAGTATTATAGAAACTAAAAACCGCAATACAAGTCAAGAAAACTAAACGAGTTTCATTTTTGAACCTTAGTACTGCTGTAATAGCTACCATCATCATTGCATAATAATAGATACGTCCCCAAAGCGAATGTTTAGGACTTCCTTTAGGGGTAAACATTGCCATTAAGCCTACCATCAAAGCGGCAAAACCAGAAACAATGTGTAAAATCAAAACTGCTGTTAGAAACTTTTCCATGATATATTGAGAGATTTTTATAATGAATTTCAATTTGTGAGGCTGCCATTGCGGAACCGATGATACAAAGGTAGAGGCAGCTATCATGGAAGGGCAAATCTTAGGGGTAGGGAGCAAAAAATTGGGAAATTTGACAATTTGAGGGGAGTTTGGGAGGATTTAGGGGTAAAAAACAAGGTCGAAAGAAGTATTTTTCTTTCGACCTTGTTTTTAAAATAGCTCGCCAGAACGATATTTTGGTACGATACCTAGGTGAACATATGCCTTTTCGGTAGCCTCACGTCCTCGGGAGGTTCTTTTCAAGAAACCTTCTTGAATCAAGAATGGCTCGTATACCTCTTCAATGGTTTCGGCCTCCTCACCACAAGCTGTAGCGATGGTCGAAAGTCCAACAGGGCCGCCTTTGAATTTTTCGATAATGGTTGACAAAATTCTGTTATCCATTTCGTCAAGACCATTTTGGTCTACATCCAAGGCAGACAAAGCCATTTCTGCAATATCTACCGTAATACGACCATTGCCTTTTACTTGTGCAAAGTCACGAGTACGACGCAGAAGGTTGTTGGCGATACGTGGTGTTCCACGACTACGACGAGCTATTTCAAAAGCTCCAGCATCGTCGATAGGCGTACCTAAAATCTGACAAGAACGTTGTACAATCGTAGTCAATAATTTGGCGTCATAATATTCCAAACGGGCATTGATCCCAAAACGAGCACGTAGAGGAGCTGTCAACAGACCCGCACGCGTAGTAGCACCAATCAAGGTAAATGGATTGAGAGAAATTTGTACGCTTCGGGCATTAGGCCCAGAATCAAGCAAAATATCGATCTTATAATCTTCCATTGCAGAATAGAGATATTCTTCTACAATAGGATTTAGTCGGTGAATCTCGTCAATAAACAGTACATCAAATGGCTGAAGATTGGTTAACAAGCCCGCCAAATCAGAAGGTTTATCGAGTACAGGGCCAGAGGTGATTTTGATATTTGCCTCCAACTCATTGGCTACGATATTCGACAGTGTAGTTTTTCCTAACCCTGGAGGGCCGTGTAGCAATACATGATCGAGGGCTTCCTCCCTTTGTTTGGCAGCCAATACAAAAATCTTAAGGTTTTCTAATACCTTATCTTGTCCTGTAAAATCATCAAACGAAAGCGGACGCAAAGCACGTTCGATTTCTTTCTCCACAGATGAAAGGTTTTCTTTATTGCCTTTCAAATAATCTTCTCTCATATCAACAATCCTTTTTCAAGGGGTATATTTCGTTTCTAGTGTTTTCACTCAAAAATACAGCTTTTTCGAAAGTTAAACATCAAGGCAAATTAAATACCCACGATTCCCATTTCAAAGCCTACCTTTTAATTAAATTTTTCTTTTATTTGTACAAGTAAATAAAAGATATTTTATGTTTTAGTAATGTAAAGTTTGGGGATTGAATGTCAGGTGTCATCTTTCGGCAAAATAGTTATAATTACGTGGAAAAGCCTAAAACTAGTGCCTAACAACCATTCCCTACTAAACTCAACTTATTTTCAACTATCCAATCATCTAAATCAAACTATTTGACTATGCATTCAGCTTTTCTTGGCGAACTAATCGGAACAGCAGTTTTAATTTATCTTGGCAATGGCGTAGTAGCCAATGTTTTGCTTAAACATTCTAAAGGCGAAAACGCTGGCTGGATGGTCATTACCACTGGCTGGGCAATGGCAGTTACCATTGGAATCTTTGTCTCTACGGCATTTGGGAGTCCGGCGGCACATCTTAATCCTGCGGTTACAGTAGCGATGGCTTGTAAGTCTGGTGACTGGTCAAATGCGGGTTCATTCATATTAGCACAAATTTTGGGAGGAATCATAGGAGCAACATTGGTGTGGATTCACTATCATCCACATTGGGAAAAGACCGAAGATGCGGGATTAAAGCTTGCTTGTTTTTCGACATCTCCCGCTATCAATAAACCTATCGCTAACGTAATGAGTGAGCTATTAGGAACACTTTTGCTCATTATTGTTCTGGGAGCTTTACCGAGTGTACCAAATCAATTAGGACCTTATGCAGTAGGTTTATTAGTATGGGCTATTGGCTTATCATTAGGCGGTACAACAGGATATGCAATTAACCCTGCTAGAGATTTAGGTCCACGCATTGCACATGCGATATTACCTATTGCTGGTAAAGGAGGTTCTGATTGGCAATATGCTTGGGTTCCTGTAGCAGGACCTATCATTGGTGCTATTATTGGAGGATTAGTAATTGCGCAGCTTAGTTTTTGAGTGCGTTAGTGATTGACCGAATAAGTGATTTAATTTTACCCTCTTGAGACGCAATGATTGCGTCTCAAGAAGGTTCATTTCAAAATATAGTATCAAAAAGGCGTTCGAAATTAGTTTTTCGAACGCCTTTTTTTTTACAAACAATTAAGAAATAACCTCAATATTGAAACTAGGAATGACTCATGTTTACGTTGATACTCCTATGCTATATCTAATTTGGCTTGAGACGCAATCATTGCGTCTCTACTGCGAGAATACATATTCTTTAACCCTATTCCGTTTTGGCTTTGATTACCTTTACGGTAGTTCTTCTGTTTTTTTGATGCTCACGTTCGGTGCAACTTACACCGTCAGAACAACCATTTACTAATAATGATTCGCCGTATCCTTTAGCCAACATTCTGTTACGATCGACACCTTTGCTGGCAATATAATCTACAGCAGCTTGAGCACGCTTTGAAGATAAATTAAGGTTTTCTTGAGCATCACCTCTGCTATCGGTATGAGAACCTAATTCGATAATCATACTTGGGTTTTTCATCAAAGTTGCAGCCAATTTATCTAACTCTCTGGCAGCATCTTTTCTAATTTTGGCGCTACCCATATCATAATAGATGTTGTCAATGGTGATTAGATCGCCTTCTTTGAACATACCCAAATCTTGGGAAACAACTTTTGGTCTAACTTTTTTAATAACCTTATTAATTTTATTGACCGTAGTTCCATAACCGTCCTTTGATACTTCGAGGGTATAGTCACAACCTTCTTCCATATCAAAAGCATATACCCCATCAGGACCTGTGACAACTTGTTGTTTGGAGCCATCGCACTCATTAATAAAAGTTACGAGTACGCCTTCAATGGGGGTTTTCTCTATTTCGGTTTTTACAACCCCTTTCAACTGTGATACTTTCTCTGTTTTGGTGGTATCCGTTGGTTGAACAATCTCTACAGGAGCAGAGTTTTTGGGTTGCACCTCTGGCTGTGTTACAATAGGGCCACCTTGTTTGCGCAAAGGAATATCCATAGCAGACGGGGCATTATCAGATTCGCCTTTTGTCGAAAAGCCAAGAATATTGGTATTATATCCTTCTCTTTTTACCGAAATCACATAATCTGTATCACGATTGACGCAAAACTGTGTTTGCCCAGATTCATTTGTCAATAATTTTTCTTCGGTTCCTCCTTTTGCTAACAAACTCACTTCGGCTTTTCCGATTGGACTTTTTGTTTCTCCATCTACAATGGTCAATAACATTTGTCGACAATCATAAACATCTGCTTTTTTAGTAAATCTATAAATATCGTCATCATCACCTCGGCGCCTATCGCTACTAAAATATCCATTCAACCTTTGTCCATCGGTAATAATACCAAAGTCATCATTTTCAGAATTGAACGGTTCGCCAATATTCAACGGAGAACGATTTGGAAGTCCATTTTGAGTAGAAAAAATAAAGATATCTAAGCCACCTGCACCCTTTAGACCATCAGAGGCAAAGTAGACATTACCTCGCTCATCCACAAACGGAAATACCTCTGTTCCTTTTGTATTTACTTCTTTACCAAGATTACTTGGAGTACCCCATTTGCCATCTTTATACTCAACCACCCAAATATCCATGCCTCCTTGACCACCTTTACGATCTGATGCAAAATACAAGTAACGTCCATCTTTTGACCAAGCTGGGTGTGCTGTAGAAAAATCATCGCCATTAAAAGGTAATTCTATGGCTTCGCCCCAACCCGATTCTCCCATTTCGGCCATATACAATTTTAGCTTCGTAACATTATCTTCACTTTTTCCTTGAGAACCTTCATTGAAGTTATTTCTAGTAAAAATGATTTTTGAAAAATCACTACTAAAAGTGGCAGGACCCTCATGAAATTTAGTATTCAGGGTTTTACTAAAAACCTCTGATTCTGCAACTTTACCTTTAACAGATGGTTTACTTGCAATCGTCTCTTCAGGTAGTGTTTCGAAATAATTAACTGTTTTGGAGTCGTTGGCAGTAACTCTTGTATAAAAGTCTTTCCCCAACTTTGAAGGGCCAGTTTTTACAACTTTTTGCTTAGGAGCATCCAAGGCCTCCTCCGAAATCCCTGTCACTTTATTAATATCGCTGATATAGTACAAATCCAAATAACCACTATTTCCAACCAAACTACTTCCTGTACCCTTTCCAGAACAAAACACCAATCCATTCTTATAATACATAGGACTGAACTCGGGTTTTGTGGTATTAAAATCAAGATATTCGACTAAATATCGTCCATTTTGTGTAAAGGGATCATTGGATATTCTGGCTACAGTTGATGGCTGATACTGGCGAGTATCGTCACGAAGAGAAGCTGACAAATTATTGTACTTTTCAAACCATTCTTGCGCTTCCTTAAATTTATTATTTTGTACTAGCACTTGAGCAAAATACAAATAGGATCTCATTTGATCGTCCGAAAAATTGGCAGGAATATCAAAGGCTTTGCGGTAGGTTTGTTCCGAATTTTCAAATTTACCCACGGCTTTGTAACTGTATGCCAGTTGTAAAAGCGCAGACAAACGTTCGGAAGTACTAAGTTTTTGAGGATTATTTTGAAGAACTTGTTCAAATTTGGGTATCGCAGTCACAAAACTAGACACCTCAAAATGTCGAGTAGCATCTTTGAGTAAGGAGTTACTGTTTTGAGACCAGACAGCTGCACTCTGTATCAAGCTCAATATCAGTACAAATAATTTCTTTTTAACTTTAGGCATTGTGTTAATGGGGGGTTGTAAAAGAAGTGCCTCAAAAGGCCTAGAATCTTCATTTCTAATCGATTGAAAACACCTTCCCAATCCAATTAAAGCATAAATCATGCCAAGCAAGGATTGGATTTTTCTTATATGATTAACCTTATTTTTTCGTAAATCTATGGCGAAAATGGGGGTTATACTTTTACCAAAAACTGCCATTTTAGGTAGTTTAAGGCATAATCTGTTTCAAAGCTCTATGGTATTGAGATAGTTTTATAAATTTGTACCTCAACAATGCAAAGACTATGCTCAAAAGCTTTTACAATGAATCTTTAATCGAGGCTGGGCTCGACGAAGCTGGACGTGGATGTTTGGCTGGTCCTGTAGTGGCGGCGGCAGTAATTCTACCCAAATATTACGAACACGAGCTCTTAAACGATTCGAAGCAACTCAACAAAAAACAACGTGAAGCGCTTCGCTTAGACATTCAGCGCGATGCCTTGGCGTGGGCAGTGGCAGAAGTATCCAATATCGAAATCGACCAAATAAATATTCTCAAAGCAAGCATGAAAGCCATGCACTTGGCGGTTGACCAATTACAAATACGACCTGAACATTTGCTAATAGATGGCAATCGTTTTCCCAACTACCCGATGATTCCTCATACTTGTATTGTCAAAGGTGATGCCAAATTTCTCAATATTGCCGCAGCTTCGGTATTAGCCAAGACTTTTAGAGATGATTTAATGGAAGAACTAGCAAAAATCTATCCACATTATGGCTGGGAGCAAAATGCAGGCTATCCTACCCCAAAACACCGCAAGGCAATTCAGGAATTTGGAACAACCCCCTTGCACCGAATGACATTTAAAATGTAAATTGAGTAAATTTCGTTAAGCACTTTTCAAGAATTACCATGGGAATAAGAGCCATCTTGGCAAAACCTTTTGCTGCATATGTTATTAGTCAACGAAAAAAATGGGAGAAAAATGCCGTTGAAACGCAGCTAAATCTCATGAAATCGTTGCTTCAACAAGCCTCGAATACTGTATTTGGAAAAGACCACAAATTCTCGGAAATCAATGATTATGAGCAATTTAAACAAAATATACCTATCAACGACTACGAAGGGCTTAAAAGCTATGTTGAAAGGGTAGTTGCTGGGGAACCTGATATTTTATGGCCAAACAAGCCTTTGTATTTTGCCAAAACCTCTGGCACAACATCTGGAGTAAAATACATTCCGATTTCGAAAGAATCTATTGGCTTTCATATCAATGGCGCTCGTGATGCCTTATTGAGCTATGTACACGAATCAGGCAATTCTTCATTTCTTGATAAAAAATTAATATTCCTTTCTGGTTCGCCCGAAATGACGATGAAACATGGTATTCATGTAGGTCGTTTGTCGGGAATTGTGAATCACCATGTGCCAGATTATTTGAGAAGTAATCAATTACCAAGCTATGATACCAATTGCATGGACGATTGGGAAGCCAAGCTTGATAAAATTATTGATGAAACACTTCCCGAAAATATGTCATTGATTTCGGGGATTCCACCTTGGGTACAGATGTACTTTGACCGTATTCAGGCTCGTACTGGCAAAAAAATCAAAGATGTATTTCCTGACTTTTCGGTATTTGTATACGGTGGGGTAAATTTTGAACCTTATCGTGCCAAATTATTCGAATCTATTGGCAAGAAAATAGATTCTATCGAAACCTATCCAGCCTCTGAAGGATTCATTGCCTATCAGGATTCTCAAAAAGCTGAAGGTTTATTGTTACTCTTAAACTCTGGGGTATTTTACGAATTTATTCCAGCAGAAGATTACTTCAAGCCCAACCCTCGTAGACTACATATTGGAGAGGTTGAATTGGGAGTGAATTATGCGCTCATTATGAATACCAATGCAGGTTTGTGGGGCTATTCGATTGGAGATACTGTCAAATTTGTATCTCTCGATCCATATCGCATTGTAGTGTCTGGGCGTATCAAGCACTTTATTTCTGCCTTTGGAGAACACGTAATTGGCGAAGAAGTAGAAAAGGCGATGCAATACGCGATGCAAAAACATCCTGAGGTTGAATTAGTAGAGTTTACGGTAGCGCCGCAAGTAACACCACCAGAAGGCGGTTTGCCTTATCATGAATGGTTGGTAGAGTTTGCCAAAGCACCAAATAACCTTGAGGCTTTTGCTCATGATCTTGATGAAAAACTTACTCAGCTTAACGTCTATTATGATGATTTGATTACGGGAAATATTCTGCAAAGACTCAAAATCAGAGCCTTAGCCCCAAATGCCTTTATCGACTATATGAAGTCTCAAGGCAAATTAGGCGGTCAAAATAAAGTTCCTCGCTTATCGAACGACCGTAAAATTGCGGATGAGATATAAGTGAGGGGAAAGTAAACAGGGACAAAGGCACAAAGTGATATTACAACTTTGTGCCTTTGTTTTTTTAGTCATATCTATTACGTAGTCTGTGAAAAATTTCAAGAACTAAACATTTCGAATGTCAGAAGTATAGCCTGCTTTCTTAGACTCATATTTTATAAAAACTATTATATGTCAATCTATTTCCGAAATCAAAAATCCCAAATCCGCAATAGTTTACAAATCCTCATACAGCTCTAATTCCTATTGCTCGATTTTGGTGTTGAGTTTGCTAAGTTGCTTTACATCTACCAATCTAATCACATCTTTTTTAGAGAATTTAATCATCCACAATCCTAGTAAATCTCCTTTTTTACGAAAATCTAAACTATCAATTTTGGTTTTAGTCAGAAGTTCCTGCAACTGTGTTTTTGACGCACTCTTCAACTGATTTTCCAAGACAATTGGCGAGGTAAAATACAAATGTTCTTGGTCTTCGCTCATTTGAATATTATCAATTTGAGGCAGATGGTTTTCGGCATTGTATTGGTAGGCATCTAATATTTCATTTACTTTTTTGCCCAACGCAGGATTTTGCAATTTGATTGGACTGCCGATTTCTATCCCAATACGATATGTTTTTTGTAATGAATCAATAACACGAGTATCAAGGATATTTTTAACAAAACTTTTGTTCAAATCTTGTGTTATTTTTTTCCCCCAATCATCTACTTGCGCTGTAATTTGTGCGCTATTGATACGTTTTACCTGTCTTTCTTTGAGTTCTTTTACAGCCGCAGTTGTATCAACTCTCTTGCTAAAATCACAAGATTGTAAGCCTATAATAAGGGCTAATAGTCCTATTCCAAATGTTAGTTTTTTCATTGCGATATCGATGGTTTTGCCATTTTACAAATATACAACAGAGCTTAGTCTAGTAAACAAAAAAGCCTCTATTGATTTAGAGGCTTTTTTGTTTTAGCTTTTGGCAAAATGTTTTCTTTATTTTATCAGAAATACTGTTACACTTTTAGCTTACGACATAGCACTCAACATTTAATACATAAAGTATTACATTCGCAATTCAAGATTCACAATTCTACATTAATGCTTACCATCTTCCTCTTCTACCACGATATGAATAGCGAGAATGCCCTCTGTTGTCGGGCACTATAATTACTCTTCTTGGCGGTGGTACCGCATATCTATAAGCTGGGCGACCGTAATAGGGTCTGCGATAACCATAATCGTATCCACGCACATGGGTCACACACGATGACATCAAGGTTGTAAGTCCTATCAACAGAGCCACCAATAGGCTATATTTTTTGAATTTTAGATTTTCCATAGCTTTAAATATTTGATAGTCAATTAAGAAGTTAGTATCGATTAGACAAATGTACTTTTAGGAGGTTTATTTCAAAGTCTTAAAATCAAAAGCAAATAGGTGTAGCTGAAGGAAAAAATAGCTCTCCTATGAACCAAAATTCAAGAGAATCATCTTTTCTTTTGCAGGTATCTATATATTAGACAATAACCATACATTTTTCCCCTATTTTATGGGAAAGAATTTTGTATCTTTGCACCCTGAAAATGAGAAATCTAAATTGAGTCAGCCTCCTCAACAGTACCCTGTCACTTCACTGGCTCATAAAACATATAACATCCACAACCAATGATAGAACAACTAGAAGCCATCCGAGAACGCTTTGAAGAGGTTGCTCAACAAATTACGCAACCAGAAATCGTTTCGGATATGAAGAAATTCAAGACGATTAGTAAAGAATATAAAGACCTCGAAAAGATTGTTAATCAATACAAAGATTATCAAAACGTATTGTCAAACATCGAGTCGGCTAAAGAAGTAATTGCTACTGAGAAAGATGAAGAGTTTCGTGATATGGCTAAAGCTGAATTAGAAGAGCTTTTGCCTCAAAGAGACGAAATGGAAAGCGTTTTAAAAGAATTATTGATTCCTAAAGACCCTAACGATTCGAAGAACATTATCCTTGAAGTTCGTGCTGGTACAGGTGGTGACGAAGCTGGTATTTTTGCGGGAGACCTTTTCCGTATGTACCAACGTTTTTGTGCAAACCAAGGCTGGCAGTTCCAAATCATGGATTTTACCGAAGCTTCTTCTGGCGGCTACAAAGAGATTATCGTAAGTGTACAAGGCGAAGATGTATATGGTAAAATGAAATTCGAATCAGGCGTTCACCGTGTACAACGTGTGCCTGCTACCGAATCTCAAGGTCGTATCCATACGTCGGCAGCAACGGTTGCGGTACTTCCTGAAGCAGACGAAGTTGACGTTGTTATCAACATGAATGATATCCGTAAAGATACCTTCTGTTCGTCAGGTGCGGGTGGTCAGTCTGTAAACACCACTTATTCGGCGGTACGTGTAACTCACCTTCCAACAGGCTTGGTTGTACAATGTCAGGATGAGCGTTCTCAGATTAAAAACTTTGAGAAAGCCATGACCGTATTACGTTCACGTATTTATGAAATCGAATTAGAAAAACAACAGTCGGCTATTGCTGGTAACCGTCGCTCGATGGTAGGGTCAGGTGACCGTTCTGATAAAATTCGTACATACAACTATCCACAAGGTCGTGTAACCGACCACCGTATTGGTTATACAGTTTATAACCTTCCTGTAGTAATGGATGGTGAAATTGGTGATTTTATCGATAACCTTCGTATTGCTGAAAATGCAGAAAAATTGAAAGAAGGAGCAGTTTAGGTATTAATACGCTCTAGGCTATAAGCCGTAGGCATTAGGCAAAAAATTATAGGCATGATATTGAAAATACTTATGCTTATGGCATATAGCTTAATACTTATTGCGGGTAAAATTTAATTTTTGTGCTTTAGGCTTTCAGAGGTAAGCTTTGGTGAAAAGCATGTTAAAACTCTTTGCCTAGTGCCTGTTGCCGTGTGCCTAGGCATTTTTTTGCACAATTACTTGAATCTCTATTTATACAAAAGCTCATGTCAATGCCTTGACATGAGCTTTTACTTTTTCACCTATTTGTCTTTTTTACTTAAGGTCTTTTCTTGGCGATAAAAAACCTTCCAACTTCACAATCCAGTACAGTAGATATTCGTCCCAAGTCTGTGACAGACATGGATACTCGATCATTTTCAATTTTTGATAAATAGGATTGTGACATGCCGAGTAACTCGGCAAGATGTGATTGTTTGAAACCTTTTTCTTTACGAACTTTTTTGACGATAGAACCTCTGAATTGCATAGAGTTAATGTTTGGAGATTAAACTAATTTGTGTAGCGATAACGTATCTATAAACGTTTTAGTAATACTTTTTCTTGTAGAAATATTCCTGTAAAGAATAATTGAAATGTTAAAAAGCTTGCAAAAGGTCTTTTTTGAGCCAAACTTTACTCAAAACACATCCATATACACTTAGCTTTTAATATTTCTATGCACAAGTTTTATCTGTGGGCTTTTTTCCTATTTATTACCCTTCAAAGCCTTTCTCAAACCTTAAGCGGCTATGTCCGCGAAGCCAAAAGTCAAGAATCTCTCAGCGATGTACACATTCGAGTCAAAAATGCTCGAATCGGTACCACTTCCAATGTCTATGGTTTTTACTCCATCAAACTTGATGCAAGTCGAGAATATGAATTGGAGTTTTCGAAGGTGGGTTATCAAAGCTTTTCAAAAAAATTCTACTGACAGCCAATCAAACTCTTATCGTCGAACTCACGCCGTCTAATACACTTTTGGAGGAAGTAAAAGTTCATAACACAGCCAATGAAGACCCTAGTACGCTGTCTTTACCAATGTCGGATGTAAAACAGTTACCTTCTTTTTTGGGAGAAAAAGACGTCCTAAAAACCTTTCAATTATTGCCTGGGGTTCAAAAAGGCAATGAAGGCTCACAAGGGTTGTCGGTACGGGGTGGCGGCTCAGATCAAAATTTATTACTACTCGACGACGCCGTTGTGTATAATGCTTATCACTTATTTGGTTTCTTTTCGGTATTCAACAACGATGCTATCAAGCAAGCAGATCTTTATAAAGGAGGCTTCTCGGCCAAATATGGCGGACGCACTTCCTCCGTATTAGATATGCAAATGAAAGAAGGAAGTCACGAGAAATTTCATGGAGAAGGCAGTATTGGGCTACTCAGCAGTAAAATTACTTTGGAAGGACCCATCAAATTCAAATACCCTACTTCCTATATCGTTTCGGCACGCAGAACGTATGTCGATTTGATATTACCCAGAAGCCTTGATATAAAAAATACCAGTTTTTATGATTTAAACGCTAAGATTAATACCGAATTCAATGCGCACAATCGCTTGTATTTGAGTGGTTATTTTGGAAGAGATGTCTCAAAAGATGTTACCAAGTATTACACTTCTGGTTTTGGCTGGGGCAATGCCACCGCAACACTTCGCTGGAATCACCTTTTTTCGGATAAAGTCTTTGCTAATACTTCCCTAATTTTTAGTCACTTTCGATTTAAGATTTTTCAAGAAGAAAATTTTGGACAAAGGTTTTATGAAGAATATTACTCTCAAATACAAGATGTTGGGTTAAAATCTGATTTTGATATTTATCTCAATCCTGCTCATACACTCAAAGCAGGAATATTAGCAACGCATCACCAATTTACCCCAAGTGCCTATATCTACAATCAATATTCGCAAAGCACAAACACCGCTAGAATTAAGGAAACCAATGGTATAGAAAGCGCTATTTATCTTGAAGACACTTGGCGTATTTCAGAAAAAATGCAGGTACGTGCTGGCTTAAGAGCATCTAACTATTTTGTGGATAGCAAAGCCTATCACAATCTCGAACCTCGCTTGAATGCTTCTTTTCAAGTCACCGAAAGTGTAAATATTAAGGCTTCTTACGCAAGAATGAACCAGTATTTGCACTTATTATCCAATTCTTCGTTAGACTTGCCTACAGATTTATGGGTTTCGTCAAGTGCCAAAATTCCTCCGCAACGCTCAGACCAAGTGACTTTGGGTTTTACGAAAAACTTCAAAAATTCTCCTTTTTCTATTTCTATAGAAGCATATCATAAATCTTTAGAAAACGTGATTGGATACAAAGATGGAGCCAGTTTTTTACTATTAGACATCAAAGCTAATAAACGACTGGATGGCTCTAACTGGGAAGACAATATTGCCATAGGCACAGGAAAGGCCTACGGAATGGAAGTTTTGCTACAGAAAAATACGGGTCGCCTAACGGGATGGATGAGTTATACGTTATCGCAGGTCAAACATCATTTTGCAGACTTGAACAATGGGAAAGAGTTTTTCCCTCGCTACGACCGTCGTCATGCTTTATCGTTGGTTGGTATTTATCAGCTCAAGACTCATATTACCTTGTCTAGTTCGTGGATTTATGCCACAGGGAATGCTTTAACAGTTCCTATTGGGCAATATATACCCGAAACTCATCAGTTCCCTGTCCAGTCAGACTACCCAACTTCAGATGGTTCGCTCGTAGTGGCACGTGTTTATAATGAAAGAGGAAACTTTAAAGCAGCGGATTATCATCGTTTGGATGTGAATGTTCGTTTTTCAAAACAAAAGAAAAAATTTCTGCGTGTCTGGGAGTTGGGCGTATTCAATGCTTACAACCGCGTAAATCCTTTTTACTATGAAAGTCAAGACGCTCCTAATTCAACACAGCGTAAACTTTACCGCAAAGGTTTATTTCCAATTATTCCATCTATTAGTTATCAAATCAAATTCTAACCTATGAAAAAGTGTATCTATCTTTTTGCCCTACTACTCACCATGTGCAGTTGTGAAAATTTTGGTGTTTTTGAGGAAGATTCTATCGTAAAATCAACCACCCAGCCGTATGTATTATGTTTTTTATCGCCTCAAGATACCGTCATTCAGGTGACAGTCAAAATGACGACACCCACTGTCGGCGAGGGTTCAGGCTCTTCAAATCAATACATTAGCAATGCTAGAGTAGTTTTACGAAATGAACAAAATCAAGAGGTAATTCTTCAGTGGAATGAACAGTTGAAAAAATATCTTTCGTCAAAAAGCTTTTTCAAAATTGAAGCTCAAAAACAATATCGCTTATTTGTCACTACACCCAAGGGAGATAGTGTTTCTGCCAGTTGTATTATTCCTAGCACGATTGACTCCAATACGGTTTCGGTAACCAGAGCCCCTTTTAATCCTGAAAATCCTATGGCTTCTTTGCCATACTATTTACGGTGGAAAGATATTGGAAATGAGAAAAACTACTATGCCGTTTTTGGTCTCAACTATGAAACAGATACACTTGAGCACAAGACCTATCTTACAGGTGTAGATGCGCAGCGAACTATTTCTGACGACAATATTCAAAATGGCATAATCGAATATCCGATTGTAGGCAGTATCTATCCTTACAAAAGATTGGCGAAAAGCCATATAGGTAATTTTATGTTTTATATCTGTCAGACCGACGAGCATTATTATCGTTACCACAAAGAATTTTCACAAATCAATGACCTCCCCAGTAGTGAGCCCATGAAGCTACATTCAAACATGATAGGGGGATATGGCGTTTTTGCTGGTTACAACGGCGTAATGCTGAGAGCAGACAAATGGTACGAATAGGAATGATGAATTGTCCTTGTCTAGTTCGAGACTTAGTCTCGGACTAGCTTTTGTTGCAGTTTGTAAACTGTACAAAAATAAGTCCAAGACAAAGTCTTGAACTAGTAATTAACTAAAAATACATTCACAATTCACAACTCATCATTCCTACTTATCATGCTTATCATGCTTACCAAGGCGGCTCAAGGTTTCGCGAGAAACGCCCAGATAGGCAGCAATCAAGGTTTTTGAAACCCTTTGAAAGAGTTGTGGATATTGGGTCAAAAGCAAATCGTACTTTTCTTGAGCTGAGTTTTGCAATAAAGACAAAATACGTTTTTGGAGTGCTACATAACCAGCATTAGATTTTTTTCTAAAAAAATGCTCCATCGCATGCCACTTGCGACAAATTTGCTCACGTGCTTCGTAGGTAAGTTCCAAGACTTCACAGGGCTCTAGGGCTTCTACGCACATGGTGGCACGTGCCTGCGAAGCGTGCGCAGGGAAATCTGAAACCCACCAACTTTCTAAGGCAAATTGTACGATATGCTCACGTCCATGCTCATCGTGACAAAAGGTTTTGAGGCACCCCTTTACCACAAAATATTCTTGTAAAACAGTTTCCCCTCCACGAATGAGCAGTTCTTTTCTTTTTACCAGTTTGGGTTTAAAAAAAGTAAAAACCTCCTCGAACGTATCTTCGTCAATCTCAACAATTTCGGCAATATGGTTTCGTAAAAAAGTCTTTGCATCCATAAAACAAAAATACATTGGTATCGACGAATACCAATGTATGGAGGCAAAAGATGTGTTATGGAGCGAGTGAAAGGATATTGAGAGGTTTGGGATAAACCCCTTTTATCTACATCTCCAATCACCCATTCACCAACTGTTCTTCCTCGTAAGTCTTCCAGTCTATATACCCTTCCAAGGTCAAGCCATAATGTAGTGCTCGGTTGGGTGGGGTCATTGGCCAATTGTTTTTGAGGCGTTCCACCAAGTCTGGATTAGCGATAAAGTCCTCGCCAAAACCAGCCAAATCAATGAGATTAGCATTGATTAGTTCTTCTGATTTTTGACGATTCATTCCTCCTGCCAAAATAACTACGCCATTGTACCAAGTACGAAAACGCGCCAAGAATCCATCAGGCAAAGCATAGCTACCTCTCGATTGTTGGTCCATGATGTGGATAAATGCAATACCACGTTTTGCCAGCTCTTCAGCGAGGTATTGATAGGTCGTCTCGATTTCATCATAATGCGGCAATTCATGCAAACCACCATAAGGGGTCAAACGAATCGCCACTTTTGAAGCACCAATTTCGGCAATACAAGCATCTATGGCTTCAAGCAAAAATCTTGAGCGATTTTGAGTCGTACCACCATATTCATCGGTACGATTGTTAATCATTGGATTTAAAAATTGTTCAATCAAATAACCATTCGCTCCGTGAAGCTCTACCCCATCAAAACCTGCCTTGATGGCATTTTGGGCTGCATTGGCAAAATCCTTTACTACTTCTTTTACCTCTTCAGTAGTCAAAGCACGAGGTTTTGAACATTTCACAAAGGTCTCTTTGCCATTTTCATCATATCCCCAAGCAAAAGAATTTTCGGCTTGAATATCCGACGCTCCTACTGGCGCCTGACCATTGGGCTGATTGGATACGTGCGAGACACGTCCGACATGCCACAACTGCGTAAAGATTTTAGTATCTTTTTGATGTACGGCTGAAGTTACTTTTTTCCAGCCTTCAACTTGTTCGGCAGTATAAAGCCCAGGAATATGTAACACTCCCATAGCCGTATTCGAAATGGCTGTTCCTTCGGTAATGATAAGTCCAGCGCCAGAACGTTGCTGATAATAAAGTGCATTATTATCGTTAGGAATTCCATCGAAATTGCGAGCACGTGTCATGGGTGCCATCACAATTCTATTTTTCAATGCCAATGTTCCAACCGTAGTTGGTTCGAATAGATTGATTGTTGAGTTCATTTTTTGTAAAAGGGTTTGAGGGAACAGGCACAGAGGCACAAAGTGTAAAATTAATTCGAGGAGAATCCCCTTTGTGCCTTTGAACCTGTACACTTTATCACTTATTTTTCAATACTACAACCACTTCCTCTGCCATTTTCTTAGCAGATTGAGGGTTTTGACCTGTTACTAATTTGCCATCTACCACCACATATTCAGACCATGCTGGAGCTGATGAATAATGAACACCACGCTTTTTAAGTTCGTCTTCTAATGAAAATGGTACCACTTTCTCTAGTTTCACCGCAATTTCTTCCACATTTGAAAAACCTGCTACGTTTTTTCCTTCCAGCAAATAGCGATTATCTCCCAAACGAATATTCAATAAGCCCGAAGGACCGTGACAAACAGCACTAACCACACCACCTTTTTCGTAAATTTTACTCGCTATTTTGGCTAATTCTTCATTATTAGGAAAATCCCACATGGTACCATGTCCTCCTGCATAATGAATTGCCACGTAATTTGAGGCTTTTACTTGTTTGGGCGTAAGTGTATGGTCTAATTTGTTTTTGTAAACAGCGTTTTCCCAAAACTCTTTGTTTACTTTATCTGTCAAATCAAATCCATCAACAGGAGGCTGCCCGCCTTGTGGACTTACAAAGTCAACTTCATAACCTGCTTTGGTAAACACCTCCCAAGGGTGACTTACTTCACTCAAATAATATCCTGTTTGTTTACCAGTATTACCCAATTCGGCATGACTTGAAAGCACAAATAAGATTTTTCCTTTTGATTTTGTCTGGGCAATACCCCAGAAGGACAACACGCTCAGAGCGATTGTCAATACGATGTTTTTCATAAAATAATTAATTTGATGGCGGATTGTGGATGTTGGATTGCGGAAGAGTAATCTACTTTTTAAGTTATGTTTTGTAAAAAATAAAAGTATTTCCTGCATTTCCGAAATCAGAAATCTCCAATCCGAAATTATTAGTGCCTAACTTATTCACTAAATACACCATAGTCGGTGTATCCAGCGGCTCCACCTCCAAAGTATTTGGTGCGGTCGCCTTCGTTGAGAGGCCAGTTATTTTGCAGTCGAGCAGGTAGGTCTGGATTGGCAATAAATGGACGACCAAAGGCAATCATATCAGCCCATCCTTCTGCCAAGGCTTTTTCTGCACGCTCCTTACTATACTTTCCTGCATAAATCATCGTGCCTTTAAACGCTTGACGAAGTGCGTTTTTGAAAGCAATAGGCATATCTGGCGCATTATCCCAATCTGCTTCGGCAATATGGATGTATGCCACACCCAAATCTTGTAGCAAAGTTGCCGCCGCCAAATACGTTTCTTCAGGGTTGTCATCGACACAGCCTTGAAGGGTAGTCAAAGGTGCTAACCTCACTCCTACACGCTCTTTGCCTACTATTTGGCACAGAGTTTCCACCACTTCTTTCAAAAAGCGAAGTCGGTTTTCCAAGCTTCCTCCGTATTCGTCGGTACGAGTATTGGCTTGGCTGTCGATAAATTGATTGATGAGATACCCATTAGCAGCATGAAGCTCTACCCCATCAAAACCTGCCTCTAGGGCATTTTGGGCAGCTTTTGCAAAATCTTGGACAATTTCCTTGATTTCAGGAATAGTCAACGGACGTGGTGCTGAGTGTTGAATCATACCTCCAACTCCAGCTTCTGGACCTTTATTTTCTGGGTCAATAAATACTTTTACTCCCTCCGCTACTAAAGGCGATGAAGACACTGGCGCTTGACCATCGGGTTGTAGAGAAGTATGCGATACACGCCCAACATGCCATAGTTGAGCAAACATTACCCCACCCTCTTGATGAACGGCATTGGTGACTTTTTGCCAGCCTGCTACTTGCTCTGGTGTATAAATCCCAGGCGTCCAAGCGTAGCCTTGACCTTGCTTAGATATTTGTGTTCCTTCCGAAATAATTAGGCCTGCTGAAGCTCTTTGGCTATAATATTCGGCCATAAGGTCGGTTGCTACGTCACCTTTTGCAGCTCTCGAACGTGTCATAGGTGGCATGACAATACGATTCTTAAGCAAAATATTTCCTAACGAATATGACTTAAATAACATAACTCATCTTGTTTTGATTGATGTTACAAAGTTCATACAAAGCAGGCATTCTAACCTGTGACCTAGGTCACAAGTTTATGCTACGTAGGGACAAAGGCAACAGGCACAAAGGCACAAAGTGTTATAAACCCACTCTGTGCCTCTGTGCCTATGCCACTTTGCCTCTCTTTATATTTTCTTCACATAAAAATGTGTATCTACAGCCATGATTGGGAAGCTTGCTGGTAAATCTTGTTTGGGAAGATAGGTAAAGCCATTTCTTTCATAAAAACGAATAGCGGCTTGTAAGCGCTCTATAGTGCCGAGATAGAGATGTTGCATTTGTGCTTCTTGCGCTTTTGTCGTAAGCGTGTCCAGCAGTTTTTGGGCAATACCTAATTCTTTTCCTCTAAATTCCTTCTTCACAAACATTTTACGGATAGCACCAATAGGTCTACCACAGTCGATGAGGGCAATGGTACCTACTACCTCATCACCTTGTACAGCCACCCAAAAGTTGCCATTGCCTTGTTGATAAAAATTGGGAATTTCTAATAAATCGGGTTGGTCTTGGATAGTGATTGGCACCTGAAACTCCACCTGTTGAATAGTCAGAATCAAATTTACAATTTGCTCTGTGTCTTGCGATTGAAAAGTTCTAATTTGAATCATCGGGATAGTATAAATGCTGAATGATGAATTGCGAATTGTGAGTACAAAATAAGATTGAATCATTTAGCTTTCGGTTATCAGCTATGGGCACTCGTAAAATGTTTCTTTGGTTTCCTAGAAAAGAAAAGATATTAAACCTTTTATAGAGCATAATACATACAGCATAGTAGTACAATTTTACTTAGCACTTCAAAATAAGTAATCACTTACGTAACTATTTACGAAATTAAAAAAATGGATAAATAATTCAACATTTTTACTTAATTTTTTTGATAAACTCGAATAAAAAAGCGCGGTAGGTGCGAAAGAACACCAACTATCGTGAAGTCTTTCGCACCTACCGCGCTATAAAAGAAATATAAGACAATATTTAATAACTTGTATTTTAGGCAAGGACAAAGGACAACTCACAACTCAAAACTCATTACTTAAAACTCTCTCTATTCTTTCGATAACTTAAATGAAAAAGAGGTGCCTTTATCAGGTTTGGACGCTACCGTAATTTTGGTTTTATGTGCATTCAAAATATGCTTTACAATAGCCAACCCTAATCCAGAAGAACCATCCGAGCGACTGCGGGCTTTATCGACACGGTAAAAACGCTCGAAAATTCGGCTCAAATGTTCTGGAGCGATCCCAGGTCCATTGTCTTTTACCGAAATACGCCAGTCTTTCTTTTCATCTTCAAAAACAACTAATACTTTTCCATCTTCATTACCGTATTTAATCGCATTTTCAACCAAATTGGTAATCACTTGACCTATTCGCTGTGCATCGGCTTTTACCCAAACTTGAGTTTCTGGCGATTTTATTTGCAGACTTACATTTTTGGTTTCGGCTTTACTTTCTAATTGCTCAAAAACCTCTTTCGTAATTTGTTTGACATCTATTCGCTCTCTATTCATGCGAATATCGCCTGTTTCCATTTGAGAGAGTGTCAATAAATCTTTCACCAAAATATCTAGCCCATCCAAACTTTTGGCAGCTTTGGTCAAGAACTTTACTCGTACACGCTCGTCGTCCATGGCGCCATCTAATAGCGTATGAACAAAACCTTGCGCCGCAAAAATGGGTGTTTTGAGTTCGTGCGATACGTTGGCCAAAAACTCACGACGATATTTTTCAAGTCGTTTTAACTCATTTACCTCTTGTTCCTTTTTGGAAACATAGACAAACAATTCGTCATTCAATTTTTTAAGTGGATTGGCATTTTTGTAGAGTTTTTTGCGAGAAACCCCAAAATCTTTCATCTTCAAACGATTGATGGTATCATACATCTTGTTGATTTCTTGAAATACCAGATAATCAAGCGTGAAATAGATGAGCAATCCTGCAATAATAAATGAAGCGATAAAACAGATAAAGAGAATGTTGGCGTTGGCCTCGGGCAAAAAAGAGAGAAAAGAAGTCGTAAAAATGGCAATTACTACCGAAAGTAGTGTGGCCAACAACTTGGGATTTAATAACATAACTTCAACTTTAAGGAATAATTCATCAAAGTTTGGGCTTTTTTTCGAAACTCTTAGTGTTTGTTGTGTTAAATCTCAGGATATGCAAGCAAAAACTTTGTACCTTTGCACTTTGAAAGCATAATTATGGAACTGAATCAATTATCTGCCATTTCTCCAGTCGATGGACGCTACCGCAAGCAAGTAGAAAGTCTTGCTCCTTATTTCTCAGAATTCGGACTAATCAAGTACCGTGTCCTTATCGAAATTGAGTATTTTATTGCGCTCTGCGAAATTCCATTGCCACAACTCGAAGGTGTCAGCAAAGACCTTTTTGGTGCCTTGCGTGATATTTATCGCAATTTCACTGAAGAAGATGCCCTTTGGATTAAAGAAACTGAAAAAGTAACCAACCACGACGTAAAGGCGGTTGAGTACTTTATCAAACATAAACTAAGCAACTTTGGTATTGAACAATACCTTGAGTTTATCCACTTTGGTTTGACTTCGCAAGATGTCAACAACACTGCTATCCCGCTTTCGTTGAAAGATGCGATGGATACGGTTGTTTTACCAAAACTTCAAGAGGTTATTGAAAAAATCAAAGCCTTGGGTGAAGAGTGGAAAGATGTCGCTTTATTGGCACACACACATGGTCAACCTGCCTCTCCTACTCGTTTGGGTAAAGAGTTTTGGGTATTTGCCGAACGTCTTGAGCGTCAAATGGACTTATTGAAAACGATTCCTTACTCTGCCAAATTTGGTGGTGCAACAGGTAACTTCAATGCTCATAATGTAGCATATCCCGAAACTAGCTGGATTGATTTCGGTAACAACTTCGTAGGTTCTTTGGGTTTGTCTCGTAGCAAATACACTACACAAATCGAGCATTATGATAACTTGGCGGCTTTGATGGACAACCTCAAACGCCTTAATAATATTGTATTAGACCTTGACCGTGATGTTTGGACATACGTATCAATGGGCTATTTCAAGCAAAAAATCAAGGCAGGTGAAGTTGGTTCGTCGGCAATGCCACACAAAGTAAACCCGATTGATTTTGAAAACTCAGAAGGTAACGTAGGTATTGCCAATGCTTTGTATGAGTTTTTGGCGGCAAAATTACCAGTTTCTCGTTTGCAACGTGACCTTACTGACTCTACGGTATTGCGTAATTTGGGTGTACCAGTAGCACATCAGATTATTGCATTGACGGCCTTATTGAGAGGTTTGAACAAATTGGAATTGAACCAAGATGCTATCAATACTGACCTTGAAGATAACTGGGCCGTTGTAGCCGAAGCGATTCAAACGATTTTACGTCGTGAAGGTTATCCACAACCTTATGAGGCATTGAAAGCCTTGACTCGTAAAAACGAAAAAATCACGTCAAAAACAATTGCAAACTTTATCGATTCGCTTGAGATTAGCGATAAAGTGAAATATGAATTAAAACGTATTTCTCCGTTTAATTACCTTGGAATCTTGGAGTAAGATATTGGTCTTCAGCTATTGGCAATAAGTTTTCAGCAACAAAAGCTGTTTTTCTAAAGTGCTCAAAAGTAAGATTAATGCCTTTATTCTATCATTTTTGTATTTTTTTGAAAAACTTTTTTTGAAAAACAAAATTTCGAATTAAGTTTGCAAAAAATACAAAAGCAGATTTTCTAAAAAATGACAACAAATTTCAAAAATACAGCATGGTGGTGGCAACTGACGATACTCGGTTGAGCAGTACCTTATTGTGTTTTCGGAAAAAAATATATCATTCGAAAAGACCTACTGTTCAACCAGTAGGTCTTTTTTTATGTCCAATAGATTTTGCCAAAAGTTAACCATTGATTCTAACAGGTAGCAAACCTACCACACCCTAACATCATGAAATTTACCGTTCAGACCGTTCAGAAAAAGAAGTTAGCCGACACGATTACTCCAGTGGGGGTATTTCTTAAACTAAGAAACAAGTTTAAGAATACCGTAATTCTAGAAAGTGCTGATTATCATGGCAAAGAGCATGGCTACAGCCATATTGCGTGTGATCCAGTGGCAAGTTTTATCATCGACAACGATGTGGTAACTCAAACTTTCCCCGATGGTACCGTCGAAACATTTACCTTGGCTCGTCGCAAAGATGCTGTACAAGCTTTGTTGAATTTTGCTGAAAGATTTGAATGGAACAGACAACCTGATTATGCGCCAATGGCCAACGGGATGTTTGGACATATTTCATATGATGCTGTAGAGTATTTTGAGGATATTGAGATTCAAGAAAAGAACGAGAATACCGAAATTCCGCAGATTATCTATTATGTATATCGTTATGTAATTGCGATTAATCACTTCAAAGATGAGCTTTCGTTGTATGCCCACGAATACAATGATACAGCAGCACCATCTTTAGAATCGCTCGAAATGTTGCTTGATTTGCCTCACTATGCGACAAAATCATTTACGGTAACTGGCGATGAAATCACAAACGTTACTGATGATGAAATGCGTGAGGTAATCAAAATTTGTATTCAGCACTGCTTGCGTGGGGATGTATTCCAAATTGTACCTTCACGCCGTTTTAGCCGTACTTTTGAAGGTGATGATTTCCAAGTATATCGTGCGTTGCGTTCGATTAACCCATCGCCATATATGTTTTATTTTGATTATGAAAACTATCGTATTTTTGGGGCATCGCCTGAAAAACAAATTCAAATCAAAAACGGACTCGCTGAAATTCACCCAATTGCAGGCACATTCCGTCGTACGGGTGACGACGAAAAAGATGCCGAATTGGCTCGTCAGCTCCACGCCGACCCTAAAGAATCAGCCGAACATGTTATGCTAGTTGACTTAGCACGCAACGACTTGTCGCGTAGCTCGGATATTGTTAAAGTTGAAACTTTCAAGGAAGTTCAATTCTTCTCACATGTAATCCACTTGGTATCGAAGGTTACAGGTCACATGACAGCTGGCACAAACCCATTGCAATTGGTTGCAGATACTTTCCCTGCTGGAACACTGTCTGGCGCACCAAAACACAATGCTATGACCATCATCAATCGCCTCGAAACTACCAACCGTCACATCTACGGTGGAGCAATTGGGTACATGGACTTCCAAGGTAATTTTAACCATGCTATTGCCATTCGTACATTCTTGAGCAAAAACAACACACTTTATTACCAAGCAGGAATGGGTGTAGTAGCAAAATCTGTTATCGAAAGCGAAATGCAGGAAGTACACAACAAATTAGCTGCCTTGCGCAAAGCATTGGAAGTAGCCGAACAAATCTAGTATTCAACTGACTTTTGGGTCAAATCGCATAAAAACATGAAAATCTTAGTACTCGACAATTACGACTCTTTTGTATATAATCTTGTATATATTCTCAAAGATTTAGGAAACGACGTGGACGTTTTCAGAAATGATAAAATTGCTTTAGAAGAAGTAAAAAAATATGATAAAATCCTTCTATCTCCAGGACCAGGTATTCCTGAAGAAGCAGGCATTTTACTAGACGTTATCAAAGAATACGCTCCGAGCAAAAGTATTTTTGGCGTTTGCCTTGGTCACCAAGCTATTGGTGAAGCTTTTGGAGCTAAGCTTCTCAATATGGGCGATGTACTACATGGGGTAACTACAAAATGTATCATTACTCAACCCAACGAAGTACTTTTTCAGGGCGTACCAAAAGAGGTAGATGTATGTCGTTATCACTCATGGACGGTTGTTCCAGAAACAATGCCTGAGGATTTGATTATCACAGCTGTAGACGAAAAAGGTTTTGTAATGGCCGAAGCTCATACCAAATACGATATTCGTGGGGTACAGTTTCACCCAGAAGCATATCTTACTCAGTTTGGAGTCAAAATGGTTGAAAACTGGGTAAAAAGCTAATGACTTTTTATTTCCCTAAAATATTCCAGTGTTTTCAACTTAGCGTCTAGCGCAAACATTTCAACTATGAAGTCTTTTTTAAATAAACGCATTGCTGGTAATCAATTAACGCAAGAAGAGGCTTATGCAGCCCTTTCGATTATTGGTAGAGGAGATGCAAACCCATCTCAAATAGCAGCATTTTTAACTACCTATATGATTCAGGCTATTACGCCAGAAGAATTGGAAGGGTTTAGAGATGCCATGCTCGATTTGGCAGTAACTATTGATCTTTCGGCATACGACCCAATGGATTTGTGTGGTACTGGTGGCGATGGTAAAGATACCTTCAATATTTCCACAACAGCCTCTTTTGTGGTAGCAGGCGCTGGCCAGTCTATTGCCAAACATGGCAATCATGGAGTTTCTTCTTCGGTTGGGTCATCAACAGTTTTAGAATACCTAGGCGTAAGATTCTCGAATGATGAGGAGTATTTACGAAGTAAAATCGAGCAAGCAGGTATTTGTTTTTTGCATGCACCACTATTTCACCCTGCTATG
This sequence comes from Flectobacillus sp. BAB-3569, assembly GCF_002270355.1. GTDB lineage: Bacteria > Bacteroidota > Bacteroidia > Cytophagales > Spirosomataceae > Flectobacillus > Flectobacillus roseus. Next base: position 51,231 of record NZ_NJFZ01000022.1, on the reverse strand, counting down.
CGATTTGTAGGTCCTATTCGTAAAGAGCTTGGTATGAAGACTTTCTTCAACATGCTTGGTCCTATCTTGAATCCTGCAAAAGTGCAGAAACAAATCACAGGAGTATATAATGAAGAAGTACTAAAATTATACGGTGCCATCTTTGAGAAAACTGGCAAAAACTTCGGCGTTTTGTATGGATTAGACGGTTATGACGAAATTTCATTGACGGGAGACTTTGTTTTGATTACACAAAAAGGAATTGAAACTATTTCTCCAAAACAATTAGGCTTCTCAAAGTGTAGTCCAGAAGAGTTGCACGGTGGTCATACAGTAGAAGAGTCAGCTAAAATCTTGACATCGGTATTAAGCAATGAAGGAACCAAAGCACAAACAGAAGTAGTTTTGGCAAATGCCGCTACTGCATTGTATTGTGCAAGTGACAGCCTCAGTTTAGAGGATGCTGTTGCCAAAGCCAAAGAATCATTAGAAAGTGGTAAAGCTTTTGAATCCTTCAAGAAATTTATTGCTTAAGTTGGTACGCTTTAGGCTGTAAGCTATATGCATTAGGCAAGCACAACATCTAAAGAACCACAGATATTTTTTGCCGAGAGCTCATAGCTAAAAATCCAAGGCCAAATAGTTGAATTTAATTGTGGGTAAAAGTATTGATCACTGAAATTTTAATTTCACAACTCAGCACTCACACTTAATGCCCAAAAACCTTTAAGAAATGACAATTTTAGATAAAATCATAGAAAATAAAGTTCGTGAAGTAGCCGAAAGAAAAGCCCTTGTGTCAATCGATGAGCTTACTAAGAAAGGATATTTTGCCAAAACGACGAATTCTCTTAAAACCAGTTTGTTGAATCCTGCATCGTCGGGAATCATTGCTGAGTTCAAAAGAAAATCACCTTCAAAAGGTATTATCAATGCCAATGTAACAGTTGAGGACGTAACAACAGGATATGTTCAGGCTGGAGCAGCTTGCTTGTCAGTTTTGACAGATATGGATTTCTTTGGTGGTTCGGACGAAGATATTTTGGCTGCCCGTAAAGCTAATCCTACCATTCCTATTTTGCGTAAGGATTTTATTATTGACGAATATCAAATTTTTGAAGCCAAAGCCTTGGGAGCTGACGTAATCCTATTAATTGCGGCCAACCTTACTCCTACGCGTATTTATGAACTAGGAAAAGTCGTAAAAGAATTAGGGATGGAAACCCTCTTGGAAGTTCATGACCAAGAAGAACTCGACCGCAGTCTTTGCGAGTTTATCGACGTAGTGGGTGTGAATAACCGTAATCTTAAAAACTTTGCGGAACAAAACGTAAATGCCTCGCTTGAGCTAGCCGAAAAGATTCCAAGTCACTGTATTAAAATTTCGGAAAGTTGTATTTCTCAACCCGAAACAATCAAGCAATTAAGAGATGTAGGATATAGAGGTTTTTTGATTGGCGAAACATTTATGAAAACTCCTGCTCCTGCTGAAACCTTAAAAAGCCTAATTGCTCAAATTCAGTAAATTAAATGGCTTTTTAGCAACCTTGTTTCCACAAAAATGTCATGTTTTTTCAGTATTTTTGTTTTTTAAGAACGTCTAATTCCTAACAACTACCGTCAAGATATGAGACTAAAAATATGTGGAATGCGTGATGCCGAAAACATCCGTGAAGTATTAGCCTTACAACCTGACTACATGGGTTTTATTTTTTATCCAAAGTCAAGCCGATTTGTCGGAAATGAGCTTGATGAAGATTTATTAAAATCCTTTCCTAAGTCAACCAAAAAGGTAGGTGTTTTTGTCAATGCTTCGCAAGCCTATATTTTGGATACAGTCAAAAAATATAATTTAGATTACGTTCAGTTGCATGGTGAAGAACTCCCTGACTTTTGTAAAAATCTAAAATTTAAAGGTGTGAGCATCATTAAAGCATTTTCAATAGACAGTACTTTTAATTTTGCTAAATTACACAACTACAAACCTCATTGCGATTTCTTCTTGTTCGATACCAAAGCTGGTGAGCAAGTTGGTGGAACAGGACTAGCATTCGATTGGTCTCTACTGAGTCGCTATGATAACGAAAAACCCTTTTTCTTGGCAGGTGGTGTAGGTTTAGCCAATGCTGCACAAACTTTAGATTTAAAACAATTACGGATTCATGCAATCGACGTAAACAGTAAGTTTGAACTTGAACCTGGACTAAAGGACATTGACAAACTGAGTGAGTTAATCAAAATCTTGAAGCCAGAAGAAGTTGAAATGTAAAAGAGGTGCTAAAGACAATTATTTCTTAAAATTATTTGTGTCAAATGACTACAGCTCAACAATATAATGTAAACGAAAAAGGATACTACGGGCAATTCGGAGGAGCATTTATTCCCGAAATGTTGTATCCCAACGTAGAAGAACTCAAAAATAACTATTTGAGTATTATCAACGACCCTGCTTTCAAAGCTGAATTTGACGCTTTATTGAAAGACTATGTTGGTCGTCCAACGCCCTTATTTTTAGCAGAACGTCTTTCAGAAAAATATAATACTACTATTTACTTGAAGCGTGAGGACTTGTGTCATACAGGCGCACACAAAGTAAATAATACCATCGGACAGGCATTGTTGGCGAAACGTTTGGGGAAAAGACGTATCGTAGCCGAAACTGGTGCTGGTCAGCATGGTGTTGCTACGGCAACGGTTTGTGCTTTGATGGGCTTGGAGTGTATTGTATACATGGGTGAAATCGACATTGAGCGTCAAGCACCGAACGTAGCACGTATGAAAATGCTTGGAGCAGAGGTTCGTGCGGCAAAAAGTGGCTCAAAAACCTTGAAAGATGCAACTAACGATGCCATGCGTCACTGGATTAATAATCCTGTAGATACACACTATATCATTGGTTCGGTTGTGGGTCCACACCCTTATCCCGATATGGTAGCGCGTTTTCAATCTATTATTTCGGAAGAAATCAAATGGCAGTTACAAGAAAAAACAGGAAATACCAACCCTGATTATGTTATTGCTTGTGTAGGTGGTGGGTCAAATGCAGCGGGTGCATTTTACCATTTCTTAGACGATGCTCAAACCCAGCTAGTAGCCGCAGAAGCAGGTGGTCATGGTATTAGCTCGGGTTTTTCGGCAGCAACAACATTTTTGGGAAAACCAGGTGTATTACACGGAAGTCGTAGTATTTTGATGCAAACAGAAGATGGTCAGGTGGTAGAACCACATTCTATTTCGGCAGGTTTGGATTACCCTGGTATTGGTCCTATGCACGCACACTTGTTTGATACACATCGTGCCAAGTTTTTTGCTATTACAGACGAAGCTGCATTGAAAGCTGGTTTTCAGTTATCAAAACTAGAAGGTATTATACCTGCATTAGAGTCAGCTCATGCACTTGCAGCATTAGAAGAATTAGGTGCTCAACCAAACGAAACGGTTGTAATCAACCTTTCTGGTCGTGGCGATAAAGATTTGTCAACCTACATGAAGCATTTGTAGGACTTTGATTTGATTGATATAGCAAAAAATCCCTTCGGCTTTCGCCAAAGGGATTTTTTGTTATTGTTACTTTATCAAGACTTACTGACCCAACAATGTTTCTAGTTCTTTTTTGAATTCCACTAAAAGCGTTTCTTTCATTGAAATTTTACGCTTCTGAGTATTGATTTTATTGATCACCAACTTGTCGTTCATTTGACCAGAGTATTGCGATTCAGAAATAAACGAGTCTAATTCGTTTTTCTCTTTCTTCGTCATATAATCCATTTGGTTGATCATAATCTTCAACTGCTCGATACGTGGTTTTTCGTGCAAAGCAGGGTGACGGTACGAGATAACACGCAACAAGTAGTTCATTTCGAAAATCTTATCGCAAATGTTACGGAAACGTTCTGCCAAGTTTCTATCCACACTTTTCGCCAAAGTCGAAAGCTCTTTCCATTTTACAAGATATGCTTTTGCTTTTTCTGCTGTTTGTGGAATATTTGGTTGATCTGGGAAGTTACGCTCCAACTCAGTCGTCATGTCCATCATTTGTTGAGCACGAGGATCGATTCTTGGTTTCGATACAATTCCCTTCACATTGTTATAACGCTCGAAGAAGAAATCAGAAGAACGTTTGAATTGCTTCCAAAGCATAGATTGCTTTTTAGGCGGTACCTGAGAGATGGTTTTCCATTCACGCTGTAAGTCTTTTACTTTTTGGAAACCAGCATCTACATCTTGTTCGTAACGCAATGCACGAGCACTATCAACGATACGTTGTAACTGAGCTAACTTCTCGTCGATGATACGGTTTTTCTCAGCATAGTATTCACGACGACGAACGAAGAAATTGTCAACGATACCATTAAATTCAGTTTCAATGCCATCTTGCAATGCCTTATCAACAGGACCAGTCTTCAGCCATTTGGTTTTGATTTCCATAATGACATCAGTTGCTTTAGCCCAGTCGTCAATAGCACCAGCTTGATTAGCTTCCTCAATCAAAGCTCTCTTGATTTCAAGATTTTTGATTTGATTGTTTAGAATTAGCTCACGCAACTGCAATTCTAACTCATCCAACTTGTGAAGTAGAGGTACGAAATTACCCAAACCATCAAACTCTACGAGGTTTTTACGTAGTTGGAGTAATTTAGTTAGGTAAGAGCCTTTGTTTTGAGCTTCATCTACTTGAGAGAAAAGCAAATTCACTTTGTTTTCTGCGATAGCAAAGCGATTAACAAAATACTGAAGAGCTTCTTCTTCGGTGTTACGAACAACACCAATCAGGCGGTCTGGGTATTCCAAATATCCTTTTAAATAGACCTTACCATCTTTACAATAGCCATACTCGGCAGGGTTTTTTACTGTATTTTCCATTGGTTTACGTTGCGTGGTTAGAGTTTTTGGCAATGCTCATAGCTCTAACGGGATTCATGGTTTAGGTTAAATATTAGCTTTTTTGATTTTGAATACTTCATTTATTCTATCTCACTGAGTAAACAATTTAATAAAATGAATGAAAAATCTAGTTAATAACCTATTTGAGTTAATAAGACAAATTTATTGATTGTTGGTGGATTTTTATCGGTTATTAGTTTGATATTTTTTTGCAATATACTGAATTTCAATAAAAAATATAATTATACATATCGATTATCCATTATTCGGACAAAATTTAACATTGGCATGCTAAAATCGCTATGAATTACCAATGGAAATAAAAACTAAGCCTTATACACTGAATCCCCACTCTGCTTTTAGTATCTTTGACAAATTTATTTCTTAGTTTTTTTAATCACTAAAACCTGCGAGCTTTGAACTTACTTTGCTTGAATTAAAGTCAATAATTTTAGTACTTTACTCATCCTTTTTCTTAAAAGTATTGAGCTTCAAGCAATTTATTCAAAAGCTATGTAGAGCTTCAGATATTCATTTTACTAATATAAATAGACCTTTAGAATAAAACAAAAAAACAATGAGTCAAGAAACCATTATTTTTTCAATGGAACGGGTTTCTAAAACTGTTCCACCACAAAAAACAATTCTCAAAAATATCTATCTCTCGTTTTTCTACGGCGCCAAAATTGGGGTACTTGGTCTAAACGGTGCTGGTAAGTCGTCGTTGTTACGTGTGATTGCTGGTATCGACAAGAGTTACACAGGCGATGTGGTATTTTCGCCAGGTTATACGGTAGGAATGCTTGAGCAAGAGCCAAAATTAGACCCAACCAAAACAGTTAAAGAAATTGTGGAAGAAGGTGTCGCTGAAATTGTTGGACTTTTAAAAGAGTTTGACGAAATCAACGAGGCTTTTGGCGACCCAGACGCTGACTTCGATAAATTATTGGCTCGCCAAGGAGAAGTTCAAGAAAAGCTAGACCATTTCAATGCTTGGGAACTAGATACTCGCCTCGAAAAAGCTATGGATGCACTCCGTTGTCCTCCATCTGAGGCATTAGTAGGCAATCTTTCTGGTGGTGAAAAACGCCGTGTGGCGCTTTGCCGCTTATTGTTGCAAGAACCAGACGTATTATTGCTCGATGAACCTACCAACCACCTCGATGCTGAATCGGTATTGTGGTTGGAAGAACACCTTCGTCAATATAAAGGAACCGTTATTGCCGTAACTCACGACCGTTATTTCTTAGATAACGTAGCTGGTTGGATTTTGGAACTTGACCGTGGCGAAGGTATTCCATGGAAAGGAAATTATTCTTCATGGTTGGAGCAAAAGCAAAATCGCTTGGCTATGGAAGAAAAAACGGAATCTAAACGCCAAAAAACTTTACAGCGTGAATTGGAGTGGGTACGCATGGCTCCAAAAGCTCGTCAGGCTAAATCTAAGGCTCGTTTGGGTGCTTATGAAAAACTCCTTTCGGAAGAAAACAAACAAAAAGAAGATAAGCTAGAATTATTTATCCCACCAGGACCACGCTTGGGTAATAAGGTTATTGAAGTAAATAATGTTTCAAAAGCTTATGGAGATAAACTATTATTCGAAAATCTTAGTTTCTCATTGCCTCCAGCAGGTATCGTAGGTATTATCGGACCAAACGGTGCTGGTAAATCGACATTATTTAAGCTTATCTCAGGTCAAGAAACTCCAGATTCTGGTACATTCGAAGTCGGAGATACTGTTAAAATGACCTATGTAGATCAAGAACACCATCTTTTAGATGCAGGTAAATCTGTTTTTGAAACTATTTCAGGGGGTACAGAGCAAATTATGTTAGGCAACAAGCAAGTTAATGCTCGCGCCTATGTGAGTAAATTCAACTTTGCGGGTGCCGACCAAGAAAAGAAAATTGCTAACCTGTCGGGTGGTGAGCGTAACCGTGTTCACTTGGCAATGATGTTGAAAGAGGGTGCTAACTTGGTACTTTTAGATGAACCTACCAACGACCTCGACGTAAATACCTTGCGTGCGTTGGAAGAAGCTCTTGAAAACTTTGGTGGTTGTGCTGTAGTTATTTCCCACGACCGTTGGTTCCTTGACCGTGTGGCTACGCATATCTTGGCATTCGAAGGAGATTCTCAAGTATATTGGTTTGAAGGTAACTTCTCTGACTACGAGGAAAATCGTCGTAAACGTTTGGGAACTGATGCGACACCAAAACGCATCAGATACAAAAAATTACAATAGTATTCATCCTCAATTCAGTGAATTGAGATTGAGTGAATGAGTGATTGTGTTAGAATAATAATCACTCATTCGCTCAATCGCTAAATGTAGGAATGGCTTATGTTTGGTGAATATCTTTAAAATTTCGGACAGCGAAGCTCTGCTTTTCTTGGACGATACTTAGGTTTTGATTCGAACAAATCTGAAAATACATAAGAAAGCGATAGCTCGTGTGCACCTCCTGTGGACGAGCCTAAGCTTGAAATTGTCATATCGTAGCTATAACCAATCGAAAAGTTATCTTGACGATATCCTATCAAAATCACAGCAGCATCATTGCTCAAGTAGGTCGTATTATCTTTTTTGTATGTTTTTAACGGAATACCTCTGTACCAAGCTCCAAGCACAAGAGGCGAATAAGTCAAGTACATACCCACATCCAACTGGTCAAATGCACCTTGATGCTTGTAATGTACAACAGGGGTTAGACTTTTTTCTTTCTCTATCTGACTTCCTAAATTATTACCGATTTCGTAATCTGCTAAAGGAATTCTGTACCCTGCCTGTACGCCTATTTTCATAGGTAATTTGGCATCGGCATTACCAAAGGATTGATTAGGCTGATTGATGTGATGTACTGAGAGTCCAGCCCAAAATCTTTCTGAGTAAACAATCCCACCCGAAGAAAAATCCCAATATTGAATCGTAGGAGCAAATCCACCAGTTACAATTGGATCGTTAGTATAAGCGGGGAATCCTCCTCCGTTGAGATAAGACTGGATTTGGTCAGCAAAAATATAGTCCCCAAAATTGATACTACGACTCACATACGAGCCTTGCACACCAAGATTGGCAGATAGACCATCGCTTAATTTGAGGTGGTATGTATAAATTGCACCAATATCGGTAGTTTTTAAATTTGAAAATTGTCTATCATTCGTAATCAACAAGCCCACGCCACTATTGATGCGTTCGAGATACATATCTGCCGAAAGAGACGAAGTAACAAAGTTCGCACTGAGAGAAGGCCACTGATTACGGTGATTAAAGTTCACACGAGGTGCCATAGCCGAACCTGCAAATGCTGGATTAAGATATAAAGGAGCTGCATAAAACTGTGAGTATTGAGGATCTTGCCCCAATGCAACTAGCACAGTCCCAAGTAATATTCCTAAGCCTAAAATGGTTTTTCTTAACATATTATTGATAAAAGTTACTTCTCATATTTCTTGGTAAATCTCTAAAATTTTATTGAATAGGTTTCTAACGAACTGTAAAACTTAAATCAGAACTATTTTTAGAAGGTCCCAAATAGGTTTTAGTAATATGACCTCATTTGAGTGTAAAAAGCTGCTAGAATCGCATTTTTATATTAAGTTTTAACAAAAAAAGACCTTTTTGAAGGTAAAAAAGCGTTTTAGAGTTTACTTTAAAATTAATATCCTACTTATTCGTTAAATTATATAAAATTGTGTGTAAAATAACTGTTGAACATAAAGTTATGCAGTTTGTTTATTCAATAAATGATTTTTTTCTACAAATCTAGTGCCATCTCTGCGTATATATACAACCCTTTAATCGAGTTGTCGGTCTATTAGAGTAAATTGTAAGATGGGTATCACGACATAGATAACGAACAAATGTTAAATTTTGGTAAATCATATCCGTATTTTTTGCATATCCTTTTGGTATCATTCCTTTTCCTAGGAATGAGTGTAGTTGGTATGGGGCAAACTACGAGTACTCCAGATTATATTGCCGTAAAGAACCTTTGTTTATCTGAGTGCTCAGATTCAACTGCTGCAACTCAGTTTCGTGATTTACATACGACCAAAGCTACCAGTGTTCTTTGGAATTTTGGTGACCCGACCAGTGGAGATAAAAATACCTCTACTCGACTTAATTCTGCTCACTTGTACGCTACAGCAGGTACTTATACGGTAACGCTAACAAGGAATGAAATCTCAGGACCTGTAGTATATACCAAAGTAGTTACGATAAATCAGCCCCCAAGGCCTTTTTATTTGGGAAATGATCCTTCGCAACAAGATACTACTATCTGTAAAGGCGATAAACTCAAACTAGACCCTTATCGAACTGGAGGTGCCGAACCGCAGTTTAAATACATCTGGTTTCCTAAAGGAGATACAACACAAACCGTACTGGCAGATTCAACCACTTGTTATTCTGTACAAGTAACAGATACCTTGACAGGCTGTTCTACGGAAAATAAGTTAAATGTCAAACTCTGTGTACCTCCTCCACCACAACCTCCTAAAGAATATTGGTATTTTGGACAAGGAGCTGGTATTTTGTTTCAAAATGGCGAGCCAACAGCCGACGGAAACGGTAAAACCAACTCACTAGAAGGTGTAGCAGGAATAACAGATACAAAAGGAAATACCATATTTTATTCAGATGGTAAAAATGTGTATCGTACAGACGGAACGCTAATGCCATCCGTATCCTCTAGCATTCCCTTAGCTGGAAGTTCTACTGCTACGCAAGGGGTTGTCATTGTGCCAGTACCTTCCTGTAAAGGCTGTCAATCAACGTATTATGTATTTACAACAACTGATGTAAATGGGACTAAACAACTCACCTACTCTATTGTAGACATGCGTAGAGACAGTGGTTTGGGAAAAGTTATAGAAAAAAATATTCCGCTCGATACCAACAGCACTACAGAAAGTATTGCTTCTGTGTATGTTCCAAAAGATTCTACTTATTGGGTTGTTAGTCACGACTATGGTGATAATACATTTCGTATGTATCGTGTTACAAAAAATGGGGTTTCTATTTCCAAAACAATTAGTATTGGTGCCAAAATAGACTCTGTGGGTAAGGCACAAGGGTATTTGAAGTTTTCACAAGATGGTACCAAAATGGCTTATGTAGTGCCTGGGCCAGATCGCAACTATGTAGAGATATATGATTTCGCAGATTCTACAGGAGCTATTTCTAACAAAAAAGTCATTGATTTAGGCAAAGCCCCTCCAACGCTGTATGGTGTGGAGTTTTCACCAGATGGTAATAGTTTGTACACCAGTCTTACTGCTGGTGTCACGACACTTCCACCAGCCGACACCACAATTAAATCTCAACTATTACAGTTTGACTTAACCTCAAATGATTCGGCTACTATTGGTTTATCTCGAAAACTCATTGATAGTACTAGTACCAAAAATTTTGGAGCCCTAAAAATAGGACCAGATAGCAAAATCTATATGGCTGTTCAGGGTAGTACGCATTTGGCTGTGATTGGTCAACCCAATATCATTTTACAAACAGGCAGTAAAGTAGATACTTTAGAATACAAACAACTTGGATTTGATTTGGCAGGCAAATTGAGTCAATTAGGCTTACCCAATAATACCTCTGTAGCTCCCGAACAAGATCAACAATCGGGGATTTCGGTTGGCGACACTTGTTTGGGCGCTCCTACTCAGTTTCAAGCGAATCATCTCTGTGGTGAAAAACTAAAAAATACGAAAACACTTTGGAAAGTTTACAAAGGACCAGCTCCACAACAAGGTCAGCCTGAAACATCATTGCCTGTGGCAACACTAGGAGGTACTGGCTCTGAACAAGACTTGCAAGTGAGTACTACTTTATCTGAGCCAGGCTTGTATCATGTTACGGTAACTATGGCAAATCGTTGTAAATCTGATACCACTTTACCCGCACAAGAATTTACGATAAAACCTATGCCCAATCCTGATTTGGGCAACGATATACAATTATGTGCTGCTAGTACGACCTTAGATTCGAAAAATACGATAGCAAATAGCCGCTACTTTTGGCAAAGAGATGGAGGTTTATTGGCTGATACTTTATCCACTCTCAATGTTACACAGTCTGGTACTTACAAAGTACTTGTTGAAAGCGACGGATGTATCAAAGAAGATGAGATAAAAGTCGTACTGGCACAAGCTCCTCCTTTTGCTGTGGCAGATACCAATATTTGTCAAAATAGCTCTATTATACTAAATGCGGCTAATCCAAATTTTAGTAACACAACTACTTACTTATGGAATACAGGAGCGACAACTCCTTCAATCACGGTATCCACAACAGGAAAGTATACTGTTACAATCAATACACCAATAGGTTCAACACAATGTACTGTTAGTGATGATATTCAGGTAACTGCGAGACCAAAAGCTACTTTCAACTCTGCTATTACTAACCCTACAGCTTGTAACGCTCAAGATGGAACTATTGCCTTAACCAATTTTTCTCCAGCTGATAATTATAGTTTTATATGGAAGAAAAACGGATCTATTATACCTAGTTTGAGGGGGAGCAGTCTTTCTGGACTGGGACCAGGGGTTTATCAAGTAAGTATCAGTAGCCCTAATACATGTTATCAAAATGCTGATTTTAACTTACAACCCACCAGACTGCCCGTCACAGCTATAACGACTCTCTCAACGCCTGTGACTTGTCTAACAGATGGCAGCATAACGATTGCGCTTGGAGCTACTAATCAGTTTATTCCAGCAAGATATGTACTTTTACAACAGAACAACGGTGTCTATGATCGTATCGCAAATGGAGATATGAGTGGGATTTTTGTAAGAGATAGAGAATATAGAATTAGTAATCTTGGTGTTGGTACCTATCAAATAGTTCTTGAAACGGTAGAGGGCTGTCAGTACACTACCTCGCCAATTACGTTACTAAAAGTGGCCAGTACACAATTAAGTATCGAGCCCCCAGTGGTAAAATGTGAAGGAGAATCCGTTACATTAACGCTAAATCAAACACCTACAGGAACAATACTTTGGAGTACAGGAGCGACTACGCCGACCATCAATGTTCAATATGCTGGTATTTATAGTGTTACTATTACGTCATTAGATGGCAAGTGTAATAATTCTGCTCGTACAACGGTTACTTTCAAAGCAAGTCCTAGAGTGAGCGTTACAGGACCATCTTTCTTGTGTATAGGAGCGACTCCTGTTCAACTACGTGCCACACCTGAAGGAGGAACTTGGGGCGGGTCGAGCAATATCAGTGCAACAGGCTTATATACTCCTGCGACTTTTATCAAAACGGAAACTATTACCTACAGTTATACCCAAAATACCTGTACAGGAAGAGGTAGCGTCAATATTTCGACCGTATCTAAGCCTTATGTTGACTTAGGAGAGGATATTGTTTTTTGTAAAAATACCTCTGTAATAATCGGTATTCCTACAGACCCAAACTGGACATTTAGATGGAATACAGGAGAATCAACACCTCAAATTACGCCTACCAAGTCAGGAAACTATACTTTGTTAGTTTCAAATGGAGCTTGTAATTCTAGCGATGATATCAATGTAAATATTCTTCCGATACCATTTAGTAGTCTGAAGTCGGAAGTGCCTTTGTGTATTGCTGATGGCAAAGAGCTAGAACTTGACCCAGGTAATGCTGGAAATACATGGCAATATGAATGGAGTCCTTCAGGTGTAACCTCTCAAAAAATTAAGGTTTCTTCTGTTGGCAATTACACTGTTAAAATAACGAATCTCGAAGGTTGTAGCATCAAAGCTAGCACATTGGTATATGACTTGTGTCTTCCCGACATCATGGTTCCCAATATCTTTACCCCAAATAATGACGGATATAATAACACTTTCAAAATTTTCCCTAGACATATTTTAAAAGAAGGTTTTTCACTAAAAATCTACAACCGTTGGGGCGAATTGGTATTTGTATCGTATGATTGGGAAGATGAATGGGATGGTAAGTTCAAAGGAGTACTAGCACCTCCTAATAGCTATGCTTGGGAAATAACCTATCGTCCTGAATACCCTGAGCCAAACGTAGGCACTCCTCTACAAGTTAAACGTGGTGCAGTAACAGTGGCGTGGTAGCAATGAGGGAATTAGTGAATTGTGAATGAGGGATTATTTACTTGTCCAGCATTTTATCATCAAAAAAGCGGTCGAAAATTGTTTTTCGACCGCTTTTTTGATAGATATCTGATTTTTAAGTTACTGAATTAGGGAGCAATCACTCATTCACAACTCACTCATTCACAACTCACTAATTCATAACTTATTCTCCTTTTACTGATTTTACAAAAGCATTAATATCTGCTGATAAATCTTTTGCTTCTGTCACAACTTTGATAAATGCACTACCAATAATTGCGCCTGCTGCGTGTGATGATGCTTTTGTGAAAGTAGCGTTATCCGAAATACCAAAACCAATCAAACGAGGATTTTTCAAGTTCATGGCATTGATACGACTGAAGTAAGCCTCTTGCTCATCAGAAATACCCGATTTTGCCCCTGTAATACTTGCCGAAGATACCATATAGATAAAACCTTCAGAAATAGCATCGATATGACTAATACGGCTTTCTGAAGTTTGAGGCGTAATTAAGAAGATATTTAAAATACCATATTTCTCAAAAATTGCTTTATAATCTTCTTCATACACGTCGGCAGGAAGATCTGGCAAAATCAAACCATCCACTCCTACTTCTTGGCATTTTTTACAAAACTCCTCAATCCCAAACTGCAAAACTGGATTGATATAACCCATCAGCAAGATTGGTACTTTGATAGCTGGACGAATGTCAGCAAGTTGTTCAAACAACAACTTAACACTCATTCCATTATCCAAAGCTACTTGATTGGCATGTTGAATTGTCTCACCATCCGCAACTGGGTCTGAGTAAGGCATTCCGATTTCTACTAAATCAGCACCGCTCTCGTCCAAAGCCTTCAAGATGATTGTTGTATCGTTGAGTTGTGGATAACCCGCTGTAAAATAAATATTTAGTACGTTATTTTTCTTTTGTTCAAAAAGCTGAGTAATACGATTCATGATTGTATAAAAGTTCAATAAGTACAGCAAGCGAACGTTCTGTTCATCTTCCCAAACCGTACTGTGATTTTACGAAAGTATTTGACTAGATAATTCTTTGAAATCCAGACCATCAAAGGTCCCCGACGACATCATCAGTAAGTTTGAGCCGCGCCATCGCTTGCTCAAAAGGAAGGTCTTCAGAGACTGGTTATCAGTAAATACTTCGAGATTGCTGTTCGCAAAATTTGCTTTGACTTCTTCTACACTAAGCGCTGGCATCTTTTTGTGTTCAAGGGTTTTAGGACTGAAATATACAACTGCGGTATCAGCTCCGTCCAACTTGTGAGCATACTCTTTCAAGAAGTTTTTGTTCAAACTACTAAAAGTGTGTAACTCCAAGCAAGCTACCAAATGACGGTTGGGATACTGTCCTTTGAGCGCTTTAGTTGTCGCCTCCACCTTAGAAGGTGCATGAGCAAAATCACGATAAAACACGGTTTCATCGTTTTGTCCTACTAGCTCTAAGCGCTTGGCAGCTCCTTTAAATGAAGCAATTGCTTCATAAAACTGCTCATCTTCGATACCAATCTGGCTTAGTATCAAGCGTGCGCCATTAAGATTTTTGAGATTATGCTCTCCAAAAACCTCGATTGCTAGTTCTTTTTTATCAGGTAATTGTAAAAAAGTCTTTCCATTTCTCACCACAGCAGGGTGAGCTTTGTAGGCATATTTCTGAATATCAGCATATTCTTTTTGACCTACGGCATTTACTAACGAATCTGTTTCGTCATAAATCAAGCTACCAGATTTTGGTAAGTCTTGTGCTAACAGTTCAAACTGATGCACATACTCATCAAATTGTGGATACACATTGATGTGATCCCAAGCAATTCCCGAAATCAAAGCTACGTGCGGATGGTAGTGCAAAAATTTTGGACGGCGATCAATAGGTGACGATAGGTATTCGTCGCCTTCAATCACAATCACAGGAGCATCCGAAAGTTTAGCCATAGTCTCAAAACCTTCGATACGAGCACCTACCAAATAATCAAATTTGCGATTATGGAATTTCAACACGTGTAAAACCATCGATGTAATCGTAGTTTTACCATGACTTCCAGCAATCACCACTCTTTGCTTATTTTGGCTATTTTGATAAATAAATTCAGGATATGAGTAAATTTTCACACCTAATTCTTGAGCTTTCAACAATTCAGGATTGTCGACTCTGGCGTGCATACCCAAAATTACACAATCCAAATCTTCTGAAATCTTCTCAGGGAACCAACCTATTTCGGCTGGTAATAAGCCACAAGCTGCCAATAAGCTACGCGAAGGCTCATATATTTCGTCGTCCGAACCCGTAACTAAATAACCATTATTATGCAGATCGATGGCCAAATTGTGCATCGCTGCCCCCCCAATAGCGATAAAGTGAACTTTTTTCATAAAATTTAACTCGAACTTTCCAGTTCAAAACATTGTTCGTTAAAAAGATTGTGGTTTTGGATTTGCTATGACTTTTCCAAGAAACTAACTAACTGATAATGAATCATTTTCAAGAAAATCCACGGATTACTCACTTGAATTATTTATCGATACAACTCTTTGATAATCAAATAATTTGACAGAATGATTTTATCAAATTGTGAAATAAAAATAAATCCAAATTAGATTCTTGCAAAGGTCATACTTTTATTGCACTTTTGCACGTTTTTTATGAGTAAACTCCGCAAGTCGATTTTCGTTAGTAAAATTTCTTGCGGTTTTCGTTTCTTAGGACGAATACTCACAAACTTAAATAAATTCGGACATAAAAACTCGCTTTATGCTTTTCGCAGTAGGATGAAAAATTACATTGACCTCATTGACCAGACGATTGAGTTTCCAACTCTTGAGTTCAACATTGACGAAAACAACGAATTAATGTTCAACAACGTACCGTTGATGGACATCATAAAACAATATGGAACTCCCCTAAAAATCACGTACTTACCAAAAATTGGTGAGCATATCGAAAACGCCAAGCGCATGTTTAAGAATGCTATCAAAAAGTACAACTATAAGGGTAATTATACGTATTGTTACTGTACAAAGTCTTCGCATTTTAGATTTGTGGTCGAAGAGGTTCTGAGTCATAATGTTCACCTCGAAACATCCTCTTCTTACGATATTCCTATTATCCGAAAGCTATATGATGAAGGTAAGATTTCAAAATCTACCTACATTCTTTGCAATGGCTACAAGTTGCCTTTATATACTCAATATATCAGCGAGTTAATCAATGAGGGCTTTAATTGTATTCCTATTTTGGACAATCTTAAAGAAATTGATTTTTATGACAAATCAGTAACTGCCGAGACTGTTAATTTAGGTATTCGTATTGCCACTGATGAAGAGCCAGATTTTGCTTTCTATACTTCACGTTTGGGACTTCGTTATTCTGATGTGATGGATTTGTATAAAAACAAAATTCAGAACAGCAGCAAATACAAGCTCAAAATGTTGCACTTCTTTATCAATACTGGTATCAAAGATAGTGCTTACTATTGGTCAGAATTGAGCCGCTTTATTTACAAATATTGTGAAATGAAAAAAATCTGCCCAGATTTAGATTCTATCGACTTGGGTGGTGGTTTGCCGATTCAAACTTCATTGCAATTCAATTACGATTACCAAGCAATGATTGACGAAATCGTTGAATCTATTTCATGGATTTGTAACAAAAACAACGTGCCTGTTCCAAATATCTTTACCGAATTTGGTTCTTACACCGTAGGCGAAAGTGGCGCTGTTTTATATGAAATCATTGACCAAAAACTCCAGAATGACAAGGAATTGTGGTATATGATTGATGGTTCGTTTATTACTCAATTGCCAGACTCTTGGGGTATGAACCAAAAATATATCATGCTTCCTGTAAACAACTGGGGCTCGCCATATCAAAAAGTAAACTTAGGTGGTTTGACTTGCGACTCGATGGACTTCTATAACACCGAAGCGCATAGCTCAGATTTATACTTACCAATTTTTGAGGAAGGTCAAGAGCGTCAATATGTTGGATTTTTCCATACAGGTGCTTACCAAGAATCCTTAGGGGGTTATGGAGGTATTCAGCACTGCTTGATTCCTGCTCCAAAACATGTGCTAGTGGATCGTCTTGAAGATGGTACTATTACCACACAGTTGTTTGCTTCAGCACAAGAAAGCTATGGTATGCTTAATATTTTAGGTTATGGCTCGACCGAAAAAGCCGAAGCTCAGGCCACTGTATTAAGTCAAGAAGAAGTAAAACACGCTGAAAATCTGTCTCTTATCGAACAATAATTTTGTGGATATTAGAGTTTAAGCTTGAGAGATATTTGTATTTTTGTAGTATTGTGCATCTCAATGTCCAAATCTATCAAATACATCATTGGTATCAACTTTATAAAATTATATCTCATGAAAAGAGCTTCAGTTATTTTGGTTTTATTAGCAGTAGTAGCAATGGCAACCTCTTGTGGTAGAAAAAACAACTGCCCTGCTTACGGTACTACGAGCATCGACAAGCCAGCTTACAAAGGTCGTAATTAATCATTAGGACATTTTTAAAACCTCTGTTTCTGTTAAAAAATAGAAATAGAGGTTTTTTATTATTGACTCTACTGAAATACACATTCATTTGCCTACTAGCTTCGCCTTCAGCACTAATAGTAAAAAATACTTACGCTAGGGAACAAAATATCATCTGATAGATGTTTGCAATATTGTTGCATTGTATTAATTTTGCAACAGTATTACAATTATGCATCACTCACATTCACATAACGAAACACCCATCGAGAAAGTAGGATTCTATCTTTCGGTCATCTGTGCGATTCATTGCATTGCTACTCCAGTAGTGATGACGGTATTGCCTTATTTGGGAAGTAGTCTTTTTCATAATCATTCTTGGGAAATTTGGTTTATTGGAGCAAGTGTTGCTTTGGCTGGTGCTTTATTAATTGCGGACTATCGCAAGCACCATTCTATTGTACCTTTGACCTTATTGCTTGGAAGTTTAACCGTAAAAGGTATCGAGCTTTTATGGACTGGTGAACAATATGAATTTTTGACAGGCTTCGTTGGAGCAATATTGATTGCTTCTGCTTATTATGTCAATTGGAAAGCAAAGGCAAGTTGTTCGTGTTAGAAGTATCATCCTTCTAATTGAGTGAGTTTTGATTGAGTGAATTAGTGATTATATTAAGATTTATATTCTCGTAGTAGAGACGCAATGATTGCGTCTTATGCTGAGTAAAAATCTAGTAAAATAGCATTAAAAAAGCGGTCGGAAAATAATTTTCGACCGCTTTTTTATTACACTCAATTAGGGATAAAGCATCAATTACTTGGTTACACATAATCCATTCACACAATCTACTGTTGGAATGGCAATCATGGCACAATCTGATATTCGACTATATTTGATATTAAGCTGGCGTTCGTATTCGGTATAATCATTGATTTTTTGAGTCAAAACCTTTTCATCTACCTTTCCGACCGAGTACACGATAAACTGCGTTGGACCACCACAAGCCTTCGAGCCCATCGACATTACGCGGCATTCGTCGCCTGCACATGCTTTGTTTTTAGCATAATCTTTGATATCTGCACCCATTTGGGTTAATTTCTGATAATCCATTTCTTCCTCTGTAAGACCATTATCTCCTAGTCCACTTTTGGAACAGCTCCATAAAAGAACTCCAGACAGAGCGAGCATCATTAGTTTTTTCATAGTATTAATTTATTTGTAGTTTATTATAGTTTTGAGGTTTGTATTACCGCTTAATTGTTGCCACATCAACAATTAATTTCTGATGAGTATCAATCATGTCATCCAATCGCCAAGCTTTCAAAGATTGACTAGTTTTGACTTGTACATATAGCATTCCTCCATCGGCACAGCCAGGGCAACCTATCGTTTGAATTGCTTGACCATCATCTTTAATGGTACTCAAATGATTCTTTATTTTTTGAACAATTTGTTCGGCTTTTGCTTTTTCTGTAGAGCTTAGTTTATACCCTTGAAAACGATAATTTTCAGCATTTTTACAATAGGCACTAGTTGTATCAACAAACAATTGATCTCCTGCATACAAATACAGTCCATAGGTACGACACCCCCACCCTAAGCCTACATTTCCAAAAACAATGTATTCGCTCAAATTATTTTTGGTCAGGTCAATAGTTTGATTTTTGAGCACTTCTGAGTCTACAACACTACTTGAACTAGAAGCACAACCAAAAACGCTCAATAAGATGGAGGCAATAAGAAGATTTTTCATAGAGATAAAGAGATAAGTTAAGAGTATTGAATTCAGAATGAGGAGTTTTGAGGGCAACCTATTTTAGGCAAGGACAAAGAAAAACTCATCACTCACAACTCAAAACTCTACATTCATTTTAAGGTCTTTGATATACCCCTGCACCAACCGTAATTTTAACATTTTTCAAAAAGCCTTTTTTCTGCGTTTTGACAGGAACAAGCGGTTGAGGCTCAAAATATGGCGTCTGAATAGAAGGAACTATTGGTTCCATTACTCTATGATTTACTTGTAATCCATCATGAGCTACAGGTATCTCTTTGGTAGTGGTTGGTGATATAAAATTAATAGAATCAACTACCGATTTTTTCACAAGCTCTTCTACTAACACTGGTTGCGGTTCTGTAGGAGCTTCCTCTTGCCTAATACTTGAAGTTTCAGGCTTTCTACTTTTTTCAGCTACGATATAATTTTCGTCCTGTTTTTCTTCTGGCGTGCGAACAGGCTTTACGACTGTTTGTTGATGAACACTCGGCTGCTCAGGCAAATCTTTAGTGCTATCATCCTCAGGTTTCAATAACCATGCGCCTACCAACACCACTACTGCTAGTCCAGCAGAATAAAGCCCAAGGCTACCTTTGGCCATTCCACCACTCGCTTCTGGTGCGGACGACGAAGGAGCAGACTGCTCCAAGGACGCTTCTATGCCATCCCATACCCAGTCGGATGGGGTCATAGAGGCATCATCGAAGGCATCTCGCCATTGGTCCTCAAAAGAATTGTGTGATGAATTATCCATTATAGTGATTTTATCAGTAAAGATTTTGTCATATTATTTCATTTGTGCTTTATCCTACTTTATCGTACGAAAGTTGTGCTTGCAATAATTGCCTAGCACGTGAGTATTGCGACTTTGATGTTCCTTCCGAAATACCTAACATTTCAGCAATTTCATGGTGCTGATATCCTTCAATAGCATACAGGTTGAATACGGTTTGACAACCTTTTGGTAGTTTATGAATCATGGCCAATAATTCCTGAAAGTGAATTCCTTCGATACTCGTGCCTTTGTCCGAAAAATGGTTTTCAAATTCAGCAACATCCGACATATCCTGCCAAGGTTGTTGAGAACGAATATGTTTAATGGCCGTATTGATAACAATTCTTTTGATCCACGCGCCAATCGTACTTTCACCTCTAAAACTCGCCAGATTTTGAAATATCTTAATAAAAGCTTCTTGAAGAATATCCTCCGCTTCGGCCTTGCTTTGTGCATAGCGTGAGCATACCACCAACATACGCGATGCGTAAGCCTGATAGAGCTTTCGCTGTGCAATGCGGTCGTTTTGCAAACAAGCGTTTATGAGGTCTTTTTCAAGTTCCAATGTATTCAATGTGTTTATAAGCTTACGGACAATACATACAACGCCTCAGGGCATTATAAAAATGTGTTTTTTGAACATTTTACGATAAAGAGCTTTTCTTGACTTAAAAGGTTGGAATAGGTTGATTTATTTTTTGAAAACCATCAAATTTCCAATCACTTAGCATTGCTGGTTATACTGAGCCATGCTTTTTACTATCTTTGTAGACGATTGTTCCACAAGGCAGAAACTTTTTTACAAAAATACAGAAGATTCTTGCCTCAAACTGAAATTAATATTCTGTGAACCAAGAAATTAGAAACAAATATGAAGTTGTTATTGGCCTAGAGGTACACGCTCAACTTCAAACAGAAAGTAAAATTTTTGCGGCAGACTCTGCGTCTTTTGGAGCTGCGCCCAATACCCATATTTCTCCCATTACGCTGGGACACCCAGGAACTTTGCCAAAACTTAATCGTAAAGCGGTTGAGTATGCTATCAAAATGGGCTTTGCTACTGGCTCAAAAATATCTGAATATCAATATTTTGACCGCAAAAACTATTTTTATCCTGACCTTCCAAAAGGGTATCAGATTACCCAAGACAAAACGCCTATTTGTATTGGGGGTGGTGTAAAAGTAAAATTGTCTACAGGTGAAAAAGTCGTACGCTTCCACCATATCCACTTGGAAGAAGATGCAGGAAAGTCTCTTCATGCCGAGGGTTCAAGCGACAGCCTTATTGACTACAACCGTGCGGGTACTCCTTTGATTGAAATGGTAACAGAACCTGAAATCAAGTCGTCGGAAGAAGCTGCACAATTTATGACCGAAGTTCGTAAGCTTGTAAGATACTTGCATATCTGCGATGGTAACATGGAGGAAGGCTCATTGCGTTGCGATGTCAATATCTCTGTAATGCCAGTTGGTAGTAAAGTTTTTGGTACAAAAGTTGAAATCAAAAACATGAACTCGATTCGCTTTATTCAAAAAGCAATTGATTATGAGGTAGTTCGTCAGATAGAAGCCGTTGAAGCTGGTGAAAAAATCATTCAGGAAACACGCAACTTCGACCCTGCCACTGGACGTACTTCGGGTATGCGTGAAAAGGAATCGATGAACGACTATCGTTATTTCCCTGAACCAGACTTAGTGCCTCTACATATTTCGGAAGAGTTATTGAACCAAGTAAAAGCTCAAATGCCTGCTTTGCCTTGGGAGCTTTTCGAGAAGTTTACCAAAACTTATGGCTTGCCAGATTATGACGCTGGTGTATTAACAGATAGCCGTGAAGTAGCCGAATATTTTGATGCAACTTGTCAGTTTACCAAAAACTACAAAGCTGCCTCAAACTGGATTATGGGTACGGTAAAATCATATCTTAATGACAATCATTTGGAAATTGAGCAGTTAACCATTACTCCCGAAAAGTTAGCACAGCTGATCAATCTGGTAGATGAAGGAAAAGTGAGTACCTCAACAGCCTCACAACAGATTTTCCCTGTAATGGTAACGGATACATCGGCTAGTCCACTGCAAATTGCTGAAGCAAAGAATTTGATTCAACAAAGCAATACCGACACACTTCAGTCGTTAATTGATGAGGTTTTGGCAGCCAATCCAGCCAAAGTAAAAGAGTACAAAAATGGTAAAAAAGGGTTATTAGGAATGTTCATGGGTGATATCATGAAAAAATCAAAAGGCTCGGCCGACCCAAAAGTTACCACTGCTCTATTACAAAAAACACTAGACTCGCTTTAACAGGAGCGTATAGGGACAAGGCTGTCGAATAAACACAGTATTCGATGTCATTCGAAGCAAATGATTCTGGAGTCACTTGCTGAAAGCCTTTCGCCAACAGCTCAATTATTCCAAAGGCATTTATTAGACATTCATTACGATTCTATTTTTGTAAAACGTCTAATAAATGCCTTTTATCCTTTTATCAGTTACCGCTTTATTTATGAAAAAATCAATTTTGAGTATCCTTAGCGTTTTGCTTGGATTCTCGATGGTAGCACAAACCACAGCCACAAAAAAAGTTCAAATCACAGGAAAGGTTCAAAATGTTGTTCCTGACAAAAAAGTCTATCTACAAATGATTAATGGTCGTGGTACGGCTGTTAATATCGACTCTGCTAACGTAGATGCCGCTCATAATTTCAAATTCAATTCGCCCATTGCCGAAGGTGGTGGCTATTATCTGGTTAACTTTTTTAATATGCCCTTGAGTCAGAAATTACTTTTGATTCTTGAAGGAGGGGAAAAAGTAGAAGTTGTGGCAGATGGTATGGATACTCCTCAAGTGAGAGGTAAATTCCAAATTAAAGGAGATTCTAAAAACGTTCAATATTTCAACCAAATTATCAAAATCAATCAAGAATTACAAACTAAGGTTGAAGGTTGGAACAAGCAAGTAACCATTGCAACTGAGAAAAAGGACGAAGCAACTTTGCAGAAAATCCAGAATGAGTTTCAAAATGCACAACAAATCACTGTAAGTAAAATCAAAGCAATGATTCCAGAAATGGGCTCTGAGCTAGTAGCGCTTTGGACGGCAGGAAATTTCCTCAACCCAGAAACAGACATGGATTTGTTGGATCAAGTAGCTGAAACATTCAAAAAGGAAAAAGCCAATTCTCCTAACCCACACATCAAATCGTTTTTGGAGCAAATCAAGCGTATGAAAGGTGTTGCCATTGGTTCGGAAGCGCCAGAAATTTCCTTAAAAACACCTTCAGACAGCCTAGTTACACTTTCATCGATGCGTGGCAAATATGTATTGATTGACTTTTGGGCAAGCTGGTGTGGGCCTTGTCGTCGTGAAAACCCGAATGTAGTCAGAATTTACAACCGTTTTCATGCCAAAGGATTTGACATTCTGGGTGTGAGCCTCGACCAAGAAAAAACCGCTTGGGTTCGTGCCATCGAAAAAGATGGATTGGTTTGGCAACAAGTATCCGATCTTCAATATTGGAATAGCATTGCCGCAGCAGCCTATGGCGTTAGCGCAATTCCTGCACAATTTTTAATAGATAAGGAAGGGAAAGTCATTGCCAAGTACACAGGTAGCTCTGCAGAATTAGAGAAAAAATTAGAAGAAATCTTCAAAGATTAATTTTAGAAACATATCCTTCGCTCACAAGGCAACCATCAACCTGACAATATTTTATCAATACTGTCAGGTTTTTTGTTGTAATTTTGTTCAACAAAACTGAAATTCAGCTGATAACCAAATTCATAATCATTTTTAATTAATTTTTGACCAAAAACAAACCATCATGAAAGTAGCTATTGTTGGAGCGGGTAATATGGGAATGGCCTTTGCCAAATCTTTTATTCAATATGATTTAGTAAAAAAAGAAAACCTATTCCTAATCGAAAAAAATGCTGCCAGAGCCGAAGCGCTTCAATCAGAAAAAGCAGGTGTTGTGGTAGATACTATCTCTCCTAAAGTTGGAGAATACGATTTAATCATCCTTTCGGTTAAGCCCCAAGACTATCCAACAGTTTCTGAAGAACTTAAAAAAGTAATCCAGCCCAACCAAATTATTTTGAGTATCATGGCTGGTATTTCTATCGATAAAATACAGGAATCCCTTAATCACCGAATTATTGTAAGAGCCATGCCAAACACTCCTGCATTGTTGGGAATGGGGATGACGGCTTTTGCTGCTTCTGGCGATATTACATTGAGCCAACTAAAGAAAGTTGAAAACTTGATTAACTCTACTGGTCGTGCGGTGTTCCTAGAGGAAGAATCTTTGCTCGATGCCGTAACAGCGTTGTCAGGTAGTGGTCCTGCTTATTTCTTCTATTTGGTAAAAGCTATGATAGAGGCAGGTAAAGAAATGGGCTTTGAGGATTCTATGGCAGCATTATTGGTAAAACAAACAATGTTGGGATCATTTCACCTTATCAACAATGCAGAAAAGAGCCTCGACGAACTTATTAAGGCTGTAGCGTCAAAAGGTGGTACTACCGAAGCGGCACTCAAGAGATTTGAAGAAGGCTTATTAGCTCAAAACTTAAAAGAAGGTATTTTTGCAGCACAAAAAAGAGCAACAGAACTTTCAAAATAATATGCTTTAGGCTTTAGACTATAAGCCATAGGCATTAGGTCTATACGAAGGATTTCCAACAATTGCGGGTTTGGGATTTCTGATTTCGGAAATAAAGTAAAATTTATTTATTTTTTACAAAATATAGAAGATTACACTTCCAAAATCCAACATTCCAAATCCAAAATAGTTTGAAATCCTTCGTATTCTACTAATATAGAACCATTCTTTATTGGCACCAGAGTAAACCAAATTCTTATAAATATTGTCATATATACAAGAATAATCGTAATTTAGAACTGTTCGTGTAAGTATTGAGCGAATTAGTATTAGAGTGACTTTGTGATTTATTATTTGAAAACTAGCAATTCATACAATAGAAGTTAAAAATTTCGGGCTTTTCACCACCGAAATACACATTCTCAAATCCACCATCTACTTATTGGTATCATTTTAGCTCGTACAAAATAGTGGCTAATGGCAATCACATAAAGCATTTACATTTTATTGGTAAATACTACCAAGCACAACTCAGCCACCACACATTATTTCTCATTTTATAACTGAAACAATCCTTTTCTTTGAATAAAAGGTAATTATATATCAATGACTAAACAGAAAAATAGCAAAGAAGAAAGATTTCGCGAATCTGTAAAAAATGAAATCTTATCATTTTTCGAACTAAACGACGACCGCAGCTGGTCGCTCAACCAAGTTCACAAAGCCTTTGCCGTTCGTGACCGCAGTACAAAAGAACTTTTTGCTACACTAGTTGAAGTATTAACTAAAGACAAAAAACTGATTCGTCAAAAAGACGGTAATTATATCATAGACCGTGTCACTGAATTTGTGACAGGAAAAGTTGACCACGTCAATGCTCGATTTGCATTTGTGGTAGTAGATGGTCGTGAGGATGATGTTTGGATTTCAAACCAAGACCTTAATGGGGCTATTGATGGCGATATTGTCAAAGTATTGATTTCGGCAAAACGCAAGAAAGGCTCTGATCGTGCCGAAGGCGAAGTGGTAGAAATTTTAGAACATGGTCGCTCCGAAATTGTAGGAACTATCGAACTACTTCCTAATTACGCCTTTGTAACACCAGATTCTAAGCGTTTGTATCAAGACATTTTTGTGCCAAGAGAAGCACTCAAAGATGTAAAACATGGCGATAAAGTGATTGTGAAAATCACGAAATGGCCTCTTGGCGAGCGCAAAATGGAAGGTATTATTCAGGAAGTATTAGGTAAAGCTGGCGAAAACAATACCGAAATGCATGCTATTTTAGCCGAATTCGGTTTGCCATACCATTTTCCTGAAGGTGTCGAACAAGAAGCTGAAGATATCTCAGAGAAAATTCCTGAAGCAGAAATTGCCAAACGCAAAGATATGCGCGGCATTACCACATTCACTATTGACCCAATAGATGCCAAGGACTTTGACGATGCCTTGAGTTTTGAACAACTCGAAAATGGTAATTATCAAATTGGTATCCACATTGCCGATGTAACGCATTATGTTCAGCCAAACACTATTTTAGAGCAAGAGGCATTCAAACGTGCCACATCGGTGTATTTGGTCGACAGAGTAGTACCAATGCTTCCAGAAAAACTTTCGAATGGCTTGTGTTCATTACGTCCCAACGAGGACAAACTAACCTTCTCTGCCATTTTTGAAATTACATCAAAAGGTAAAATCAAAAACGAATGGTTTGGTCGCACAGTTATTCACTCTGACAAGCGTTTTACCTACGAAGAGGCTCAAGAAGTATTAGACCTGAATAATCCTCCTGCCGAAGTACCAGCTACTGTCAACGAAACTACAGAAGTTGCGACACCCGTAGAAGAAGTAAAACCTAAACGTGGCCGTAAGAAAAAAGTAGAAGAGCCAACTACACCAGACGTTCCATTTTTGCATGAATTGACGGTTTTGAATAACCTAGCGCATATTCTTCGTGCCGAGCGTTTTGCTAATGGTGCGGTAAACTTTGAAACAGTTGAAGTTAAATTCAAGTTGGACGAAAATGGTAAACCTTTAGGTATCTACCAAAAAATCCGTAAAGATGCTCACAAACTTATCGAAGAATTCATGCTTTTGGCCAACAAACGTGTGGCAGAGTATGTATATAAACTTCGTAAAAAAGAGCCTCGCAATACCATGGTGTATCGTATTCACGAAGCACCAGACCCTGAAAAACTTCGCACGTTTTCTACCTTTGCCAAGAAATTTGGTTATTCGGTAGCAACAGAAGCCGCTCAAATCAGTAGTTCATTCAATCAACTGATGGAGGGTATTGAAGGAAAACCAGAGCAGAACATTTTGGAAAGTTTGGCGGTGCGTACCATGTCCAAAGCCAAATATAGCACCGATCCTATTGGTCACTTTGGTTTGGCATTTCCATTCTACTCACATTTTACATCCCCAATTCGTCGTTATCCAGACATGATGGCGCATCGTATGCTGCAACATTATCTTGACGGCGGTGATCCACTCGAAAGAGCTGCTTGGGAAGTAAGATGTAAACATTCGTCTGAAATGGAAAAACTTGCGAGTGAGGCCGAACGTGCTTCTATCAAATACAAGCAAGTAGAATACATGAGTATGATGGAAGAAGAGCGTGTTTGGGATGGTATCATTTCGGGCGTAACCGAGTTCGGTATTTTTGTAGAAATTACAGAAACTGCATCAGAGGGTATCGTTCGTATGGTTGACCTAAAAGATGACTTCTATGACTTTGACAGAGATAACTTCCGTATTGTAGGACAGCGCAACGGCAAAGTATATACCTTTGGCGACAAAGTGCAGGTACGAGTAAAAGAATGTAATTTAGCTCGCAGAACGATGGATTTATTGCTAGCTGGTGCTAATGAAAGCCGTGGTGGTGGTAAAAAAGACAAAGAACGCTTTAATTCTCGTCACAGATCAAAATCTGACTCTAGAAGTAGAGATAACAGAAAAAAAGATTATAAAGGTGGCAAAGACAACAAGCATGGCAGCGACCGTAAGAAACGTAAATAAGATTTGAGCAAGACGCTCTAACAAAAAAGCCTCTGGAATCAATCCTAGAGGCTTTTTTGTTAGAATATATCTTCCAATCCTAAGCTGGCACAATTATCTGGCTTGCTTCCAACAAGGTATTTGTCGTAATTTCAGAAAATGACTCTTCAGGTTTTTCTGTTAAATGTATCGTTTTTACGCCTGCACGATGTCCCGCTTTAATATCACGATGTGCATCGCCAATCATCCAAGATTGGTCTGGGTCGATTTTATATTTGGCAATAGCTTTTTCAATCATCAGCGAGCCAGGCTTGCGAGTAAGAGATGCCGAGTTGAAGTTTTCGTGATGAGGGCAGAAATACAAATCATCTAATAAATGTCCACATTGCTCTTGAAAGTAATTATGACACATCCATACATCATCGCGCGTGTAGATACCCTTCGCAATACCTGATTGGTTTGTAATGACAATCAACAAGTAACCCGCAGCCTTTAAGCGCTCTAGCGCTTCTACTGTTCCTTCGGGAATAATCAAATCTTCGATGCGATAAACGTAGTCCACTCTATCTACGTTCAAAACACCATCTCTATCTAAAAAAATACACTTATTCATATCCTTACAAAGTTAATCAGTTTTATATAAAAATGGTCAATTGATGTGTTTTCAAAATGATAAGAAGAAATCCCAATAGGTTTTTATATAATTTATCGAATATTTTTTTTAATAAAAATTACAAATAATAACTACTTTTCAAACTTTTATCGTCGATAAATCTTCAAATTTGATTGAAAGGTAAAAAAAAGGCTCATCAGAAATATCTGATAAGCCTTTTTTAAAGAATGTCTGGTTGGTGGACAAACTTATTTTATCCGTGCATTACGCTATAAGCAAAAAGTATTTCTAACAAAATCATGAATACATTTTTGCCTAACGCCTACAGCTTATGGCCTAGAGCGCAATAATGCAATTATTAATACTTAATTCCTAAACCGCTTTGTTCCAAGGAATACCAGCCAAAATCAATAGCAAGCCTAATCCAAAGAAAATCAATGCGTTGTTAAATCTTTTTGCATCACTCGTTTCACGCTTATTTTTTGAATGACCTACCGTAATCAAAACGATAGCAATAATCATGGTAAATACGTGCTCAACAGCGATTTTACGATAAAAAGCATTACCCATTACTTCCTTCATACCCATTTCGAATGCTTTAGCACCGAATGGACTCACAAAGTAAAGAACTAAGCCTAGTAACAATTGTGTGTGGCATGAAATCATAAAGAAAAGACCCAATTTACGATCACCATCTGAAAACTGCGCTTTTGAAGTTTTGCCCATGATGGCACTAATTGTTGTAGCCAAACCCAACATTAACACAAGCCAACGAAGGTAAGAGTGAGAAGTTACTAGAATCTCGTACATAAGAATATGTTTTTTGTTTGTTAAAAATTCAAAGTGGCGCTATCCAATAGATTTGCTGTGCCAAAGATAATCAACAAAAAAATCGGACTATATGTTATTCTCGAAAATTCTCAATTATTTGTTATTTCATTTCGCTTTCAATCTTTGATGTTGAGCTAAATTTCTCTTTCATCATACAATTCTTTCTCATTTTGACTTAACTTTAAAGTAGAACAAAACCCTCTTATTTTATACATTTAACAAACTAAGATCAATTCTATGAAAAAACATTACGTACTACCATTGGCTTGTGTTGGCAGCCTATTTCTTGGAGCTTTTATACATCAAAAACTTGAAAATCAACCTATCACAACCAATGTTATCCGTCACGCTCAATCATTATTAGGATTAGACTTTACGGAAGCTGAAGCTGATTCTATGCTTTTTGATGTGACTGATAATCGAAGAAATTTTGAAGAAATTCGAAAAGTATCTATCAACAATGAGGTAGCCCCAGCTGTTACCTTTAATCCTTTACCCATTGGATTTACTTTTGACAAAACTCCATCAAAATTTACTCCTTCGTTAACTTCTGCGGTTAAACTTCCTGTAAATAAAAGCGATTTGGCTTTTATGAGTGTTCGCGAATTGGCTGAATTGATTCGAACCAAACAAATTAGCTCATTAGAACTAACGCAGTTTTTTCTGGAAAGACTAAAAACCTACGACAAACAGTTGGCATGTGTGATTACGCTCACAGAAGATTTGGCGATTCAACAAGCCAAAAAAGCCGATGCAGAAATAGCCAAAGGAAAATATAGAGGCTTATTACATGGTATTCCGTATGGTGCTAAAGATTTATTAGCCAAAAAAGGATATAAAACCACCTGGGGCTCTGTACCTTTCAAAGACCAAGTATTGGACTATGATGCCACTGTGATTACTCGTCTCGAAGAAGCTGGCGCTGTGCTTTGTGCCAAACTAACACTCGGAGAGCTAGCTTGGGGAGATGTTTGGTTTGGAGGAACAACCAAAAACCCATGGAACCTCAAACGTGGTTCGTCAGGCTCGTCGGCAGGTTCGGCGTCATCTGTTTCGGCTGGACTATTACCATTTGCGATTGGCTCCGAAACTTTAGGCTCTATTGTATCCCCTTCTTCCGAATGTGGCACAACGGGCTTACGTCCAAGTTTTGGTCGTGTGCCTCGTACAGGTGCAATGGCATTGAGCTGGTCGATGGATAAACTTGGCCCTATTTGTAGAACAGTCGAAGATTGTGCAATTGTCTTTAATGCTATTAAAGGAACTGACGGAAAAGACCTCAGTACCATTGACGCTTCGTTTAGTTTTAATGGAAATAGAAAAGATTTGAAAGGTATCCGAATTGCTTATTTGAAAAAAGATTTTGACCGAAATTATCCGACCAAGGCGCAGGATTCTCTATCCTTGGTAACTTTACGCAAATTGGGCGCAGAGTTAATTCCTCTTGAACTACCAAATTACCCAGTAGGAGATATGACTATTATCCTGAGTGCCGAAGCAGCTACGGCATTTGATGAGCTAACACGCAATGGCAAAGATGATACGATGGTCAGACAAATCAAGAATGCTTGGCCAAATTCATTCCGTGCCTCTCGTTTTATTCCTGCGGTAGAATACCTACAGGCCAATCGTCTCCGTACCAAGCTTATTCAGGAAATGGAGACTAAACTCAAAGATATAGACGTTTATATTTCACCAGCCTTTGGTAATGCCAATTTGACATTAACCAATTTGTCGGGGCACCCTTGTGTAGTATTACCCAATGGATTCCGTCCAGAAGGACGCCCAACAAGTATTACTTTTATGGGGAAATTGTTTGGAGAAGGCAAGTTGCTAGAGGTAGCCAAAATTTACCAAGATGCTACTGATTTCCACAAAAAGCACCCAGAGTGGCTCAAGAAATAGCTATTTTCATAATAACTTCAATTATTGAGTGTTTGAGTGATTGGCGAATGAGTGATTAATTTTTAATCTATAATTTACAAAGCAGTGCGTCTGAGGAGATAGATATTTGTAAAATCACTCAATCACAAATCACTAATTCACTCAATATTTATACGATATGCGATTTACTTTTTTTATCTGCTTGTTATTGACGGCTTTCCGTTTTCATGATACCTTACCCAAAGAAGCTATCACTCAAATGATTGCGACGGAAAAAGCGTTTGCTAAAATGGCATTAGATAAAAATACACCAGCTGCCTTTCTTTATTTTTTAGCGCCTGATGGCGTAGTTTTTGAAAAAGGAATGCCACAAAATGGTTTGGAGGTCTGGAAAAATAAAAAGCCACAAGGCTTATTACAATGGCAACCGATTTATGCAGGCATGGCGCTTTCAGGCGATTTAGGATATTCTATTGGTAATTGGCAAGCTTCCGCTAATGAGCAAGCGCCAGCCTCCGCAACTGGTACATTTGTAACACTTTGGCAAAAACAAAACACTGGTGATTGGCGTGTTCGTGCCGATATTGGTGTGGCGCACAAAGTCAACCCCAACCAAGCACTCAAAGAAAGATTTAGTACCTTCAAACCATCAAGCAATTCTGTGATTCAAGCAGAGCGTTTTGTATTCATGAAGGATTTCTATTATTGGAAAAATGCTCAAACAGCTTTGAACCCGCATGAGCCACATCTTTCCGAAAAGGTCTTATTAATCCGAGATAATTACCTACCAATAGAAGGAAAAGACAACGCTGTAGCTTTTTTGCAAAAAAATTATCAGAAAAAACTGATTTATACAGGTCTCAAAACTATCGTATCTCAGGCCACTGACTTTGCTTGTGTTTATGGAAGCATTTCTGGAAAAGCTACAGATAAAGACATTAAGGGCTGTTTTCTGAGAGTTTGGCAACAAGAATCTAATAATACTTGGAAAATCGTGGTTGATGTAGAAACAATTCAATAAGTGTTTATCTCTCATCAATCGTATTCATATTACTGCACAAGCTTACCTCATTTACTACATTAACCATTTAACTTATGTATGCATTAAAAAACTGCAAAATTTATACTTCTTCAAAAATTCTTGAGCAATACGCAATTGTCATCAAGGATGATAGCATTTTGCAAATTATTCCTGAAGAACAAATCGATAGCGAACTCTCGACTGTAGATATGAGAGGATATTCCATAGCTCCATCCTTTGTCGATATCCAAATTTATGGAGGCGGTGGAAGTCTTTTTAATTCTAGTACAAGTATCCAGACTATTCAAAAAACTTATCAAGAAATACGTCGCTCAGGAACAAGTCATTTTCAAATTACTCTTTCTTCTACACCTCTTGATAAAATATTAGAGGCAATTCAAGTGGCTAAAGATTATTTGGCACAAGGCGGAAAAGGTTTGGCGGGCTTACATTTAGAAGGACCATATTTTAGTTTTCCTAAACGTGGTGCACACGTAGCCGAATTTATCCGAAAACCCAGCAATGAAGAACTCATTCAAGTAGTAGAAGCCTCAAAGGGTTTACCTACCTACATGACAATAGCACCAGAGGAATTTACCAAGGAGCAACTTGAATATTTACTCGACAGTCATATCATTATTGCGGCGGGACATAGTTCTGCGACTTACGAACAAGCAACAGAGGCTTTTGATAAAGGTATTAGAAGAGTTACCCATCTTTTCAATGCCATGTCACAGTTTCAGAGTCGTGAGCCAGGACTTGTAGGTGCGACTTATGATAGCGATGTTTGGGCAAGTATTATTCCTGATGGCGTACACGTAAGTTATCCGACGGTAAGTATTTCGAAAAAAATGATGGGCGAACGCCTCTTTATCATCACCGATGCCGTTACCGAGGACACCTCTGGCGATTATAAGTTTATTCATGCTGGTGATCGCTATACCGATACCAATGGTATTTTATCAGGTTCGGCGCTCAGTATGATTCAGGGAGTTATAAACTGCTACTTAAAAGTAGGTATTCCTCTCGATGAATCCTTGCGTATGGCCTCTACATATCCAGCTCAAGCTATCCAACAAGACCACACCTTAGGAAAGATAGAAGAAGGGTTTCCAGCTAATATGGTTATTTTTAACGAAGACTTAGAGGTTCAGGGGATTATAGAACAAGGATATCTCGAATGGTTTCTTGAAATTTAAGCCCTAATACTTGTCGATATATTGGGATACTTGCTAATCCTTACCTTATTTTGCATGTTCACAATGGCAGATTTTTTACATGCAATTACAATCTAAGCAACCCCATATTGGTACTACCATTTTTACGGTCATGTCTAAACTAGCCAATGACCACGGCGCACTCAATTTGTCACAAGGCTTTCCTAATTTTGAGTGTTCTCCCAAATTGATTGAATTAGTTGAAAAATATTTACGCAAAGGCATGAACCAATATGCTCCATTGTCTGGAATTCAGCCTTTGCGTGAAATCATTGCACAAAAAACATCAGATCTTTACGGCATTTCCTATCATCCTGACCAAGAAGTTACCATTGTTTCGGGTGCAACTGAGGCACTATACGCCGCCATCACAGCTGTGGTACAAACAGGCGACGAGGTTATCTTACTTGAGCCCAACTACGATTCTTACGAACCAGCCGTTCGCCTCAACGGCGGTATTCCTGTATATGTTACACTTACTCCAGAAAACAACTACCAGATAGATTGGAACGTTGTAAAAGCTAAAATCACAGAAAAGACAAAACTCATTTTGCTCAATACGCCCCACAATCCAACAGGAACTGTCATGAGCAAAGACGACCTTGAACAGCTAGCAGCCATTGTCAAGGATACCAATATTTTTATCGTTAGCGATGAAGTATATGAGCATATTATCTTTGATGGTCATAATCATTGGAGCCCTATTCGTCATCCTGAGCTTCAAAAGCGTACCTTTGTATGTGGCTCGTTTGGTAAAACATTTCATGTTACTGGTTGGAAAGTGGGATATTGTTTAGCTCCACAACAGCTCAGCGAAGAGTTTAGAAAAGTCCATCAATGGCTTACATTTTCAACCGTAACGCCTATTCAATATGCATTAGCTGAGTTTTTGCAAGAACCTGATAACTATTTATCAGTATCGCAGTTTTATCAAGAAAAGCGAGATAAGTTTATTGCATGTATTCAGGGTAGTAGATTTGAATGGATTCCAGCAAGTGGTAGCTTTTTCCAGTGTGTCAATTATGCTAACATTACCGACGAGAACGATTTGGCATTAGCACAGCGACTTACCAAAGAAATCGGTGTAGCTAGTATTCCTGTTTCTGTTTTTTATCATCAGAAAAACGATTACAAAATTTTGAGATTTTGTTTTGCCAAAGATGACCAAACCTTAGAGATAGCTGGCGAGCGATTGAGTAAATTATAACAAAATATTTATCAACATGAAAAAAATTATCAACGGGTTCATCGGGATATTTTTATTGATTAGTACTATGGCTTGTACCAAGCAACCCAAGTTGGAAGGACTCGATTTGGAAACATGGAAGTCAGATAGAGGTGGTTGTCAGGGAAAACGGTTAGCCATGTTAGAAAAAGTAAAAAGCCTGAAAGAAGAAATAAGAGGCGTTAGTGCCAACGATATGGATGATTACTTAGGAAAACCAGACATTCAACAGTTGGCCGACCGTAATCAAAAATACTATATTTACTTTTTTGAACCGGGCACACATTGTCAAAACAAGACACAGAAATCTAGTGCATTGTCTATGGGTATTCGATTTAGTGCTATGGGCATTGCAACCGAAATAACTTTTCAGCATGGTACTCCATAAAAAAAGGCTCGAAATTCGAGCCTTTTTGTTTATGTCTATAAGTTACATTCTTAAAATCTTACAGGTAACACATAATAAGATGCTACCTCTACCCCTCTAATTTTACCAGGATTCCATGACCCCATTTTTTTCACAACTCTGATTGCTTCAGCGCTGATTTGAGGGTCGCCATTACTTTCTACAATATGAACTTTACTAATTTCACCATAGCGTTCAACTAAGAACTTCACCAAAACAACCTCACCTTTTGACCCTTTCGGTCTAATAAGGTTTTGTGCAATAAATCGACGTATCGACTCATCTCCACCAGGAAAAGAAGGTGCAATATCAACCTCGTGATAGATAGAATCTCTATCAACAGGAGCTGCACTAACTCCAATTTCGTAGCCTCTTGTATCAGAAATATGTTGAGATGATGTAGATGCCCAATTGAGCGACTTTTCAATATTAGAACGCTCTTGTGGCTTGATGGTCGATGAAACATACTTACTCTTTTGAGCTTGTATTTGAAATGTAAGTAACGAGATTAAAAATAAAAGAAGGATCTTTTTCATGTGTTAATAGACTAATTCAAATGTAACTACTCAATTAATTATCAATCGGACAAACCCTGTCAGGTTTGTGCTCTTGACCACATTGGCGGTTCTAGTCAAGGGTAACACAAAAGACATAACTATTTATCTTGCAATTTGTTGGCTAACAATTCAAAAAATATGCCAAAAAGAAAAGTGAGTGTATTTTGGAGGGCACGAAGATAGGAAGAATAATGAAGGTTTTAAAATAAAATCCCTTATTTTACCATTAATCAAACATTTTCTTTTTCTGTACCAAAAATGGCACGTAAAAAAAAGTAAACCTTATTTTAATTAAGGTTTACTCATTTTTCATTAGTCTAAAATCCACCCTAAAATTGTGGATACCACAGAGATACCAAAGCTGAATAATAAGGGAGGTAAAAATCCGTGGACATTAAAACCTGTAACAAAATGTGATACCAAATACACCAGAATCACATTGATTACTAATAAAAATAATCCTAAGCTAAGGATAGTAATAGGAAAGCTAATAATTTTGAGAACAGGCTTGAGGAAGGTATTTACAAAACCCATCGCTAGAGCCACCTTCAAGGATATAACAAAGTTATCATCCTGAATTACGATACCATCGATGTATTTGGCAAATACAATCACAGCAATCGCAATCAATAAATACTTAATGATGAAATTGACCATTGTTTTTATAAAAAGGTTTGAAGATGTTTGAGCTTCGACAATAGCTACTTGCTATGTCTTTTACGAAGTACGTCAATGATTTCGTCAAAATCAATACCTCTCTGCTCTAACAATACCAAATAGTGAAACAATAAGTCTGCGGCTTCGCCCTTAAACAAATCATTGTTGTTGTCCATTGCTTCAATCACTAGCTCGACAGCCTCCTCCCCTACTTTTTGGGCAATTTTATTGGTTCCTTTTTCAAACAAACTTGCTGTGTATGATTTTTCGGAAGGGTTATTTTTACGCTCACGAATGACAGCTTTCAAGTAATTCAACCAACCTGCCTGCCCTGGTGCATTTACCTCATTCCAACAAGTGTCAGCACCTGTGTGACAAGTAGGACCAGCTGGATTAACTTTAATTAAAAGTGTATCTTCATCACAGTCTTTCAAAATTTCGACTACATGTAGAAAATTATCTGAGGTTTCTCCCTTAGTCCAAAGACGTTGCTTTGAACGACTGAAGAATGTAACCACACCTTCTTTCTCTGTTTTTTCCAACGCCTCTTGATTCATATATCCCAACATTAATACTTTGTCGGATTTGGCATCTTGAATAACGGCAGGAATCAAGCCTCCTTGTTTTTCAAAATCTAATTGCATAGCTCTTTATTGATAAATGTGAATGATGAATTGCAAACGATAAGTTGTAAATGACATCATTCACAATTCATCTTCTACAATTTTGAATTATTTATAATCTTACTGAAATTCCTTGTTTTTGAAGGTACTGTTTTAGTTCAATAATATCTATTTCTTTAAAATGGAAGATACTTGCAGCTAATCCAGCATCAGCTTTTCCGGCAGTAAATACTTCTGTAAAATGCTCCATGGTTCCAGCACCACCAGAAGCAATAATTGGAATAGAAGAATTTGCAGAAATAGTAGCGGTAAGCTCATTGGCAAAACCAGCTTTTGTGCCATCTGTATCCATAGAAGTCAACAGAATTTCACCAGCTCCACGATCTTCTACTTCTTTTGCCCATGCAATAGTACGCAATTCGGTAGGTTTGCGTCCACCATGTGTATGCACGATATGTTCGCCTTCTACAAATCGAGTATCAATTGCAACGATAATACATTGAGAACCAAATTGTAGTGCTAGTTCGTTAATCAATTCTGGTCGACGAACGGCCGAGGAATTAATTGAAACTTTATCAGCACCCGCATTCAATAATGCCGAAACATCGTCGATGGAAGAGATTCCTCCGCCTACCGTAAAAGGGATATTGACATGGCGTGCTACATTGCGCACCAAATCAATCAAGGTTTTACGGTTATCTACTGTTGCGGTAATATCTAAAAATACCAATTCGTCAGCTCCTTGTTCGGCGTAAATAGCACCCAATTCTACAGGGTCGCCAGCATCGCGGAGATTAACGAAGTTAGTTCCTTTTACAGTTCTACCGTCTTTTATGTCCAAACAAGGAATAATTCTTTTCGTTAGCATGATAAGAAGTTGTAAGTAAACTTAAATTAGTAGGCATTTTATTCAAACTAGGCTTTAGGTCTAAAGCGTATTCAGGCAATTTTATTTTACATTAATACACTCCGAGCATATCAATTTGCTTATAATTGCAATCTAATAACTGATATACTGTTAACTAATACCCTCTATTTATGAAAATCGGCTAATTGCTTCAAAGTAATACGCCCTTCGTAAATAGCTTTTCCTACGATTACACCAAAGACATTCATTTCGTTTAACTGAATAATATCTTTCAATTCAGATACTCCACCACTCGCAATGATATGTAAGTCAGCAAAACGGTCTTGAAGTTTTTGGTATAAGTCAAAACTTGGTCCTTGTAATAAACCATCTTTGGCTACATCTGTTGAAATCGTATATTTTGCTCCTTTAGCAATATATTCTCCTACAAAATCATATACTGATTTTTCTGTTGACTCTTCCCATCCTGAAATAGCGATTTTTTCATCTTTGGCATCTGCGCCTAATATGATTTTTTCACCACCATATTCTTGTAACCATTTTTCGAACAATTCTGGATTTTTTACTGCTACGCTACCACCTGTTACTTGTTTGGCACCATAATCAAAAGCCAACTGAATCATTTCGTCTGACTGTACACCTCCTCCAAAATCAATATGTAAGCTGGTTTTGTTGACGATTGTTTCAAGAACTTTATGGTTGATAATACGCTTTTGCTTGGCACCGTCCAAATCTACCAAATGCAAACGCTGAATACCTGCATCTTCAAATGACTTGGCAACTTCTAATGGATTTTCGTTATAAGTTTTTTTCTGAGAATAATCTCCTTGGGTAAGACGTACACACTTGCCATCGATAATATCAATTGCTGGAATAATCTGAATCATCGCAATATTGTTCTGTTTATGTTGAGCAACAAGCTAAAAGCTTGAGCAAAAATGATTTCTTTACTAATGAGTTACAGCTTCAGGAAGTTTTCTAAAATCAACTGACCTTCTTTTCCACTAATTTCTGTATGAAATTGCGCTGCATAGAAGTTATCCTTTTGAAGCATTGCCGAAAATGGTTGTACATAATTACATTCTGCAACGGTATAGGGACTCAATTCAGCAAAATAACTATGTACAAAATACATATAGCTATCCTCGCGCAAGCCTTGTGTCAATTCCGTTTTGAGATTGTAAATATTGTTCCAACCCACATGTGGGACTTTAAAATTGCTAGAATCAAATCGCTTTACATCCAAATCAAAAATTCCCATACAAGTGGTATTATTTTCTTCAGAATGACGACACATCAATTGCATACCTACACACGTACCAAGTACAGGTTGTGTCAAAGAAGGAATAACTTTATCCAAGCCTTTTTCTCTTAAATAGCTCATAGCAGTACTTGCCTCGCCAACACCAGGGAAAATAACTTTATCGGCAGTACGAATTTCTTGCTCATCGTCAGTCCAAAGATAAGATGCGCCAATGCGATCCATGGCGTACATAACACTTTGAACATTACCAGCATTATACTTAATAATTACAGTTTTCATTTACGGTAAAATTTATGGTCAGGCTTATCGGTTAGAGCCTTCAAAGTAATTTTTAGGATACTGCCAAAATACAAAAAGCCTGACTCGGTAAGGAATCAGGCTTTTTGTATATTTTGAATAATTCA
Source organism: Flectobacillus sp. BAB-3569 (assembly GCF_002270355.1). Lineage (GTDB taxonomy): Bacteria > Bacteroidota > Bacteroidia > Cytophagales > Spirosomataceae > Flectobacillus > Flectobacillus roseus. The sequence continues at coordinate 12,055 of NZ_NJFZ01000022.1, read as the reverse complement.
ATTCTTCAAAATGGCACAAACACGCATCAGCCCATTCCCGTTTAGGAAATTAAGTGGTGATGATGATGTGTAATTGTGCTGTTCATGGCGCAAAGTTAGACGAAGAATATACAAACACCAAGTATTATCTATCTATTTTTGCATTTATCTGCGATTCAAGCATTTATATCATCCTTAAAACAAGCTCATTTGTTCTATTTTGGGTAAAAATTTGGGAGGATTAATCGCCAAATTACAATGCAAATTTAGCTCCTGAATCCAATAATTCGCCATTTCGGGCGCAATGGTATTTTCACAGATATGTACAAAAATGTATAATTCTTCTAAGCCAGTATCCAACCATTGTTTGATTCTTTGTACCCACTCATCTATTCGTTTATAATCAGAAGGATGCTCATTGCCAACCCAACGAATCATTGCAGTAGTGGTGCTCAGGCTCTGATGACAAACATCACGTCGTCCAGCTACGTCGGTTATGACTGTTCCAACTTGATAGGATTTGAGCATTTGAAGGGTATTTTGCCAAATAGTTGGATTTTTAAACCAATCTTCATTTCGGAATTCCACCGAGAATTTTAATTGCTGGGGTATCGTTTGAATATATTTCTCTAAAATGGGTAATTGTCTTGGACCAAATTGTGGAGCCAATTGCAAAAAGCTCGAACCTAACCTATCGCCTAACGACAAAATACTATTACAAAACAACTGACTTAGTTCTTGTGCATTTTGGAGCTGTTTATCATGCGAAATCACCTGCGGGAATTTTGGGCAAAACAAAAAGTCATTTCCTGTTTCGGTAACCCAGCGCTGAATAGTTTCTTCATTGGGTATTTGGTAGTGCGTCACATTCAATTCAATTGTGTTGAATTGCTTGGCATATAAAGAAAGGTAATCTTGATTTTTGGCAGTAAAAGGATATATTTTCCCATTCCATTCTTTATTAGCCCAAATGGGACATCCTATCCAGACTTTAGGTTTTGTCTTTTGTGTTCCATCTAATACCTCCAAATTAAAGGTATTATCTTGTAAGAGAGTAAAATCGACACGCCCTACATCAAATTTCGAAAGTTTTCCAAAGTCCATTTCATTAATTGATTTTCTCTATCTTATTCCGCAATAAAGTTACCATATAAAGCAAAAATCCCACTATTGCTAGTGGGATTTTCGTGAATTCATTGTACTCAATAGTTTAAACACAGAAGCATTTCATACGATGTATCTACAGAATATGCCTCTGTGCATTTTGGCTATTGATTATTTTGGATCTAAGCCTTTTTCAATTCTGAACAAAATATCTTGTAAATGATACTTAGTCATTTTGTCTTGAATCAATGGCAAGCTAGCTTTTACTTCATCTTTCAATGCCAACAAATGTCCACGGCTTACCGATACAATATCAGTTTTACGAGGGTCAACTGCTGGAGGAACTACAGTACCTCTGAAAGAGAAACCACCAGACATAGAAGCACCAGAAGCATTAGCTGTAGCAATTAATTTCTCAACATAGCTTTTCTGCAAGTTACGACGGAAGCTATCTGTTGCTTTTTTAGTTTTAAGCTCTGCAAAAACATTTGATTTTACATCTGTCAACATTTCGTCGATACCATAAGCTGTTGGATATTTTGCTTGCGTTTCTACCAAACGTTGTAAACGGTCGATTGCAAAAATGCTTGACAATGCAGCATCTTGAATTCTTGAGATAGCATCCAAACCTTGGTCTGGGCGAATACGAGCAATAATTTTCTCTTCCAATAACCAAGTTGGTGTATCAAATACATACTTGTTCAACCAAGTAATAGCTTCTTTCTGCGTAGCTTTTGGTGTTGGCTCATACACAACGCCTGTTTGATCTGCTGATTTTGGTGTTTCAAAAATACCACCAACATTTTTCACAACATGACCAATATAACGACGATACTGTGTAACGATTTCATTATATGATTCAGCCAACATATCATAATCTTGAGCTTCTTCTTTTGTCCAATCAATCAAGTTTGGTACAATACGCTTCAAGTTTTTGATACCGTATTCACTCGCCAGCATATTGTTGTCACCCAAACATTCGCTTTGTGAGCGTGGATCGTAAGGGTTAGTTTCTGTACCGAACCAAATTCTTGGATTCTTCGCTATTTCTTGAATATACTCTTTGCTCAAAGTCTTTTGGTCGTCTTCAGCAGTAGCACCGTCTAATGTTTGGTACCCCCATTTGATTGCCCAAATATCATATTCTCCAATTCTTGGATACAAATCTTTTACACCATCTTCTGGTTGTGCAACGTAGTTAAAACGAGCATAGTCCATTATCGAAGGCGTGTGCCCGTGCTCAGCAATCCATTTTGGATCACGAAGTTTCTCTACAGGAACTGTGCTGCTTGAACCATAATTGTGACGCAAGCCCAAAGTGTGACCAACCTCGTGAGATGATACAAAACGAATCAAATCGCCCATCAACTCATCATCAAATTTGCTTTTACGAGCACGAGGATCTACGGCAGCTGCTTGAGTCATATACCATTTTTTCAACAACTTCATTACGTTGTGGTACCAACCGATATGACTTTCCAAAATTTCACCTGAACGTGGGTCATGAACGTTTGGACCGTAAGCATTTTCAATATCAGAAGCAAAATAACGAACTGCCGAATAGCGAGCGTCTTCAAGGCTAATGGTAGTGTCGTTGTCTGCCAAGATTTCACCACGAATTGCATTTTTCCAACCAGCGGCTTCAAATGCTTTTTGCCAATCATCGATACCAGCTTTCAAGTATTTTCTCCATTTTGCAGGAGTAGCTGGGTCGATATAATAAATGATTGGTTTTTTAGGCTCAATTATTTCACCTCTCTTTTGTTTTGCAGCATCTTCAGCATTTTTAGGCTCTAATCTCCAGCGAACAGCAAAAGTCTGATCTTCTGTTCTTTGTGAGTTTTCATCAAAAACAGTGTAACCATTTGCGAAGAAACCAACACGAGGGTCGAAGTTACGTTTCTTCATTGGTACTTTTGGCAACAAAATCATTGACGTATTCACTTCCATTGTCATCACACCCGTTGTAGCTACCGAAGGCAAAGAAATCGAAGGCATTGCACTTGGAGCACCAGGCATAGAAGGCGCACCATTATAAGTACGAACCGCTCTAATTTCGGTATTGATAGGATATGTTTTAATAGAAGTCAAGTATGTACGATCAGGAGCCAAAGTAGTCAATTTATAAGCCGACTTAATCGTAGGAGGCAAAGAGATAATTTGGTTTTCGCTTTTGAAGAAATCCGAAACATCAATTACCGTATTAGTAGATTTTGAAATAGAATCCTTTTTGAAAGCTTTTACTTCAAATGCCTGAGCAATTGGATCAACGTTTGAGTTGCGAACAGCTTTGTAAATTGGTTGTGTTGAATCAGCCGACACATTGATATACTGAACCCCACGCAAGAAAACCTTATTATCTGGTCCTTTCTCAAAACGAATAACCTGACGGTTTAGCAATTCACCACCATAAGCTGGCAAACCTACCGAACCTGGTACTGTAGCAGATTTAGAAACGCGCGTTATCGTCATAATTTCGCGACCCATCAAAGAGTCTGGAATCTCGAAGAAATATTTATCTTCAATTTTATGAACAGTAAACAAACCTTTTGAAGTTTTTGCTTTATCAGTAATAACCTCCTTATATGGCTTTGGACCTGGTTTAGGCGCATCTGCTTTAGGGGCTGCCGCCGCTGCTGGCGTAGCAGCTGGAGCTTTTGAATCTCCTTTTTTGTCTTGTGCTTGAGCATTTAATGCAACACTAAGCGACAACACAGCTAAGGAAATTTTAGTAGCATTTTTTAGCATGTTGAATAGTTGTGTTTGAGTTAATAAACTTACTTTAGTATGGGTTTTAGAAATAATCCAATAACGAAAATAGATTTTAATACACGAATTTAAAAACAGCTTGTGATGAATGGTAACAGTTTTTCGACATGGGGTAAGGTATCATTGACCAAAGCTTTTATTTTACAAACAAAACTTTGGCACCTGTTTGTCGTAGATACTCTGCTTTAACTCCCCATTGCTCAGATTGTTTCAAAATCTTTTGTGCATAATATTCTGAACAAGAACCATCCAAAATCAAGGCTTTATACTTTAAGCCATCTAAATCCTCTAGTTTTTTGATTGCTTTGTTACCTATAATTATCCAGTCAAATGTGGTGCTTGATACGACTTTCTGCTTATTAAGTCTGTAAGGGATATATAGCAATTTGTATTGTTGATAAGTTAGTTCTCGAATAGCATTCGTTTTTAACAAACTTTCACTCAAGGTGTCCTTCACTCCCCTTTCTGAGAAATAATTACTTAACCTAAAGCCCATTTCTTTCTTATTCTCGATAAAGCTACTATCACCAATAATCAATGCGTTTGTGCCATCAAGCACACTTATAGCGTGCCCTTTCGGGATACTGTGGATAACTAATTGCTTTTGCACACTAATATTAATTTGTTCTTCAACTTGCAGAAGTATCAATATAATTAGCAATAAAACGCTACTTTTTATCCACACAAATGACCTAGTTATCCACAATGCAGAAAAAGTTATCAACAGTGCAAAAATTAAGCCTACTTCTAATTTTGAAAAGTGTAAAAATTGCATCATCGAGTGAGGTAATTTCTCTGTTATTTTGGCCGAATAATTTAATAAGTCTGTCAAAAACTCTAAAAACTTAGCTAGATAATCAAGAACAAAATTTATCTTAAATAACTGAAAAACAGGATATATAACAATAAAAAACAAACCTACACAAAGCACTAAAGTAGAAAAGATTATTACAAAAGGATTGGCTAATAAGAAGTATAAGGGAAATTGATGAAAGTAATATACTGTCAGTGGAAAAGTAGCCAATTGAGCAGCGATCGACACACAAGTCAGTTCCCAAAACCAGTATAATATTCTTACATGAAAACCTCTGTGGATATCAGTTATCCACAATTTAACTAATAAAGGTTGAAAAAATAACATTCCCAAAACTGCCAAATAGGAAAGCTGAAACCCAACCTGAAAAATGAAATTAGGATTCCATAAAAGCAATACAAAAGCAGAGAATGCTACCGTATTATAGGTGTTTTGTTTTTTGTGGATAAACTCCGCAATCAAGACCATCGAGAACATCAATGTCGAGCGTAATACAGGAGATGAAAGTCCTGTCAAGAAAGCATAAAACCAAAGCAAGCTCAACACCACAAGAACGAAAGTAGTTTGTCCCCATCGGCTTTTTCTTTTTTTAATAAAGCCTAATAATATAACCAGCACTTGATAAATAATACCGACGTGCATCCCCGACACCGACAGTACATGTATAGCGCCTGCTGCCGAATAGGCTTGCATCAAAGGCGAATCCAATTCGTCTCTTACGCCCAAAACCATAGCATTAACTACACCATGTACAGATTTTTTGGGAATGGACTTCACCACTGCCCTATCTGCATAGCGATTCAACAGCATCGCATAACAATACACACTTTTATGTTCAGTTTTGCCAGCATATACAAAATCACCTTTTCTGACATACTGTTGGTCGAAGATTTCTTGCAAGGCCATGTATCTTTGGAAATCGAATTCATAAGGATTTTTGGGAGCCTCAATCTTTTGAAGGTGATTAACCAACCAATATTTTTCTCTCAACTCTGGCTTTCTTTCTGCTTTTTTATCGACATATAATAAAATTTTGCCATGACTTGAATATATTGTATCATTTTTAATCACCTCTTTTACTTCGGCAATTGCCTTCCAAGAATTAGTTTTTTCTTCTACCATTTCTACGATTTCTACTAAATGAACCGCTTTTGTATCGGTAAAGTCAGAATAATGATTTTTGAGAAGGATTTCTCTTTTTATATCAACCACCAAGATTCCTACGCTAATCATCATCAACAAGCCCAACAATCCTGTTAGATACTTTGGGAGTTTTAGGTAAGCAAAAAAGTACAAGACGAAAAGGCTCGTCAGACTAATCAAAAGTCCAAACCAGTAGCCAGCAAAATAGGGAGCCAATAAAATTCCAACAATAAGGCATATTACATACCTCAAAAAAGGGAAGCGTGCAAAAGGTGTCATGACTATAAATATGATTTGGTGTAAAATCTCATTGGTAACAAAACTCATTGAAAATCAATAAGATTTGAATATTTTCTGGATTTTTCGAAATTTTCCAGAATTACCATATCTAATATCCGTATCTTTGCGGATTAATCAAAATACACGCACGATAAATGTCTTCAGTGATTAGCGATAAATTAGATAAGTTCTTAAAAGGGAATTCGTTACCTAAAGTTCATAATAAAGGAGTACAGTTATTTCAAAGCAAAGCTTGTAAGCTCGAAAGCATCCAATTGGAAGGCGATGGTGAAGCTAAATATCAAGTAAAAAGCGAGTCAGGACCAAAACTCTATCAAGTTGACATCAAAAATTGGAATGGCTCAATTATTCGAACTAAGTGTAACTGCGAATATGATTGGGGGGGTATCTGCAAACACCGTGTAGCTGCTCTTTTATCTTTAAAGGAATATATCAAAACGAACCCAACCTCGTCAAAAGTTTCTACAACTGCTGCAAAACCAAAGTTTATTACAGCCCAACATATCCTAAAAATTGGCTCCTTCGATGATTGGTCGCTTAAACAATTGGTACAGGAAGAGGACTGGAAAAAACGTAATGATAACCTATTTCAGGTAAATATCACCCATGCACTCAATGGTGTTGCTGAAGTAGATGTATCCAACAAACAAGAAACATTTCATGTAAAAGTTGAACGTCTACGTTTTAATCAAGAAATTTTTACCTCTTGTTCTTGCCACGCCTCTATCGACGCGCAGCTTTGTGTGCATAAACTTCAAGCTATTTTAGCTATTCGAGAAAAATACGGTACGTATAATCCATTTGACAAAATGCGTGATTATACTTCCGAAAAAAATAAACTTCTTCAAGAATACGGCTTCAGTTTAGAAGATGATTTGAAGGGAAAATTTGACTTCAAAATCAATCAAGATGGCTCTGTAGCATTAGTTAAGTTAGACAAAAGCATTCAGAAAATTAGCTCTTATCAGAACTGGCGTATCATCAACAATAAGATTTTCCGTCCAGAAGAGTATGCTTTTCAAATCAATACCGACGAAACTAACCTTCAGGAAACTCGTGAGATTATCTATGTGGTTCATTTCAAAGAGGCCAAATATCTCAACGATGTTCAATTTGAGGTGCATTCCTGCAAAATCAACGGTCAAGGCAAAATGTCAGGCTTTAAGTCTTTCGACTCTGCTCAGTTCAAAGATTTCCCACAACTCTCTGACGAAGATTTACAGGTAATTCATACCATCAATAGCATCAATGCTGATGGTATTCAATCTTTTGCTAAAAGAAAAGAAATACGTCTCAATTACTTCCACGATTATCTTGACCGTGAACAAGTTTCGGCAGATACTCTACCAATTATTGAGGAGTATATGAGCAAGCAACTAGACAAAGTATTTCACTTATTACAGGGTAAAAATGTTTTTCTAGCAAGCTCTCCTTATTTCAATTCGCACCACGAATTAACTCCAATCACGTTATCCAGCGAAAGGGTGATCCCGTTTTTTACTCTTCGCCAAGATGCTGAATTTATTATATTAGAAGGCTACACACGTATTCTCAAAAAACGCATTCGACTAGCTTCATTACTTAATCTCAATAGCTTTTGGATACGTGAATACGGAGAACAGTTACATAAAGTAGCATCACCCGAAATTGCCAATCTTTTACATTATCTCGACAACCAAGGGGTAATTAAGGTAAAAAAAGAGGACTTTGAAGGCTTTGTTCACGATTTCATTATTCCTTTAAGTCAGAAATTTGATTTAGAAGTAAACCTTCAGGAGCATATCCAAAAGGAAGAGTTGCAGTTTATCGAAGCCAAACTAATGTTGAAAGAAGAAGACAATAATCTTCTTTTTGTTCCAAGATTTGTTTATTCTCAAATTTTACCCGAAGAGCCTGTTGTTGAAATCGTACCCCCAAAACGTGGTTCTAAAAAAGCTATAGTGCCCAAAAAAGAACCTATCCTATACGAATTTACGTACGACCACAAATCTAGTCGTCTCGATTATCATAATGGGGATATACTCATACAAGAGCGAAATGCTGTTCTAGAAAAAGAAATCTTTGAGAAGATTCAGAAATTGCATGCTGAATTTCAATCGCAAGGGCAATATTCATTTTTTCACTTAAGTTTCAACGAAGTACTAAAGAATGATTGGTTATTTAATTTCTTCGAAGAAATGAAGAAAGAGAATATCAAGATATTTGGTACTCAAGAATTAAAGAAATTCAAATACAATCCGAATAAGGCTACTTTTTTTGTCAAAACCAGCTCAGGAATTGATTGGTTTGACATGAAAATTGAGGTGGTATTCGGCGATCAGACCGTTTCTCTTAAAGAAATTCAAAAAGCTGTTTTGAAAAAACAGAATTATGTAGAACTCAAAGATGGAACTTTAGGGATTTTACCAGAAGAATGGCTAATGAAATATGAGCATATCTTTAAGTTGGGTAAAATTAAAGGAGAAAACCTTCAAGTCTCAAAACTCCACTTTTCACTTCTGGATGAACTGGGTGCAGATATTGATAATTTTGCTATTCAACAGGAATTATTTGAGAAAAAGCAAAAATTACTCAATTTCAAGCAACTTCCAAATGTGGCTGTTCCTCACAACGTAAAAGCGACCTTACGTGACTATCAGCTCGAAGGATACAAATGGCTTTCCTTTCTTGATGAGTTCAAATGGGGTGGTATTCTAGCCGACGATATGGGTCTTGGTAAGACTTTACAGATGTTGACTTTTTTACAAGAACAACAAAATCGTCATAAGGACACCACAAACCTTGTTATTCTGCCAACTACTCTAATCTTCAACTGGCAAGCTGAAGCAAGTAAGTTTTGCCCAGACTTGAAGCTTTTTGTACATCGTGGCGGTACTCGTCAAAAAAACAATCACCATTGGCACGAGTATGATATTATTCTAACAACCTACGGTATGGTTCGTTCGGATATTGAGCTATTCAAATCATTTCCATTCAACTATGTTGTTTTGGATGAGTCCCAAGCTATCAAAAATCCAGATTCTTTGATTTCAAAGGCGGTTAAACAGCTAAACGCTCAAAATCGACTTGTCATGACAGGTACTCCTGTCGAGAATAATACATTTGATTTATTCTCTCAAATGGAGTTTATCAACCCTGGCTTATTAGGTAGTCAAGAGTTTTTCAAATCAGAATTTGCCACACCTATCGACAAAGGACAAGATAAAATACAGGCCGCACACTTGCGCAAAATTGTTTATCCTTTTGTTTTAAAAAGAACTAAAGAGGAAGTAGCTAAAGATTTACCAGAAAAAACTGAAAGTATTATTTTCTGTGAAATGGATAAAAAGCAGAGAAAAGTATATGATTCTTATCGAGAAGAATACCGTCAGAAGCTAGTAGAAAAAATGGCTACAGATGGTAAAGAAAAAGCTTCATTCTTGATTCTTGAAGGTTTACTGAAACTACGTCAAATTTGTGATAGTCCTGCATTAATTAACACAGAAATACCACTTGAAAATAATTCGGCTAAATTAGATGAAATTGTAAGGGAGATAGAGGAGAACGCTGGAAATCATAAAATTTTGATTTTTAGTCAATTCCTCAAAATGTTAGATTTAATCAGAGAACATCTTGAAAAACATCATATCTCATACGAATATCTTGATGGTAAAACCCAAGATAGAGAAGATCGTGTAAATCGTTTCCAAGAAGACGAAAACTGTCGTGTGTTCTTAATGAGTCTCAAAGCAGGTGGCGTGGGTATCAACCTTACTGAGGCAGACTACGTTTATTTAATTGACCCGTGGTGGAATCCAGCCGTTGAGCAACAAGCAATCGACCGTACACACCGTATCGGACAAAAGAAAAATGTATTTGCCTATCGAATGATTTGTAAGGATACCATTGAAGAAAAGATTCTTTTACTACAAGAAAAGAAAAAGGATTTGGTTAAAGATTTAATTAGTACAGAGGAAGGTTTCTTGAAAAAACTATCTCAAGACGATATCATCGATTTATTCTCTTAATACATGAAAAGCTGGTTTATCCAGCTTTTCTTATTTTATTCAATTAATATCTTCTGGGTCAATATATTGGTAGTATTCCACCATACTGAAACAATAGCTAAACCCTTAAAGGTATCTTCTTTCAATCGAATAACGTAATTTTTACCCCCATCTTGTTGTATTTCATAAGCTACTGAAGTTCCATTTATTGTATAAATCTCAATATAGGGTGTCTCTTCTCGTATCCAAGTTAGTAATAAAGGCTGATTTTTTGAAAATAAGGATGGATATATACTAACCTGTTGTCCTGCGTCAACCCACGCTGTTTTCAGCGCAATAGGCTTAAAACAGGCTTTAGTCGAGTCATTATCAATCTGACAAAGTCTATAGTAATTTAAGCCCATTTCTGGCTGTTTATCCAGCAGACTATATAACTTCTCTGATTTTGAGTTTCCCTGAGAAATTACCCTAGCTATTTCTCTAAAATCAAGCATATTATTAGATCGTTCAATAGAGAAATATGCATTGTTCAACTCCTCAATAGTTGTCCATTTTAATTGCGTTACTTGATTTGACAAGACTTCTCCTGTAAAACTACTCAGCGTAATAGGAGTTGGCATAAGTTGATAGGAGAGGCTAAAATTATCAATAGCAGATGATGTTCGCGTCGGACTTGGGGCATTTAATGGATTCGTTGAAGCTGAGAGTGCTACTATTCTAATCCATATTTTTTGGTTTTGATTATTAACAGATGCAGGAAGAGTAGTGTTTATACGATTACTAAAAACCTGATTTGCTCCAGTTGTATGCCCTGTTGATATAGTTGAAAAAGCAGATGGGTTATCTCCTATGCCATAATCAACTGACCATATTGTTTGTCTTTCGCCATTAGTATCATCTAAAGACTGTAAATCAAATGATAATTGAAAATTTTGGAATGCTTGTGTATTAGCAATACAAAGTACAAACGCAGCACCCGGATCTCCCAATGTTGAGCTTTGTCTTACGCCTAAGGCTCTATCAGTCTCACTTGCTTGCTGCACATAGTTTCCGATTAATGAACTTTTGAAGGAGGCAAAGTTTTTAAATTTTGCCGTGGTATTCTTCCAGTATGTTCCATTTGCTCCAATAACTGTTGGAGTAGGCGTAGCTACAAAATCACCTGAAACATCATTGCCTAGACTATTCACACTAGCACCAGTTCTCACAGACCATCCTTGAGGTAATCCTGAAGCCAATTGATTAAAGTCCTGAGAATATCCAGCACCAGATAAATTTATTTGGGCTATAGCAGAAGTACAATAGATACTTAGCAAAAGTATTTGGAGTAGATTTTTCATAAAATGTAGAAAAGCTATTTACAATTGAATTTATACTTTAAATTAATATAGTAAAGTGACAAAATCAATAGATAAGAGCTATATGTCAAAATTTTATTCTATCCTTCAAAATACTCAAATAGCAAAATCAAATATTATAAACACAAAGTCTTAGTGATAAGGTAAGATGTTGTAGGACATTATTCTCATCTATTTGTTTATAGTGCTTTGTTTAAAGTATCGTATCCTCAATACTGAGCCTTGTAAAACAAAAAAGCCACCCTATCGAGGTCGCTAACATTTCTTTGTAATATTTTATGGCTTTTCTCTGCATGATTGGGACGCACAGTCTGGGACACTGAGTTCTCAGCGCGTAGCCTGCAGTATCCTCAACGGTACTGAGCCTTGTAAAACAAAAAAGCCACTCTTTTGGAGTGGCTTCTGTCTTTGTAATATTTTGGAGCTTTTTTACTTTCCCGCATTTGATTGCAGTATCATCAACGGTACTGGGCTTAACTACTCTGTTCGAGATGGGAAGAGGTGAACACCAGTCCTATCGGCTCCATAAAACCTGCGAGAATTACTTCTCTATGTCTTATGTCCGTTTGACGTATATCGTGAAAGATGTTGAACAAGTAAGA
>NZ_NJFZ01000069.1 GCF_002270355.1 Flectobacillus sp. BAB-3569 | reverse complement strand
TCATGACTTTGATAAGGCACTTGAAATAGACCCTAAAGATACCAATGCTTTGTATAACAGAGGGAACATCAAATTTCAAAGTGCTGAATTAGAAGATGCCATTAAGGATTTTACAGAAGCTGTAAAAATTGATGCTCAATTTGCAAAAGCTTATTATGGCTTGGGCTTAGCCTACCAAAAATTGGGAAACTCTGACGCAAGTTGTATGAATCTCAAACAAGCAAATCGCTTGGGTTATCCTGATGCGAAGACAGCGTTGGAGACTTATTGTAAATAATAATTAGTCAAAGAGAGGACAGGCACAAGGTATTGGTGGTTTTATAGCTGATGCTTTGTGCCTGTTTGTTTTTACGAATAAAAGAAAAGATTATGCCTATTTACCTTATTTCCGCGGACTTTGTATAACCTTGCACAGTAAACTTATTTTGTTTATTCTTTTCTGAAAATGAAGTTGTGGCTACAGGTTGAGAACCATCTCTTGATTTGAACGCTACGACTATATTTGCACCATAAATGGAGGCTTCATAGCCATCATAAATATCCATCCGTGAGATATGCCCCATTGGAAGTGTAGTTTGGTCGAGCATATCAGGGCTTATTTCSMAKCCATSAAGWCTTCTAGCGTATTGTTTACCTATGTACGAGAGAAACAGCTTCCATGTAGTTTTGCACAAGGCTTTGCAGGATTTTATGTAACAGGAGAGCGTCCTATGCCACTCGATGGTTTGTCTATGGAAATCGACTTGGTTATTGCGAGTGCCTATTTAGCGTCGATGCCTTTATGGA
>NZ_NJFZ01000068.1 GCF_002270355.1 Flectobacillus sp. BAB-3569 | reverse complement strand
CAACAACGGCTTCTGAGTGCTGAGTATGGAGTTTTGAGTGAGGAGATTTAGATGATTGAGCCCACAAAACTTCTGCTGAAAGCTCAAAGCCGAAAGCCGTCAGCTCACAGCCGACAGCCAAAATATCTTGCCCTCGTTGGAGTTTTCTCCAACGAGCTGAGCGCTAACTAAAGAGTATGGTTTGTTGCTTACGCGAGGTTGTTGGAGAAAACTCCAACAACGGCTACTAAGTGATTAGTTTAGCGTTTTGAGTGCGGAGTTTTGGGATTTCTAAAACCATTGCCAAAAGCCGATAGCTCACAGCTGACAGCCGAAATATCTTGCCCTCGTTGGAGTTTTCTCCAACGAGCTGAGCGCTAACTAAAGAGTATGGTTTGTTGCTTACGCGAGGTTGTTGGAGAAAACTCCAACAACGGCTTCTGAGTGCTGAGTATGGAGTTTTGAGTGAGGAGATTTAGATGATTGAGCCCACAAAACTTCTGCTGAAAGCTCAAAGCCGAAAGCCGTCAGCTCACAGCCGACAGCCAAAATATTTTCCAAATACAGTCTCTTGCTTGGGTTACTAAACTTTAAGCATTTTTTTGAACTACTATCAATTTCAAAAGATGAAAACTTCTTAGACGACAATTTTCTATTACAGACTGAAACAGCTCGTACTTTGTATCATGAGTATGCGAAGCAAATGCCAATTATTGACTACCACTGCCATCTT
>NZ_NJFZ01000067.1 GCF_002270355.1 Flectobacillus sp. BAB-3569 | reverse complement strand
CTTTACTCCAAATAAACCATTAATATATAACAATTTACAAATTTCACCAAAAAAGTCTTTCGCTTTTAAGATCGATGTTTAAGTGTTTATTTTTTCAAAAAACACTTTTATCAAATCCTTGCAAATAACTAATTTTCCAAAATCCATTTTTTTTGAAGTCTTACTTTGTAGGAAAATCCTTTTGAAAAATTCTTATCTCCCCATGTCCACCATACATTTGCATTGGTTCCTACAACCTCCACTTTCTTCAAAACAATTTTATCCCAAGGATTATCGCTCCTGAGTCTTTGACCAAAGAAGATAACCTTGCTTTCTTGAAACAAGCAAAAATTTCTTTTGTGGCCATCGACGAAGCGCA
>NZ_NJFZ01000021.1 GCF_002270355.1 Flectobacillus sp. BAB-3569 | reverse complement strand
TTCGATTCTGCTCCCCGCTACAAAATTTTTACTATTTGCCCCTTGGCGGGGTAGCTCAGATGGTTAGAGCGTTGGATTCATAACCCAAAGGTCGGCAGTTCGATTCTGCTCCCCGCTACTAGAAAAGCCTTTCTTTTACAGAAAGGCTTTTTTTTTATAAAATCTTGTAAATTAGCTTCAAATTCTTGTCGTATTTACAACCAGTATATCCCCAATCTGTTTCCCAAATCTTATAACACATCATGGCAAAACCCGAATTTGATGATATTTACATGGAATTGGCTGTGAATATCGCCAAACGTTCACATTGTATTAAAGCACAAGTAGGTGCTGTGTTAGCAAGAGATACTCGTATTATCTCAATTGGATACAACGGCCCACCATCGGGTACACATAATTGTGATGAAGAATTTCCAGAACATGGATGTGCTCGCGACTCCAAAGGAAGTTGCTCCTTGGCACTCCACGCCGAACAAAATGCCATTCTTTTTGCTGCCAAAAATGGGTCTCAAGTAGATGGCGCCACTTTATACGTGACATTATCGCCTTGTATTGCTTGTGCAAGAATAATTTTCTCCATGAAAATCAGCAAGGTGGTATTTCTAGACTCTTATGCACAATATAAGGGATTAGCCGCAGATGAAGGGGTTGATTTTTTGAGAAAATTTGGGGTAGAAGTGATTCAATATGACAAAAATTGACTGTCTCATTTGTTTAAATAAACAAAAAAGTCGCATAGCTCACACTATGCGACTTTTTTGTTATCATCAGTATTAATGATGAACACCACCTTCACCATGAACGTGACCGTGGTCTAATTCAGATTCAGTTGCTTCTCTTACGCTCAAGATAGCTCCACTGAAAAACATTTCTTTATCAGCCAAAGGGTGATTGAAGTCCATTCTAACAAAATCTTCACCAACTTCGATGATTTGGCCCTGAAGACGGTTACCACGATCGTCAGTCATTGGAAGGAAGTTACCAACTTCTAACATTTCCTCAACTAACTCGCCATCTACCTTGAAAATATCTTTTGGTAATTCTACTACCGCTGAAGCATCATACTCACCGTATCCTTCTTCAGCAGGAATTGAGAATTCAAAAGTATCTCCAGCTGAAAGACCAGCAATTTTATCTTCGAAAGCTTCTGGCAAACCACTCATGCCGTGGATAAATACCATTGGGTGCTCCTGCTCTACTGTTTCTACTAACTCACGGTCACCATTTTTGTCTGTCACTGTTAATTGATAAGTCAATGACACAACTTTAGCGTTTGAAATTTGCATTATATCTAAGTGTTTGGTACCGATGCGAATATATACTAAAACAAGCTATTGCTATCATCGGCAAGAGTTATAACTTGTTTGAAAGAATCTGGATGAGTCTTCGTTTATTTTACAAACGTAATCTTTTTTCCTTAACTTTATAAGGTATCAACATCAAAATTCTGTAAAAAGTTGAATTACTTATCACATATATATTTATCTGGGGATAATGAAGACATTATTCTTGGAAATTTCTTAGGTGATTATGTGAAAGGTCACCTAAACAAACTGCATGATTCGTCCTACAATAAGGACATTATCTTGGGTATTGCCCTTCACCGTCAAATTGATTCATTCACAGATCAACATCCCATCGTAAAACAAAGCATTAGCAGAATCAGACATCGGTATCATAAATTTTCGGGTATTGTAATTGATATGTTTTACGATCATATTTTGCCAAAAACTTCCATCAATTCTCTGCTATCGAATTAGGAGATTTTAGTGCCAATTTTTACCAAATACTTCAAAAACGCGAGGATGAACTTCCTGCAGCACTCGATCGAATGATTATTTCCATGACCTCCAGGGATTGGTTGACTAACTATGCCAATTTGGAGGGTTTAAAATGGTCATTAAAAGGCATTTCTTCTCGCTTAAAATATGAATCGGGCATCGAGAATGCCACAGAAATATTAACTTCTCAGTATCAAGAGTTTGAAGAGGATTTTTTTCAGTTTTTTCCAGAAATACAATACCATTGTCAAAAATTTATCGAAAATCCCATTTTCTAAAATCTCTGGAAAATTAATTTGTTCACCAAGCTACCTAATAGAAATCAAACACTTGATGTTGTATCTTTGTAAAATAAGAGTCCAAGCCCCAGAATAGTATGCCGAAATTATTTGCAGAGGTATTTAAAGAAGTAAAGAAAAAACACTTTCAACCTATTTATTTACTCCACGGTGACGAACCGTATTTTATTGATAAAGTAGTAGACTTCATCGAAGAAAATGCCCTATCGGCTTCTGATAAGGGTTTCAATCAGTATATTATCTACGGCAAAGACCATACTGTACCAAGTATTATGTCCTATGCCAAGCGATTTCCAATGATGTCTGAAAAGCAGGTGGTCATTGTGAAAGAAGCGCAGAGCATTCAAGGAATTGAGCAAAAGGATATGCAAGCTGTACTTGAAGGCTACGCCAAAAACCCATTGGCGTCAACTATTTTAGTACTGGCGAGCAAAGATTCAGTTGACGAACGAAAGGCTTGGGTCAAAGCAATAGATCAATCGGGTACGGTTATGACCTCTAAAAAGATGTATGACAACAAAATCCCAGACTGGGTAATTGAACATTGTCATGAATCTGGCGTGAAAATTAGTCCCAAAGCGGTCCAAATGCTGGTAGAAAATGTTGGGAATGATTTAAAGCGATTGGCTTCAGAAATTGATAAAATTGTTATTAATCTTAAAATAGACGAGGAAATCAATGCTGCGGTAGTAGAACGCTTTGTAGGAATTAGTAAGGAATATAACTATTTTGAATTTCAAAAAGCGCTTATTCAAAGAGATGTACTAAAAGCAAATCAAATTGTGCAGTTTTTCGCATCCAATCCGAAAGACAATCCATTGCCTCCAATGATTCTATTGATGTATAATTTCTTCAGTAAGGTATTGCTTGCACATACGCATTCGGACAAGACTGATAAGGGATTGGCAAGCTTCTTAGGGATTAATCCATTCTTTGCCAAAGACTACGTTCAAACCATCAGGAATTACAATTTACCTAAAGTCATACAAATTATTCACGACATCAAACAAATAGAGCTACAGGCGAAAGGAATAGAGTCTAGCACAAGCTCAGATGGCGATAAATTAAAAGAACTAACGTTTCGTATTTTGCATTAAAGTCTTCACTGAGAGCCGCTCTAAATCGGCTCTCATTTTGTTATAAAGGAATATATTTCTGCAAAAATGCTTCTTAGCATAAAAAACTCTATCTCTGATAGTAGTAGTTGGCAAGAAAGGAGCTGGCATATCATCAAGATAACCTATCGATGGCGAACACATATTAATGAGGGAGCGGTCCTCTAGGTTATTGGCAAATACCAACCAGCGTTTACCAATTTTAGGTATTTTACCACAGCCATCCGCCTCACTATTGAGTCTCAACTTCCAGCTTCTCCCCTTGTACCATCTCAAAATATTTAAAGTATAGTTCCAAGGATAATCACCATTTGAACTCTCACAAACGGCTTCAAATACATATTTATATTGAGGAAAGGCCACTTTGGCATCCATTACGGGTGGTGGACATTCGCAGGCTTTGTTTCAAAAAGTCTTGAGAAATAGCATACAATTACAAGGCAGTAGAATTTCTTCATAATCGTTTATTTTTTGAATCATTTATAAAGATTATAAAAAATAGTGTAGAAAAATATAAAAGCTGTAAAACAAAAAAAGGTTCAGAGTAATCTCTGAACCTTTTGGTGATCCCGCTGGGACTCGAACCCAGGACCCATACATTAAAAGTGTATTGCTCTACCAACTGAGCTACGGAATCGTGTGATTTGGCACGTAGCCTCTTCACTATATATAAAAGTGCCTCACTCTGGAGGCGAAGGGAAGATTTGTCACTGACAATCTTCGTGATCCCGCTGGGACTCGAACCCAGGACCCATACATTAAAAGTGTATTGCTCTACCAACTGAGCTACGGAATCGGTACTTATTTTCTACGATTTACATCGCAAAAACCAAGTCAAAAAATTTATTTTAAAACGTCTATCGTGCTAGACATCTCGGTGATCCCGCTGGGACTCGAACCCAGGACCCATACATTAAAAGTGTATTGCTCTACCAACTGAGCTACGGAATCGTTGCATATAAGAAGCGTTTTCAGTATTTTTGTTGTTCTGTTTCGTTTTCCTTAATTGCGGTGCAAAACTACTACTTCTAGAAACATAATGCAAGCCATCCATCTAAAAAAAGTTATATTTTTTTATTTTTCTTCGTTACGATTCCGCAACTTTCTAGGTGTCTGGACAATACAGCTTCACTAAAAAATGCAGATTCTTTATACAAAATTCAAAATTATGGTGCCGCTGAGCGGATTTTTGAGCGAGAATTGACAAAATTGGAACATCCGTCACACATTATTTTTTTAAAGCTTGCCAAAATAAATGAACAAAAAGGTGACTATTTGAGGACACTTTATTACCTCAACAAGTCTTTTGAGACAAGTCCCGACGATAAAATTCTCTCAAAACTCTACACAATTGCTCAAGATCATCAATTAAAAGGGTACGAATTAAATGATTTTAATTTCTTAATATTGGTTTACAAAACCTATTCTGGCTTTTTGGTAGCACTGATGCTGTTGATAGGATTATATGTTTTTGTAGTTTTGATCGGAAAAAAATATAGAAATGAATATATCCCAAGTTCACAAAAAGTTATTTTAGGAATTTACTTGATTGGCGTTTGGACATTATTGAATCTTCCTGATAAGTATCATCAAGGGATTATTAATGCCGATCATGTAATTTTGAGAAAAAGCCCTTCAGCTGGTGCACCCGTTGAATATGTCATCAATAAAGGGCATCGACTTAATATTATTGGAGGGAGCGATATTTGGAAAAGAGTATTTTGGGAAGACCAACTCCTGTATGTCAAACAAACGGACCTCTGGCAGGTGGAATAGGTAATGAGTGAATGGTGAGTTAGTGAATGAGTGATTATCTTAAAATGTTTAATAAACAAATCACTCATTCTCTAAATTTTAACTAGAACAATTCTATTTTTTTTCTTCAAAGGAGAATCCTTCTCTTTCGCAAGTGTATTAAAAGTAAGCTTATCTGTCAATGAAGGTAAAAACTTGTTGAGAAATACCGTAAGCTTACCCTGAGTGGTTAAAATGAGTTCTCGCTTACGATTCTTCACTGCTTTGAGAATTTGAGCCGCTACTTCCTCCGCAGACATCATATTTCCTTCATCTCGCATTGTTTCTCCCTTGGTTTGACCATTTCCTCCCAAAGAGGCTACACGGATATTAGAGGCGGTAAAACCAGGGCAAGCAGTCAACACATGTACGTCTTCATAAAGCAACTCCGTACGTAGTGCCTCCAAAAAGCCATTCATGGCGAATTTTGAAGCTGAATAGCCAATTCTAACTGGTAGTCCACGGTATCCTGCAATTGAAGAGATTCCTACAATTGAACCCTTGGCTTTTTTGATATAAGGCAAAGCGTATTTAGTGGCATAAACCATCCCATAGAAATTTATGTCCATGACCTTTTTGATAACGTCCACATCGCAATCTTCAAACATGGAGCGCATAGAAATGCCCGCGTTATTGATGAGGATGTCTATTCTGCCATATTTGGCGACAGTTTGTTCCACCACCTTTATATTATCCTCCTCAAGGCTGACATCTGAGACAATAGCAAGGTTATCTATCCCTACTTGACTAAGCTCTTTGCTAGTTTCCTCCAAAGGAGCCTGTTTACGTCCAGTGATTACAACTTTTGCACCTTCATGACCAAAGGCAAAAGCCATGGCTTTACCAATACCCGACGATGCCCCAGTAATAATGACTACTTTATCTTTCATAATACTATATCTATACTTGTGTTTAAGATTTTCAAAATTAGGGATTAATTAGCAAAATACATTTTTTAGTTTAGTTGTAGTCCAAAGATTTCGATTTATGTGGCGCTTTTTTGTAATTTTGCAACCTTATGAGAAAAAAGCACAAAGAAAATATCATTTTTGAAAATGTCTTGGTAGAAGATTTTGCAGCCGAGGCAAAATGCATCAGCCGTGTCGAAGATAAAGTTATCTTTATAGACGGCCCTGTGGCTCCTGGCGATTATGCGGATTTACGCATTACGAAATCTAAAAAAAGCTATTACGAAGCGACAGCTCTAAATATAAAACCAAGTTCCCCTTACAGAACACAAACTGTTTGTGATCATTTTGGAACGTGTGGAGGCTGCAAATGGCAACATATTGATTATGCAACCCAATTGTCATTTAAAACCAAACAAGTGACTGATGCCTTGGAAAGAATCGCTAAAGTGGATCTTCCTAGCATCAATCCAATCTTAGGTTCTGGAGAAACATTCTATTATAGAAATAAATTAGAATATACTTTCTCTCAAAACCGTTGGTTGACAGTTGAACAAATCCAGTCTGGCGAAGAGTTTTCTCGTAATGCCTTAGGCTTTCACGTTCCTAAGCGTTATGACAAAATTTTGCATGTAGACCACTGCTATTTACAGCCAGATCCATCAAATCAAATTCGTAATGCTTTGCATGAATTAGCTCAAAAACATCAAATTGACTATTATGAGCAAATCAAGCAAGAAAAAGGAGCCTTACGCAACTTGATTATTCGTACCGCTACGACAGGTGACTTGATGGTCATCGTACAGTTTGCTTATGCCACTGAAGACCAAATTAGCTTGGTGATGGAATTTTTGGATGCTAACTTCCCACAAATTACGTCGTTAAACTACATTATTAATACCAAAGGAAACGATACTTTCTTTGATTTAGAGGTAGTTAACTACAAAGGCTTGCCATACATTGTAGAAGAAATGGAAGGCTTGAAATACAGAGTTGGACCAAAATCCTTTTACCAAACTAACTCAAAACAAGCGTACGAATTATACAAAATTACGCGTGATTATGCTGGTTTAACGGGTTCTGAGTTTGTTTATGACCTTTACACTGGAACTGGTACAATTGCAAACTTTGTAGCAAGACAAGCGAAAAAAGTAATTGGTCTGGAATATGTTGAAATGGCGGTTGAGGATGCGAAGGTAAACTCTCAAATCAATGGCATCGACAATACAGAATTTTATGCAGGTGATATGCGTAAACTATTAGATGATTCATTTATCGATGCCAAGGGACGTCCAGACGTGGTAATTACCGACCCTCCACGTGCAGGTATGGATGAGCCAGTGGTTCAGACACTCTTAAATGCAGAACCACACACGATTGTTTATGTGAGTTGTAATCCAGCCACCCAAGCTCGTGACTTAGCGTTATTAGACCTAAAATATCGTGTTGAAGCTGTTCAGCCAGTGGATATGTTCCCGCAGACGCACCACGTAGAGAACGTTGTGAAATTGGTCAAGAGATAGTAGTTTTATTTAGTGAGTTTTGATTTAGAGAATGAGTGGTTACTTTTTGATCGGAACATATTCCAGATTAGGCTTATTAACCAACTTTTAAAAACATCAAAAAAGGGGTCGAAAACAATTTTCGACCCCTTTTTTGATGTTTTTATTGTCATGATATATTTTAAATACAATCACTCATTCACAAAATCACTCACTCACTAAATATTAAAATGGTACATCCTGATTTGGTGGAGTTGTACCAAAAGATGGCATTTCTCCTCCGCCTGATTGGAAATTATTCATTTTACTTCCTACAGTTCTAGCACCACCTTCAAAGGTTGCCATCGTATCTGGAACAGCGGCAAAAGATTGTAGTGAATCACCACCAGTGAAGCTTGAATAGTCGGTAGCATCCAAATCGCAATATTTGGTGTATTTACCGATAAATCTTAACTGAACCGTATCTAGTGAACCAGCACGGTTTTTAGCGATAATCAACTCACCCATTCCTGCAATGGACTGACCATTCTCATCTTGGGTAATACCATAATATTCTGGACGGTAAATAAACATTACCATATCGGCATCTTGCTCGATTGACCCAGACTCACGTAAATCGGATAATTGAGGTTTTTTATCGCCTCCACGAGTTTCTACCGCACGGCTCAACTGCGAAAGCGCAATAACAGGTACATCCAACTCTTTGGCCAGTTGTTTCAAGGAACGAGAAATTGTGGCAATTTCTTGCTCTCGGTTTCCTCCTCCTTTTCCTCCTGTATCACCCGACATGAGTTGTAAGTAGTCAATCACAATCATTTGAATATCGTGCTGTGCTTTCAAACGACGCGCCTTAGCACGGAGTTCGAGAAGTGACAAAGCTGGCGTATCATCAATGAAAATTGGAGCATTTGTTAAACGACCAATTTTTGCGTGTAATTGAGCCCATTCGTGAGGAGCCAAATTACCTTTTCTTAGCTTTTCAGATTCTAATTCCGCTTCTGATGAAATCAAACGATTGACAAGCTGAACCGAGGACATCTCCAAAGAAAATACGGCTACTGCTTGCCCAAAATCTACTGCTGCATTACGACAAGCCGAAAGAATCAAGGCGGTTTTACCCATACCAGGGCGAGCAGCGATGATAATTAATTCAGTTTTTTGGAAACCAGAAGTAATTCTATCCAAAGCACTAAATCCAGAAGGCACTCCCGTAAGACCATCCTTCTGATTTTTCTTCATTTCTAATTCCAACAAGGCCGCACGCATAATCTGCGACATATCCGAATAGTTTTTACGAATATTAGCCTCTGAAATTCTAAAAAGTTCTTGTTCTACCCTATCCAACAATTGGAATACATCTGTTGTATCTTCATAGGCCATTTTTTGGATTTCAGAAGATACCGTAATCAATTGTCTCTTTAAAGAATGTTCTACAACAATACGAGCGTGAAATTCGATGTTAGCCGCTGAGTTAACTCTTTGCGTTAATTCGGCAAGATAAGATACCCCACCAGCCATTTCTAATTCACCATTTGTACGTAATTGGTTGGTTACTGTAAGCAAATCTATTGGCTCAGACGCAGCAAAAAGCTGAGTAATGGCTCCATATATTCTTTGGTGTGCTTCTTTATAAAATGAGTCAGGTTTCAAAATGTCCACCACTGCGGTAAGAGCATCCTTCTCTATCATCAAAGCCCCAAGCACAGCTTCTTCCAAATCGACAGCTTGAGGTGGGATTTTACCCAAACCTGTATCCAGCCAACGATTGGTCGCAGATATTCGACCTCCAGCAAAATTGGAGGGCTTTTTAAAGGTATTATTTCTGTTTGACTGTTCCATTAATACAATTTTACAAATATTTTCTCATATTACCACAATCCCATTTTGCAAAAAAACCTAAGGGTTTGATTTACAGAGTCAAAAAAAACTTCGAATTAATCTTATAACAAGCGAACACAAACAAGCGTTATTTTTGTTAGATTAGTAACTTATAAGACTAAATCATCGATTAACTTTTATTCATTTTTAGATTTGACAGAAAAAATAATTACACTCGAAGACGTTGAGTTAGTTGGTTTCCTTGGCGTTGAAAACAGCAATATTAAAGTAGTAGCTGAAGCTTTTCCACAAAGTAAACTTATCTCAAGAGGTAACGAAATCACCATCAGAGGATCTATTTCTGACATTGTCAAGATTACCGAAATTATTGAGTCGATGGTTGTGCATTTTCAGAAGTACGGCAAAATTACAACAGAACAAGTAAAAACGTATCTTTCTAGGGATAAGAATAATGAAGAAGAGACACCTGTTATCATAAAAGAGGACGACGATGTCTTGTTGTACGGCACTAAGGGGGTGGTTATTCGCGTGAAATCGCCTAACCAAAAAAAGCTCATAGATGCTGCCGCAGAAAATGATATCGTATTCGCAATTGGTCCTGCTGGTACAGGAAAAACCTATACAGCAGTTGCTCTTGCGGTAAAAGCCCTCAAGAATAAGGAAGTCAAAAAAATTATCATTACGCGTCCAGCGGTCGAGGCAGGTGAAAACTTAGGCTTCTTACCTGGTGATTTAAAAGAAAAAATTGACCCGTATCTACGTCCGATCTATGACGCGCTCGACGATATGATTCAACCGGAAAAGTTGAAGTTTTTTATAGAAAACCGTGTCATTGAGATAGCCCCTTTGGCATACATGCGTGGTCGTACCCTGAACAATGCATTTGTTTTATTGGATGAAGCCCAAAACACAACGCCAATGCAAATGAAAATGTTCTTGACTCGTATGGGTGTTAATTCTAAAGTGATTATCACAGGTGATAAATCACAGATAGACTTACCAACCAAAGTAAAGTCAGGCTTGGTTGAAGCTACCAAAATTTTGCAAGGGATCAAGGGTATTTCTTTTATTGAACTAGATGGTAAAGATGTTGTACGTCACCGCTTGGTAAGAGACATTATTATGGCTTATGATAAGGCTGATGCGGAAAAAGAAGCACAAAAATCTTATTCATCTTTCCAAAAATGAAAAAAAGCATTTTAAGCACATTAGCTGTTATTTTTCATACACCACATTTGCGCAAAGCAAATGTGGTGTTGTATTTCAGGACTCTCTGAATCAAACCATCAACCAGAAATGGTTACAGCAAAAAAGTAATTTTGAATATCAGGTTCAGCAGTATACCAGTGCTCTGAAAGCCTCAAGAACGACAGCATATCAAACCATACGTATTCCTGTAGTGGTTCATGTGATTCATAATACAGCTAGCAAAATCATTGGTGGAACCAACAACATCAATATCAGTGATGAGCAAATTTTGTCTCAAATTCAAACCCTCAACGAAGACTACAGAAAGAAAGAAGGCACAGCAGGCTATAATACTAATCCAGTTGGTGCAGATATGCAAATTGAATTCTTTTTGGCAGACTCTACGGCCACAGGCGAAACAACCAAAGGAATTACAAGACATTATACCACCAAAACTGGCTTTGATATTATCAAGGAGTTAGGTGCGATTACTGCTTTCTCAAAATGGAATCCTTATAAGTATCTGAATATTTATGTTGTAAAGAGTGGAACAACCTCAACTCCCCTCACGATTGGCTATTCGGGTTTTCCGTTTGATGCCTATTTGCCTGGGCTTATTCCAAATACATCAGAAGCAGCCGAGCAACAAATATTCGATGGTGTGGTCATAGATTATCGATATTTTGGCAGATGCTGTGGAACTATTAGTACAACCTACAACATGGGTAGAACAACCACCCATGAAGTTGGGCACTGGCTAGGTTTATTACACCCAACAGGCGATGTTCGCTGTGGTACCGATTATTGTGATGACACGCCAACTATAGAGAGTCTAAATAATGGATTCACTTGTAACAAAATGACCTCTACCTGCGATGGCAATACGGTTACCAATCAAATTGAGAACTACATGGATTATTCGCCTGATGTTTGTATGAGTCTCTTTACAAATGATCAAAAAATAAGAACTAGAGCAGCCTTAGAATTAAGTTATCGCAGAAAGTCACTTGTCAACAACTCGACTGTTGTTTCAGAAAGTAACGCGCTACAGGTGAGCATTGATCCGAATCCAGTGAAAAGTAGTGCCAATATTAAGGTACAATTTAGCGGAACTGAAAATATCACGATTCAACTTATTTCTGAAAATGGCAATACGCTAAATGAATATAATTATCAAAATGTGACTTCTAACTATTTCTTGATGAATACCTCCAGCTATGCAAATGGAATGTATTTTCTGAGAGTAAATACTTCGAAAGAAACCAAGGTAGTTAGAATGTTTGTTTTGAAATAATAAAAGCCTTCCCTGAACACATATCATGGAAGGCTTTTGTATTTTTATTGAAAAATTTCCCAATTAAATAAAACAATGTTTTTTTACATCATGTTATCTACACAAACGGAACGAGTATGGAAAAATCAGAAAAAATCAAACAGGCTTTTATTGAGTATTTTTTAGAAAATGGTACACATCCACCATCGGTTTATGCTTTTACCAAAAAGCTTAAAATGAAGGAAGTAGAATTTTATGAATACTACAATTCATTTGAGCTATTGGAAACTAACATTTGGTTGGACTTTTTCAAAGACACAGTTACCCGCATAGAAAGCGACTCTATCTATTCGGGATACTCAGTAAGAGAGAAGTTATTGGCCTTTTATTACACTTGGATCGAGGTTTTGAAAGAAAACAGAAGCTATGCCTCACAAACATGGCGATTGATTGACAAGCGTAAATTAAAGACCCCTACTTTTTTAACCGACCTCAAAACTTCGTTCAAAGATTTTGCGAGAGATTTAATCATGGAAGGTAAAGAAAGCAAGGAGGTTCAGCCAAGAAAATATTTGGACGAGCGCTACCCAGACGCGCTGTGGCTTCAGCTATTAATGATTTTGGATTTTTGGGTAAAAGACCGTTCAAAAGGATTTGAGCAGACTGATGCCATGATTGAAAAAGCAGTTAATACATCCTTCGACTTGATGGCCAGTTCGGCATTGGATTCGGTGTTAGACTTTGCCAAATTTTTGTATCAAAATCGCTAATGCTAGTTTGACATAAGAACTAGTGCCTTATTATGAAAGAACAAAATTCGATACCTACCTCCAAAGTGGCGCGTGCAACACAGTTTGTAAAAACAGGGGTAAAAATTGGAGGAAATTATCTCAAGCATAATGTCAAAAAAATCATTGACCCTACTACTCCTAAAGAAGAGTTACATCAAGATAATGCAGAAGATATTTATGAATCATTGAGCGAACTTAAAGGTTCTGCACTCAAGGTCACTCAAATGCTGAGTATGGACAAAGGCCTTTTACCAAGAGCGTATCGGGAAAAATTTGCTATGTCTCAATACTCGGCACCTCCACTGTCGGGACCATTGGTGGTTAAAACCTTTAAAAAACATTTCAAAAAGTCTCCGAGCGAGTTGTTCGATACCTTCGAAATGAGCGCATCGAATGCGGCGTCTATCGGTCAGGTTCACAAAGCCGAACTAAATGGAAAACCATTAGCTGTAAAAATACAGTATCCAGGTGTTTCAGAAAGTATTGGTGCTGACCTCAAAATGGTAAAACCCATTGCAGTTGCGATGTTTGGACTTAATGAAAAAGATGTAGACCGATACATGGGCGAAGTGCATGCTCGTTTGTTGGAAGAAACCAACTATGTTTTGGAGTTAGAACGTTCGGTGGAAATTTCGAAAGCGTGTGCTCACATACCGAATGTGTTTTTTCCAAAATACTATCCAGAACTTTCTTGTGACAAAATTCTGACGATGGATTGGCTCGAAGGTCTGCATATGAAGGAGTTTTTAGCGACAAATCCTTCACAAGAAATTAGAAATCAAATTGGGCAAGCCCTTTGGGATTTCTATGATTTCCAAATTCACAACCTACGCCAAGTCCATGCAGATCCACATCCCGGCAATTTCTTGATGCGTGAAGATGGCACTATGGGAATAATTGACTTTGGTTGTATCAAGGTAATTCCAGAATTGTTTTACGATAATTATTTCGCGCTTATTAATTTTGATACGCTGGAAGACGAGGCGAAAATGAATGAAATATTCAAAACCCTCGAATTTATTGTAGCTTCAGACTCAGCAGAAGAATCTTCTTTCTTTTCGAAGTTATTCAAAGAAATGATTTACTTACTGGGTCGTCCGTTTGGAGAAGAAACTTTTGACTTTGCTGATGATAGCTATTTTGAGCAAGTGTATTTATATGCCGAAAAACTTCAGAAACTAGATGAGCTCCGAAATTCGAAAGTAGCTAGAGGTTCTCAACACGGACTGTATATCAACAGAACCTATTTTGGTTTATACTCCCTACTGAACGAACTCCGAGCAGAAGTTAGCATTACCAAACCCGATTGGCTCAAATCTCAAAAGCTCAAAGGAGAGTTTGCATAAAAAAAATAGCGTTGATTTCTCAACGCTATTTTTTTGTCTTTGATTAGAACGGTAAATCTTCATCCTCACTAAATGAAGGTAAATCCACCGATGAAGCTTGTGGCGCAGCAGGACGCTGTGCTGGCGCTTGATACGTATTTGATGCTGGAGCAGCAGCCGATGATTCAGATGCCAAATCAATACGATAAGCTCTTAAGTCTGTATACCAACGATCGTTGTATTCTCTTGATTCTACACTGAAGGTCACCTTAAGTTTGTCACCTAAAGCAAATTGTTTCAAATCAGCTGTACGGTCTCCCCAAGCCGAGAAGCACGCTTTTTTAGGATATTGCTCTTGTGTTTCAACAACAAACTCTTGTTTTACCCACTGACCGTTTTTACCACTTCCTGTTTGTTCAGGTTGTACTTTGATCAAAGTACCTTCTAATTCTAATGCCATCAAAAAAAAGTTTAAAAATAATATGCTAATTTAATTTCTGATTTTCAAATACTTAAAAAAATCCTACATTTTTTATTTAAAAAAAGTGATTAGTACTATTTTGCTTTGTCAATTTATCTCTCTACTTTTGCATCATCAAAGTACAAGGCGATGTGGTGGAATTGGTAGACACGCTACTTTGAGGTGGTAGTGCGGGTAACCGTATGGGAGTTC
The DNA here is from genome assembly GCF_002270355.1 of Flectobacillus sp. BAB-3569. GTDB lineage: Bacteria > Bacteroidota > Bacteroidia > Cytophagales > Spirosomataceae > Flectobacillus > Flectobacillus roseus. Next base: position 63,141 of record NZ_NJFZ01000021.1, on the reverse strand, counting down.
GAGTCTCCCCATCGTCACAAGCGTTCTGAGAAATCAGGACGCTTTTTTTATGGCGAAAGTACAAAAAAACCTCTCAAGTTTGAGAGGCTAAATCAACATCCATTCTGTTATTTTACTTTACTCTTTTTGACGTCTGCTTTTTGGTAATTTTCTTTTAATCTTCTAAACTTCTCTTTTTGGTCTTCTATCTTCGTATAGTATTCTATATGTTGTTGTTTCCAACTGAAAATGGTAGATATTGGAATACCTTTTTCACGTGCAATGGCATTCATACTTTTGCCTGAGAGCATTTCGTTTAGAATTTCAAAAATTAGCTCGTTTGAATACTTCATTCTCATCTTTCTTTAGTGGATTGTAATTGACAAACAAATATCTTTGGTTAGTAAATTATAACTCATAACCCAAAAGATTTTTATATGACAATTCAGACAGAATACAAGTATCACGACGTCGAAATAGAAAAAGGCACCCACAAGTGAGTACCTTTTTCTATTTTATCATTTTTTTAATTCCCCTTCAGTCTTGGCTTTATAATACATCTCTTTCAGGCGTTTGAATTTTGCCTTAGTTTGCTCCTCTCTGCCTTGTGGTTCCTCCGCAATCTGTTGCTTCAAGACATTGATATATGATGATGAATTACGAAGTTTCTCAGCCAACTCAGTAAAATTATATTGATCATACGCTGAGCTTGACTCATTTTCATCTTGTTCGGGTTCGTAAAAATTTTCTATCGACATTGGTTTAGGCTTAACGATTATTGTCTTAGTTATTTAAAGGTATTTTATGCGCTTGAATGCTTGACTTTCTATTAGCCGAATTATTAAAATCAGCAATATATTTAAAAAGTGATTGAAAAATCATTAATTCAGGAATACATTGCTGAAATATAATATATTTCAAAAGTAAAAGCAATAAGAAATGTCAAATGTCACTTCTTATGTTTTGGTAATCCTTTATACACGATCAATCTTACTTTTGATATAAAAGTGCTTTGTCAACTTCTTTTATGACTTGTTCAAAATGCTCCGTATTATTTACATAATCCAAATCATTGACATCTATTACTAAGAGCTTTCCTTCGGTGTACCCATTGACAAACTCCTCATAATGATTGTTCAAATCAGCAAGATATTGATGAGAGATGTTTGCCTCAAAATCACGACCGCGCTTTTCTATTTGGCGAACCAGTTTAGGCAAATCAGCTTTCAGATAAATTGTCAAATCTGGAGCTTTTACAGTTTGCATCATCAAATCAAAAATCCCGCGATACGTTGCGTAATCATTTTCGCTCATAATACCTGTTTTGTAAAGGTTCATAGCAAAAATAAAAGCATCTTCATATATGGTACGATCCTGAATAATACGACGATTTGAACGCTGGATTTGCATTACTTGCTCGTAACGACTTTTCAAAAAATACATTTGTAAATGAAATGCCCAACGAGGCATATCTGAATAAAATTCTGCTAAATAAGGATTTCCCTCAACCGCTTCGAAAAGCACTTCCCAACCAAAATGATCTGCTAATTTGCTGGCTAAAGTGGTTTTTCCCGCGCCAATATTTCCTGTAACTGCTATATGCATAAAATGAAGATGATGATGAGATATGTATTTGCTTGAGAAGTCTATTTAGCTCAAGACAAATAACATTTTTCTTTAAAACGTTGCAAAGGTCTATTTTTTTACCTCAAAATCCAAACCTAAGACCTCTAGCAGGATTCAATCATTTTGTGACATTCACATAACTTAATTATCTTTGTAACTTAAATCAATTTTTAATCTGTAACTCATGTTGAAGATGAAGCCATACAGAGTGCTTTTATATTACAACTATACTCCAATTCCCAATCCTGAGGAATATAGAGAAATTCATCACTTATATTGTATCGAAAACAACCTTTTAGGTCGTATCATTGTAGCGGCTGAAGGGCTGAACGGAACAGTTTCTGGTTTATCAGAAGATTGTGAAAAATATATGCAATGGTTGCAAAACGATCCAATTTTTGCAGGAAGTGACTTTGATTTCAAAGTAGAAGAACACGATACTCATGCTTTTGCAAAATTGCACGTACGTGTCAAAGAAGAAATCGTTAATTCTGATTTGCCAGTTAATCCTCGTGTGCGCACAGGAAAACACCTCGAGCCAGCTGATTTTAAAGAGTTATTGAAAAATGACCCAGATGTTGTCTTGGTAGATATGCGCTCTAATTACGAACATTCGGTAGGGAAATTTAAAGGTGCAATCACCTTCGACATGGAAACCTTGCGCGAGTTGCCAGACCATGTTCATGAAATTGAGCATTTGAAGGATAAGAAAATCATTACTTACTGTACTGGTGGCATCAAATGCGAAAAGGCCTCTGCTTATTTGATTGAAAAAGGGTTTGAGAATGTGTACCAGTTACATGGTGGTATTATCAAATATGGTTTGGAAGAAGGTGGAGAAGATTTTGAAGGCAAATGCTATGTATTTGACAACCGTGTTACTACTTCAGTAAATACAGTGAATCCAGAGGTTATTTCAAAATGCCATATTTGCGAAACAATTAGCGACCATATGGTAAACTGTGCCAATCCAGAATGTAATGAGCATGTACCTATTTGTCCAAGTTGTTTAGAAAAAATGGAAGGTGCTTGTTCTGAAGAATGTAAAAATCACCCTCGCAAACGTCCATACAATCCTTCTGGTTATTACAGCAAACAGTCTCACAACTATTCACCAGAATTTGGATTCAAAAGTCGTCAAAAAACAAACGTAGATTATTCAAGCTTCCAACTTAGTGCAGAATAATTAACATTTGATACAAAATAAAAAACCTCTCATTTCGGTGGGAGGTTTTTTATTTTTAACTTAGGAAATACGAAAATCAACAATCTTGAAAAAATAACCTATGAACTCGATTTCTGAAACAGACTTAATCATCAATCCTGATGGAAGCATTTATCATTTGAACTTACGCCCAGAAGATATTGCCAATACCATTATTACCGTAGGCGACCCCGACCGTGTAGAGGTGGTTTCTAAATATTTTGACAAAATAGACAAAAAGGTCTCGAAACGTGAGTTTGTTACGCATACAGGATATATCAGTAACACCCGACTGTCTGTTATTTCGAGCGGAATTGGTACCGACAATGTCGAAATCTTGATGAATGAACTCGATGCTCTTGTCAATGTTGACTTACCCACTCGAACCATCAAACAAGAACATACTAGCCTCAATATCATAAGAATAGGCACTTCTGGAAGTTTGCAAGAAAGTATTCCTGTAGATAGCTATGTTGTTTCGAAACGAGGCATTGGATTTGATGCTTTGGGTCATTTTTATCCAACTCCGACCTCCTCCTTTTCAGAGGCAATTCAATCACAAATGAACTTGGGTTTTCTATCATACACATCGTTTGGTTCCGAGAAACTTTATGATTTGCTATTTGATGAAAAGAATCCCTTGTATTTTGAAGGCAACACAGTGACATGTCCAGGGTTTTATGCACCGCAAGGTAGGATTTTGAGATATACTCCTAAACAAGAAAATTTGCTTCAAAAATTTAATCAATTTTCCTTTCATGGAAGCGTGTTGACAAATTTGGAGATGGAAACTGCTGGATATTATTTATTTGGAGAATTATTGGGACACGAGGTACTGTCCATGAGTGCAATTGTGGCCTCAAGAATGACTCATCAATTTTCGAAAAATCCAGAAAAACATACCGAAAGTTTGATTCAACAAGTGCTTGAGAAAATCACTGGGCTATAAACTTTTAGTGAATTGAGATTGAGTGAATGAGTGATTAATTGTAGAGACGTCATGTTTGCGTCTAAAGTAGTAAAATACCTATTAAAATAATCACTCATGCACACAATCGCTAAATTAAGAATGATTCGTATTTTCTAATTTCCAGCTTTTTTAGCCTTCCATTCTTCTTTGAGGGCTTTTCGTTCTTCTGGACTTAAGCTTCTCCATTTTTCTAAAAGCTCTCTTCTCTTACCTTTCAATGCTGCTTTTTCCTCTGGAGACAATGAATCTACCCTTGCTTTGTGAGCGGCAGCTTTTTCCTCCAACTTAGCTTTTTGCTCAGGCGTCAAATTAGCTAGTCTTGCCTCGACTCTTCCACGCTTTCTTTCTTTTGTAGCTTCTTGACTGGTTTGAGCTGTTGCGGAAAACACACCAACTAATAGCGATACACTTAAAAAAAGGAATTTCTTCATGATTAACTGAGAATTAAAGGTTTGAAAATTTTCCTTTTGATTATATTGTACACACAATAGTTTAATCTTTATCTCCTAAAAATCAATCCTAAACTTCCAACTGCATCACGTAGTCATTCATCCAAAAGTCATTTCCGATATTAATATCCTCCTCTTTGATGATTGTAAAACCTTGTTTCTGATAAAATCCTATTGCTTTATTGTTACGGTTTACATTTAGATTTATGTATCTTAATCCTTGTTCATAGGCATATTTCGCCACTTCCAGAATCAGCAACTTTCCAATTCCTTTACCTTGCGCAGCAGGTAACAAGTAAAGTTTATGGAGCTTCATCATTTGATGATCTTTTGGCTCAAAACCAGCAAATCCGAGTGGGGTATCACCTTCATAGGCAACAATAAAAGTGTTTGTTTCAAACTGACGAGTCAACGACTCTGAAGAATACATCATATCCAACATAAAAAGCGTCTGCTCTTCTGTAAGAATATCCCCGTAGGTTGGTCGCCAAGTTTGTTCGGCAATAGATTGTATCAGAGGAATATCCTCAATCGTGGCAATTTTTAAATTAATCGAGTTTTGCATCCTTTAAAGAAAAGTATTCAGGGTGTTTTGGAGTAATATTTTTATAAAATGATTGAATTTTTGGTAAATCCTCCTCATAGTTGCCCGAAGGCTGAAATACGCCTAAAAAGCCTGCTTCTTTTTTCCCAAAATCTAAAAAACCAAGCACAATTGGCACACCAGCATTCTTGGCAATATGATAAAAACCAGATTTCCATTCGCTCGTGTATGAGCGCGTTCCTTCAGCAGGAACAAGTAATTGCATTTCAGGAGCATTTACTAACAAATCTGACATCATCTGCACCAAATTATTTTTTTGGGAGCGATTCACAGGGATGCCTCCCAAGCCACGAATGATAATACCCAAAGGGAATTTAAAAAGAGAGTCCTTTGCCAAATAGCGAATCTTGCATCCCATGGCATAAAGAGTGGCCATAGCGTACGGATAATCCCAATTTGAAGTATGTGGCACGGCAATAATTACCGCTTTGGGATATTTATTGATTCCTAAGGGAGTCTTATCTACAATCTTCCAGCCACTTAGCTGTAAAATCAGTTTACCAATAATTTTCAACATGGTATAATTGAGGTCAAAACTAATTTTAATCTCTAAAAGCCTATTATCTTTGAGCCAAAATATATGAACTGACCAAGAATGAGCTTCTGAGGAGATAAAAATTTGAGGTTGTTTTCGTTCATTGTCATTCAAATGTAATCAATTTTCCTGTGGGAGAAAACGTTATTCGTGATTAGGAGATCGAAATCACCAATAAGTGCAAACTAAAACAATCCCTAAAATCAACTTTGCAATGCAAAAGCCATTAATTCTTATTTCAAACGACGACTCAATCGCCTCCAAAGGTATCAAAACACTCGCAGCTATCATGTCACAATTGGGCGAAGTTGTCGTGGTTGCGCCAGACTCTCACCAATCAGGTATGGGACATGCTATAACCCTTGACCGTCCATTGCGCGTGAGCGAAGTGCACAATTTTTTACCAGGTGTAAAAGCATATCAGTGTAGCGGTACTCCAGCGGATTGTGTAAAATTTGGAAAACATTATGTTCTTAAAGGTCGTAAAATTGATTTGGTGGTAAGTGGTATAAATCATGGTTCCAACTCATCAATTGCGGTAATATATAGTGGAACGATGTCAGCCGCCATCGAAGCAGCAATTGAGGGTATTCCTGCAATTGGCTTTTCGTTATGTGAATTTGGAGCAGACATTGAATTTGGTCATGGCGAGCCTTACATCAAGCAAATTGCTCAAACTATTTTAGATAACGGTCTTCCTCACGGCGTAGCATTAAATGTAAATATTCCAGCAAAAAAAGAAGAAGCGATCAAAGGAATCAAAATATGTCGTCAAACAGATGCACTTTTCCGCGAATCATTCGAAGAAAGAAAAGATCCATACGGAAGAGCTTATTATTGGATGGATGGTTATCTACAAAATGATGATAAAGGTGGAAATACTGATGAAGACGCATTAAAAGAAAATTATATTGCCATTGTTCCAGTGAAATTCGATTTGACTGATTATAAAGCAATTGACATTTTAAAATCTCTTAAATTGGGAGAGTAAATGCTAAAACTCAGTTAAGAATTTAACATTTACATTATTTTAACCTCAAAATTTAACAATAACTTTGAAAATCATTTTTCATCATTCAGAGATTAAGTAGCAAGGTTGCTCTATCATTCAGCATCAAAATCGTAAGGTTCTTTTTCTCTTTCAAAATTTTAATCATCATATGGCAATAGTCGGTAATCTACTTAAGAAAGGAATTGGTTTAACAACTGTGATTCAGCGTAAAAAAACGAATCATGCCAAACTACAGAAAAAGACACTGATTAAATTGTTGAATAAAGCCCGTTTTACGCAATTTGGTGACAAATATAATTTTGAAGATATCATGAATGCGGCTTTGTTCTCAGACGACAAAGAGTATTATACCAAATTCAAAAATCAAGTACCTGTTTATGATTACAATAAAATGTATAGTGAATGGTGGTACAAAGCGCATGCAGGCGAGAAAAATGTAGCTTGGCCAGGGCGAGTAAAATATTTTGCCTTGAGTTCGGGTACTTCTGAAGCTGCCTCTAAGCATATTCCTGTGACCAAGGATATGGTAAAGGCTATTCACAGAACATCTATTCGTCAGATTTTGTCGTTGGGTTCCTATAAAAACTTGCCTCCTCAGCTATACGAAAAGGGCTATTTGATGCTCGGTGGTAGTACTGAACTTCAACAGATGGGCTCGCATTATGAAGGTGATTTAAGTGGTATTACAGCTGGAAAAATTCCTTTTTGGTTTGAAAGATTTTATAAGCCTGGTAAAAAAATAGCCGCCACACGGGACTGGAGCGAGAAACTTGATAAAATTACCAAGCAAGCCAAAAACTGGGATATTGGCTTTATCGTCGGTGTTCCTGCATGGATTCAGTTATTGATGGAAAAAATCATCAAGGAATATGGTGTCAACAATATCCATGATATTTGGCCAAACTTAGAGATATTCTGTCACGGCGGTGTGAGCTTTGAGCCTTACAAGCAAGGTTTTGAAAAATTACTTGGTCGTCCGATTACCTATATAGAAACCTATCTAGCTTCAGAAGGCTTTCTGGCATATCAAACGCACCCGAACAGCGATATGCGTTTGGTGCTTAATAATGGTATTTTCTTCGAATTTGTACCTTTCAACGAGAACAACTTTGATGCTGATGGCACCATGGTAGATCGTCCAGAAACCTTGATGATTGATGAGGTAGAAGAAGGTAAAGAATATGCTTTGCTCATTTCAACAGTATCTGGAACTTGGAGATATTTGATTGGCGATACCATCAAGTTTACTAATAAGAAAAATGCAGAAATTGTCATTACGGGTCGTACCAAGCACTTTTTAAGTCTTTGCGGCGAACACCTTTCTGTTGACAACATGAATAAAGCCATAGAATTGGCATCCAAACATTTCAATATTGATATTCGTGAGTTTACGGTAGTAGGGAAAAAAGTTGAAACTACTTTTGCGCACCATTGGTATGTTGGCACTGATGACAAAATAGAGTCAGAAGCACTAGCACAGTTTATTGACAAAACACTTTGTGAAATCAACGATGACTATCCTGTAGAAAGAAAGCATGCACTTCGTGAAATGAAAGTTCGTGTTCTACCTGCCAAAACTTTCTATGATTTTATGGCGTCGAAAGGAAAAACAGGTGGTCAAAATAAATTCCCAAGGGTAATTAAGAAAAAAGAGCAAATTGATGATTGGGAAAATTTCTTGCCGAAATAAATATAAAAGTTGAGTGAATTCTTTCATTCCTCTTTAAGCATGAAAAAAGGCGATCGAAATTAGATTTTCGGTCGCCTTTTTTCATGAATTGCTATTTTACCTTAATATTCCGCTCTGCTTGAAGGATATGTCTTTCTTGATGGATTATTAAAAAATAAAGTGCATCAGCTAATCTTAATGTCAAAAATTTCGCAATTGAGATAGGAATCGTAATCTGATTGAGTTGATAATTTCTGGCAACCTTAAGGATTTCCAGTAAATTCTTTTGATGTGATATAAAAGTATCTAGCACTTCAAAAGCTGGAAGCTTAGAAGAAGGGATATAGCCTTTCATTGCCTTAAACTTGCTTTTTCCTGTATCTGGATGCATACTTTTAATCGCCAATTTTCCCAACCAAGTAGATTTTATCGGGTGGTTTTGGGAAAATTGCCCCTGAGACAACATTCTTTCTCGAAAATTTTGCAAATAATAATTACTGTAGGCATTTAGATGTGACAAACATTGCGCAACACTCCAACCTCCTGTCTCACTAGGCTGTAATAGCGTTTTTGCATCTATGGACTGTCGCCACTCGACGGTTTTATCTAATTGTTTTTCTGCTAGTTGAGTCAAAAAGTCGAGCAATTCCTCCTTTGTATCAAAATAAGTTAGTGCCATAATTAAAAATATTGATTTCGGAACAAAGGTAAAAGCGTCAACCTTGAATAATCTTGGTATTTTCTAAGATTTACAATTTTACAGAATTTAGCAGCTTGCTGAAATTGGTAGCATCGATACCGATATAATTAGCCAAATATTTATGGGGTACAAGTTGGAGAATATGCGGGCTTCGAATTAGCAAAATTCGAAATTTTTCTTCTGCTGAATAACATTGTATTTCAACCAATCTTTCGAGCAACCCACTGAAAGCGAATAGTAGACCTTCAAATAATAATTGATTAATGGCAGGATAGATTTTGCCTAAATCCCGCACGTCCTTGATATTGGCACGAAGTAAAGTAGATTTTGTCAGAGTCTCGTACGTGTATTTGGTCTTTCGACCTGCCAGCATGGAATCCAATACGCCTCCAAAGTTACCTTGATAGGTAAAAAGAATAGTAGCTTCGTGTCCTATATCATCCTGAAAAACAATACGTTGAACTCCCTCTAACACAAAATATAAATATTTTTCGGTAGAACCAGCCTCAGTCAAAACCGATTTTCGACTATAACTTATTGGCTTGAATAGGGCATAAAATTGATCTAGCTCTTCAGAATGAAGAATCCCAAAAGCATTTACAGTTCTTTCGAACGAACGATATGATTCCTCTGGATTATCCATGATGAATCGTTTTAAGCATTTTCCCGATTACTTTTCCTTTTTGAAAAAGCAATTCCCTACAATTTTGCAAGGAAATTTCGAGAGATTGTGGTCCCGTCTGAATTGCACTTACATACACCACTTCGGGAATTTCTAGTAACTTATCAAGCTCTTGAATTTGTCCAGCTATTCCAAAAATAGGTTTCTGATATGTTTTAGCATACTTTAAAACTTCAGAAAGCACTTTACCTTGAAAGGATTGGCTATCGATACGCCCCTCACCTGTGATAACAATATCAGCTTCTTCCACGGCCGTTGACAAACCAATCGTTTCGAAAACCCATTGAGCTGCCGAAATGATTTTTCCGCCCAAAAAACAAATACCTCCTGCTCCTATTCCTCCACCCGCGCCAGCACCAGCTATTTCTTGCGTGTCAATGGAAAAGGTATCTTTAAATATCCTATGAATTTGCTCAAGACCATGATTCAATAGTTCGACCTCTTCTGAATTTGCCCCTTTTTGTGGAGCATAAACAAAGGCTGCACCATTCTTTCCAAATAGTGGATTGGTTACGTCTGTCGCAATATAAAATTCTGTGGTGTAAATTCGTATATCTATATCTTGTGTAAGGATGGAAGCGACTTTCCCTACATTTTCCCCTGAAGCTTCTAAACTCTTTCCCTTTTCATCCAAAAATTGGTATCCTAATGCCTTAGCCATACCCATGCCCGCATCGTTGGTAGCACTTCCTCCAACCGTCAAAAAGATCTTTTTTGCTCCTCTATCCAAAGCATGCTTGATAAGTACGCCCGTCCCGAAGGTGGAAGTCTTCATCACATTTCTTTCCTCTGGTCGAAGCAATTCTAATCCCGAAGCCTTTGCCATTTCGATAATGGCTGTTTCTTGTTGAGCTATCCAAAGATAACTTGCCTCGATAGAACGATGAAGGGCATCGAAAGTAGGTACAAACTCATACTTTCCATCCAATGCCAATTGCAAGGCTTCGAGCGTACCTTCTCCCCCATCAGCCAATGGTTTTTGCATTATATGAGCTTCTGGAAATGTATAAAAAATTCCTTCAGAAATAGACTCACAGACTTTCTTGGCAGAAAGAGCATCTTTAAATGAATCACATGCAATGAGGATTTTCATGGTTAAATCATAAACTGTTTATACAAAATAGCCATTGCCGAACCTATAAAAACCAAACCAGCTACCTGATTGATACGCGTAATTATTTTAGGGGTAAGTATTCTTTTCATCTTATTCGCGTAATAAGAAATAAGCGATTCAGCCAGCATAGTGGCCAGCAAACTCAAACAAAAGAAAACTATAATTTGCCCTAAATCGAAATGCTGCGCCCCCTTTAGGTAGGTAGATGTACCAAAGACTGCGATATAATTAGAAGGATTAAGTAGGTTAAGGAAAAGTCCGGAGGTAAAATAATACAGTACTGTACCAAATTTGGTTTTGGGGTATACCAGTTGTGGTTGTTGCTTAAAAATACTAATTAAACCCAACCCCATCAATAAGACCGCTCCACCAACAGACAAATACATATCAAAATTGTCGATTTGAGGCAAAAAAGCGGTTCCAAAAACTGCCAAAAACATTAATATCGCATCTGCGGCTGTTACTCCTAAGGCTATCAACATACCACTTTTGTAGCCATTATCAATACTCGTTTGTATCAATCTAAAAAAGGCTGGTCCAAATGTAAAACATAGAATAAAGCCATACAAAAAACCAAAAAATGCTGCTGTTATCATACTATATATCTTAAAATTTGATTGGAAAAATGTTACTCTACAGTCCCAATCAAAATGTTCTTTCTTATTAAATTCCTTTCAACCTAGCTACTTTCAACAAGGCTGCGATACTCAACGAGTCTGTGATTTCTGAATTCATCACCATTTCAATGGCTTTTGACAAGCTTACTTTTTGTATTTTCAAAATTTCGGTATCGTCTGGTTCTGATTCACCAAAAGTTAGATTTTCTGCCAAATACATATAACCGACCTCGTCAGTCACCGAATTTGAGGTATGAATTCGTCCCAACTCTGTCCAGCTTTCGGCAGAGATACCCGTTTCTTCTTTCAATTCTCGCTTAGCCGAATCAAGACTCTCTACGTCTAAGGCTCCTCCGCCCATCGGAATTTCCCAAGAATACTCTTCTAAAGGATATCGATATTGTCCTACTAGCCAAGTATTTAACTCGCTATCAACAGGAACAATTGCAATTGCTTTGTTTTTAAAATGAGCTACCCCATAAATACCTGGTTCGCCATTAGGTTTAATTACTTCCTCGTGTCTTATGCTTACCCAAGGATTATCGTATACTTGGGTAGAAGAGGTTTTGGTCCAAGGATTTTTTTCTTTTGTCATACCACAAAGGTAGAGCATCAAGCTGAGATACAAAACAGGAAATATTACGTTTTATATGAACTATTCCGAAATTGATTCGGTTTTTATAATCATTCCCTATAATTTTCGTTCGACAAATTGAAGGCTATCAGGAATTATGGAGTGGTATTTTTTCAAAATGGTAAAGTATAAATAAAACTATCCAAATCAGTAATCAGCTCCCTTTCAGTACCTTTGTGCAAATTCTAATAATACCATGACCCCTAAATATCGGATTATCCTAGCTTCGTTTGTAGTTAGTACTTTATTGATGATTGTCAAATTTGTGGCCTACTACATGACCTATTCAAGTGCTATTTTAACAGATGCCCTCGAATCAATTATCAATGTAGTCGCTAGTGGATTTGCGTTCTACGCTATTTATCTCGCTTCGCAGCCCAAAGACCTAAACCACCCGTATGGTCATGGTAAAATTGAATTTTTTTCTGCTGGTTTAGAAGGCGTCTTAATCGTACTTGCAAGTATCTTTATCATATTTCATGCGGTTCAAAACTTCTTTAATCCTCAACCTCTTTCAGATCTTCCTTTGGGTCTAGGAATTATCATTTCTGGGGTTGTCATCAACTGGTTTCTAGGATATTATATCGAAAAAGAAGGGATAAAATACCAGTCACCTACCTTAATTGCTGATGGAAAACACCTCAAATTAGACGCACAAAGCGGTATTATTTTGATTGCAGCCGTGGCATTGGTGGTATTTACTGAATCTGCTTGGATAGACGGTGTAGCATCTGTAATTTTTGCAGTGTACATGGGTTGGAGTGGCATAAAAATCATGCGAAAATCTATCGGGGGATTAATGGACGAAACTGACCAAGAAACGCTTGAGAAGGTAGTGCAAATATTGAAAAACAATAAAAAATCCGAGTGGATAGATATTCATAATTTGCGTATCCAACACTACGGAGCCGATCTCCACATCGACTGTCATATTACATTGCCTCGTTATTATAATCTCGAAGTGGTACATGCCAATGTTCACGAATTTGAAGATATCTTAGGCGCTGAATTTCAAGGCAATGTAGAAATATTCATTCACGCCGATCCATGTCTCGACGATTGCTGTTATTATTGTAAAGTACAGGATTGTCCTATTAGAAAATTCCCTGTTTCCAAAACTATTGAATGGAATGAAGTCAATTTATCGCTTAATCAAAAACACTTCATTGAAAGCATATAGTCTTATTGCTCTGGCCTTTGTATGTTGTGTTTTAGGTCTAAGCGCGTGTCTCCAAGGTTTTACAACGAGCGCCAGTCAAGTAGATGAATACTACGCTGCCTTACCGCCCAAGCCCGATTTCAGTTATGCAGAATACGAGCATAAGAAAATATATTTTGCTCAATCAACCAATGTTCGTCATAAATTACTGTTCCTCATACATGGCGCACCAGGTGCATGGTTTGGCTATAAAGATTATCTAAATGACTCTTTGTTGTTGCAGAAGTTTAAAATCGTTGCTGCCGACCGATTCGGGTATAACCGATCTGACAGAAAGTTAGCGACCATTGATGAACAGGCAAAAGCATTTTATGAATTGCTAAAAAAATATCCTGACTACGAAATAACGGTGGTGGGACGTTCGTATGGAGCCGCTATTGCTGCCAAACTAGCGATGGATTATCCAGCTTTAGTCAAAAAACTATTTCTGATTTCTCCTGCTTGTGCGCCAAAACTGGAAAAATACTGGTGGTTCTCTAAGCCCGTAAATACTGGATTAGTAAAGTTCTTTTTGCCATCGTATGTAAATAGAGCGAGTGAAGAGAAATTTTCTCATCAAGAAGACTTAGCAAATTTAGAAAAGGATTGGCGTAAAATTCACTGCCCTGTGGTGATTTTACAAGGAGGAAAAGATTGGATTATTGATACGCAAAATGGAGCTTATTTGGATTCTATGATAACTGAAGCACCAAAACAATTTATCTTTCTACCCGAGAACGGTCATTTGTTGACTGAAGAAAGGAAGGATTTGATAAAAGATTTGTTATTAAAACCGTAGACTTTAACTAGTAAAGTCTACGGTTTTGGAGACTATTTCACTTCTTTCAATTGTTGTAGAGCCGAAAGCTGTTTCATCGTTTTTTCCATTCCTTCAGTTGAACCATCTAAGAAAATAACATTTCCTTTTCCTTGTTCAGCGAAATGCTTAATGGCTTCAGTCCACATAGAGAATAAAATGAGTGAAGCATCTAATTGGTTATCTTTCATTACTTTAGCAGACTCTGCCATCCCTTTAGCTACTTCCTCACGGAACAACGCAACCCCTTGTCCACGCAATTGTGCTGCCACTTTTTCGGCTTCAGCCGCAATACGAATGGCATTTCCTTCTGCCTCTGCAGCTTTTGTTTTGGTAATTAACAAAGCCTGACCTTCATTTTCAGCAGCAGCTTTTAAGTTATTTGAAGCCACAATCTGTGCCATCGAGCGCATAATTGCTTCATCAAAAGCAATGTCATTCAGTTGTAAGTCAATCAAATGATATCCCCAAGTTTCGAGGGTGTTATCGATATGCTCCTTTACCTGAATCACAATTTCGCTTCTCAGACCAAGTACCTCAGCTTGGCGCTTAGTTGCCACCAATGCACGAATAGTACCTTCAATCGTACGAATCAAAGCTTGCATAAATGAGCGCTCATCCATAAACTTAAAGGCCACATTTTTAATAGTTTCCTCCTCTTGGTTCATTACGGCATATACCAACATGGCTTTGAAGTTCACATTGGCTTGATCGGCAGTAATAGCTTGAAATTCGAGTTCAATAGAACGACTTTGAATTGAGATTTTCTTGAAAATTGCTTCAATAAACGGAATTTTAAAGTTTAGCCCTGGTGTCATGATTCGCTGGTATTTACCAAAAATAGTCACCACTGCAACAGTTCCCTGATTGACCACCGCAAACGAAAGTGCCAAAAGAGGAAAGGCAATCACTAATAAAACAAGTAAAAACGACATAGTTGTAAAGTTATAGGTTAAAAAAACAGCATACTCGGACGAATATGCTGTTTCAATTTTACAGAAAAAATACCAAAGTCGATAATAATATTTCAAATTTATGCGCCTTTTATGCTTCCCATACCTCCATCGACCCCGATTATTTGACCAGTAGTCCATGACGAAAGTTCACTTAATAAAAAGGTAGAGATACGTGCTATGTCATCTGCGGTACCAACTCTTCCTAATGGATGACGTTTGTTTGAAGCTTCTTTTTTCTCTTCAGTTGATAGTAAATTTTTGGCTAAAGGGGTATCCGTCAACGATGGAGCCACACAGTTGACACGAATTTTCGAAGGAGATAGCTCTGCAGCTAACGATTTTGTTAAGCCTTCCACTGCTCCTTTCGATGCCGCTACCGAGGCATGAAAACCCATTCCTATTTTGGCTGCCACTGTACTAAACAATACGATTGAAGCGCCATCTGCTTTCTTGAGTTTTGGCAATACCGCTTGAATCACAGCAACTGCACCAACCACATTTATTTGAAAGTCATTTTTAAAATCGTCTGTAGACAACCTGTTTATAGGTTTCAAATTAATCGTACCGGGGCAATATACCAATCCATCCAATGATTCTGGTAATTGACTAAATACCGAAGCATCCGGAGCACTTGCATCCCAAGTCAAATGAATAACTCCTTCAACTTTTGGGGTATTTCTAGAGGCAGAAAAAACTTGGTGTCCTTCTCTCTGCAATTGCGAAGCGATTGCCTCACCTATTCCTGAACTAGCACCAATCACTAAATAATTCTTTGTCATATTTTGTGGAGTATTTTTGTAAATATCTTAAACAAAAAAAGGCATTTAAAGTATAAACTTCAAATGCCTTTTTTTGTTTTAATTTCAATTAATAAGCGCGTTTCTTATTAAGTACTAACGCAAAATAAGATCTATTTTATGTGATTTAGACACGAGGCAATCGGCAAAAAAACATATCTATAGTTACTAAAAACATTTTAACCCTCTTTGCCTTGTGCCTGTTGCCTGTTCCCTAAAACACATAACTTCAATCAAATTTTGCACGGATACTTATATTCCTATATACTTCAAAAACTCCTGACGTACGCTTTCTTCCTGAAATTTACCGCCATAATAGCTAGTTACAGTCGATGAAGTATCATCTTTTACGCCACGAGAGGCAACGCAAAGGTGTTTTGCATCTATCATAACAGCGACATTTTCAGTTCCTAAAATCTCCTGTAAATCTTTGGCAATTTGTACTGTCAAACGCTCTTGTACTTGTGGGCGCTTAGCATAATGCTGAACAATACGATTAAGCTTAGACAAGCCAACTACCTTACCTTCAGCGATATAAGCCACATGAGCCTTACCAAAAATTGGCACAAAATGATGCTCACAGTTTGAGTAGAAGGAAATATTTTTTTCCACCAACATTTCATTGTATTGATATTTGTTCTCAAACAATGCAATAGAAGGTTTATTTTTAGGGTCTAAACCACTGAATATCTCCTTAACATACATTTTAGCTACACGTTTTGGCGTACCTTTCAATGAATCATCCGTCAAATCTAGTCCTAAAGTTTCCATGATTTGTCTGAAATGATATTCGATTTGAGCTATCTTTTCATCGTCGCTCAACTCAAAGGCATCAGCACGCATAGGTGTATCCACAGAAGTCGAAATATGATCATCGCCAATTTCTTCATCTGTTAGCAATAATTTTCCATTATTATCCAACAGGGTATTCAACAAAGTTTCGTTCTGTCTCATATAATCTGATTTTAATATCCAAGTTTGGGTTTAGTTTGTTTCTGAGAATGTCATAAATAACAATAGCAATATTCTCTGCAGATGGATTAAGATCTTTAAACTCCTCAGTATCAAGGTTTAAGTTTCGATGATCAAATCGATCCAAGATTTCAACCTTTATAATATCGCTCAACACCTTCATATCAATCACATAGCCAGTTTCAGGATCTAATTCTCCAATCACTTGTACAATCAATTCGTAATTATGACCATGAAAGGTTGGATTATTACATTTACCGTAAACTCGCTCGTTCTTCTCATCCGTCCAATTAGGATTATGAAGGCGATGTGCGGCATTAAAGTGTTCTTTGCGGAACACCGCCACTCGCTTTGTACTCATTGTAATTTTGCTAATTTAAAAGTGAATTTAGAGACAAATGGACATATCGGGCAGGACACATCCCGAGCTTTCGCTCTCTTTGAAACAAACTATATTTTATCGGGGATTTAGTCATCAAGTTTAAAAGTCGTCTGAAAGGTTGTCAGCAACACTCTTAAACTAAATCGGCGAGTAGTTCTTTCATTAAGTCAAACTTTAAGTTTGAAGAAAAGGTTTCGATTTTGTTTAAAATAATTTTAAAAACATTAAACAAAAAGGCTTTCATCTTGAAACATAAAATGGTTTTGTTTGACCCTATAAATACCAAACACATAAATGATTGAGATTGTTCAATGTGATGATTAAATGTGATTTTGTATTTACTAATTCAAAGATACAAAGGAATTGTATCATTATAATAATTTTACCAAAGGTTTGGATGTCGGAGTATATATATAGAGAATTTAGTTTTTGTGCCTAAGGCTTTCAGGTATCAGCTTTCGGCGATGAGCTTTGAAAAAAAGCATATCTGTGGTTATTTTAAACATATTAACACTCTTTGCCTTGTGCCTGTTGCCTAGTGCTTGAACACATAAATAAATCTCTTACTGCACGATTACTTAAAAAGGGTTTTTACTAAACTGATTCACAAACTCCTGTTTATGAATCAGTTTACTTTTAAGTCAAAACTTACACGGAAACCGAAATTTGGGGATATTAGAGTTTTTTAATTAGTTTAGTTAAAAAATCAAAACTATTCCTAAATTTGCGGTAATATATTACCTCGCTTTTGAGGCTTAAGCAACACTATTTTTAAAAATATATTGCTACTTTCATCGAGCATTATTTATATGGCAAAACTATTAATCATGGCAGGCGGGATGTCTTCTCGCATGAAAAAAACAGACGGCAATTCAAATTTGGATGAAAAGCTAATCGAACAAGCAAATACGCTTCCGAAAGGAATGATTGGCGTGGGAAAAGACGGTCGTCCGTTTATGGATTATCTTTTATACAATGCTCATCGTGCTGGATACAATGAAGTTTTGATTTTGAAAAATCCTAAAGATACTGTTACACAACCTTATTATGACCAATTGGTGGCAGATGGAAAAGCTTGGGGATTTACTTTTAAATTCGCTACTCAGCAAATTGCCCCTGATCGTGAAAAACCAGCGGGTACTGCTGATGCAATTCAGCAAGCATTAGAGCAAACACCCGAATGGAAAGGCGAACGTTTTACCGTTTGTAATTCAGATAATCTTTATTCTGTTTCTGTACTTACACTATTGAAAGATGCGGAAATCCCGAATGCGGTAGTTTCTTACAACGCCGATGCCTTAGGTGTGGAGCCAGAACGTATGAAAGCTTTTGCTATTATCAAAACTAACGAAGATGGTAGTTTGGTAGAAATCTTGGAGAAGCCAAACGATGAACAAATTGCTGAAGCAAAGCGTGTTGCTGGTCAAATTGGGGTAAATATGAATGTATTTCACTTCAACTATGATGATATTTTGAAATATGTGCAGTCTGAGCCTTTCAACCCGATTCGTAACGAACGTGAGTTGCCAAGTGCGGTTACTCGAATGGCAAAAGAAAACCCAGGTTTAGTAACCACTGTTCCTGTAGCCGAAAATGTACCCGACTTGACGTCTAAAGGTGATATTTCCTTGGTTCAAAAATATTTAGTTGATGAATTTGGTGATTTCTAAAATATTCAGCCTGAATTCATAACCTTCCTACCCCGACTGTTGTTATAGAAACAGTCGGGGTATTTTATTGTCAATCTACCAATAAGCCCTAAATTTGTGCAGTCAATAGTATTGGCAAAAAATCAAATTTATATTTTAGCTCGTTATGTCGAATAACTCTCAAATAGTAAACCTTATCGAAAAAGGAACCAAATATTGTACTTCTCTTACCGAATATAAACGTCGCGAAACAATCTCTGTGAACATTGGAGATTTGTGGATGGGCTCACAATATCCAATTCGTATCCAATCTATGACTACTATCGACACCATGGATACCATCGGTTCGGTTGAGCAAACACTCAGAATGGTAGAGTCGGGTTGTGAATTGGTACGTATTACAGCACCTTCTGTAAAGGAAGCGCAAAACTTAGAGAATATTCGTAAAGAACTTCGTAATCGTGGTTGTAATGTTCCATTGGTCGCAGATATACACTTTACACCTAATGCAGCTGAATTAGCAGCGAGATTAGTGGAAAAGGTACGTATCAATCCCGGAAACTATGCTGACAAGAAGCGTTTTGAAACCATTGACTACACCGAATCTTCTTACCAAGCAGAACTCGAACGTATCAGAGATAAGTTTGTTCCCTTGATTAAAATCTGCAAAGAGTACGGAACTGCCATGCGTATTGGCACCAATCATGGTTCTTTGAGTGATAGAATTTTGAGTAGATATGGCGATACTCCACTCGGAATGGTTGAGTCTGCCTTAGAATTCTTGAGGATATGTGAAGACGAAAATTACTTCAATATTGTTCTTTCTATGAAAGCTTCGAATACACAAGTAATGGTTGAGGCTTATCGCTTGCTTTGCAAAAAGTTGAATGAAGAAGGGCTAAAACCTTACCCCCTACATTTGGGTGTAACTGAGGCTGGAGAGGGTGAAGATGGTCGTATCAAGTCGGCTGTAGGAATCGGAACTTTGTTGGAAGATGGTCTTGGAGATACCGTTCGTGTTTCGTTGACGGAAGACCCAGAGTTTGAAGCACCTGTTGCCAAAAGTCTTATCGACAGATATACTAATCGTGCTGAAACTACTACTTTGATACCTGCTTGGAAACCCGCAGACGCACAACTTTCTGAGGCTTTTGACTCTCCTATCAACCCATTCCAACACTTCCGAAGAGCAACAACTGAAGTATCCGTATTCGGTGGACATAATGTTCCAAGAGTAATTGCAGACTACTCGCAGGTAGGTATCAATGAACATGATGATTTGAAACCAATTGGGCATTTTTACTTACCAGCCACGGATAAATGGGCAATGAATGACTTGGGGGCTGATTTTGTTTATACTGGACAGCGTCCTGCTACATTTATGTTGCCGATGGGGCTAAAAGAGATAGTTGACCACAAAATTTGGCTAGAAAAAAATTGTCCAGAAAATTTATTCCCCATGATTTCTCTTGAGGCAATATCGGGCGAAATCAAAACACATAACTCACTGAATTTCATCACCATTAACATAGAGAATCTCAAGTCAGAGTTGATTCCAAGCTTGTCTTCTCTGAGAGATGCTGTTTTGGTAATTTCTACAAATAATACGCACGGAATGCCTGCTCTGAGACGTTTCTTCTTTGAACTCATTAGTCAAGGCATTAAACTTCCTGTAGTTATTTGGCGCCAATACGAAACAATGTCTACTAGTGATTTCCAACTATTCTCCGCTACTGATTTGGGCGGGTTGTTAGTAGATGGTTTAGGGGATGGAACGATACTCTCTGTTCCTCAAGACACCCCAGCTTCAGCGTTTCAAAGTTTGGCCAAAATCTACAATGCAACAGCATTTGGGATTTTGCAAGCTGCCAGAACTCGTATGAGTAAAACTGAGTATATCTCATGTCCTTCTTGTGGTCGAACTTTGTTTGATTTGCAAGAAACTACCGCTATGATTCGCAAAAGAACTGACCATTTAAAAGGTGTAAAAATCGGAATTATGGGTTGCATTGTAAATGGACCTGGCGAGATGGCAGATGCAGATTATGGTTATGTAGGTATCGGAAAAGATAAAATCGCTTTGTATCGCGGACAGCAAGTTGTTAAAAAATCTGTGCATGCAGACCGAGCAGTAGACGAACTTATCGAGCTAATTAAGGAAGACGGCGTGTGGTTTGAGCCTGTTCAAAATCCTGAATTAGCGGATATTCTTTAAAGTTAAAATTCGAATCTTTATGTTAGCCATAAAAATTCACACTCAAATAAATATTGTTTCACAATAGATTTAAAAAGCCATGAGTCGTCTCAAAGATCAATTCAAATTAGGTGAAGCCTTTGGTTATTTTCTAAGAGTTTTCTCAAAACCAGATCCTTCAAAACCAACAAGTTTCAACTTGCGCACGATGCACTTCATCAACAAAATTTCGATTTTGATGTTTTTGGTTTGTTTAGTCGTTATGATTTATCGCGCTTTTATACGCTAGTGATAATTTTATGGATATCGAACAGTTCAGGGAATATTGTTTATCAAAAAAAGGCGTTACAGAAGAACTTCCTTTCGGGCCAGAGACCTTGGTGTATAAAGTCATGGGAAAAATATTTGCTCTGACAGGACTGGATAGTGAGGTTTTTACGGTAAATCTAAAATGTGAGCCTGAAAAAGCAATTTCTCTTCGGGAGGAATTTTCTTTTATTATTCCTGGGTACCACATGAACAAAAAACATTGGAATACCGTTAATTTTGAAAGAACTCCTACGAAGATGGCGACTGAACTCATAGACCACTCTTATGAAATTGTAGCGTCGGGTTTAACCAAAAAACTTCAAGCAGAGTTAGCACAATTATAAACCAATAGCAATTGTTCGTGTACTATGGAATGGTTAGTCCTCTTTTTCTTTTTGCCTTATGTTCTAACATTGATGTTTTTCAATTGGATAGAAGAGAAGTTTATTACCATCAAAAATAAAGAAAAGCTTGAAGATGGTGAACATCTTATTCACCACAGAAAATATAAAGAGGCACTTTCTTTTTTTTCTGAAAAACTAAAGCGCTTTCCAAAATCAGCCAAAGCGCATTACTATCGCTCGCTCTGTAATTTACAGTTGGGAAATTTATACTCGGCATTATACGATATCGAACAATCGTTGAGTTTTGATAATACGGTTGGGGAATCTTATGTTACCAAAGGAAAGATTCTTTACAAGCTGGAAGATTATGATGGCGCTTTTTTGGAGTTTGACAAAGCCGATTGGCATTTTAGAAGTGAAAATCCGATTGCCCTTCGATGGCGAGGTATTGCGAGATACCAATTGGGTCAACGGAAAAACGCTATTGAAGATTTTCAACAAGCCGTACAATTGGGAGATGAAGATTCGGCCTATATTTTGAGGACCAGCTTTGAATACATAGACAAAATCTAAAAAAAAGGTGAATGATATAGAGTCATTCACCTTTTTTGTTTTAATATCTTACAGATTAACGCCCTTTTGCAGCCCAGATTGTAGCCTTCGCTAAAGCAGCTTTATCTGAAGTTCTAGATTTTACAAAATTGCTTAGATAAGCATAGCTTGCCTTATCTGTTTTCGCATCTATAATGGATTCTAATATTTTAATCGCCTCCGCAGATTTACCTTCTCTAAACAATGCAGTGGCCTCCTCGCGGAAGATTCGCACGCCTATAGCTTTTTGAGTTACACCTAGTTTAGCCAAATTTGCTTTCACTTGGGCGATTTTAGCAGATGAATACTTATTTCCCCTACTCGAATAGAGCGAGTACATAATGATATTCTCTGCTGTTTGCTTGACTAAATTTTTATCAAACTTGGCATTAAATTCTGCAAGGTGGTTAATCATGTACACAAAAAGTGGATTCTCATCATCCATAATGGCTTTTTGAAGTACTGCAAAATTTACATTACTTGTGTACTGAGACGTCGGAATAGATTTGGCATAGGTTTTCAAAACAGTAATATTCATCACTGTATCTTTCAAGATGCGAGCCATGTATCCATAGTCAATTAAGAAATTAGTAGTTCTGTTGCCGCTCTGATAAATAGCTTTGTAGGCAGTTGCCCGTTTTTGTGGGTTCATTGCAATCATTGCCGACGAAATAAGCGCTTCAGGTGAGTTGGTATTTTCTCCCATAATAGCAATGTGCATTAATTTTACATCCTTATCAAAAAACAACAAAGTTGGCGTTGATGGAATCCAAATATTTTGTTTTTGTAAAAAACCAGCCGCCTCTGGCGAAGTCATATCCAATTTATAGGAGATATAGTTTTTATTGTAAATATCTCCAACTTGTTGATTCTCGAATGTAGGTTTAAATGCCATACAAACATGGCAAGTGGGTGCATAAGCTTCCAAAAAAACCGCCTTATTTTGGACTTTTGCCAAGTCAAATACGGTTCTTAAATTTCCACCAGAAATAAAATTAACGCCTCTTTGGGCGATTGAAGAAAGACTCAGTAGCAACAAAACAGCGATACTCGGAAGAACTCTTTTCATAGTGCAAGTATTAGGGATATAGTTAAAAACAACGACTGTATTTACCATAAAAAAGCTGATTATGCTGGAGGTTTCCAACATAATCAGCTTTCTAATCTTGGAGAATTAAGCTTGTTGCTGTTGAGCGGCTTTCATTTCCTCCTTCAAAGTTTGACTCAAATCTTTACATAATGCGTCGATTTTGATAGCCATGGCTTCATCGCCCGTAGCACGGATAGCGGCTTCTGCGATACTTCCCATCATCTCGATATAGAAACGTTTCATTTCAAGTACATCCATATCTTTAGTCCATAAAGGCAAAGCAAGTGTTCCTTTGTGGTAGTGATCCCAAACACCAATAAAGATAGATTTTGTTTCCTCAATTCCTTCGTTAGGGTTTTCGGTAGCAGTCCACTGAATTTGTTCAGGAATACTTTGGTCGTCTAATGTTACTTGAAAATTGATTTCTGATTTTTTCATGATAAATTCTTCACTTGCTCACATTTTAGGCAAGTCTGTATATTGGAAAATTAAAGCTTTCAGATGAAACAGCGTTTTCCGCCGAAAAGTTTGCTTTGTGCAAACAAAAGCTTACAACGAATTTAGCACAAAAAACTAGTTCGAACCAAATACTTTTTTGAGAAGGTCTGTCACACGGGCAGCAGGATTCTCACGAATCTTTTGTTCCTCCTGAGCCACCAATACAAATAAACCATCAATTGCTTTTTGTGTAGCGTATCCTTTCAAATCTGGATTTAGCTTTTGTGCAGTAAACGGAATCTTGTTATAAGTAGTCGCAATATCACCATACAATTTGGTTGCTCCTGTCGAATTGATAGATTCCTCCATGATAGGAGCAAATGCTTTAGCCAGTGCATCCGACGATGTTCTTTTTAGATATTGCGTTGCAGCATCTTTATCTCCTTTCAAAATACTCAAAGCATCTTGAATCGTCATTTTACTAATGGCATCCACAAATATTGGCACTGCTTGACCAGCCGCTTTCTCTGCACCTCTATTCAAAGTTGTAATAAACTTATCACATTCACTTCCTAAGCCAATTTGACGAAGCTTCGCTTCCACTTTTTGCGCTTCTGGTGGAAACAATAATTTAATGGTTTGATTACCCAAAAATCCATCAAGCGCACCCGCTTGAGCTGAAGAGTTTTTAATACCAACCGTCAATGCCTCTTTTAAGCCTTTCCCTATTTCTTCAGAAGTGAGCCCTCCTTTACTTGCGTTTGCCAATACATCATTTGCTTGTTTTAAAATATTTCCTAGGTTTTGAGATTGACAACTAGTTACTGTACCCATTAGGCAAATGGCGATAAGAATTCTTTTCATAAATAAGATGTTGTTTAAATTAAGAGAACCAAATAGGTCTCGATTACTTTCATTTTCAGACTTTAAGAGTGAATAGAAGTAACAAAATCTTAGATTTTAACCCTGACTCTTTTAAAATCTTTTGTTTTGTACCTTTTATTTAAACGACAAAAGTGCCGAAAATGTGTAATTTTGAACAAAAATAATGAATTCTTAGCAGGGCTTATCCGAATCAGAGTGGTTTGTTCTCTACAAAAATGAATAAATCAGTTCCAAAAGCATCTTGAACCTTTTAAGCAATGATTAAAGCAGAGATTATTACAATTGGGGATGAAATCCTGTATGGTCAGATTACAGACACTAATACACAATGGATTAGTGCAGAATTGGATAAAATTGGTATCAAAACCGTTCGAAAATCTTCGGTTGGTGACACGGAAGAGGCAATTCTTACTATTTTTTCTGAGGCTTCGAGTCGCGCGGATGTAGTATTAGTTACGGGAGGTTTGGGACCAACAAAAGATGATATTACTAAAAAAACGTTTTGTAAGTTTTTCGGTACTGAATTAGCAGTCCACGAACTAGCTCTAATTGACCTTAAGGCTTTTTTCCAAAAAAGAGGCAGAGAAGTTACAGGACTCAACTTAGGACAAGCCGAATTACCACTAAATGCCACCTATATTCAAAACAAACTAGGTACTGCACCTGGAATGTGGTTTGAACATAATGAGGTTATTTATATTTCGATGCCAGGAGTTCCTTACGAAATGAAAGGATTGATGTCGGATGCAATATTACCAAGACTTCAAGGACACTTTAAAACTCCTACCATCTTTCATCAAATTATTAGAACCGTTGGGATAGGTGAATCTATTTTAGCAGAAAAAATTGCTGACTGGGAGGATGCTTTACCAGAAAACATAAAACTTGCTTATTTGCCATCGATGGGAAGCGTCAAATTGCGCTTGACGGGTTTTGGCGAAAATGAGGAAGATATAAAGACGCAAGTTGCCGCCGAGGTTCAAAAACTTATTCCTATCGTTGAGGAGTTTATTTATGCTCTCGAAGATATCGAATTGGAAGTTGCCGTAGGACGACTTTTAAAAGAGAAAGGCTTCACCGTTTCGACAGCCGAAAGCTGTACTGGAGGATATCTGGCCCATCAATTCACCAAAGTGGCTGGCTCGTCAAGTTATTATTGGGGGAGTATTATTTCCTATGATAATTCGGTCAAAATCAATCAACTTGGCGTAAGACCAGAAACATTAGACCAATTTGGAGCCGTTTCGGAAGAAACTATTATTCAAATGGCAGAAAATGTGCGCCAAAGACTAGGAACAGATTTTGGATTGGCAACTAGTGGTATCGCAGGACCAGATGGAGGATTACCAGACAAACCCGTTGGTACCATTTGGATTGCTGTGGCTACAAAAGACAAGACATTTACTCAAAAGCTACAATTAGGAGGCTTTAGAGAACAAAATATTCATTTAACTTCTATCAACATACTTAATTTATTGAGAAAAGTTTTGAAATAACTGAACAGTTTCGGATTTTCGGCCGAAAATGAGGTTTGAGTACACTCAGTGAACCGAAATTTAGACTTTACAGCCAAAAACAAAACAAAAAACTTACAATTATGGCTCAAATTGAAATTATTATGCCCAAAATGGGTGAGAGTATTATGGAGGCAACCGTGCTATCGTGGCTGAAGAAAGTTGGCGAGCGCATTGAGGCTGACGAATACTTATTGGAGGTGGCAACAGATAAAATTGATACCGAAGTCCCTTCATCGCACAGCGGGATTGTAAAACAGTACTTGGTACAGGAAGGTGATATAGCCGTAATAGGAAAGCCAATCTGTATTATTGAAACTGATGGTGAAGCCAGCTCTGAGCCAGTTTTAGAAACTATCGAAAAGGAAATTGAAGAGATTCAATCGCTTACAGGAATTAATTTAGACCCTACTAATCAGGCGATTACAGAGACAGTTCCTTCAGATACTACTAAGCGTTTTTATTCTCCATTGGTCATGAGTATTGCCAATGAAGAAGGTATCTCAGCACAAGAATTATCTCAAATTGCAGGAACAGGTTCAGAAGGTCGTGTTACCAAACATGATATTTTGGCATACCTCCAAAATCGTAAAAATCCTGTAAATACGGCACCAAAAGCCGCTCTAACTCCTGTGGTTGAGGCAGTTAAAACCGCTCCAATTACGTTCTCTGGTCAGGACGAAATCGTGCAAATGGATCGTATGCGTAGAATGATTGCCGACCGTATGGTTGACTCAAAACGTATTGCTCCGCACGTAACTTCTTTCGTTGAAACCGATATGACCACGGTATCTTTGTGGAGAGAAGGTATCAAAAATAGCTTTAAAAAGGAATATGGTGAAAATATTACTTATACCCCGCTATTAATTGAAGCGGTGGTGAAAGCCATCAAAGATTTTCCAAAAATCAATGCTTCGGTGGACGGTGATAAGATTATTTACCGTAAAAATATCAATATTGGTATGGCGGTGGCCCTACCAAATGGCAATCTAATTGTACCTGTTATTCATAATGCGGATTCTTACAATTTGATTGGTTTGACTAAAAAAGTCAACGATATTACCCAACGTGCTCGTGAAAACAAGCTCAGACCTGACGACCTTGAAGGTGGTACTTATACTATCTCAAATATTGGCACTTTTGGTAATATCATGGGAACTCCAATCATCATGCAACCACAAGTGGCGATTATTGCTTTTGGGGCTATTCAGAAAAAACCATCTGTCATAGAAACACCTCAAGGTGATTTAATTGGTATTCGTCAGAAGATGTTTATCTCTCACTCTTACGATCACCGTGTGGTAGACGGCTCACTTGGGGGACAATTTGTCAAACGAGTTTCTGATTATTTAGAAGGATTCGACCCAAAACGCAATCTTATCTAACAATCATCTAAAAGGTATCTAATCCTCAAAGAAGATGATGCAAAGTATCAAGCTTTGTCCAGTCTTCTTTGAGGATTTTTTCTATTTTGTCAAAGGCAGAACCCTCAAAAATACGCTCCACGCTTCCTCTTTTTAACCACAATATTTTATCACAAATTCCTGTAAGGGTTTCTAGGATATGCGAGGTTAGAATTATGATTTTCCCTTTTTCTTTTAATTTAACAATAATTTCTTTTAGCAAAAAACTGGATTCTAAATCAAGTCCATTAAAAGGTTCATCGAAAATCATTATGGGTCTATCAAGTAACAATATGCTCAGTAATGTCAGCTTTTTTTTCATCCCAGTAGAAAATCCTTCTATTTCTTGAGTCAAAGGTATATCCAGCATTTCTGCCCAAGATTGAAAGTCTACCATTTGTCCATCCTTCACAAAAATGTGAAGATATTCTTGTGCTGTTAAGTGCGGATAGAAATAATTATGCGTTTCGAGCATCGCAATTGATTGCTGACCCAATACTTCATTTTGAAAATGAATTGTCCCATGCTCTGAAGGCAAAAAACCTGCTATTAGATTCAATAAAGTAGACTTCCCTGCACCATTTAACCCTAGGATACCAAGTATTTCTCCGCCCTTTATTTCAAAGGATACATTTTCTAAAACAGGCTTTTCTCCATATGAAAAACTAAGATGATTGACGTTAAGCATAAAAGTAGGTTTGAAGGTTTTTAATAGCTTTTGGATAGAAAACAACAAAAAGTACGATGGAAATAGGGAAAAAATAGGGCAGCAACATTCCCAACAAAATCATTCCAACATACACATTTCCAGATGTGACAGATTCATTCGGGATATAGGATTTGTATTTATTTAAAATCAATACCACAAAATTGAGAAAATAAAAGAACAGTAAAATCAGATACGCCAACCAGTGCTCAGGAAAACGGAATATATACCAAAATACAATTGGTGCGACAAACTTGCCAAAAAGAAGATACTGAGTAAGTATTTTTTCCTTTAAAAATCTTCGAGCGCTGCTATGCTCTAGTTTTAATATCAATAGGCTCTCGCAATGATTGTAACAACCTGCCAAACTAATAGTTACCACCCCAAGTCCAATAAATCCTGCCCAATGCCATACCCCAATTACGATTGTCAACAGATAAAGGCTATATATCCCCCATCCGTTTCGTCGAAAGTGGGCACGCCATTCAAACTGAGAGGGGGGAATCCATGGGTGATTTAATTGAAAACCTTGCCAATTGATTGCTAAATTAGGCTGTAATCTTGCCATAAGTGCAACTATCCCAATGGTTAAACTCCCATATAGCCAATTTTGACTCCAAAGCACATTCCACACAACAAAAGGAATTGAGAACATTTCGTATTCGAAAAGAAATACAAGCCATGTTTTTTCCAAGAAAATTTGTTGCAATAATCGTTTATCTTTCCGGTTTTGGTGAAAAGGAAAATATGAAATAGGAAGAAAAAGAATCCAATAGGGACTTATTTTAGAAATACCAATCAGTTGCAAAAACAAGCCTGACAAAAGACAAACGGCCAGAAAAGTATATATCCAACCTGTTTTTTGAAGAATTGAAATTAATTGTCTATATCTGAGAAAGCAGATCTTTTGTATCACCGCAGCACCATTTTTAAATGAATCTAAATTTATTACTCCTTATGAGTCGCAAAATTGAGGTATAATTACAAAAAAAGGCTACCCAATGGATTGGATAGCCTAGAAAATTTATTCTTTTTCAAAATTAGAATTGCGCATCTGCTGGTTTCACATTCGGACGAATGATTCTCAACCATGTCAAAACTTTAATCACTGGATAAGTTGGGTCGATTTCGTACCATTTTGCACCAAAGTTCATGTTGTTAGGCAATTTGTGGTGGTTATTTTGGAACAATTCACCCATCATCAAGAAATCAAAAATCAATGAATTTCTTGATTTATCGTGGTTATCAAAATTTTGGTATCCATACTTATGACCAGACCAGTTAACAATAGCACCGTGGATAGGTCCCATCAAAAAGTGGATTGGTAATAAAAAGAAGAATGCCCAGTGCATATCGAAGTACACGAATGCAACGATATAAAACACAGAATAAGCAACTCCCCAACCAACGCGTGACATCCAGCTATCGCCTAATTTCTCAATAAAATTTGAGTAAGGATAGTTGTGATCAAAACGTTCTTCAATCTTAGTCTTGCTATTCAAAAGTGCATTGTAAATGTCTTTTGTTTTCCACATCATTGTGAACACGTTACTCGAAAAATGAGGTGAGTGTGGATCCTTCTCGGTATCGCTGAACGCATGGTGCATTCGGTGCAAAATCGCATAAGCACGAGGGCTCAAATAAGAAGAACCTTGAGAAACGTAAGTCAAAAAATAAAAGAAACGCTCCCAGAACTTGTTCATCAAAAACATTTTGTGCGCCGAGTAACGGTGCAAGAAAAATGTTTGGCTAAACAATGACAAATACCAGTGAATGATGAATGCGGGTAATACCAATTGCATGTGTAATAGTTGTTTAAATGTTACAACAAATATACTCTTTGTTGTTCTAAATTGTTTTAATCATTAATTATTCTGACAAATGTCATTTTTCTTACAAATTTAGTCGGGTTTAATCGTATGGTTTTCAGGAAAAGTACAAATTTTATCCTATTAACCTCCTCCATTTACAGGTTATGTTTTTCTAAAAAGAGGTCAAGGCAAACGATAAAAGATTTGCACCCATCTGTAATGCTTTTTGTCGTACTGGCTCGGGGTCATTGTACACAGATTGATCTTCCCAGCCATTGCCTAAATCACATTCATAACTATAAAAACATACTAATCTGCCTTCATAAACTAGCCCAAATCCTTGAGGAGCTTTACCATCGTGTTCATGAACTTTTGGCAAACCATTCGTGAATTTAAACTTTTGGGAATAAATCGGGTGATTGTAGGGCAGTTCCACAAAACTTAGCTCTGGAAATACCTTTTTCATCTCTCTACGAACGAATTTATCGAGTCCATAATTGTCATCAATATGTAAAAAACCTCCACTCAACAGATACTTTCTAAGGTTTCTTGCTTCTGATTCTGAGAATACCACGTTTCCGTGTCCAGTCATGTGGACAAAGGGATAGGTAAATAATTCTGGACTGCCTGGCTCCACAATATCTTCCTCAGGAAAAATATTCATTCGCAAATTACTATTGCAATACTTAATAAGATTTCCAAGCGATGTTTTGTTACAATACCAGTCACCACCACCACCGTATTTCATTTTAGCAATCTTAAAAGATGCTTGAGAATACGCAGGTTTAAATCCTAGGAAAAGTACAATTCCGAGTACAATGCAAGCAAGGTGTCTAAATCGCATCATATTGTCTAAATATCGTAGTTAAATGTACGGATTGTATATATTATTGATTCAATAAATTCGCTGTGTGACAAGCTACTAAGCCTGCTGTTTCGGTTCTCAAACGACTTTCACCAAGACTTACAGGTTTAAATCCTTTACTTAAAGCCTGTTCGATTTCTTCTGGAGAAAAGTCCCCTTCTGGACCAATCAGCACGCAAATGCTTTGTTTTTGCATAGGAATATCTTTCAACAATGTTCTCTCTCCCTCTTCCAAATGCGCGATAACATGAAAGTTAGCTTCTGGAACATTAGCCAAAAAGCTTCTCCAGGTCTGTATTTCATTAATTTTGGGTAAATACGCTTTTAAGGACTGCTTCATGGCGCCAATAGCCACTTTTTCAATTCTTGGTATTTTGATTTCCTTCCTTTCAGAATAACGGGTTTGAATAAAAGATATTTCATCTATGCCTATTTCGACACATTTCTCGACCATCCATTCAATCCTATCTAAATTTTTGGTTGGTGCAATCACCAAATGAAAACGATACGCTTGCTTTCCAAACGCCTGCTTTGTATCCAGTATGCGAAATTCACATTTTTTATCATGTGCCTTGCTTATTTCACAACGATATAATCCCCCTACTCCATCTATTACATGAATTTCATCTCGTTCCTTGAGACGCAACACTTTTATCGCATGACGAGACTCCTCTTCACTGAGTTGTTGTAATTTTTGAATTTCGGGTTGGTAAAATAAATTCATTAAACTTCTGTGTTAAACTTTATATCTTGCGTATTCTATTGACTCCAAACAAACAAGGTCGCAAAAACTTGTTTTTTAGCTTTGCGACCTTGCCTTTTGACCCTGCAAATATTATTCGTCGTGATCAGTTTTGAAAGAATAAAGCGTTGGATCAAGTCTGATGCTTCCAGTCAAGAAATCGTCTACAAACTTAGTTACAACTTCTTCTGAGATTTCATCTACATTCAAACATACGTCGATACCGATACCATATTCAAAATCCTCATCGATTTCGATATGTTCTGACAACTTGATTTCCTCATTCTCTTCCATCTCGTCGATTACTTCAGCAATGAAGATATCCACTTCCTCATCAAGCGCCTCATTAGGTTTGTATTTAGCCGAGCGTTGATCCATAGGCACGTATTTAGGAAATGCCTTTACTGCCTTTTTCTCAGCAGCTTCAAATACGACGCTACTATAATGCAAGCGCAACGTGTAAAGCACAGCATCATAAATTACTTCTTGGCCTTTGTATTCACCTACAAATTGAACATGTACAAACTCTTCAACATTGTCTGGTTCGTCGTTTAGCTCATCTTCGAAGTACACAAATTTTTGACCAGCTTCTTGGCATTCTTGCTTTAATTGAGCGATTTCGGCTGGGTCAAACCCTAAATTTTTTGGTTGTGCCATAATTTTAACTTTAATAGATTTTCTTAATGTTTTGTCAAATATAAGAAAAATGCCCTCTATTTGTGAATAGAGGGCATTAAAATTATCGAATTAACAATAACTCACGGTATTTTGGTAAAGGCCATTCATCATCATCAACAATTAATTCAAGCTTGTCAACACAATAACGAATGTCTTCAAAATAATTTTTGATTTTATCACTGTACATTTTAGCACGTTCAAAAGCATCTTCTAAGTTGTTTGCTTCTTTACGAGCTTCAGTCATTTCATCTACCAATGTAGTTATTTTTGACGTGTACTGCGAAATCTTCTTAATCATCTCTACCGTAGGAGCATAATACTGCGGATCGATACCAATTTCTTTTTGTCCACGAACGTTGTCTACCAATTGAGTTTGGTATTTCAACGAAGTAGAAACTACGTGGTTGATAGCCAAATCGCCCATCACACGAGACTCGATTTGTACTTTCTTCATGTAGTTTTCCAATTCGATTTCAAAACGTGCGTGCATTTCTGTCTCACTGAAGATGCTGTATTTGGTAAACAACTCGATAGCAGAAGGCTCAATATATTTGGCCAATGCTTCTGGAGTAGTTTTCAAATTAGACAGGCCACGACTTGCTGCTTCTTCTACCCATTCGTCAGAATAACCATTACCTTCGAACAAAATACGCTTAGTTTCCTTCACATACTTTTTCAATACCTCTACGATAGCCAATTCCTTCTTAATACCTTTTTCGAGAATCACATCAACTTCTTCTCTAAATTTGATTAATTGGTTAGCCATAATGGTATTCAAAATTGTCATTGGCGATGCAGAGTTCGCAGAAGAACCAACCGCACGGAATTCGAATTTGTTACCAGTAAAGGCAAATGGAGAAGTACGGTTACGGTCAGTATTATCCAACAACAATGCAGGAATTTTATTGATACCCAAACGTAGATACACATTATCTCCTTTTTCTAACTTAATATCGTTCAAGTCAGAAAGATTTTCTAAATCATTCAATACACGACTCATTTCGGTACCTATGAAAATAGAGATAATTGCTGGAGGAGCTTCGTTTGCACCCAAACGGTGTTCGTTACCAGAAGTAGCAATGGAGGCTCTCAACAAGTCTGCATGGTCGTGTACCGCTTTGATGGTATTCACAAAGAACGTCAAGAAACGAAGGTTTTCTTTTGGTTTAGTCGAAGGACCCAACAAGTTAACACCTGTATCTGTTCCTAAAGACCAGTTATTGTGTTTACCAGAACCGTTGATCCCCGCAAATGGTTTTTCGTGGAACAACACTCTCAACTTGTGTTTAGCAGCCACTTTATTCATCAAGTCCATCAACAAAGCATTGTGGTCACAAGCCAAGTTAACTTCTTCGAATGTTGGAGCTACTTCAAATTGAGCTGGCGCAACTTCATTGTGACGAGTACGTACTGGCATACCCAATTTCAAAGCCTCCAATTCAAAGTCTACCATAAAGGCGTTGATTCTTGAAGGAATCGATCCAAAATAGTGATCTTCTAATTGCTGACCTTTTGCAGGTGAGTGACCAAATACTGTACGACCTGCCATCATCAAGTCTGGACGAGCATTATACAATGCTTCATCTACCAAGAAATACTCCTGTTCAGCACCTAAAGTAACTGTTACTTTTGATACATCACGGCTGAAGTATTCATTCATTACTTTAGTAGCCGCCTTGTCGATTAACTCAATTGATTTCAACAAAGGAGTTTTGTAGTCTAGCGCTTCACCAGTATAAGAAACAAATACAGAAGGAATACAAAGCGTGGCAGTTCCAGCTGTGTTTTCCATAATGAAAGCAGGAGAAGAAGGATCCCAAGCAGTGTAGCCACGAGCTTCGAAAGTAGAACGGATACCTCCATTCGGGAATGAAGATGCATCTGGCTCTTGTTGAACCAAAGCACTACCTTTAAATTTTTCAATTGCTTTACCTGTATGAGTCACATCAAAAAATGCGTCATGTTTCTCAGCGGTAGTACCCGTCAATGGTTGGAACCAGTGAGTATAGTGTGTAGCACCTTTTGAAAGTGCCCAAGATTTCATCGCTGCTGCTACCTCATCGGCCGCCTCACGGTCTATCTTCTTCCCATCTTGGATAGCATTGGTAATTTTGAGATATGCTTCTGGACTAAGGAGCGAGCGCATCACTTCGTCATTAAAAGTATTACTGCCATAAAAGTCAGTTACTTTTTCAGTAGGCACTTTAACAGGGACAGTCTGGCGTGACTGAGCCAATTCAAGAGCTTTAAATCTTGCTATTGCCATAATTTGAAAATATGAATTTTGGTTGACAAAATTGTTTGCAATCCAAAAATAGACAATAGATTCATAAAAACAATCAGGATTTTTTCAGAAACCCGTATAAATACCCTAATCTGATTTTAGTATTTCTCCCAAATCTAGTTTATTCTACATACAGTATATGTACACTAATTGCATTTTTACCTTAAAACAAGTTTAAAAAACATCTACTATTTCGAAAAAAAATGAAAAAATCAGCAATTAAGGCTTAAGTACAAACTATCAAATGATTTCAAAATAAAATCTTTTAAGAAAAAATTGTATTTTTCTAATAAATATAGAAAATATTTTGCATTTTTCTTTTATCGCAAAATTATATCTTGTACTTTTGGATATCACAAAATATAATTCGCATTACGAGGAATATTAGCATTTATACAGATAGTATTTTTTACTTAAAACTGACGAATGCAAACAATCGAGTTAAATTTTAAATCTTTTTTTAAATTTTTTTTGTATTTTTCTCATAAACTAGTTTATATTTGTACCAAGAATTACGAAATAATTAACCAATCAATAAAAATCAGTTAAATTATCATGGCAAAAGCAAAACTTGAGTATATCTGGTTAGATGGATACAAACCAACTCAGAGTCTACGTAGCAAAACTAAAATTGAAAACAATTTTAGCGGAAAATTAGAAGACTGCGATATGTGGTCATTCGACGGTTCATCAACAGAGCAAGCTCCAGGTGGTTCTTCTGACTGTTTATTGAAACCAGTATTTATTTGCAATGACCCAGCTCGTAGAGATGCGTACTTGGTAATGTGCGAAGTTTTGAACGCTGACGGTACTCCACACGAATCTAACGGTCGTGCTACTATCGAAGATGATGATAACGATTTCTGGTTTGGTTTTGAGCAAGAATATTTCTTGTGGAACTTAGAAACTGACAAGCCTCTTGGCTTCCCAGCTAACGGTTATCCAGCTCCACAAGGACCATACTATTGTTCAGTAGGTGCTAAAAATGCTTACGGTCGTGATATCGTTGAAGAGCACTTAGACATCTGTTTGGACGCTGGTTTGAACGTTGAAGGTATCAACGCTGAGGTTGCTGCTGGACAATGGGAATTCCAAATCTTTGCTAAAGGTGCAAAAGAAGCTGGTGACCAAATCTGGGTTGCTCGTTATTTGTTGGAAAGATTAGGTGAGAAATACAACGTAGCTATCAACTGGCACTGTAAGCCACTAGGCGCAACAGACTGGAACGGTTCAGGTATGCACGCTAACTTCTCTAATACTGTATTACGTACTTGCGGAAGCAAAGAAACTTACGAAGCTATTTGCGAATCATTCCGTCCTTACGTTGCAGAACACATCGCTGTATATGGTGCTGACAACCACTTGCGTTTGACAGGTAAGCACGAAACTCAGTCGATCGACCAATTCTCTTTTGGTGTATCTGACCGTGGTGCTTCTATCCGTATCCCAATCGCTGCAGTTGAAAAAGGTTGGAAAGGCTGGTTGGAAGACCGTCGTCCAAACTCTGCTGCTGATCCATACAAAGTTGCAGCTCGTATCATCAAAACTGTTAAAACTGCTAACGTTTAATCAGCATAATGATATATCTGAAGCCCACCCAAAAGGTGGGCTTTTTTATTTGTGTCCACTTCCAAAATATTTATAAAATGAACGTACCTTTGCTGAAAAATATATAGGCCGTGTTAGAAAGATTGTACTTTTTAGTGAGATATTACCTGTATTGGATTATCTACTTTATCATCAGCAAAGAGGTTTTCGTTCTTTATCATTTCAATAAATTCCATGCACTCGATACTTGGACTCAAGTCAAAATCTTTTGGGTTGGGCTTCGTTTGGATGCTTCATTTGCTGCTTACCTAAGTATTTTACCATTTACTTTATTGGCATTTTCAATAAACCCAAAAATTCAAAAGTCAATTTTTAGCTTTGTAAAATACTTCACCTATCTCTGTATAATCATTTGCACGCTGATAGTAACCATAGATTTGGAACTCTATCGAGCCTGGGGATTCAGGATAGATGCAACGCCATTAATGTATTTGAGCAGTCCTGACGAAATGATGGCTTCCGCAGGTGCTTCACCCATTGGACTATTAATATTTATCTGGGTAGTCATAAGTATCATTTCAATTCTTGCCTTTCATTTTCTTTTTCAAAAGGTAAGATTTGAAAAACTTCCTTGGCTCAACTTTCCAATTGTGCTTTTTTTGCGGCTGTGCTCATTATACCTATTCGTGGAGGGTTACAATTGGCCCCTATCAATCAGAGCGCAGTATATTTCTCAAACAAACTATTTGCAAACCATGCTGCCATTAATCCACTTTGGAATTTTGCAGATTCTTGGTTTAATAAAACAGCTGACAAGGGTAATCCATATCAATATCTACCTACCAAAGAGGCCGAATTAGAAGTATCAAAAACCTTACACAATAGCTCACCAACGACTGAATATGTTATAGACACCACGATAACAAAACCCAATGTTTTAATCATCACTTGGGAGAGTCTTACCGCAAAAGTATTTGATAAAACTGGTGGAATAAAAGGTGTTTTGCCCGAATTAGGTAAAATTGCTAACGAAGGTATCCTTTTCAGGAACTGTTTTGCCAGTGGTGACCGTTCAGATAAAGGATTGATTGCTATTTTGAGCGCATTTCCTGCTCAACCAACGGCAAGTGTCATGACTATGCCAAAGAAGACGGCTCATTTGCCTATTCTGAGTCAGGATTTCAAAAACAGGGATACCGTACAGCATGGTATTATGGTGGAGAGCCCGAATTTGCCAATATAAAATCGTACATATTGGCGGGTGAATTCGACCAATTAATCACCAAAGAAAACTTTGACCCGAAGGATATGAATTCCAAATGGGGAGCACACGACCATGTGGTTTTCAATCGACTGTTAAACGATTTGAATGGGCAAAAAGAGCCTTTCTTTGTTAATTATTTTACCCTGAGTAGTCATGAACCCTTTGAAGTACCTATGGAAACGGTTTTTAAAGGTGATGATATGAAAGATAAGTTTATCAATGCTCATCATTATACGGATAGAAGTCTAGGACAATTTATCGCTGAAGCGAAAAAACAAGACTGGTGGAAAAATACTATCGTCATCATTGTCGCAGATCATGGACACCCACTACCCAAAGACGATAAAAAAATTGACAATTTTCATATTCCAATGGTTTGGACTGGCGGTGCATTGAAGGTAAAAGGAAAAGTAGTAGATTCGGTTTGTTCCCAAAATGATTTGGTGGCTATGCTCCTAGCACAGCTTCGCATGCGCAATCCAGCCTATCAATGGTCAAAAAATATTTTTCAACAAAATTATCAACCGTCGGCATATTATGTATTCAATGATGGTTTCGGGTGGGTCGCTCCAAAAGGAAATTTTGCCTTTGACAATCAAGGTAAAAACCTTATCGAAACCACAGGAAAAGTCGATTCAAACCTTGTAAAACAAGGAAAAGCATATCTTCAGTTATCATTTCAAGCATTTTTGAATTTATAGCTGTAACTTTGCCAAATAGATTTCAAAAAGATTTATGCAAAATACTGAGAATCACACGGATAAAAAGAAAGTAGCCTTTTATACCTTGGGCTGTAAATTGAACTATTCGGAGACATCAACGATTTCCCGAATGTTTGAATCTAAAGGGTATGAAAAAGTAGAGTTCAATCAGAAACCCGATATATTTATCATCAATACATGTTCGGTAACCGAAAATGCCGATAAGAAATGTAAGAAAATTGTCAAGGAAGCCAACAAAATTAACCCTGATGGCTACGTGACAATTATTGGTTGTTACGCGCAATTGAAGCCACAAGAAATTGCTGATATTGAGGGAGTTGATGCCGTTTTGGGAGCGGCAGAAAAGTTTCAATTGATTGAC
This sequence comes from Flectobacillus sp. BAB-3569, assembly GCF_002270355.1. Lineage (GTDB taxonomy): Bacteria > Bacteroidota > Bacteroidia > Cytophagales > Spirosomataceae > Flectobacillus > Flectobacillus roseus. The sequence continues at coordinate 24,826 of NZ_NJFZ01000021.1, read as the reverse complement.
TTGTTGGATGGTTTTGTAAAAGAGCCAAGTGGACAAAAAGCCAAAGTTTACAATCAAAATATCGAAGAGGCTATTGATTATCATACCTCTTATTCTTTGAATGACCGTACACGTACCTTCTTGAAAGTACAGGATGGTTGTGATTACCCTTGTGCATATTGTACGATTCCCCTAGCGCGTGGAGCTAGTCGTTCTGACAGCATCGCAAATGTGGTAAAGGCAGCACAAGAAATTGCAGCAAGTGGCGTAAAAGAAATCGTATTGACAGGTGTGAATATTGGGGATTTTGGTTTACGTAACGGCACAAGAGAAGAAACTTTCTTCGATTTGGTCAAAGCACTTGACGAGGTAGAGGGAATCAACCGCTTTAGAATCTCGTCTATCGAACCAAACTTGTTGACAGATGAAATTATCGCATTCGTAGCGCAGTCAAAACGCTTTGTACCGCACTTCCATATCCCATTACAATCGGGTTCTAACAAAGTTTTGGGCTTAATGCGTCGTCGTTACAAAAGAGAATTGTATGTAGATAGAGTTCAAAAAATCAAAGAACTCATGCCCGATTGTTGTATTGGCGTTGATGTCATTGTAGGTCATCCAGGTGAAACAGAAGAAGAGTTTTTGGAAACTTATAATTTCCTAAATGAACTTCCTATCAGTTATTTGCACGTATTCACTTATTCAGAACGTGAAAATACCACTGCATTGACGATAAAACCCGTAGTGCCACAAAGCAAACGTGCAGAACGCTCGAAAATGTTACATATATTATCAGACAAAAAACGTCGATATTTCTATGAACAACAATTAGGAAAAAGCTTTGAAGTACTATTCGAAGAAGACGTGGAAGATGGACAAATGCAAGGCTTTACAGAGAATTATGTTCGCGTGACAGCCAAATATGACCCGCTCTTAATCAATGAAACTAAGCAAGTTGCCTTGGTAAGCATTAATGAAAAAATGCTAGTGGAGGTTCAAGAAGCCGAAGTATTATTCGAAAGTCATTAAAAACAAAAAAGGCTGTTCAGAGTTGAGCAGCCTTTTCTTATAACAAAACAAAACCACAAGAAACCAAACTTGTGGTCTGCAAAGATAATTAATATTCTTAGAATAATACTAACAATCGGCGATTTTTCTCCAAATTGTTCAATTACTCATTTTATCCTTTATATTCAGTAGATTATGAAGGGTTCCCGTCTTTAGGGAATTTTCTTTTCTTGAAAAATCTAGGGCGTGATGGCGCATAGGAAGCCATAATCTCATATACATCATTTGTACCTATTTCCTCAGCCATTCTCAACAACAACAAAGCACTCACCTCCGCATCCTCCATCGCATTATGGTGGTTAAAACGGTGATTGAGTTTGTTCGTAGCAAGTGTATTCAAGCCATACCCCGGCTCCTCTTTCCATATTTTTTTGACAACTCCAAAGAGCACAACGAAGCATATCGAATCGGAGGAATACCGTATAGTTCTAAAACGGTACTCAGCACCCCAAAATCAAACTTTCCATTGTGAGCCACCAAGGTAGTATTTTCGAGATAAGGCTTAATTTCTGGCCATACTTGGTCGAAAGTTGGTTGTTCCTCCAACAATTCTGCTGATAATCCATGGACACGAAATTGATAGTACCCTACCTCGAAAGGTTCAGGACGAATCAACCATTCTTTTCTCTCAGTAATCACGCCATTTTCGACTTTGACTGCCCCCAAAGCACACGCACTACTTCTACTATTATTGGCAGTTTCAAAATCTATTGCTGTAAAATTCATACTAATAACATCTTCATCACATCGGCTCAAATGCTTCCATAAAGGCAAAATCTGTAAACCAAATTCACTGAATATAAAATAAGTTTCTGTTCTCTATAAATGCAAATATCGGAAAAAAGGAGCGAAAATGGTAGAAAATAGATAGGTGATTCTAGTAATAGGTATGATTGTCCGATTAGTTTTAAGACGGCTAAACCCAGATAATAAGTTTTCCTAAACGAGAACTTCTTGAGATTGGTGAAGACTATGTTATTTTTTACTTTAGTGGAAGGAAATTTAACTACCCTCACAAAGCAATTACACTTTTCATGATTAAATATTAATTTCTACTTTTGATAAGTATAGCCTTGACTTTGCGCAGACAAGTAGAGAATGTATGGGACAGAAAGAAATTCTTGGAGCGAAACGGGTATTTACCTCAAGAGCCTCAAGCACCCGTTCAAAGCAGCTCAGAGCACCTTGAGCGGTTTTAACTCCAACAGAAGCGTGAACAAATCAGAGACCAAATCCTTAAACTAGAAAAAAAGATAGCCTACCCCACCAAGCACGTGCGCTTTCATAAAGTAGAGCAAAAAATGTTGGAATGGCAAAAGCAGCTTTTGATTTATAGGGAGGAGTTGGAGAGAGTGAATTTTACAAATTAGATATACTATGGATGTAAACTGTATCGTGTGCCATGATTTAAACTCAGCAATAAGTATAGAACACATAATTCCTGAATCCTTAGGAAATAAACTTTACTTATGTCAGAAAGGTAAAATTTGTGATCGTTGTAACCAAAAATTTTCAAAATTTGAAAAAAAGGCATTGACGCTTAGTACTTTGGTTATGCAAAGATCAAGATATAGTATTCCTTCAAAAAAAGGGAAACCTGCGAGCGGAGAGATAAATGGCTTAAAAATAAATGGTGATCAAAATTTTAGAAAAGGTTTTGTAGAAATCAGAGGTAAGGTTAAACTAATTAAGAAGCAAGGATCAACTGATTTGTACGACCTAATTGTAGGGACGTTTGACAGAGATGAAAGCACCCCGTGTACGAAACTATTTTTTAAAATTGCGATAGAAGCATTATATCATTCTAAAATTGAGATCTATAACAAGTACGATGGACAATTAGAAAATTTAAGGCGGTTTATTTTAGGTCTTGATAATAAGGAATGGCCAATAATTACAAGTTCATTTGGGGTTAATGAAATGATTGATATACCCGAGGAGTCAATAATAAATCATTTAAAGGAATCACATATTGAAATAAAATTTATTGAAACATTTTCAAGTTTGATCTTTTGTTTTAAAACAGATGAAATATGTTTTCAGGTTGACTTATTAAACAGACTTAATTCCGATTGGATTCACAATATTTTAAATAATGACCCATTTGCAAGGCTTTATCCAATTTATTATTATAAAGTGTTTAATCGAGGACCAAGGATTGATAAACAATAAAAAAAACTAAATGTCTACACCAATAAAACTAGAATGGCACGTTGAGCGTATCGCTTGGCGTGATATGATTCCTTACGAGCATAATCCTCGTAAGAGATATTTTTCTTATAATAAAAATATTGACCCTAAAGTCATTTTCAATACCTAGTTACTTTAAGGATAAATCCCGTCAAATGAGCGTAAGATTTATTTAAAAATTTCCACCTAGATTATTCACAAATGACAAGAGAAGAACTTCAAAATCTTTCAAAAAAGAGACTTAAAGAGTCTAAGTATCTAATTGATGGCGGGTTTTATGATGGAGGATATTATCTTTGCGGTTACTGTATTGAATGTGCTCTAAAGGCTGTAATTGCTAAAAGTATTCCCAAAAACACCTTTCCAGATAAAACATTTGCCATAAATGTCTACACGCATGATTTAACCCAATTACTAAGGTATAGTAATTTGAAAGCACAATTCGATCAAGATATTGCTGCAAACATGAATTTGAAGACTAATTGGAATATTGTTAAAGACTGGTCTGAAATTAAGAGATATGAGTTTAGTAGTAGAGTACAAGCGGAGGATTTATATAGAGCAGTTTCACATAGACAAAATGGTGTATTAAAATGGCTAAAGCAATATTGGTAGAAGAAAATATTAAAGTAGGCGAAAAAATTCTCGTAGAACTTGATAAAATAATTCCTGATATAATTGGTGCTTTTTGGTTTCTCTTTGAAGAAACTGAAGAATGGAAACTGATATTCGTCTCTCCTACTTTTGATACAAAAGGTCCTAGGTTTGCTTACAAGTTAATTTTGGATGTTCTTCAAAAAAATTCTATTAAAGAAAACTTAATTGCTTTTGAAGATATTTCTATTTTACCCGTGAGCAGTCCAATTTTTAGTCTCTTCAAAACTGCCATAAAAACTGGAAAAGACATATCGAACATTAGATTTCGAAAAAATAGCATTAATGGTGTTATTATAGAAGATGCAATGTTGTATAGAGTTTTGTCGAACAAACAGGTTGCGTAAATCTTGATAACAAATTCCTTAAAAGCCTGCCATATCAGTAGGCTTTTTTAATAATCATTTCCCAAAAAAACAAAATGCCCTCTGACATAGTCTGAGGGCATTTTTTCTGAAACAAAACCACAAGAACCATTACTTGTGGTCATGCTTGTATAGTTATTAATCCTAAACTTCTACTAAAGATTCGTCGTGTTGTGAGATATCCAAACCTACTCTTTCTTCTTCTTCTGTCACACGCAATGGAATAATTTTGTCTGTGATGAACAACAATGCGTAAGAAGCTAAGAAAGCGAAAGCTGAAACTACAACCAAAGCTACGATGTGTTTGATGAACAAAGAAGCGTCACCACCGATGAACAAACCTTCTTCTGCTACTGCTCCGTTGATTGCTTTTGAAGCAAACAAACCTGTCAACAACATACCCATCATACCACCTGTACCATGGCAAGGGAATACGTCTAATGTATCATCCAATTTAGAGTTAGCTCTCCAGTGAGCAGCGATGTTAGAAACGATTGCTGAAACTGTACCGATAAAGATAGCTGCTGGAACTGATACAAAACCAGATGCTGGCGTGATAGCTACTAGACCAACTACTGCACCGATTGAGAAACCTAATGCTGATACTTTACGACCACGAGTTACATCAAATAATACCCATGACAAACCTGCTGAAGCCGCTGCTACGTGAGTTGTTGCGAAAGCTGAAACAGCCAAAGAACCTGCACCTACTGCTGAACCAGCGTTGAAACCAAACCAACCGAACCATAATAAACCTGTACCTAACAATACGTAAGGGATGTTTGCTGGAGGAAGGATGTTTGCTTCTACGTGTGACTTACGACGTTTCAAGTAAATAGCACCTGCTAATGCTGCCCAACCTGCTGACATGTGTACTACAGTACCACCTGCGAAGTCAAGAACACCATATTTGAACAACCAACCTTCTGGGTGCCATGTCCAGTGAGCTAATGGAGCATATACTACTACACAAAACAATACCATGAACAATACGAATGCACGGAAGTTGATACGTTCAGCCAAAGCACCTGAAATCAAAGCTGGAGTGATTACAGCAAACTTCATTTGGAAGAAAGCAAACAAAGCAAAAGGAATTGTTGGAGCTAATGACCAAGGCTTACCATCAAATACACCTTTGAAGAAAGCATACTCAAATGGATTTCCGATAAGACCATTGATTGAGCTACCAAATGCTAATGAGAAACCAAAAATTACCCAAATCAAAGTAATTACGCCCATTGCAATAAATGATTGCAACATTGTTGAGATTACGTTTTTGTGGTTAACCATACCACCATAGAAGTAAGCCAAACCAGGTGTCATTAATAATACAAGACCTGCAGATACTAACATCCATGCGATGTCACCAGTGTCAAGACCTTCTGTTACAGCAGGACCTGGAGTTGGAACACCAAAGGCAGCAAAAAGCGCAATTGCCAAGAGGATCAACATTGGGATCCAAGTTGGTTTTTGTTGTGTCATGATACTAAAAGTTTTAGGGTTTATGGATTTTGTTTTCAGAGAATGTCAACCGTTGCCGTTTGACAATTATCTTAAATTAAGTCAGGAATAAAGGGATAGATATTCCTGACTTAGTTGTAATATCTTAATTAGAATTTGTAAATCATTGCCCAAGTAAATGTTGACTGAGACTTAGTGTCTTTTCCATCACCATCTACGAAGAAGTTTTTGTCGTAAGAGTCAACTCTGAATTCAGGCTTCAATAACAAGTGTCCGTCTGCTACTGTAAATGTAGGAGTAATTGTGAATGAATTTACACTTACACCATTACCATTTGCATCGATCAAGGCAGTAACACCGTCTTTGTTAGAGAATGATTCATAACGAGCACCTAAGCTAAATGTACTTGAGAAGTCATATTTAGGATACAATGCTACACCACCCCAAGTTTTACCACCTTGCTCACCAGTTGCTGCGTTCAAACCGAATAAGAATTTATCAGTCACTTGGTAAGTTGTAGTCAAGTCTAACAAGTTGTAAGTTCCTGTTGGTGTTACACCTGTTACTGGATCTTTTGAGTTACGGTTGATTGTGATACCGTTAACATATACATTCCATCCTGCTGTTGGTTGTACAAATACTTGTGCAATCAAACCTGGTTTATTGTTGTTGCTATACAATTGGTCAACACCACTTACGATACCGCCCATCAAAGCAAATTTATCAGAGAATGCATAAGCAGCTTTAACACCTACATGGTAGAAAGGACCATTATTAAATAAGTTCGAAAGCGAGTAGTGATAGTTAGCTGGAGCATCGATTACTTCATAGCCAATGTGTGTACCGAACTGACCAGCTGTTAAAGTAAATTTATCTGTAGCCTTCCAGTTGAAATAAGCTTGTTTGATAATCAATGAAGATGATCCGTCTTTTCCTAATGGACCAATGTTGTTACCATAGTTTCCTAAGTCAGCGTTCGGACCGAATGCCAAGTCTACAACAACATCAGATTTGCTAGTTGAGTATCCAATTTTAGTTTGAGCCAAACCTAAAGAGAAACCTGTTTTCTGATCAAATGCTCTAGCTGTACCAGAAGCACCTGTGTTCTTCATATCTCTTGGATTATTGAAGTTTGACAAATAGTAAGAATCAATGTATCCAGAGAATGTAAACTTACCTTTATCTTCCTCCTTTTCTTGAGAAAATGCTGGAACTGCCAAAAACAAAGAAAATAATGCCGTTAAAGTCTTTTTCATAATATTATTTGGTTAATTGATTAATTATTAATGCTTGATTACAGTGCAAATATTATAGGTAAAAATCATTAATCCAAATTTTTTAGATAATTTTTAAACCTATTTTCTGCTATTTTTCAAAAAATAATCCAAAATCAATCTTTTTATAAACCAATATTATCCCTTTTTGCATAAAAAACCAACAAACAAGTTCGTTTTTAAACATATTTGGCAAATCAATCAATATGCCAAATATTATTCTTTGCACATTTTGATATTTTTTTGGATTTTTCCAATAAAAAAGCCCCAACTTCTTTCGAAATTGGGGCTTAGAGCCTTTCAGTACAATTGTACTATACCATGTTACTCAGCATGTAACCATGCTTTTTTAGCCAACAATGTTTCTTCGTCTTCCACATACTCTGGGTCTGGAACACAACAGTCAACTGGACAAACAGCTGCACATTGTGGTTCTTCGTGGAATCCCATACACTCAGTACATTTATCGGATACTATATAGTAAAACTCGTCAGAAACCGGAGCCATTGGTTCTTTACCGTTGATAACAGTACCGTCTTCCAATTCAACATCGACCAATTTTGTCCCACCTGACCAAGTCCACTCTACACCACCCTCATAGATTGCAGTGTTTGGACATTCTGGTTCGCAGGCTCCACAGTTGATACACTCCTCAGTGATAATAATTGCCATAGCTTTTTAAATAATTGATTAAAACGTTATCGGTTTATGGCTATCGGTTAATCGGAAAAGATTATCGCGCTAAATTCAAAATTTATGATAATGGTTTTGATAACTGATAACTAGCCACAAATTTAATAACTAAACAGCGAATAGACTAGATAGTTTGAAGACTATTGTAAAAATTTTATTTCCTCTTTTTGATTACCTTTGTGAAAATTATCGAATGATTATGACATTAGAAGCAAGAATTGAGGCTTTTGTAGCGCTTGGACGCTTTTTGAAAGACGCAAAAAATCAATCAGAAATTGAACTTTGGGTAGATTTAGCTTACCATCAAAACAATTGGTTTACCCCTGAAAATACTCGATCAGCGATCGAGGCTATTGCTAATTACTTCTTAGACGAGACTGCTATTCGTCGTTGGATTGGTAATTATCAAATACCAAATGAAAACCCAACTCCTAAAAAAGTGGGTTTAATCATGGCTGGAAATATTCCTGCGGTGGGTTTTCATGATTTGTTTTGTGTCCTTATTTCGGGAAATATCAGTGTTGTAAAACTTAGTTCGCAAGATACTGCCTTGATGAGAGGACTTATTTCAAAATTATTGGAGTTTGCCCCAGAACTTCCAATCGAATTTGCGGAACAAATGAAAAATGTGGATGCATTGATCGCTACTGGTTCTGACAACACTGCTCGATATTTTGAATATTACTTCCGTAACAAACCACATATTATTCGTAAAAACCGTAGTTCGTTAGGCATCATCAAGGGTGATGAAACTACAGAGGACTTTTTGGCGCTAGGACAAGATATTACTTCGTACTTCGGACTGGGCTGTCGCAATGTGTCTAAATTGTATGTTCCAAAAGGTTACGAATTTATCAGCTTTTATGACGCAATCGAGCCGTTAGGTGACATTTTCTTGAATCACAAATACAAAAATAATTACGATTACAATAAATCAATCTACTTGATTAATGGCGTAAAACATTTTGATAATGGATTCTTGGTAGCAACGCCAAGCGAAAATCTGGTTTCGCCTATTTCTGTCATCTTTTATGAAGAATATGAAAATGAGCAAGATTTGACAGAAAAATTAGCGGTTCATGAAGAGAAAATTCAATGTATCGTAGCCAAAGATAGCTGGTTCCCAAATTCAGTTTCATTCGGAGATTCACAATGTCCTAAACTGGATGACTATGCCGATGGCGTAGATACAATAAAGTTTTTGTTAGAAATGTGAGGATTTTGTTTGCATTGAGTGAGTTTTGATTGAGCGATTGAGTGATTATTAACAAAAAAACTGCGGTCGAAATGGGTTTTCGACCGCAGTTTTTTGTTGATAACCTATCATTGGATACGAAGACATTGATGAAAAAATCACTCATTCACTCAATCTCAATTCTCTCAATTCAAGAGATTATTCTCTCGTAAAAGTAACCGACTTACCAAAAATTGGTTTACCGATATATCCTCTCACATCTAAAGTATTCGAATTCTTGAGCGTCAAGATACAGTCGTACGTTTTACCACTTCTTGGATCATATATAGTCCCGTTTCTCCAAGTATTCTTTGATTCTGCAATAAAGTTTTTCAGTAAGACCAAACCCAACATGGGCTTATTGCGCAATGACTCATCTTGATTTTTGGTATCCAAAACAGGTTTTCCGTTAACCGAAGGTTGTTTAAGCCAAGCTATCTTTCCATGATACTTTCCGTTTTCTTCATAGATTTGAATTTTGGAAAGCTTATCCGCCGTTAGCCACATTCCTTCTACAGAAGAGCTTTCTGTTTTGTAAAAATGAGAAAACAACAAAATAAATCCGATTCCAAAGAGGTTAATGAGAATTTTCATAGATTTTCGTATTGAGTATTATTAAAGAGTAAACTATTTTGAGCTCAGAATGTTAGGATACACTTTTGATACCCCATAAGCTGCAATAGAGCCAATGATCGCTCCGCAAATTACATCACCAGGATAATGAACTCCAACATAGATACGGCTGTAACTTACAATTATTGCCCAAGGAAATAAAAATTTGACCCAAGCGTGTTGCTTTCCGTACTGTAAATAAAGAAATACGGCCAAAGTAAAACTGTTGGCAGCATGCGAACTACAAAAACCAAATTGTCCTCCACAACCTCCTACCAAATGTATTAAACTGGCTAAACTTGGCTCATGGCAAGGACGTAATCTAGCTACCCAAGGTTTGAGCAATCCTGAACAAACTTGATCCGAAATCAATATACAGAACAAGATCGCTACCAAGACTTTCCAACTTGACTTACCTTCTTGTTTAATAATAAAATAAAGAAAAAATAAATACAAGGGTATCCATGTAAACTTATTGGTCATCAAACTCATAAAACCGTCCATGACAGGATGATGAATACCATTCAGGAAAAGAAAGGCTTGTGTATCAAAAGATTTGAGAGATTCCAACATAAAATGAGTCTATTCTTAATCTGAAACAGATGGATGAAGAGAAAATAAACCGTGTCAAAATCGTGTAGGTATGAGTGGACTCTAAACTATTGCAGATTTGGGATTTCGGAAATAAAGTAAAATACCTTTATTTTTCACAAAATATAGAAGTCTACACTTCCGAAATCCAATATCCGATATCCGAAATAAATGGTTTTTATTATCCTTTGTACAATACTAGTTGTGAATTTGAATATCAAGATATTAACAAACACACTCAAAACTCAACACTCACATGACACGGTTGAGTATTTTAAACAAATCGCAACACTTTGCGCACACGCTCAATCGTTGCTTTGGCGATTTCTTCTGCTTTGGCTTCCCCGATTTTCAATTTTGCTTCTAGCTCGTCTAGGTTGTTCATATAATACTCAAACAAACGTCTTTCTTCTGCAAACTCACGCACCAAGACTTCATGCAATGCTTGTTTGGCATGACCATAGCCAAAGCCACCAGCCAAATATTTTTCACGCATTGTAGCAATCTCCTCTGTAGTTGCGACTAATTCATACAATTTGAAAACGTTACAAGTATCAGGATTTTTAGGTTCTTCTAAAGGAGTGGTATCTGTAACAATTTTCTTAACAACTTTTAGTAATTCCTTTTCAGGTAAAAATACATCAATGAAGTTGCCATAAGATTTACTCATTTTTTGTCCATCAATCCCAGGAATCGTCATAACTGACTCATCAATTCTTGCCTCTGGCAATACCAAAACCTCCTCTTCATATTGGCGGTTAAATGCTGACGCAATATCACGAGTCATTTCAAGGTGCTGGCGTTGGTCTTTGCCAACAGGTACCAAGTGAGCATCATATAAAACGATGTCTGCTGCTTGTAAAACTGGATAGGTAAACAAACCAGCGTTTACACTAGCTAATTTTTCAGATTTTTCTTTGAAGCTGTGCGCATTGGCCAACATAGGAAATGGCGTAAAGCAATTAAGATACCACATCAATTCGGTATGATAGCCAGCCAATCTTGATTGACGGTAGAAAAAGTTTTTTTCAGGGTCAAATCCGCAAGCCAACCATGCGGCTGCAATAGCATAAGTATTTTGACGAAGTGCATCACCATCTTTCAAACTTGTTAAAGTATGTAAGTCGGCAATGAACAAAAATGATTCATTATTTGGTTCTTTAGACAAGGCTACGGCTGGGCGAATCGCTCCCAAAATATTTCCCAAATGTGGACGCCCCGATGCTTGAATGCCTGTTAGTATTCTCATGCTAGAAGGATTAATTGGTTCTTTGTGATATTGAAGCCTTCGCAAGCTTCGAGTCCATTTTTGTACAAAATTCCACAAATTCCTCCAATCCGTCAAATCATGGTTTGAACATTTTGAGTAACTTCACAAATAAGAACTGATACAAATCTATAAAAAGTAAAAATATGGCCATTACTCAACAAACTTTTGAATACCTTAATCAACTCAAAATCAACAATAACCGAGAATGGTTTCACGCCAACAAGAAAGAATACGAAGGAGTAAAAGTAAGTTTTGAAGAAACCATCCAAGAATTAATAAATACCATTGGAACGTTTGAAAACCTGTCTGGCGTAAAAATTAAGGACTGTAATTATCGAATTGCTCGTGATGTCCGTTTTTCTCCAAACAAAGCCCCTTACAAAACTTGGCTCTCGGCCAGTTTTTCGGAAGGTGGTCGTAAGTCAGGTAAAATGGATTACTATTTACATATAGAAGATGGAGGCTCCTTTTTGGGTGGCGGTATGTATTCTCCAACAGCAGAACAACTCGCGGCATTCCGTCAAGAAATAGATTTTAGTCCAGAAAGTCTAAAAGGTATTATCTTTGATCCTCTTTTTGTCAAAACCTTTGGAACGCCTGAAGGTGAGAAAGTAAAAACTTCTCCAAAAGGGTATGATAAAAACCATCCAGAAATTGAATTACTGAAATGGAAACAGATGTTTTTCTGGAAAAAATTTACAAACGAAGAGGTGCTTTCGCCCAACTTTGTGGAGCAAGTCACTGAAACCTGTAAAGTGTTAAAACCTTATTTGGATTACCTGAATGTCATTTTCTTCGACCACGAAGAGCCAGATATTCAGTTGTTGTAGGAAAGAAATTAATTCTGAAATAGGTTTTTCCAAACCATTTCTTTGCCAATATTACCCTTAGAAATTATGCAATTTAGTCACTTACACTGTCACACACAGTACTCCTTACTCGATGGAGCTTCAAAAATTTCTGGGCTTTTTGCCAAAGCCAAGGCTGATAATATGCCAGCTGTGGCTATTACCGACCACGGAAATATGTTTGGAGCGTTCCAATTTGTGGCAGAAGCAGGCAAACATGGAGACGTCAAACCTATCGTGGGTTGCGAGTTCTATGTTGTAGAAGACCGTCACAAAAAATCCTTTTCAAAAGACCAAAAAGACCGTCGTAATCACCAATTAATGCTGGCCAAAAACCGCAAAGGTTACGAAAACTTGGTCAAACTTTGTTCGTTGGGATACATTGAGGGTTTATATGGTAAATATCCTCGTATCGATAAAGAATTGATTCTACAATATCATGAGGGATTAATCGCGACTACGTGCTGCATCGGTGCTTCTGTTCCTCAAGCTATCTTAAAACATGGTGAAGAAGAGGCTGAGAAAGAATTCAAATGGTGGCTAGACCTCTTTGGTGAGGACTATTACATCGAGGTACAAAACCATGAAATTCCTGACCAACTAAAGGTAAATGAGGTTTTACTGAAGTTTGCCAAAAAATACAATGTAAAAGTAATTGCGTCGAATGACTCTCACTATCTCGACCAAAAGGATGCCAACGCACACGATATTTTACTTTGTATCAACACAGGGGAAAAGCAATCAACCCCAACTTATAAGGATGTTGATGATGGTGAAAGTGTAAAAGGAAAACGTTTTGCCTTTTACAACGACCAATTCTATTTTAAGTCAACTCAAGAAATGACTGACCTTTGGAGCCATATTCCAGAGGCAATTGATAATACCAACGAAATCGTTGACAAGTGTGACCACTTGAAACTGAAGCAAGATATTTTGCTTCCTAATTATCAGATTCCAGCAGGTTTTGTTTCTCAAGACGATTATCTCGAACACCTTACATGGGAAGGTGCTCGCAACCGATATGGTGAAAATTGGGAAGAACCGCACATCAAGGAACGTTTGGCGTTTGAGTTACACGTGGTAAGAACGATGGGATTTGCGGGTTACTTCTTGATTGTACAAGATTTTATCAACGCTGGTCGAGACTTGGGAGTATTTGTGGGTCCAGGTCGTGGTTCGGCGGCGGGTTCGGCGGTGGCATATTGTATCGGTATTACCAATATTGACCCAATCAAATACAATCTCCTATTTGAGCGTTTCTTGAATCCTGACCGTAAATCAATGCCCGATATTGATACGGACTTTGATGACGAGGGTCGCCAAAAAGTAATTGATTATGTAGTAGATAAATATGGTAAACAGCAAGTTGCACACATTGTAACCTATGGTACAATGGCTGCCAAAATGTCCATCAAAGACGTAGCTCGTGTGATGGATTTACCATTGAATGAATCCAACGAACTTGCAAAACTAGTCCCTGATAAACCCGGCACTAGTTTGAACCGCGTAATGAATGCCCCACTTGTTGGTGAAAAATCACTTGCTGAAAAAGAACAATTACAAGCTGAAGATATCGAAAACGTCAAGAAACTTCGTGAAATTCGTCGAGAAGGTTCTTTACGTTCGAAAGTACTAGAAGAAGCCTTGGTATTGGAAGGTTCGGTTCGTGGGACGGGTATTCATGCTGCGGGTATTATCATTGCGCCAAAGGATTTAACTGAAATTTTGCCAGTTGCAACTTCAAAAGAAGTAAACTTATTAATTACGCAATTTGAAGGTAAAATCATTGAAGATGCTGGGGTAATCAAAATGGACTTTTTGGGTTTAAAAACGCTTTCAATCCTAAAAGAAGCCCTTCGTTTAATTAAGCAAAACTATGGTGTAGAAATTGATTTAGATACCATTCCGCTCGATGACGTAAAAACTTACGAATTATATCAACGAGGCGAAACAAACGCTACCTTCCAATTTGAATCTGGTGGTATGCAAAAGCACTTATTGGACTTAAAGCCCGATCAATTCTCGGATTTAATTGCTATGAATGCCTTGTACCGACCAGGTCCTATTGCCTATATTCCCAACTTTATTGCTCGTAAACATGGTCGTGAGGAAATCTCGTACGATTTGCCCGACATGGAGGAATACTTGGCAGATACTTATGGAATTACCGTTTATCAAGAGCAGGTGATGCTTTTATCTCAAAAACTAGCAGGTTTCTCAAAAGGAGATGCCGACGTTCTGAGAAAAGCGATGGGTAAAAAAGACCGTTACACACTTGATAAAATGAAAAGTAAGTTTGTGGACGGTGCCAAAGAAAAAGGACATCCTGAAGACAAACTCAATAAAATCTGGACAGACTGGGAAGCCTTTGCACAATATGCCTTCAACAAATCTCACTCGACTTGTTATGCATTTGTAGCGTACCAAACTGGTTATCTCAAAGCGCATTATCCTTCGGAGTATATGGCTGCCGTGATGTCTAACTCATTAGGCAACATCGAAAAGATTACTTTCTTTATGGAAGAGTGTAAGCGAATGGGATTGCCAGTGTTGGGACCAGACATCAATGAATCTTACCGTTCTTTTGCCGTAAACAAAAAAGGAGAAATTCGATTTGGTTTGGGTGCCATCAAAGGAACTGGTGATGCGGCTGTAGAATCAATTATCGAGGAGCGTGACAAAAATGGTCCTTACAAGGATATTTATGACTTTGTGACTCGTGTAAATTTACGAACTGTAAACAAGAAAACGCTAGAAAGTTTGGCGTATGCAGGTGCATTTGATTGTTATCCAGAAATCCACCGAGCCATCTATTTTGAAGAAAGTGAAGGTAGTACCTTTATTGAAAAAATTATCCGTTATGCCAACAAATCCACGGAACTAGCTTCTTCAGCCCAAGCTTCTTTGTTCGGAATGTTGGGTGATGGTGGCGGGGCAGATATTGCCAAACCAAAAATTCCGAGTATCGAAAAATGGTCTCAAATGGAGCGATTGAAGTTCGAAAAAGATGTCGTAGGGATTTACATTTCAGGTCACCCGCTCGATACCTATCGACTAGAGCTTGATAGTTTTTGTACCACCACTTTGGATAAAGTAATGGATCCTGCTTATCGTGGAAAAGAGGTTAGTGTAGGAGGAATTGTCACCAAAGTAGTGGAACGATATTCTAAAAATGGAAATCCATTTATGTTGTTCACATTGGAAGATTATAATGGCAGTTATGAGTTTGCGCTTTTTGGTGAGGATTTTGTGAACCTATCGAAATACGTTTCTCAAGATAGATTTTTGTATGTACGAGGTACCGTTCGCAACCGTTGGGGCAAGCCTGACGACTGGGAATATAAACCTATGAGTATGCAATTGCTTTCAGAAATTCGGGATAAATACACCAAAGAACTCAGTATTACTTTAGGATTGCAGTCTGTAAATTCTATGATAGTAGAATCTTTGAATCAACTTTTCCTAAAACATCAAGGTACATGTAGTGTTTCTGTGAAAGTTGTCGATCCTGAAGACAAAGTGGAGGTTACTATGCTCTCAAGGAAGAATAAAATTTCTCCCAATAATGAATTCTTGGAAGAACTTCAGCAAATTAATGGCATTACTTTTAAGTTGAATTAATTGGAAGGGCATAGTTAGAAAGGAACAAAGGCACAAAGTGAATAATCACCGAGTGAGTGATTTGTGCTTTAGTAATTATGTTAAAGTTTGTAATTTAGAAGTAGAGAGGTAACACTTGCCTAGTTCGAGACTTGGTCTCGGACTATCTTTTGCTTCAGTTTATAAACTGTATAAAAAATTGAGTCCAAGACTAAGTCTTGAACTAGTAATTTAGCTGATATTCTCTTTGAGCGCCGTAGCTGCGACAGAAAGCCAATTATATGGAAGTCTGTCGCAGCTACGGCGCTTTTTAAAATAATTCAGGATAGCGATTCTTTGCTAAAAACCTTCGCTCCTAAGAAGCTGAAGCATCAGATAAGCCTCAGAAATATTAAAATAAACAGTTCTATCATGTTCACTTTTTATTTCTCTACAAATCCCCACTTGGACCAAAAAATTCATAATGTAATTGACCTTCTGGAATTTCTAGCGACAAAAGCATCTGTATTACCTGTTTCATAAATGGTACTGGTCCACAGAAATAATATTCTGCATCAAGCGATGAGATATTGGCTTTTAGAATTTCTGGTGTAAGCAAACCATTATAATCTGGTTGGTCAGTCGATGAGGGTTCGTCGTAGATTGAAATCACTTTCAAACTCTTCTTTTTATCCGCCAACTGACGACTTCTTTGTCCAAAAGCGTGAACTTCGCCATTTTTAGCACACTGAATAAACAAAACTTCATTTTCGGCATGATGAAACAAATCCATATACATACTCATCAATGGGGTAATACCCACTCCACCAGCAATCAAAACAATTGGTTTTTGTGTCGGTTCTAATACAAATTCTCCCGCAGGAATACCCAATTTGATGATATCGCCAACCTGTGCTATTTCGTGCAAATAATTAGAAACAACTCCTGCTGGATGACCAGATTCTTTTTTTACCGAGATTCTTAACGTATTTTGCGTCGTACAACCCGACAAACTATAATTACGTGTGTGGGTGTGCTCTGCGTCGGGAATAACCACATTAACCGCCACATATTGCCCTGCCTTAAAAGGCGGTATTGCAGAGTTGTCTGAAGGTTTTAGAAAGAAACTAGTTATAATACTCGATTCCTCCTCTTTTTTGACAATTGTATAATTTTTCTGTCCACGGTAACCACCCTCCTGTTGCTCAGCTTCTTGATAGATATTCTCTTCGATGCCAATCAATAAGTTTGCTAATTCTTGATAAGCCTCTGCCCAAGCATTGATAATATCAGCCGTAGCAGCATCTCCCAAAACGATTTTGATAGCCTCCAATAAATTGGTACCCACAATGTCATACATTTCTGGAGTAACGGATAAACTGGTATGTTTCTGTGTAATTTGGGTTATTGCTTTTGCCAAAACTGCTGGATTTTCGATGTTGGCAGCATACGCATAAACCGCATTCGCTAAGGCACGCGGTTGTGTTCCGTGTGCTTGGTGCGTCATGTTAAACACATTTTTGAGAGAAGGATTTCTTTCAAATAACAACTGGTAAAAAGTTTTCGTAATTGCCTCACCGTGAACGGCTAACACAGGCACAGTAGCCTTTACGATTTCTATAGTTTTTGCACTTGCCATAATTTTACAATAAAGAATAAAAGACCTTTTAATCTTCTATACGGTTAAAAAAATATGTTTGAAAAAATGTTTAAAAGGTGATTAATCAAATTAAACTGCAAACTCTCAAAAGGTTTTAACCCATATTAAAAGGATTACCCATTAGTAAAATTTCAATCAATTTTGGAGAAATCACCCATAAGACTAACGCTTCAAAAAAGTCAATCCATCGGCCAAACCTGTTGCTACGTCATACAAAGTGGTAGTTTCAAGAAGTTTAGTAATGTCAGCTCTAATTTTAGCAAATTGATTATGTAAAGGACAAGGATTTGCTCCGGAACATTCCTTTAGACCTAATCCACAACTTTTGAAAATATCATCACCATCCATTGCGCGAACTACCTCTGCCAATTTTTTCTCCTTCATCGCCGATTCGAGAATTTCAAATCCTCCGTGTGGGCCTTTTACCGAAGCCACAACATGATTCTTGGATAAAACCTGCATGATTTTTCCAGTAAAAGCCTCTGGCGATTCTATGGCTTGGGCAATATCTTTTATCCCCACCCTCTTTTGTGCTAAAGACTGGGAAGCAATGTAAATACTGGCCTTGATGGCATATTCACAAGTTTTAGAAAACATAAATACTATTGTTAATTAACATGACAAAGATAAATCATTAATAAAAGATAAAAAAGTCTTTTATTGTATTTTTTCACAATACCTTCTCCGAAATTCCCGAAAAAGGCATTCTTAATTTTTACTTTCTTTTTTCTTCCAGTAAAAATAAAAAGGTATTCCTGAGGCAATTAGTGCCAAGCCAGAAAATGCTTGTACAGGTTGTGTAAACAATGTGACAGTGACCAAAACCAAGCAAAACAAAATAAAAACAATCGGTATATAGGGATAACCCACTACTTTGTAGACTCGTTTGAGCGTTGGTTCTTTTTGACGAAATAGGACAACTCCGTATGCTGTAGCGCCATAATAGATGAAAGAAGCGAAAACCAACATATCTGTCAGTTGATCAAAACTGCCAGACCAAATCAATAGCACTGACCACAAAGCTTGAAATAGCAAGGCAAAAGAAGGAGTTTTATAAATCGGGTGAATATGTGCAGTTTGCTTAAAAAACAGCTTATCTCTACCCATGGCATAAAACAACCTTGCCGACATCAAAATAGTCCCATTCGTGGCATTGAGAGTCGTGAGCAGAATTAAACACGCCAATAAAATCGTTCCAATTGGTCCCATGATTACCTTGGCAACTTCAATAGCCGCAATAGTATTGGGATTTTCATTTATTTGGATAAATGCCTCAATAGGCAATACTCGAAGATATACAAGATTGAGCGACACATAAATCAGTATAACGGCAAGCGTCCCAAAAGTTAGAGCCAAAGGCAAATTCTTTTGGGGAGATTTGACCTCTTCGCCAATAAATCCAATATGGTTCCAGCCTTCGTATCCCCAAAATGCCCCAAGACAAGCTGCAAATAACGCTTTAATCCAAGACCCCGAAGTACGATTTTGATAGATTTCTAAGGATGAAGTATGACTTAAATTTTGCCATGAACCTTTCGGACTAAACAATCCACATATCACGAAGATACCTACAGCCAAAAACATCAGAAATGTCAAACTATTACTCAATTTCTCCGCAATGGTCAACCCCTTAAAGTTGACATACGTTAGTGAGGCGACTAAAAGCGTTGCTATTGCCTTGATTAAAATAGGAGCCTCTATGGAATATGGCTGAAGTTTTAAGGCAAAAATAGAATAAAAAGATTCTGCGAAAACATACGCTAGGGCGGCAATAGAGGCTGTTTTCATCACCGTAAAATTGCCCCAGCCGTACAAAAAAGCAAAGAATGGATTGTACACTTTTCGGTAATATTGATATTCTCCACCCGAATCAGGAAAGAGACTTGCCATTTCGGCAGTAGTGAGCGCCCCCGCCAAGGTGATAAGCCCTGCGACAATCCAACACAATAACACCAACCAAGGGGAACCCAATTCAGCCGCCATTGGGGCTATTTTCTTGAAAACTCCCGAACCAACAATCACACTTACTACAAGCAAGCTAGCCGAACGAAGCCCTATTTTAGGTTGGAGAAGAGACATAGTTGAGTGCTGAGTTAGGAATGCTGAGTTTTGAGTTTTTTGAATGAAATTAGATTATTCAATCGTGAATAAAGTTGATACTTCAGAAAACAGACTATTAAACTTATGGTGCTCTTTAGAAATTCTTCGTTCTATTTATCAAGTAAGAGGACTATATATTAATGGATCACTTTGAAAATATCCTTTAACTAATAACTGATAACTACTATTTATTACTACAACAAAGAAAATCCAAATCCACTTTTTTCATTGAGATACATGAAACCGTTTTTAACTTCAAAACCTCCTGTTACCAAATCCTCTGCCAAGTCAAAACTGCCATCTAAATCTAGATATTTTGAATTTGGACAAGCATAAGCAAGGTGCAAGGCAGCCGTGATACTCGCGATACTTTCGTCGTTACACCCCCAGAATAACCTAATTCCAGCATTTTTGGCAATTTGGGCTATTTCCAAAGCGGGTAAAAGTCCTCCACATTTCATGAGTTTGATATTAAAAATACCGAATCTTTTGGGTTCTGAAGCAAACTTGATAGCATACCATGCATCTTTCAAACTTTCATCTGCAGCTATGCTCGATGCGAAATCTAAGGTTTGATACAAGTTGTTTTCCTGTCCTACTTGAATAGGCTGTTCAACCAACTCGATCTCCAAACTTTGGGTATGTTCAAACCATTTTTGTAAGGTATCTAAGTCATAACCTTGGTTGGCATCTACTCGAATCGTGATAGCATTGCCAAACGATTTACGCAAGGCAGCTACTCTTTCCAAATCTTCTTGCCAATCTAGTCCTGTTTTTACCTTCAATGTCGAAAAGCCTAGCGAAAGATACTCCTTTGCTTCTTCGACGGTTTCCTCTACACCCTTAATACCAATCGTTACAGAAGTGGGCAAAGCTTCTATTTTTCTTCCGTAATAATCAACCACTGGTATACCTAAATATTGACAAAAAGCATCATGAAGTGCTAAATCAATCGCTGCCAATGTCCCAGGCAAATACCCAAAATATTGGTGAGCTTCAAAAATGAGTTGTTGGAAATGTCGGATATCTCTTCCTACTAATTTTTGCACAAAATCTGTTTGTAAAGAAGCTAAAGTCTGAGCAGGATTTTCGCCTACAACTTCTTCGGCAGGACTCGCCGAACCTACGCCAATGATACCGTTTTCTAGTTCAATTTCTAGAAATACCAATTTAACATCTGTAAATGTACTGTAAGCAATGGTATAAGGCTTGGTGAGAGCCAAATATTTGATATAGGCACGAATAGCAACGATTTTCATAGGCTGAGGTTAGTTTAGAATCACATTTAATACATCCTCTACCCCATCCTGAAGTGGTAATACAACGGGTATGCCTAACTCTTTTTGATAGCTTTCTTTAAAAGCAAGATATTCTTCTTCGGTACAATCTTCAGTATTCAGAGCCAATGCGATTACTTCAGCTCCTAGTTGTTGTATCAATGCTATTTCTGAACTTACACTAGGTATTTCGCCCCAATGCGGGTCATTATCGTAATATTTTCTTTTGGGTGCATGTACCAAAACGACCTTTTTGGCATTTCCTGAAATAATAAACTCAAAGCCGCAAGGACCACTTGGGTTTCTTAAGGCAGATTGTCCTTCCAATAGAATAAAAGCGGGCTTAGTCTCTTTCCAACAGGATACAATAGCATGTTCTAATTCTCCTGAAACAAAATCATTGAGTGTCGAATCAAAGACAAAACCGTATTTTCCACCTTGCAACCAACCTGTTTGACCAGTATAAATCATTTCTGCTGAAATACCTTTTTGTGCTGCACATTGACGTAATAATCTGGCTGTGGTACGTTTTCCCAAGGCACAATCCATGCCCATCACTGCCACAATTGGCACGTCTACTTGCTTGATTTCGCCTGTCCAAAAATGTAAATCCTGACGTTTCTTAGGCTTACGAATATCTATGAGCTCCAAGTTTTTTTCCTCCGCTAATTTGACAAAAACAGGATTATCCGTCAAATACTCATGAAGTCCATTTACTACAGAAATACCTGCTTCTAAGGCCTTTTCTACGATTCCAACCATGGCTGGAGGCAACACTCCCCCAACAGTCGCTACACCAATGATTAAAAAATGAATATCTGCTAATTGCTCAATAGCATCTTCCAACGAACCAAATACAGGAATATTTCGATGTTTTCCATCCAAAACTTCTCCCGCATCTTTGCCCGACAACTTAGGCGTATCAATTACACCAACGATATCGAATCGTTCGGTGCCCCTGATTAAGCCATGCGCCGTTTTGGCGTCATTTGTTTCTAATAAACCGTTGGTTAATACTACAGCTTTTTTCATATAGAGAGGTAATTAATTACTTGATTAAGGGCAAAAGCAAATGAATGCGATTGCCCTTTTAGGATTAGATATTAAGGTGAAAAATGAATGTTATCGTTTGATCATTTGACCAGATAATTTTCCAGTAGGCTTTTGGTCTTGCCAAACTAGTTCGCCATTGACCCAAACCATTTTGATACCTGATGAAAGAGCTTTAGGATTTTTTACATCAGCATGGTCTACGACCGTTTCAGGGTCAAATAGTACCATGTCTGCATAACAATCTGGTTTGATAAGTCCACGATGTTGGATACCTAAATTTTCGGCTGTTAGTCCTGTCATTTTATAGATAGCCGTTTCCCAAGAGAAAAGCTTTTTTTCTCGAACATATTTCCCCAATACTCTCGTAAAAGCCCCATGTCCCCTTGGATGTCCGCTTCCTGCTCCGTCTGAACAGATATTGGTATGTGGCCAAGCCAATATTGCCTCCACATCTTCATCATCCATAGATTTACCCATGATTGCTTCTATTCCTTCGTCATAATCTGGGTATTTCTTGTCAAATGCTTCCGCTTCAGCTACCAAGTCCATCAAGGTTTGAGCTTCTGTTTTCCCCCGTAAACCAGCAATTTCAGCAAGCGTTTTACCAGCATAAGATTTGTTTGGCGCAAAACGAACTATGATAGACTCTTTGGGGTCAAAAAGCTGTTCAGTTGCCATCTGGGCACTCTCAAGATTGGTGTAATCTCTTTTAGGAAAAAGAACTCTTAAAGTCGAATGCCAAAAAGTATATGGATAACAATCTGCCGTAATTTGAATTCCTTCTGCACGAGCTTCTTGGAGTTTGGCCAATACTTCGTGAGCAGATTTCCATTGAGAACGAAGGGCTATTTTTCCATGTGAAATTTGGACAGGAATCTTTGCTTCTCTGCCTATATCAATAATTTCGTCAATAGCCTCTGTTAAATTTATATCCTCACTTCTGATATGACTCATATAACGTCCGCCGTTGATGGCAGCAACTTTAGCTAGTTCAAGGACTTCATCACGATTCGAGAAAAAGGAAGATTCATATTCAAGACCTGTATTTAAGCCAATCGAACCTTTCTGAAGTTCAGTTTCTAGCAAAACTTTCATTTTTTCGACCTCCTCAGGCCTCGCGGTTCGGTACAAACCTCGTGGTCCCATCACTTTTTGGCGAAGTGTAGCATGTCCTGTGTAAGAGGCAACATTAACGGCTACAGGCTTTTCTTTCATCCACTTGCTCAAACTATCCATGGCATAGCTACTACCATCTTGACCGATTACAATGGTAGTAATTCCTTGGCTGAGCATGGGAATGGCTGTGGGGGTCTTGTCTAAACTTCCATAATGATGGCTATGCGAATCAATAAACCCAGGTGCAAGTATTAGTCCATTTCCATCGGTTACGGTCTCGCCAACAAAAGGTTCTAATTTGCCAATTTCCCAAATCTTATTATCTTTAATCCTAACCTGAACTTGTTGACTTGGCAACCCTGTACCATCTATCAATTTGATATTTTTGATTAAATGTGTTTTAGGTAAATGAAAAGGTTGACCAGCAAGTATTTTTTTGAGAATATTTCTAAAAATTGGGTTTGTTCCATTTGATAGCAGAATGGCAGTTGTTTGGGTTTTGTTATTTCTGAAAATAGCATTTTGAAAACCAACCCATGAGCCGGTATGTTCAAAACCATTTTCGGAAATTCCCCAACCAAAACCATAAGGATAACTTGAGCCGTCTTTGAGTTGAACAGGTGTGAAAGCCTCCGCCCAAGTGGCAGGTTTTAGCACTTTATTTTCTGTAACCAGTTGAATCCATTTATTCAAATCCTCTGCGCTTGAGTATATATTGCCATCGCCAACAACCCCATCCAAGAGAATGAGGTCATTGGAAATAGCTTTCCCATTTTTTCTTTCAAAACCTAAAACACGTTTTTTGTTTTGATTAGGACCATTTAGAAAATAAACAAAGGTGTTTTTTAGACCAAACGGCTGGGATATTTGAGTGCTGAAGAAGTGTTCAAAAGAAGTTCCCGATGCTTTTTCGATAATACTTGCCAAAAGTAAATATCCCGTATTACAGTATTCCCATTTTGTACCAGAAGCAAAATTGAGTGGTGGGTGTTTTTCGACGAGTAATTGAATGAGCTTATCGTTGGTGAGCGTATCGAGGGTATTAAGGTGGCTCATCGCCATGTCAAAATATTCTGGAAGACCAGAAGTATGCGTCAGTAGCTGGCGAATGGTAATCTCTTGATAAGGGAAATTTGGAATAAAATGGATGACCTTTTGGTCATATTCCAATTTCCCTTGCTCAAAGAGTTTCATAGTCATCGTTGCTACGAATTGTTTAGTAATTGAGGCAAGATTGAAGGGCTGAGCCGCATCTAGCGCAGTGCGCTGTAAGTAATCTGTATATCCGAGTGCCTTTTGAAACTTGATTTTCCCTTTTTCAGACAAAAGAACCACTCCGCTAAATTGACCCTGAGCGTGTAGCACTCGCATGGCGCTATCTACTTGAGCAATTTTCTGAGGAGTCAGTTGAGCTGTTGTCCTACAAAAAGGATAAAACACTGCCAAAAGCAGCAAAAACAAGTTTCTTTTTAGAGGCATCATATCAGATATTTATGCTGATTACTTAGTTTAAATTTATATTTTATTCTTTAAAATACTCAAAAATACCCCGCTAACTTTTGTCATTTTCAAAAAAATAAGCATATTTTGCTTTATCAACATAAGATTAAATTGTTAAACAGAATATTATGCTGGACTCGACCGACCAACAAATTCTTCAGTTATTACAGCAAAATGCCAAACTAACTATTAAAGAATTAGCCGAAATGTTGAATCTAACCACCTCGCCTGTATTTGAGCGAATCAAGCGGTTAGAAAAAGACGGTGTTATATCTGGATATGTAGCCTTAGTAAATCCTGAA